>JBEKXZ010000005.1:0-232549 GCA_049511495.1 Bryobacteraceae bacterium | reverse complement strand
GGGCCTGGCGAGCCCGCAGGACCCGGGATCGACGACGGTTGCCGCTCAGATGCCGTCAGTTCCAATGAGCCAGGGACAGATCTGCACAGAAGGATCGCTCCCGCCGTGCGCATATGGAGCGCCGGCGGTGGGAGGAGGAATAACGGTTGCGCCGGCGTGCCCCACGACCGCGACAATTGTGAGCACTACGCAGGTACCTCTGCAGGCCGGCCTCCAGAACAACTTCCCCACCTATCTGACCGGCTTTGGCGCTGTCATGCTGATCGGCCTCGGGCCTGGTGGACCCTCCACATACAATGGGGCCACCGTCACGGAGGCTTTCTCGAACACCACCACCACCTGCCCGGCTGGCACCCAATTCGCTACATGTAGCGGTAGCGGCACCTTTACAGCCGGCCCGGTGAACAACCAGGGCAACACGCTGCAAGGAACGCCGGAGCCCAGCACCGGCAACGGCCAGTTTCTTGATGAACACGCCTCCGGGACCAGTTCAGACATTCTCGCTGGCCAAGGTGCTAACTACTCATGTACAGTGACGTGTACACAGACCTACACGTCCTGCAACCAGACGATAGGCACCTTCACTCTCACCAAAACCCTCACGCATGGTTCCATCAACGGGACGAGTGTGACGTCTATTTCTGCAGCCGAACAGTAAGGCGAGGCAACCATGAGTCGAAACGTATTCAGTTTTGCAGCCGCCTGTATCCTTGTGGCGGCCATCCACGCGCAGGTACAGGTAATTGAGGGCCCACCCGTTCCGGACATGGACGAGCGGACCCTCCAGGAGAAGTATCACATCCCGTTGACGAAGGACGGGTTCCTGGCTGCCCTGCACCATCCGCTTTCGGAAGTGCGAACCTTTGCCGCCGACGAACTAGCGGCCCGCGGGGAGAAGGACGCGATCCCCGCTATTCTGGCAGCGATGGCGATCGAGCCCGTTCCGGGCGGCCAAGTGGAGTTGGCGCTTGCCGCGGCACGGCTTGGGTCGGACGACGGAGTCAGCGCCCTGAAGAGCAGGTGCCAGAATCGGAATTGGCCGCCCGGCCTAAGAATGACTGCGGCTGGGGCCATGCTCAATCTCGGCCGCAATGACTGCCTTGGCGACGTTTTGGACGTGTTGCGGTCTGCAGAGGCCAGTCAGTCCGCCGAGGAGAATCAAGCCGTTCAGCAGGCCCTCTCTCTTATCCCGCGGTTCAAATCCGTGACGCCAGACGAGCTTCGCGAGATCAGGAGCATCGTTCCCGTATTCCTTCTTCGGAGCAGTTTCCCTTGGGTGAGGGCGACGGCGTGTTTCACCGTGCGCCTGATGGGGGGTTCCTGGGCGGCTGAGCAGCTACGAAATGCGCTTGCGGTGGAGCCGGAGGAGTACGTCCGAGGCGAGATTAAAACCGCGCTGTCGGCAATTGAGTCCCAATAGCAAAACAAGGCAACCAATTACCCGACTCCGCGGGTAATCTGGTAATCTGGCGCCGGCGCCGGTTTCCACCAGTCAATGAACGCTGTGAACCTACAACGGCCTGTATCGGCAGTCAGCGCGGCGTTGGGGGCGATTGTGCCCGTGCTGCTGGCGCTCTGCCTCGCCTTCCCGGCGGCTGGCGTGAGCGGTCAGGCCGGCCCCCAATTGGCTATAACGCTCGAGCGCGTGCCCGACCCTCCGGGCAGCGACACGGTAACCCTCAAGGCAACCTTAAAAAATGTCTCGGAGCACGAAGTCCCGATCTTTGTGCAGGGCCCCCTGATCGATTATTCGCTAACTGTTACCGATTCCGCAGGATCGCCGGTCCCCTTGTCGAAGCGCGGTAAGGATTTCTTCTCCAAAGATCGCGTGGGCATCTGGGAAATGGCTATGATGCTGACATTGCAACCGGGAGAGACAAGGGCGGACACTTTTGTTATCGACGAGTTTTTCGAGTTCGCGAGTTCGCCCGGCCCGGCCGGTATCTCATCACGGTTCGGAGGAATTCCGAGGCCGCTCACGAGATAGACACATCTAACGCTCTGACCGTCGTTCTAAAGTGACGCTGTAGCACCGAAAACAAGGACGGCAGCCAATTATCCGGTTCTGTGGGTAATGCGGTAACTGGCGCCGTCCACGGTTTCCTTGTGACGATTTCGAAGGTAGTATTTGGGACGGGGCCGGGCTGGTTCTCTGCGCCGGTGGCATGGGACCGGAGGGCGTGCCCGGTCGTGACCGAATTCACGTCAACAATTGCCCGTCTGGCCAACATCCCGGAAGGACCCCCGCCAAGATAGCGTTAGTGACCCGGGGAAAGACGGGCCGGCCCTACTTGCTCGCCAGGCTGGCTCTGGCGCTTTCTTCTTCGCCCCATTGGAAGGGCGCGTCGCCGGAAAGTTCGAGGAAGAGCTTGTAATTCGCCCGGGCCGCGTCCGTCCGTCCCTGCTTTTCGGCCAACTGGCCGCGCAAGAAGAACAGGCGCGGGAACCAGCACGCTGTAAACACGTCGATGCCGTTCCGCTGCGGAATCGGATTGTGTTCCAGCAGCGGCGCCGCATCCGCGGCCTGCCCAGTCTCCAGGTAAGCCCAGGCCAGCAGCACCGGTAGCTCCGGTTCGGTGGGCTCGGCGTCTTCGTAAGCGCGCCGCAGCACTGGCAGGGCCTCGTCGAACTGTTTTCCCAGCAGCAGCGCCTGCCTGAGCACGAAATCCCGTCTCCCGGCTTGTTCGGACCCCAGTTTCTCCGCGCGCTCTCTCCACTCTGCGGGACTTGCCGCAGGCTCGGTCAGGAGCGCGGCCATGGCCGCCAGCGGCTCGGTTGGCAAGGCTGCCCGAACTTGCGATCGCGCCGCGGCGCGATCGCCCATGTAGAGGCTCCAGATCGCCAGTTGCGCGTGCGCCTCCGCCGCCCAGACGTTCGGCCGTCCGGCATCCTGGCGGCGCGCGAAGGCTTCCAGATCGCGGTATCCTTCCTGGCGCCGGCCACTGAGGAACCGCCACTGGGCACGCAGGATCTCAGTGTCCCACGGGTCCTGGGCTGGGAATCGCGCCTGGATGTATTTCTCCGACAGGTCGTCGGCGCCCGCCCGGTCGCCGGTCATCAGGCGCGCCATCGCCGCTTTCAGCCATTCGATGTTCAGGAAGTGCGGTTTTTGTTTCGCCGCCTGCACGTAAAAAGCCTCGGCCTCCGCCAGGTGGCCGGTCAGCGCGTGCACATCGCCCAGCGAATCGAGCGGGTTGGGATCTGACGGCCGCAGCGTCTGGTAGCGGCGCAAATCCGCTACAGCTTGGTCCAGGTGGCCGGCGAAAGCCGCCGCGTACGCGCCCTGGTTGAGGGCTGCCACTTGGGCCGGATCGAGCTCCGCCGCTTTGCGGAAAGCCGCTTGCGCCGCTCCGTAATCGCGCCGGGAAAACGCAGCATTGCCGAGCGCCATCCGCGCCTCGGGATTCGCCGGCTCGGCTGCGGCCACCGCGGCAAGCGCTTCTTGCCGCGCGGTTAGCGCTTGCCGGTCGGCCGCCGCGTTTTCCAGGTCAGCTATGTCCAGCCGCAGCAGGGCCTGTTCGCTAGCGGGCATTTGTGCAGCGCGAGCCAGCGCTTGGTTGAGACAATCGAGCGCGCCGGCACGGTCGCCGCGTTCCGCCTTGAGTGCAGCCAGCAGGCGCGAAGCTGGGCCGAACCCCGGGTCCGCTTCGAGGGCCGCTTCCGCCCGCGACACCGCGCCGGCCCCGGTGGCGGCTTCGAGTGCGTCGACATAAGCGTGCAGCGCGGTCTCGCTGTGCGTCGAATAGCCGGATGCGCGGGGGGAAATCCGCCGCGCCAACGCTGTGGCTGCCGCCAGAACATCGCCGCCATCGGCTTCGGCAGCCAACCCGGCGGCGATCCGGCCGGTGCGCGGATCGGCCAGGCTCAGGCGCGTCTCCAGCCGGCCATTGCGAATGGTGTAGTCGCCATAACCGACGCGCGTGGCGCCGAGCGATAGTGCCGCAGCCTGGCCGGCGGAGATGCCGGGCGCAGCGACCGGCCTCGCCCCTAGCGCATGGTCCATCGCCAGCAATCGCGAGCTCGGAATGGCGTATAGTTCCGGCGCCCCGGCCAGTTCCGCGTCCAGGATCTCCTCGAGCGCGCGTCCCACCCAGTCGGCGGTTGGGTCGGAACTCAGATTCTCGAACCGCAGCACCGCCAACCGCTGGGGCGCCGGCGAGACCGTCTGGCGCGTGCAGGAAACCTGGGCGAACCAGATCGCGGCCAGCGCGAGCCACAGAGTGAGCCGCCGGAGCGTCTGAACGGCGATTGGCCTGGTCACTTCCCGGCAGGCCCTAAAGAACACGCGGCGGCCGCTCCATCAGCTCCTTGAATTCGGGCAGATCCTTCAAAGTGGCGAAATCCGGCTCCTCGTCCAGGCTCTTCTTTTGTTTGAATCCCTCTTCGAGCGCAGAGCGAAGGTTCTGAATCGCCAGATCGTTGCGCCCCAATTTCGCGTACGCCTTGGCCAGGTAAAAGTGGTACTTGGCGCGCTCCGCGATGTTGGTTTCTTCCAGAATCTGCCCGGCGCTGCCGTGGTGCTCGAACACCTTCGGATCCAGCCGCAAGGCGCTCAGGAAACACTCGGACCCGCGCGCGTAGTCCTTGCGGTCGAACCATGCCCGGCCCAGGTTTTCGTAAACGACGGCGGAACGCACTTCGCCGGGCGCGATCTTGAGCGCCCGGTTATACCAGTTGATGGCGCGGCGGTAGTTCTTCCTGGCATAGTAAATGGTGCCGAGATTGTTCATCGCCTCCAGGTAATCCGGTTTCAGCTTGATGGCGCGCTCGTAAGCCTTGCGGGCGTTGTCGAGCTGCCCCGCGGAAATCATGGCGCCTCCGCTGGCAGTCTGCTCGTAGGCGATGCCAAGCTTGTTTTGCACCACCGCGTTTTGCGCCGGGCCTTCCCGATAGGCTTCGATGGCCTCGCGGAATTTCCTCTCGGCCATGAAAATATCGCCACGGGTTTCGTTGGACGGTGTAGGCGCTTGCGGCCCGGCCACCGGACCGGGTGTGTCCGGCATCGCCTGGGCCGATAAGGAATTTACGGCGGCTGCCAGTAGCAGACCGGCTGGCAGGATCAGCATCGCAGACTGACTCCCTTACCTTATTTGAACACACCCAGCAGCCGGCGCAAGATGCTCTTTTTCTCCTCCGGCTTGCGCGTGTCGTGCGCTTTCGGTGGAGCGGGCGGAACCTGCTGCGCCGCCTCGGCCGACGTCTGCCTCACCACCCGGCGCGCCACCGCCGCCGGCGCCACCCGCGAGCCGCCTTCGGCCGGGCTATCCGCGGAAGCAACCGGGTTGCCGCCGCCGGTTTCCCAGCCGGCCACGTTGGTAACGCCCGTCCGGCCGCCGTGCAGCGGGCAGGTACCCACCGGCTCCGTGCCGGCAACGTACACCTCGGTCTGCGTCCTCGGGCAAGCGGGCGTGGCCGGCATCCCCGATTGCGGATCGATTTCCACGCTCACCACTCCCGCCGGCGCGGTGAACGGTTGGGCGTCGCGATACTCGCGGTAGTCGAGCGCGCGCTTCATGAACTCCGCCCAGATCGGCGCCGCCGATTTGGCGCCTTCCAGATCCAGATCGCGATTGTCGTCAAACCCGACCCACACCACGCACAACAACTGGGAGGTGTAGCCCGCAAACCAGCCGTCGCGCGAAGTCCCGGTCTTGCCCGCCGCCGGCGCCAAAAAGCCGCGGCTACGCACTCCCGCCGCCGTGCCGCTGCGCAGCACTTCCTCCAGCAGGTTGGTCATCACGTAAGCGACGCGCGGGTCCAGCACCGCTTTTTGTTCCATCACGTTCTTGTAGAGCACCTGGCCTTTGTCCGAACGCACCATGTTGAGGAAGCTCGGCTTTACGTAAACGCCCTGGTTGGCGAACATGGTATAGGCGCCGGCGGCTTCGAGCGGCGTGATCTCGTACGCGCCCAACGCCACCGCCGGAGTCGGATGGATGCGATAATTCATCCCCGCGCGGTTGGCCATCTCCACCACCGCGTCGAAACCCACCATCTCCGCCACTTTCACCGTCGCCACGTTGAGCGAATGCGCCAGCGCCTCGCGCAGCGTCACGTGGCCGTGAAACTCGTGGGCGAAGTTGGTCGGCTCGTATGGTTTTCCGTCGAACCAGAAGGTAGTCGGCTCATCGTCCACCATCGTGCTCGGCGTGATTACGCGCGGGCTGCCGTCCACCGCCGTATCCATCGCCGCGGCGTACACAAATGGCTTGAAGATCGAGCCCGGCTGCCGCTTGGCGAGCACGTGGTTCAACTGGCTGACGCCGTAATTCCGGCCCCCAGCGAGCGCTTTCACTTCGCCTGTGTGCGGATCCAGAGCCACCAGCGCCACCTGCGGCTCCGGCGGCGTCTGGCCCCGGAAACGCCACTGCCGCTTGATCTGGGCGTCCACGTTCTGCATCCCCAACCGGATGGCCTCCGCCGCCGCGTCCTGCAGCCGCATGTCGAGCGTGGTGTACAGGCGGAAGGCGTTGTTCTGAAAATCGGCATCCAGGAACTTGGCCTGCACCGCGTCGTTCACCATGTCGACGAAATACGGCGCTTCCTGCGACTGCGCCGCGCCCTTGGGGACAACCACCGGCGCATCCACCGCCAGCGCGTAATCGCGGTCGCTCACATAGCCGTTCTGGCGCATCATCCCCAGCACCACGTTGCGCCGTTCCTTCACCCGGTCCGGGTGCCGGTATGGATCGTAATGCGCCGGGTTCTGAATCATGCCCGCCAGTTCCGCCGCTTCCGGCAACGTGATCTGGCTCAGGTCTTTACCGAGAAACGCCTCGGCCGCCTCGCCGAATCCGTGGATGCGGAACGAGCCGCGCGATCCCAGGTAGATATCGTTGGCGTAGTCTTCGAAGATCTGTTCCTTGCTCAACCGCTGTTCCAGCTCCAGCGTGATCATCATCTCGGCGAGTTTGCGCTTCCACCGCTTGTCCTGGTCCAGCCACAGCATGCGCGCCAACTGCTGGCTGAGCGTGGACGCACCCTGCTCCTTCTTGCCCTGCCTCAGATCCACGTACGCGGCTTTGATGATGCGCGAAGGGTCGAAGCCCGAGTGCTGAAAGAAGTGCTTGTCCTCGGCTGAAGTCACCGCATCCACCATTACCCTGGGGATGTCGGCGAACTTCACCAGGCGCCGTTTTTCGCGGTTCGGGCCGGACAGGGCGGTGATGAGCTGCGGCTCCAGCCGGTATTCGTTGCGGGCCGTGTTGTCTTGCAGCGAAACGATCGAGGAAATCCGTCCCCCGGAGAACTTGATCAGCCCCGCTTCCTGGTCGAAATAGGAATCCGGTCCAGGGAAAACTTCAATCGCGTTCGGATGAAGCTGATAGTAGCCGTCCGGGTTGGAACGCGATTCCCCGTACCCGCTGCGCCGCAGGTCCGCCGCGATGTCCTCCGGCGTCAGCGCGTCTCCCACCGCCACCGATTGCGGCGCGGCGTAAATCTTGGCCGTGTTGGCGAACGGCCCCTGCCGCAGCTTCTGGTCCATCAACTGCGCGTACGTGGCATAGAAGTGAATGAAAACGCCCAGCGCCAGAATGAAGACTAGGGACGCCCCGATCACGATCCAGCGGCCCACCGGGCTGAGGAAGAACCGCGCCAGTCCCGCCGCCCGCGGGATGCGCACTTTCATTTCCTTGTTGGCCACTTTTCTCAATTGTCTCACGAAGGCGAGGAAACTCTCGAAATTGCGGCATCGACGCCTTCACTCCATTGGAGCACGTCGATTTCCATCTGCCGATTTCACGGCGCGGCCCAGCCTTTTCAATGGCTTCGCAGCGCGAACGCCAGATGGCGCATGTGCGTTTTGACTCAGTGAGAACTGTCCCCAGGGGCCAGACATACGAGGCACGGCGGCCCGGTCGGGTTATTTCTTACCGGATTCCTCGCTCGAAGCGCTCAGCTCTTCCCAATAATCGTCCGAGTGAGCGGTCCACTCCGGGTTGGCCAGGCCGGAAATCTGCAGCTCTTCTTCTTTCAGCGTGCCGTGCCCGTAGGCGCAGATATATTCGATCCGCGGCCGCCCGAGTTGCAGCATGAATCCCCAAGAGCCGGTCTCGACCGGCATACGCAGGCGGCGCAGACAGGTGCGGCAGCGGTGCCTTTGATCCCAGACAATCAGGTAAAGAGCTCCTGCGGCCAGCAAGAACCAGCCCATTAAAGCCACGATGCATAGCAGCTTTAGATCGCCGTTTCGCAGCGGCGCAAGTGCGTCCGGATGCTTATCGGCCGGGAAAAGCCTGGAGAGCCACATCAGCAGCCCGAAGAGCGCCGCAGCCGCGACGATCACCTTCGCACACAGGTAGCCCCAATACCGCATACCTGATTAGACACCGCCTCCCTGCTTTCAGTTTCCACCGCCGGCGATTGGGTAAGCAACCGCACGCACCAAACTTGACACCCCTCGTCCTTCCTCCTTACGCTAAAGGCACTTCCATGCACTCCAACCGCCTGGCCCTGGAAAAGAGTCCGTATCTGTTGCAGCACGCGCGCAACCCGGTGGATTGGTACGCCTGGGGAGAGGAGGCGTTCGCCAAGGCGCGCGCTGAGGATAAGCCCATCTTTCTTTCGATCGGTTATTCCACCTGCCACTGGTGCCACGTGATGGAGCGGGAATCGTTCGAGAATGAGTCGGTCGCCGCCCAGCTCAATCGCGATTTCGTGTCGATAAAGGTGGATCGCGAGGAGCGCCCCGATGTCGACCGCATCTACATGGCCTTTGTGCAGGCCGCCACAGGCGGAGGAGGATGGCCGCTGTCGGTATGGCTGACGCCTGAATTGCAGCCCTTCTTCGGCGGCACCTACTTTCCGCCCGAGGACCGTTGGGGTCACACCGGCTTCGCTCGTGTCCTCACGCAGATTGCGCAGGCCTGGCGCAACGACCGCCGGCGTATCGCCGAATCGGCAAGTAAAGCGCTGGCGGAACTCGAAAAACAATCCGCCTTCGACGGCGCGCCCGCCGGTAGCCGCCCGGCCGTCGATTACGCCGTTCTCGAAAGCGGTTTCTCGATCTTTCGCCGCACTTACGATTCCGCAATGGGCGGATTCGGCCAGACGCCCAAGTTTCCGCGGCCCGCCGTCTTCGGGTTTCTGCTGCGCTATCACGCCCGCACCGGCAACCGGGAAGCGCTCGAGATGACGCTCCACACCCTGCGCAAAATGGCCGAAGGCGGCATCCACGATCAGCTCGGCGGCGGGTTCCACCGCTACTCGGTGGACGAGCGCTGGCGAGTTCCGCATTTCGAAAAGATGCTCTACGACCAGGCGCAGCTCGCGACTTCCTACCTCGAAGCCTTCCAAATCACCGGTGATCAGTCCTTCGCCGAAACCGGGCGCCGCATTTTCGATTATGTGCTGCGCGATATGACCGCACCCGAGGGCGGCTTCTACTCCGCCGAGGATGCCGACAGCGTCATCCACGCCGAAGACCCCGCCGTCAAAGGAGAAGGCGCCTTCTACATCTGGTCTGCCGATGAGATCCGCCAGGCCGTGCCCGCGCCGGCTGAATGGTTCGCCTACCGCTACGGTGTGGCCGAGGGCGGCAACGTGGTGAGCGACCCGCACGCCGAATTCGCTGGCCGCAATATTCTTTATCGGGCCGCCACCGTGGAGGAAACAGCGGAGCAGTTTGGCCGCCCGCTGGAGGAGGTCCGCGCCGCGCTGGAGGCGGCCGAAGCCGCGCTGCTCAACGCCCGCACCAGCCGTGTGCGTCCTCACCTGGATGACAAGATCCTCACCGCCTGGAACGGGTTGATGATTTCTGCTTTCGCCCTGGGCGGCGCCGTGCTCGAAGAGCCGCGCTACGCCGCCGCCGCACGCCAAGCCGCGGATTTCACGCTCAACCGGCTGCTCGACCCGGAGACGGGCCAGTTGCTGCGCCGCTATCGCCAAGGCGAAGCCGGCATCCCCGGCTTCCTCGAAGACTACGCCCTGTTCACGCAAGCGCTGCTCGACTTGTACGAAGCTCAGTTCGACCGGCGAGACCTGGAATGGGCGGTGCGCTTGGCCGAAAAACAGAGCGCGCTGTTTGAAGACCCGGCTGGCGGCGGCTTCTTCCACTCCCCGGCGGACAATGCCAGCCTCGTGCTGCGCCTCAAGGAAGATTACGATGGCGCCGAACCAAGCGGCAATTCGATCGCGATTCTCAACCTGCTGCGCCTCGCCCAGATTACCGGCCGCGCGGAGTTTCGCGCCTCCGCCGAACGCGCCTTGGCCGCCTTCGCCCAGCGCCTGTCCCGCGTCCCGGTGGCGCTGCCGGCCATGCTCACGGCCTGCGAGTTTTCGCTCGCCGAGCCGCGCCAGATTGTCGTGGTTGGCCCGCGCGAATCCGCCGCCACGCGCGCTCTGCTGCGCGCCGTCCACGCACGTTTCGTAGCTAACCGCATCGTGCTGCTGGTGGATACCGACGAAACCCGGCGCGCCCTCGCTCCCCGAATCCCGTCCATCGAAACCATGCGGCCCGCCGACGGCCTTCCCAGCGCTTATGTCTGCCACAATTACACCTGCCAGTTGCCCGTCACCGAGGCTGCCCAATTGGCCGAATTGCTACAATAGAAACTCAATCGCTAAAATCCGCTGGGAGGAACTATGGAAAGACCGGGAGCTACCACCATGCGAGGCAACCCTCTGACGCTGGTTGGGCCGGAGCTCAAACCCGGCGATGCCGCTCCGGATTTCAGCGTGGTCGATAGCAGCCTGAAGCCGGTGACACTGGCCGATACCGCCGGCCACGTTCGCATCGTCAGCGTGGTGCCCTCGCTCGATACGCCGGTTTGCGACGCGCAAACCAAGCGGTTCAACGACGCGGCCACGTCCCTGCCAGGCATCGATATTCTGACTGTCTCCATGGACCTGCCTTTCGCCCAGAAGCGCTGGTGCGGCGCCTTCGCCGTGGACAAGGTGAAAATGCTCTCCGATCACAAGGACGCCTCCTTCGGCTCCAACTACGGTACGCTCATCAAGGAACTGCGTATCGAAAGCCGCGCCATTTTCGTGATCGACCGGAACAATCGGGTGTGCCACGCGGAATATGTAAAAGAAGTCGCCGATCATCCGGATTACGAATCGGCGCTGCGGGCGGCGCGGAACGCGTTCGCGGCCACGGCCTGATCCGGTGGGGCGGGCTTCAGCCTGCCAACGCCCGCTTGCGGGCGCATTTGTTCGCCGGCCCTTGGACTGGCTGCTTCCCGATAGGCCATGAGCTCGACCGAACCAACCCCGGCGTTGAGCGCCGAGCGGGTTCTGAACCGCGCGGTGGAAAGCCCGCTCGTGCGCGGCGGTTTGGTCATTGTGGCCGGCCTCGTCACCGGCAACCTGCTGGGCTTCCTGCGCGTGGCGCTGACCGCGTACCTGCTCGGCACACATTCCCGCGCCGATTCGCTGGCCGTCGCCATGGGCCCCATCGACACCCTGAATTCGGTGGTCATCAACAGCATCGTGTTCGCCTTCGTTCCCATGCTGACCGCGGCTGGCGGGACCGCGCGCCTCGCCCTCTTCCGGCGCCTCTTGCGCGTCTTCGCTTGGGTGCTCGCCGCCATTTCGATTGCCGTGATCGTGGCAGCGCCGTGGCTGATGCGCATTCTCGCGCCTGGCCTCGATCCGGTCTATTTCACGGCCGCCACTGCCAACCTGCGCATCTTCGCGTTCTCGACCTTCGCCGCCGGCTCCGCCGCGGTGTATTGCGCGTTCCTTTATACCAGCCGGCGATTCGGCCCCATGGCCTTCTACCAGGCGGTGCTCAACGTCTTCACCATCGCGCTCGCGCTAGCGCTGTGGCGAGCCGTGGGCGTCCATGCGTTCGCCATCGGTTACACCACCGGCGCTTTCGCGCAACTGGCCATCGTGTGGTTCGCCACGCGGCGCGAGCTGGCGCACACCGCCGTGGAACCGTGCGCTGTGTCCTGGCGCGAGATTGCGGCTAAGCCGGCTTTCTTCGTTGTCTATGCGGCATGCCTGGGCCTGAACATCGTCTTCACCCGCGCTTATGCCACTCACGTGGGGCCGGGGATGGCGGCCGCGCTGGATTACTGCATGCGCGGCGTGGGCGTGCCGCTGGCGCTGCTGGTGAGCCCGATTTCGAATTCGCTGCTTCCGGAAATCAGCCGCCTGCGCAGCCTGGCGCGCATGCGCGACGCCTTCCGATTGATCGATCGGACGGTGCTCCTGACCGCGCTAGCCGCAGTCACCGGTTGCGGCTTCGCTATTCTGTTTCGCCGGCCCGTAATTGGAATCCTGTTCCAGCGCGGCAGCTTCACCGCCGAATCCACCGGGCTGGTGGCGGCCGTGTTTCTCGGCATGGGCCCCAGCATGGTGGGCTGGAGTCTGATTGAGGTGACCGCCCGCGCGCTGTTCGCGCTGGATCGTCCCTGGCCGCCGGTGCTCGCCGCCATGGTGCCGCTGCTGCTCAACGTCGCGATCACCCTGCGATTGCATTCTTTCCGCCCCGAATGGATCGGCCTCGGCGCCAGCCTGGGCTTGATGACCGGCTTCGTGGTTCTATTCGCCATCGCCCACGCCGGCCGGAGGAGATGGCTGGAACCGGGGACGCGGCTGGCGGGGGTGGGGCGGGTCCCCGGCCTGCCATAAGCACCCCAGGGAGTTGGAACTCGCGGCCGTAAGCTGGAGTCTTAAGAGAATGCGATGGATTTTGGCGTGCACCGTCCTGTGCCTCACCGCCTGCGGACCCGGGCTAGAATTCAACATCTCCCAGGACATGTCTAAAGACCAGATGCTCCAGCGCGCCACGCACATCTTTGTAGGCGTGATCGAGAAACACGCTTTCGAGAGCTGGCCATTCTTCAGCGTGCCGGGGTTTCCGGGTGGCGACCCCAAAGATCGACGATACTGGCGCGTGCTGCGCCGTCAAGTGCGCGTCGAAATCGTCGTGAAAGGGATTGAGCCGCGAAAGCTGATCGACATATACGAAATCCACTGGACTGGCGGTACTACGGGCGACTGGAATTCCACCCACGACAAAGAACGCGACATCTTCTTGGTGCGCGTGGAGAATGGCCGGTACCACGTGGTCCGGGATTGGTGGCGCAGCATTTTCCCTGTATATAGCGGAAGCCATGTTCGACTGCCTCTGGACGATTCCAGGCCATTCTGGGAGCGGGTGGGGCTGCTTACCTGGTGGATTCAACCCGATCACGGCGGGGAATTCGAAAACCTCCCACGCAAGGACCCCGGCGGCGCACTCGGGGTTTGGCGGACCGCCAAGATTCTTCGGGGGTTGCTTCGCCACCCAGATCGCGACGTGCGACTGTTTGCGTGCAGGAAGTTGCTTGGGCTTGGGGATGTGGGACAGGACGAGTGTTGGGGTGCCCTGACAGAGGAAGAGCGGCACCTCCTTACCCCCGCCGGGATAGCGCCCTGGCGGTTCTCAGAGAGTCATCGCAGGTTTGAGCAGCACGCCCATGAGCTCTGGGACACTTGGAGCAGAGATAGAGATGAGCTAAAGCTATTTACGGCCGTCAGTGACCTTCGTCTCCGCCGCGACTTTTGCCGGTTGTACGAGCTACGTTTCCCCGGCGACACGGACACCGGCTGCCCGGTTGACAGACCCGTTCCGGCGACCATCGTCACAGAGAACGGGGATGTTCCATTGCCAGGCGCCTGGCCTCAACAGTGGTGAAAGGCCTCCGGAGCGGCGAGCCCGCTATTGCCGTCTTGCCTCGCGCTGCAGGCCTTCGTGCACCAGCATCTTCAGCAGGGTCTGGTAGCCGATCCCTTTGTGGCCGGCGATCTTACGAGCCTTGGCCAGGTCCGGCGCGGGCAACCGCAGCGCGATCTGCACGCTGCTCGCGCGGCTCAGGCTCGACACAAGAGGTGAACCTTTCTGTTTCCTCCCTGCTCCCGCCGCAGATCGCCGCTTGAGGAACTGCCGGCCCTCCGCACTCGCCCACCATTTCGCTTCCTTGTCCTCGTTCATGAATTTCGGCATTTTCGAAGCTGCCGGAGCTTGCTTGGTCGTCTCGCTCATGACATCACTCTCCTTGCGCGCGACGCTCCAGGTAGTCGCGCTTCTGGCCAGCATCCAGGTCGTAGGCCGTAATCACACGGATCTTGTCGTCGCGTTCCGTCAGAACTATCGCTAGTAGGCGGCTGCGTTCCGTTTCTCCGTAGTAAACATACCGGGCCTCGCCACCCGCGCCGATCTGCTCGTAGATCAGGATCGGATCTCGAGAGAGCGCCTGCTCGACTTCCGCCGCCTTAACCCGGTGCGCCCTGATCTTCTTCAGGTTGCTCTGATCCCAATCGAACACTACTCTTCAATTGTATATGCATTGCATCGCTACCCATCGCCCTGGCTTCGCTCCGCTTTGGCCTTGCGTATCTCTTCCAGCCGCTCCGCGATCCGCTTTTCGACGCCGCGGTTAGTCGGGAAGTAGTAGCGGCGGCCGGCTAGCGATGCGGGCAGGCATTCCATATCGGTGATGGCGTCCTCGAAATGGTGGGCGTGCTCGTAGCCTTCGCCGTAGCCCCAGGCTTTCATGTGTTTGGTGACGGCGTTACGCAGGTTCATCGGAACCGGCTCGGCAATCGTATTCTCGACATCCGCAGCGACCGCCCCCAGCGCTTTGTAGGAGGCGTCGCTCTTGGGTGCGGCGCAAAGGTAAATGGCGACTTGGGCCAGCGCGAGGTCGCCTTCCGGAATCCCGAGAAAGTGCACCGCCTGCATGGCCGCGATGGCCTGTTCGAGCGCGCGCGGATCGGCCAGGCCGATGTCTTCGATCGACATGCGGATCAAGCGGCGCGCGAGGTACAGCCGGTCCTCGCCGGATTCGAGCATCCGCGCCAGCCAGTACAGCGCCGCATCCACGTCGCTCGAGCGCACCGATTTGTGCAGCGCGGAAATCAGGTTGAAGTGCTCCTCGCCGCCCTTGTCGTAGAGCAGCACTTTGCGCTCGATGGCGTTTTCGAGCGCGGCTTGGGTGAGCACGCCCTGCGAGGCGGCGGCCGCGGCTTCGAGCGTGTTGTACGCCTGCCGCGCGTCGCCATTCGAATAGATCGCGATCTGCTCGAGCAGTTCGTCCGGCGCCTCGAGATGCACCACAGGCAGCGCGCGCCGCAGCAGCGTGGTCAACTCGGGCACGCTGAGCAGCCGCAGCGCATAAACGCGCGAGCGCGACAGCAGCGCCGAGATCACTTCGAAGGACGGATTCTCCGTGGTGGCACCGATGAGAATGATGTCGCCGCGCTCCACGTAAGGCAGGAACGCATCCTGCTGGGCTTTGTTGAAGCGGTGGATTTCATCGATGAACAATATGGTGCGCCTGCCCAGGCGGCGCAGCTTTTCGGCGTCGGCCATCACCGCCTTGATTTCCTTGATGCCGCTCAACACCGCGCTGAAGGGGATGAACTCGCAGCGCGTGATGCGGGCGATCAGCTTGGCGAGGGTGGTCTTGCCGACGCCGGGAGGGCCCCACAGAATCACCGAGCTGAGCTCATCGCGCTCGATCTGACGGCGCAGCGGTTTCTCCGGCCCCAGAATGTGCTCCTGGCCGATGAAGTCTTCCAGGCGGTCGGGCCGCATGCGCTCGGCCAGCGGGCGCTTTTGATCCGGTGCGGATGGCGCATCGGGCGCCGGCGGGGTGGAATCGAACAGGCTCACGGGCGGATCGTCCTCTGCCGCCGGGCTTCATAGAGCAGAATGCCGGCCGCCACGGCAGCGTTGAGCGACTCGACGCCGACGGTGGGAATCGAGACATCGTGTGCCGCCGCGCGCAGCACGCTGCCCACGCCGCGAGCCTCGTTGCCGATCACCAGGCCGCACGGCCGCGCGAAATCCACACGGTCGAGCGCCCGCGCCGCGGTAGCCGCGCGCGCAGGAACGCCGGCATACAGCTCGACCCGGTTCTGCTGCAACGCGGCGCGCGCCAGTGCCGCATCCATCCCGAAAAGGCAGGGAACGCGAAACACCGAGCCCGCCGAAGCGCGAATGGTCTTCGGGTTGTGCGGGCTCACCGTGCCCTTGACGAACAGCGCTCCGGTGGCGCCGAACGCCTCCGCGGTGCGCAGAATGGCGCCGGCGTTGCCGGGATCTTGCAGGCCATCGAGCACCACCACTAGCGGGCAGCCGCGAAACAGGTGCTCGATCTTCCATTCCGGCGGCCGCACCAGCGCCATCACTCCCTGCGCGGTTTCGGTCCCGGAAATGCTCTGGAACAGGCTGTCGGGGAGCACGGCTACCCGGACGCCGGACAGGCCGCGCACGTGCGCCGTGGCGGCCGAGCGCACCGATTCCGCCGCCAGCACGATCTTCACTTCGCACTCGCTCTTGAGCGCCTCTTCGAGCAGGTGAAAGGTCTCGGCCACCGACCAGCCATCGGCCGTCAGGCTGCCGCGCGCGATGGCCCGGCGCACGTCCTTGAGCAGCGGATTGGCCGCACTCGATATGGTTTCCGGCCGGGGCATGCGCTTACAATAGTTTCGAACGATCAGATTATCGCAGATGAAACGCGTGGCATGGGCCGCAGGGCTGGCGGCGCTGGTGGCGCTGGCCATCCTGGCGATCGGCATCGTTCGCGTGGCCAACCGCATCGAACGGCAGTCCACCGTGGACGAAGCGCAACCGGCGGACATCATCCTCGTCCTCGGCGCCGCGGAATATCATGGCCGGCCCTCCCCGGTGTTGCGAGCCCGCCTGGACCACGCCCTCGACTTGTACGCGCGCAAGCTGGCTTCGCGCATCATGACCACCGGCGGCGCGGGCGGAGAGCCGGTGTTCACCGAAGGCGGTGTGGGCCGCGATTACCTGATGAGCCATGGCGTGCCCTCGGAAGCCATCGTGGTCGAAAACGAAGGCGAGACCACGGTGCAATCGATCGCCCTGGCGGGCGAGATCATCCGGCGCATGGGCCTCCACTCGGTGATCGTGGTCAGCGACGGTTATCATATTTACCGAGTGAAACGGATGCTCCAGTTCCACGGGCTCGAGGTGTACGGATCCCCGCGCAAGGACCACAACTCGCCGCAGCGCGAGGAATGGAACTATATTCGGCAAGCCATCGGCTACATACTCTGGCGCGCCGGCGTAGGGGTCTGAGGTAGGAGAGACCATCGCCGTTCGTGGTCTGTCACGTTTACCAAGCCACGACGGGTTGACAGACGACAAAAAACCGATCGTCTGTCCTACCTCCGCGAGGCCACGTTTTCGACGTACCAGCGCCAGGTTTCGTCGATGCCCTCGGCCAGCGCTGTCTTCGGCTTCCACCCCAACGCATTCAACCGGCTGACGTCCAGCAGCTTGCGCGGCGTGCCGTCCGGCTTCGTTGAATCGAACGCGATTCTTCCGGTGTAGCCAGCGGCGCGCACGATCATTTCCGCCAACTCGCGAATCGTCACGTCGGTGCCGGTTCCCACGTTGATGATTTCGCCGGAGTCGTACTCGAGCATGAGGAACACCGCCGCATCGGCAAGGTCGTCGACGTGCAGGAACTCGCGGCGCGGCGTGCCGGTGCCCCAAACCGTGATTTCCGGCGCGCCCGCGCGCAGCGCTTCGTGCGTCTTGCGAATCAGGGCGGGCAACACGTGCGACGACGCCAAGTCGAAATTGTCGCCCGGTCCATACAGGTTGGTCGGCATCAGGCTGATCGCGTTCAGCCCGTATTGAGCGCGGTACGCCTGCGCCAGCTTGATACCGGCGATCTTGGCGATCGCGTACCACTGGTTGGTCGGCTCGAGGGGCCCCGTCAGCAGAGACTCTTCCCGAATCGGTTGCGGCGCGAGCTTCGGGTAGATGCACGAAGATCCGAGAAACAGCAGCTTGCGCACGCCCGCCCGCGCCGCGGCGTCGATCACATTGGTCTCGATCGCCAGGTTGTCGTAGATGAAATCGGCCGGGTACGTGGCATTGGCCAGAATCCCGCCCACCTTGGCGGCCGCCAGAAAAACGTACTCGGGCTTTCCCTCCGCGAAGAAGCGCCGCGTGGCCGCCTGATCGCGCAGATCGAGCTCCTCCAGTTCACGCAACACGGGGTTGTCGAACCCTCCCTGGCGCAGGCGCCGGCAAATCGCCGACCCCACCAGCCCTCTGTGCCCTGCGACGAAAATGCGGCTGTTCTTTTCCATGGTGTATGGGTGGGGCTTATCTGTGGGCCGAACCCCGCAACACGACGCGGTGGCCCGCCTCCGCCAGCGTGAGCTCCTGTTTCGCCAGATCCAGGTCGTGTTCCACCATCAGGCGCACCAGCTCCGGAAAACTTATCTTGGGGCGCCAGCCGAGCTCGCTCCGCGCCTTCGAGGAATCGCCCTGCAGGTGATCCACTTCCGATGGCCGGAAATAGCGCGGGTCGGTTTCCACGTGCTGCGTCCAGTCCAACCCGCTATACTCGCCGGCCAAGTCGAGGAACTCGCGCACCGAGTGCGACTCGCCGGTCGCGATCACGTAATCGCCGGGCCGCGGAGCCTGCAGCATCATCCACATCGCCTCCACGTAATCGCCCGCATAGCCCCAGTCGCGTTTCGCCTCCAGGTTGCCCAGGTACAGCTTTTTCTGCATCCCCAGCCTGATGCGGCCCAGCGCGCGCGTGATCTTCCGCGTCACGAACGTCTCGCCGCGCCGCTCTGATTCGTGGTTGAACAGGATGCCGTTGGTCGCGAACAAGCCGTACGCTTCCCGGTAATTCACCGTGTACCAGTGCGCCGCCACCTTGCTCACTGCGTAGGGGCTGCGCGGGTAAAACGGCGTCGCCTCATTCTGCGGCGGCGGCGCCGCCCCGAACATTTCCGACGAACCGGCCTGGTAGAACCGCACCGGTTTGCCGCCGGCCTTCATGTGGTCGCGCACCGCTTCCAGCGCGCGCAGCGTTCCGGTTCCCACCACGTCCGCCGTGTACTCGGCCTGGTCGAAACTCACGCGCACGTGGGATTGCGCCGCAAGGTTGTAGATCTCGTCCGGAGAAGCCTGCGCAATCACCCGCCGCAGCCCGGTGCCGTCCGACATGTCTCCGTAGTGCAGGCGCAGCGCCGCGCGGTTCTCGTGCGGGTCGCGATAGACCGCGTCGATGCGGTCGGTGTTGAAGGTGGATGCGCGCCGGATCACGCCGTGAACTTCGTACCCTTTCTCCAGCAGAAACTCCGCCAGGAACGACCCGTCCTGCCCGGTGATCCCGAAAATCAAAGCTGTCTTCATCCGGATGCTTCTTCTTACTCAGCCTAACCGGTATGAAAAGAAAAGTCGAATCGCGCCAACTCACTCGGGATGCGATATCCACGGCCGTCGATGCCCACCCGGGAGATAGGCCGGAAAAGAAGGCGCGGAGCGCGCCGCTTCAGAAGGAATAGCGGGCCGAAAGCTGAATCTGCCGCGAGGAAGTGGTGGTGGTTGTGATCTGCCCCACGCCTCCCACCCGCCCACCGGTGCTGTCGAACAGCGAGGTTCCCGAAGGAATCTGGAAGTTCGGATGGTTGGCGACGTTGAACACTTCGGCGCGCAGCCGCACGGACTGACTCTCTCGCTTCCAAAATGTCCGATCCAGCGCCAGATTGACCATCGCCAGTCCCGGCCCGCTGAGCACGTTGCGTCCCAGGTTGCCCAAGGTTCCGTTGGCCGGCAGTGAGTAGGCCAGCGGATTGAAATACTCGTTCACGCCGCCCAGAATCAGCGGTTGGCCGAGGACGAGACTGGGCCTCTCCCCACCGGCGCTCCCAGTTCCGCCCAGGTTCGCGTTGTCGAAACCCACGGTTGGACTGAACGGATTGCCGGATTGAACCTGCAACGTTCCATCTAGTTGCCAGCCGCCGAACACCAGGCTCGCCGGGCGCGATCCCGTTCGCGGCAGATCGTAAACGAAGTTGGTGGCGAAGGCGAATGGGCAATCGAAGTCCGACGGGCCGCGATTCTGCCGGAGGTTATAGATGTCGGGCGGGGTGCCGTTGGCGTAGAAGTCGTCCGTGACGGCCGTCGAATCGTCGTCGATGGATTTGCTCCAGGTGAACTTGCTCTGCACGCGAAGGCTCTTGAGAACCGTCGCCTGAAGTCCCGCATTCAAGCTGTGGTAGACAGAGTCGAAAGCAGTCGTCCGCAGATTGATGGTCGAGAATGCCGGATTCAACCGCGGGGCGTTCGGCGAAAAGTAGATCTGCCCGCCGGGGAGGAACTGCGGCTGCGGTGTGTCGATGTTGTTGATTCCTCCCACCAGGTGAACGCCGCGCGAGTCGGCGTAACCGATCTGCCCGACGAAGCTGCGCGCGAATTCATGCTCCACCACCAACTGGTCCTGGATTGTGTACGGCTGATTCGGGCGGTAGCCAAGGATATCGGCGGCTGGCTGTCCGGCGGCCGCGCCGATCTCGCTCAGGGCGTCCGGGAACCCGGGCTTACTGATCGTGTAGCGGTCAAAGAACGGCGGCATATATAGTCCGGCAACCAGTAACTCGCGCGTTCCCAGCAAATCGTAAAAAATACCGCTGCCGGCACGCACTACCGTGCGGCCGTCGCCAGTGGGATCCCAGGCGAGCGACGCGCGCGGCGCAAAATTATGCTTCGATGGATTGATGTAGAGCGGGCCGCCCACGGTAACGCTCGTGTCCGTAAGGGGATCGGGAAGCGTGCCGACTTTGCCGTTGCGCTCGACGGGCGTGGTCGCCATCTCGTAACGCACGCCCACGCCGAAAGACAGGTGGCGGCCGATGCGCACATTGTCCTGCACGTATCCGGAAACCTGTTGCATGCTCCAATGCCGCAGCGTGCCGGAATCTGGCGCGAGAACTTCGAGCTTCGAGGCCTGCGCGGCGAGAAAGCTTTGGAGCGAGGTGAATTGATAATAGCCGGCGCGGTCCAGATCGCCGGTCTCATCGAGCAGAATATGGTTGAAGCTGGCGCCGGCGGAGATCTTCTGCGCGCCCGCGATTCTGGTGAGCGAATAACTGATCTGGCCGTCGCTCAGGGCGAAATACATGGGCGAAGTACGGGTGGCGTTTCCGCCGAGCTCGCTCAAGCCGGTGACCGAGATCGCGCCCACGCTTTGGCCGGGAACGAAGGCGGCCGCGGCAACGTCCGCCGCCGAGGAGGCCATGCTCCCGTTTCGGATCTGGCTGAAGGCCGCGTGGAATTCCTCGACCGTATTCGCCGACGGCACGAACTGGCCTTCGGCCTGCACCATGTTGTCGTGCGAATTGTTCAGGTAGGTGTAGACTCGGAATGGGTCGCCCGTGGTGGAATCCGAATCGTCGAAAGTGTAGTGGGCGTTAAAGCGCCAGCGCTCGCTCCTGACGTAGTCGAGTTTTCCGGTGGCAAAGTCCTCGCGGGTGCCGGTGGGAACCGGCGTGCTGTAGTCGCCGGTACCATTGCCCAAATCGGAGCCGTTGGGCAGCGGGAACATGGCCAGGTACGGCAGAATCTTGGTGGAGACGGTAACCTGCTTCAAAACGCCGTTTACCGGAAGCAGGCCGTTGCGGGCGTCGGCATCCGGCGTGACGATGGTGTCGGTTGTGTTGGAAGCGATGCGGACTCCTTCGTAATTGAGCAGGAAGAACAGCTTGTCCTTCAGGATTGGCCCGCCGAGCAGGGCGCCGAACTGGTTTCGTCGAAACGCCGGAGTCGGCTCGCCCGCGGCATCGAAATAATTGTCCGCGTCGAAAGCGTTGTTGCGAACGTACTCGTAGAGGGAGCCGTGAAACCCGTTGGTTCCCGATTTCGACACCGCGGTGAGGACGCCGCCATCGGTTCGGCCGTACTCGGCGCTGAACGGCGCGGTGACCAGGTTCAGTTCGGCGATGGCTTCCAGGCCGAGAAGATAGCCCGCGGCGCTCGCGGGAGCGGAGCCGCTGGCGTCGTCGATGTAAATTCCATCCAGGCGGAACGCGTTTTCGCTGGGGCGGGAACCATTCACGGACATGTGGACGCCGAGGCCCGTATTGATGGTCGCATTGGCGCTAGCCGGTGTCTCGACGTCCACCTGCTGCGAAGCGAGATCGAACACGTCCCGGCCGTTGAGCGGCAGCGAGGCAAGCTGCTGCTGGCTGATAGCATCGGCCCACGCGCCCGGTTGCGTATCCACCGGCTGCGCTTCGGCGGTCACCAGGACCGTTTCCTTCGAGGCGCCGATCTTCAACTCCACGTCGGCCCGCAGCGTGCGGCCCGCCGTCAACTGGAATCCGTCGATTCGCGAAATTTGAAACCCGCTGTGCGCGACCTCCAGCGAGTATGCGCCCGGCGGCAGGTCCGCCACCATGTAGCGGCCCGCCTGGTCGCTGCTCACCTTGCGTTCGGCATTGGTCGTAATCTCGAAGACGCGGATGCCGGCTTCGGCCACGGTGTTCCCGGAAGGATCGGTGATCGTTCCCGCGATGGAACCCAAGGGGATGGGCTGCGCCAGCAGCGACGCCGCCAGCGCCCCTAACAGGAGCGCGGCAGGGAGAATGCAAGAGCGGTTGTTTTGCATGGATAGGATCGTCCAGTTCATTTCATCGAGCGGGAAGCTTCCAGAAATCGGGTATCGACCAAAGCCGCGGCGTCGACATTGGCGGGGCACAAATCCTGCGCCGCCATCCACTGAACGAACTGCCGCAAATCGTCCAGGTGGATGCTTCCATCGCGCTCGGAAGTCGCGCGGCAGCCCTGGCGGAGCGCCGTGGCGTCCAGATTGTTCTTCTTCGCAAAATCGTCCAGGAAGCGCGGAGTCTTGCCACCCACAAAGTCGCTGGCGCCCCGGAAGTAAGCGTGTAGAAACCGCGCGCCGGTTTCTACGCGGCCATCCAGCAAACGGCTTCCAAACAGGATGTACGAGAACTGGACGTCTTGCTCCAGTCTCGCCACGCTGGGGCCGGCCACTAATCCCAGCGGCCGTAGTTCGGGATCCAGGTCGGCTTCCGACGTGACGAACCCGTCAATCGCGCCCGCGTGCAGGGCGGCCACTTTCTCGTTCAGCGATATCTTCCGCACCACCACGTCGCTCAGCCGCATTCCTCCTTGCCGCAACAACAGATCCAGCCAGTATCGCGATCGGGGCGATGTCTCGGTGATGGCGATACGGGCTCCACGGAGCTGCCGCACGCTCTGGACGCCGTGGGGAAAGACCTTGCGGCTGAGGAAGATGGTGCCGGCGGTGCCGCACGATGGCGATACCCGCTCGCGAGCTGCCACCAACCGCACGCGCGCGCCGCGGATTACGGCGTTCACCACCGAGGGCCCGAGGCCGGTCAATCCCGCATCCAGTTTTCCGCCCGCGAGCAAGGGCAGCGACTGCGCCATTCCGATGTCCTTCGCCAATTCAACGTCGAAACCCGCATCCGAAAAATACCCCGACTCGTATGCCACATAAAACGGGCACATGGAAAAATGGTTGGCCGCGGAGACCCGCAGCTTCATCCGCGGCTCTTTCGGCGCGCGCCTGGCGCAGGAAACCAGCCCGCCCGCCGCGGCAAGGGCGGAGGCGGTCAGAAATGTTCTACGGAGCACGCTCAGCCTCCACCTTCGTTCCCAGCAGATGCAGCGGCAGCACCTTCCCGCTCCGCGTCGCGAACGGTTCGGCGACCACGGCTTCCAGGCCTCCCGAATGCGTCCACACGCGCAATGCCAGGGAGCCTCCGTAACAGCCACGAATTTCCTTCAGCAGAAAATCGCGCACATCGGCAGGCACCGCGGCGCCCGCCCGTGGACTGATGCGCAGTTCCACTTGCGCCTGGCGCGCGCCGTCGTACTCGACAAGCTGGTAGTCGCCCGGTCCGCCGCCGAAGCGCTGCGGCAGCGCCGTTTCCAGTATCCGCAAGACGTCGTTGCCCATCAGCGTGATGCCCTGGCCGGTGAGCTTGCCGTAGCTGAAAATGTCGCGTATCCGGTAGTTCAGCCCGGCGCGCGCGTATTCGCAGTCGCAATCGACCGGCTCCGGAATGCCCGCGTCATCCATTTCGGCGTTGATCAGAAACCGCGCGGCAAAGGGCAGCAGAGTGGTGAACAGGAGCGAGTTCACTTCCACGTCCGAGAGTGGCGCGCGCCGCCGGCGGCCGATTACGGCCACTGCGTCGCTGTGCACGTGTACGCTATTGCCGCTGCGCATCCGGCGGCACGCGCTCCCGATCGATCCCACCTCGGAGATGCCGTACTTGGGGTAGACTTCGCAGCCGGCAGCTTCGATGCCCGCGCGTTTCGCGTCGGTCAGCGCCTCTCCGTCAACCAGAAAAAGCGTTCCAGCGATGTCCAGCCCCGCGTCCCGCGCGGCGGCCGCCACGCGCACGGCGGGGCTGACGTAACTGCGCATCACGCAGGGAAGTCCCTCCCGCTTCCGTTCGGCAATCCAGCGCGCCACCGGCGAAAAGTCGTTCTCCGGCAAATAGTCCGGCAGCGGCAGTGGCGCGCCCATCCATCGCGCGGAGCGGACCATCAAATGAGTCACCGCACGGTAGTGGCCGGCATCCCGCCAATGACCGCTTTGCGCGAACCATTTGGCTGGCTTTTCGCCGAAACGGATGCGTCGCAGGTTGGTTCCCATGCCGATTGTCGAGGGCAGAATCGGCCGCACCTGAACCATCGTTCGCCCGGCGAGCGAGAATTCGCGCCCTTGCAGGCGATGGTACACTTCCCGGTAAACCTGGAGTTTTGTGCTCTTCGGCGTCATGGTGCCGGGGCTGCGGCTTCCACTGCTCGAGCCGATCATGCGGCCGCGCACCAGCGGATTCAGAAACGTTTGCGGCCCGCACGGAATCTCGCGGCCGCCGCGGACGAGCGGCGTCTTGCCTTTGAACTCGTCGTGGGTGAGATACACGCCCGCGGTGTAGAGTTTCTCGAGCGCAGGTTCCAGGCCGCTGCGCCCGACTTCCGCCGCCAGTTCTTCGGCGGAGCATCCCGCGATCCGGAACATCTCGTGATAAGGATGTTTGGGATTCGCAAAGACGACGCGGCGCGCCAGGTCGAGAAAATGTTCCTCGCGATGCTCCAGGTTCCATCGCACTGCGGTCGTCGGGTCGGCCGCCACCGGCTGCCGCAGCAGGTCGCGGATGCCCAGCGTCATCCGCGAGTAGTAAATCATTTCCTGAATCACGCCTGCCCGCCTGCCCACGGCACGAAACGGCGCTCGAGCCAGTGAAACACCGGACCGGACACCAACCCCAGCAGCCCGGCCACCATCACGCTCGCGTACAGCTTCTCGGTGGCGAAGGTCTGCCACGACGCCCAGATCATGCTGCCGATCCCGTCGTTGCTGCTCAGCATTTCAATCGAGATCGTCATCACCAGCGCGCGCCCGGCGGAGAGGCGCAGCGCGGTGAAAATCTGTGGCAGGCACGCCGGCAGATAGACTTTGCGGACGATCACGGCGCGGCTGGCGCCATAGTTTGCGGCCAGATCCACGTAGTCCCGGCTGACGCTGCGGACCGCATCCGAGATTTGGATCACGATGACCAGACCCACGCTCATGGCCACGAGCGCCATCCGCGACGCTTCGTTCACCCCGAATATCAGCATGACCATCGGCAGCATGGTCAGCCGTGGCGTGGAATACAGCGCTGAGACCAGCGGCTGGACGGCCGTGCGCAACCGCGGCGACAGACACAGCAGGATGCTTACTAGGCCGCCGCCCACCATACCCGCCAGCAGGCCGGCGCCGGCGCGCGCCAGCGTGGCGCCGACTTCGCGCCCCAGTTCCCCGCTCGCGAGCATCGCCCAGAGCGTCTCGCCGACTTTCGATGGCGGCGGAAAAAAGAGCGGGTCCAGGATGCGGCGTGCCGCCAGGATTTGCCAGCAGGCCAGCAGCAGCGCCAGCAGCCAGAACCGCGCCCCGATGAGCCGGACCAGCCTCATCGGGCGCAGGCGAAGCGCTCCATGCCCGCCGCCAGTCTCAGCGATCCCAGGATGCGTTGCTTGAGTTCCCACAGCTCTCCGTTCATTTCGAGTAGCGCGTGACGCGGGCGCGGCGACGGGACTTCGTATTCGGCCACCACCGTCCCAGGCCCCTCGCTCAGAACCAGGATCCGGTCGCTGAGCAGGATGGCTTCGTCGACGTCGTGCGTCACGAAAACGACCGATTTCCGGTCCTGTTCCCAGAGATCCAGCACTTCCTGCTGCAGCACCACGCGGGTCTGGCAATCGAGAGCGGCGAAAGGTTCGTCCATCAGCATCACGGCCGGATCGCTCAGGAAACAGCGCGCCACCGCGACGCGCTGCTTCATGCCCATCGAAAGCTGGCACGGATAGGCGCGCTCCTTTCCCGCACAGCCGAGCCGCGCCAGCAGCTCCCGCGCGCGGGCCTCGCGTTCGGCACGCGGCATACCCCGCATTTCCAGGCCGAACGCCGCGTTGGCGGAGGCCGTCATCCAGGGAAACAGATTGTGTTCCTGGCTCACCAGCAACACGCTGCAATTGCGGTCGTGCGGCCCCGGAATTCGCTCCACTTCGCCCGCTCCCGGCGCGAGCAGGCCCGCCAGCACGCGCAAGAGCGTAGTCTTGCCGCAGCCGCTGGGTCCCACGAAGGTCAGAAACTCGCCGTCACGGCTGCCGAAAGTCAGATCGCGCAGAGCGAGCACGGACCCATTGGATGATGGGAATGAAACGCGCAACTGGGAACAACTGAGGCGCATCAGTGCGACCTGATTCTACCGAAGCACGCGGCAAACCGCGGCGCTCCCCGCCTGGGGCGCCCTCCCTTCGTGCGATATCCGGTTGCCGCTTTCGAATTAGAATAACACGGGTTCCGCGGCGGCAGGCCCGCTGCTACACTAATCTTTTGTTTTTTCCGGTTCCCGTGGCTATTAGTGTCATCATCCCGGTTCTCAACGGCGCCGCATTCCTCGGGCGGTGTCTGGAGTCCCTGGCGCGTTCGGAACTTCAGCCGGCGGAATGCATCGTAGTGGATGATGGCTCGGCCGATGGCTCGGAGAAGATTGCGGCGGCCATGGGCGCTGTGACCGTCCGTGCCGAGAGGCGAGCCGGACCGGGGGGCGCCCGCAATTTCGGCGCTGCTCGTTCCTCCGGCGATCTGCTGGTTTTTGTGGACTCGGACGTCTGCCTGCATGCGGACACGCTGGCGCGCATTCAGGCGCGCTTCGACGCTGAACCGGATCTGGATGCGCTGATCGGATCCTATGACGACGACCCGGCTTCGCCGGGATTCGTGTCGCAATACAAGAATCTGCTGAATCACTACGTCCATCAGCACGGGCACTCAGATGCGACGACGTTCTGGTCGGCCTGTGGCGCGATCCGGCGTGGCGTCTTCCTGGCGGAGGGCGGCTTTGACGAATCCTACCTGCGCCCGGCGATAGAGGATATTGACCTCGGCTATCGGCTGCGCCAAGCGGGGCGCCGCATAGCGCTCGATGGCACAGTCCAGGTCAAGCACCTCAAACGATGGACTCTGGGCGGGCTATTGCGTTGCGACGTTTTCGACCGGGCACTCCCGTGGACGCGATTGATCCTCGAGTCCGGCCGGCTCCCCAACGACCTGAACGTCGCGGTCTCCCAACGCATCAGCGCGTTGCTCGCGTGGATATCGGTTGGCTGCGCGGCTGCGGGTCTATGGCGGCCGGTCCTGCTGGCGCCGGCTCTGCTGGCGGCCGCCGGTGGCGTGGCGCTCAACCGAAGGTTCTTCCGCTTGCTCGCCGCCCGGCGAGGTTGGCTTTTTGCCGCGGGCGCGGTGCCGCTTCACTTCGCCTACTACCTTTACAGCTCCTTCGCGTTCGCCGCTGGGACCGTGCTCTATCTGCTGGTCTGGCGCCGGCGGCCGGCGGTGCGGCATTCCCGCTTTACGGAGCCCGCCAGCAGCCCCGGCGTGCAAGAAACATGACTGGAACGACGGTGCGCCGGTTCCTGAAGAATCATCGGCGCGCGCGACGGTGCTTCAACTTAGCCCTCGGTGCGGCGGCCTTCCTCTGGCGCCGGCTCATGTTCCGCACCACCTTTATCGCCGTTACCGGCAGCGTGGGCAAGACTACGGCGGTCGAGTGCTTGAAACAAGCCTTGTCAACCGGTTTTGCCGTCAACGGAACAGAGCATGGCAATAATTCCAGCCGCGGGGTCGCAGCTCTCATTTTGCGAACCCGTTGGCGCCATCGTTTCACCGCGATTGAAGTGGGCACCAGGAAGCCCGGCGACTTGAAGCAGACATCCTGGATAATCGCGCCCGACACGGCGGTGGTGCTGGCGGTAGCTGCGGTCCACAGTGACGGCTTTGCCAGCCTGGAGGAGATCGCCCTCGATAAGTCGCAAGTGGTCTCCCGGCTGGGACGCCGGGGGCTGGCTGTCCTGAATGGCGACGACCGCCTGGTGGCGGCCATGGCGGCGCGCTGCCGGGGCAAGGTCGTGACCTTCGGGCGTTCCCCGCGCTGCGATGTGTGGGCCAGCGAAATTTCTTCCCTCTGGCCAGCGCGGCTGTCGTTCCGGGTCCACCGCCGCGCCGAGTCCTGCATGGTGAACACTCGGCTGGTGGGTGAACATTGGCTGAATTCGGTTCTGGCGGCGCTGGCAACCGCCCTGTGGCACGGCGTGGAATTGGAACCTGCCGCTGCCGCCCTTGAGCGTGTGGAACCAGCCCGGTGCCGGATGGAGCCGGTGTTACTGCCTTCGGGGGCGTACGTCTTGCGGGACGAACACAATTCCTCCTTTGTCAGTCTCCATGCCGCGTTGCGTGTCCTAGAGCAAGCCGAGGGGCGCCGCATCCTGGTGTTCCATGATGTGTACGACTCGGGGCTGGCCTTCCGGGAACGGTTTCGCGCTGTGGGGCGAATGGTCGCTCATTCCGCCGACCTGACGCTGCTCTACGGGAATGACAGCAAGCGGGCCCGCAATGCCATGGCCGAAGGTGGCGCGCTGCGGGAAAAAGTGCAGAACTTCCCCGACATTTGGGCCGTGGCGGATTTTATGAAAGACAATCTCCGGGCCGGCGACGTGGTGCTGCTGCGGCATGCCTATTCCGATTCCGCAGAACGCATCTACTTCGCCCAGCTTGGCTCGGTTGGCTGCCGTATCCCCGCTTGCCGCAGGTTGCTCCCGTGCGACTACTGTGGGGAACTCCGGCCGGGGCTGGAAAATGTGAGCGGACTTCCTGCCCCGGCGCGGCCGTTCTGGCTGCCCCTCCAGCGTTGAGGCATCCGGCGGCGCACTGCTTTACGGCGCGGGCTTTCTGGCGCATACTGCCAAGAAACAGGCGGTGAACGGCGCGGTTGGCAGTCGTCCTAAAAGCTCGAACAACCTCAGCAAGATGCGGATAGGGCCATCGGCCGCATGGCCCATGACCTTTCTCAATCCCAGAAACAGCCCCGTGGACAGCAGTCGAGGGTTGTGGATGAGCCATTCGTTCTCCACCACTTCCATGCCAAGGTCCCTGAGCCAGGCGTTCAGTTGGCGGCGAGAGGCGGTGCAGCCGAGGACGTAAGGCGCGTGCCGCATCCGCGTCGCCCGGCGCAGCAGCGGGTAGAGCGGGTTCCACGGGTTGTCGAGCGTGATCGCCAATAGGCCGGACGGCCGCACCACGCGCACTAATTCCCGCAAAGCAGCCAACAGCTCCGCGCGGGTTTCGAAGTGATCCAGCGTCGAGTTGGAAAAAACCAGTTCGAAGCTGCCGGTTCGCAGAGCCAGTGCCCGGACGTCGCTCGCCAGGAATGAGAAGCCTGCCGCCGGACAATGCCTGCGCGCAGCGGCAATCGTGCCGACCGCGATGTCGATTCCCACGGCCTGCTTCGCACCTGGAGCCAGATCGAACAAGACTCGGTCCTCGCCGAAGGCCTCTTCAAATAAGTCGGTTTTGAGGACGCTCTGTGGATTCAACCCCCGCAGCCACCGGCGGACAAGCTGCAAGTGCGCTTCGCGCTTCTGGCGGGCCACCAGCGGGTCCAGGTATCCGGATGGATGAGGACTGCGCGCAACCGACTCCCAGATTGAATTCATCGTTTCGGCGTAAAATGCCCATTCTAGGGGCAAGTCCGCAACACTGCAATCCGCGGCGCGGGGCATCGGGTGGAGGACGAGCTCGCAACGCCCACCTGCTTCGGCGGATTTCGAAGACGGCCGGAAAGCTCCTGCAACCATCTCCATGATCAGGACTTGAATGGAGCTGGCGGAGGGATTTGAACCCCCGACCCTCTGATTACAAATCAGATGCTCTACCAACTGAGCTACGCCAGCTTAATTCCGTAGTTGCGACCTGCTTCCTCAGGTTAAAACGCCTCTCCCACGTCAGTCAACGCGAGGAGGATGAAGCTACCGGCATCAACTGCGATCCTGCGTCTCGCGCAGAGTGCGCTTCAGAATCGGCAGCACGGCGAGGTCCTTTTCGCCGCCGACCTCTTCCTTGATGGCAATCGCCGTCGCCAGGTCAAGAACGCGAACGCGGACACCGTCGCCAAGGTCCATTTCAGCCGTGTGCGGCAAGAGATCCTCGTAGCCGCGCCCGTGGCCAATCGTTCCAAGCAGGTCGAGCGGGCCGTAGCGGGCGCTCAAATTGAGGTGACCGGGACCTGCTAGGTGCGATGCCTCGGGACGTATGCGCCGGTCCGGCTGTATGCGAAAAAACGCGTCCAGCCGGGCGAGGCCTCCGAGCAACCGGCCGACGTTCTCAGGCTCGCGCGAATGAACATCCAAGGTTGTTATCGGAGCCCCCTCCAGCACTGCTGCCAGGCCACCGACGACGATGAAATCCACGCGGGCCTCCGCCAGCGCGCGCAGCAGAGGGAATGGTTTATGTTCGGCCATGGAGTTCGCGAACCGCCAGGATGTCGTTGATGCGCTCTTCGAGGAATTCGAGGCGCTCGCGCGGCGTCAGCGACAGCATCCAGCGGATCAGCGACAGGTCGACGCCATCCTCGCTGTACTCCGGCTCGGGCGCTGGTTGGCCGTGTTCCATAACGCGTGATTTCAGCATAGCGGATGCGTTGGCCGGTTTGTGCTCCGCGGAGCGATGTATTACGCTGGAGCCGCCGCACTGAAGAGGCTTGAGGACAAGGGCATACCGCTACACCAGGCCCCGCAGAAACCCCACTCCCGAGCTGCGTTCGTACTCGGCGTTGAATTCGCACCCGATCAGCGCAATCAGGGCCATCAGGTACATCCAGACCAGCAGCGCGATGCCGGCGCCGATCGAGCCGTACATCAGGTTGTAATGGCCGATATTGCGGACATACCAGGCGAATCCCGAGGTCGTCAACATCCACAAAACGGTGGCCAACACCGCGCCCGGCCACACCAGGCCCCAGCGCTGCTCCCGGTTGGGGCCGAAGTAGTAAAGCAGCGTGGTCACCAGAATCGTCGTCAGGAACGCTACCGTCCAGCGCGCCAGCCGGCTCACCAGCTTCCACCCCCATGTCAGCGGGTTGAGCAGGGGATCGACCTTCATCCAGTTCAGTACCATCTTCTCCACCTGGTTGCCGAACACGATCAGCAGCGTGGCCCCGACCAATGGCGCCGCCGCCAGCAGCACCAGCGCAATCGCCATCAGGTTGCCGCGCAGGAAGCTGCGGTTCCGGGGCACCCTGTAAGCCGCCTGAAAGCCTTCGATCAGGCTCTTGATGACGCCTGAAGCGGCCCACAGCGAGATCAGCCCGGCCACAATCAGCAGCGCAATCGGACGCGCGCCGGTGACGCGGAACTGTTGCACCACCAGGCTTTCTGAGCCCGGCGGAACGATTTGCGAGAGCCCGCGTTCCATCGTCTTGGACATGAATGGAGCACCGCTCTGCACCAGGATCGTGGCCGCCGAAGTGAGCACCGGGAAGAAGGAAAGCAACGCGGAATACGCCGCTCCCTTCGCGATGCCTAAGCAGTTGTCGTCGAACGCGGCCATCAGGCTGCAGCGCAGCAGCCTGCCAAATGTACGCGGAGTGAGCGCCACAGCGCCAGTATAGCGAGCCTGGCACCATCGTCACACCGGCGCCTGCGACTTGCGCTTCGTCCGTACGGTGTCATAAACTTGTCGGCAAGTTGCGGGGGGAGCTTATGATCGCTCGATGCCGGTCCATTCTGTTTGTAACAGCGTGGGCGGCAGTTCTTACGGCCGTAGCTGCGCAGCCCGGATTTGCACAGCCACAGAAGTCACCGGCGAACTGGGACAACATCAGACAATTCGCCCCTGGCGCCGGGATTCGAGTCGCGCTGAAGGGCCATGGAACCGTGCGCGGCCAGTTCGCTAGTGTTTCGAGTGATTCGTTGTCGATCAACTCGAAGAATGGGCAGCAAACACTCACCCAAGCGACGGTCGCAGGAGTTTGGTCCAGGGGCAGGAGCCATCGGGCGCGGAACGGATTGATCGGGCTCGGCATTGGAGCTGGCGTGGGCTTCGGCGTGGGTGCGGGTGCTTCAACCTGCAGAGAGCTTTGTATTGGCGGCAAGCGCCTTCCCGAGGAAGTATTCACACCGCTCGGCGCGATCTTAGGGGGTATCATCGGAGCTTTGATTCCTAGCGGCGGATGGCGCGAGGTTTATCGGGCGCAGTAACGCGCCTCAACCCGGCCAGCACCAGTTCATCGCGGCTTGCGGAACAGTGTGATGGTCGTGCCTCCGGCCTGACGTTGCTCGCCGGGTTGATATCCAGCAGCGGCGAGGGCTGCCATCGCGTTTCTTCGCTCCCCCTCCTCGCTGTGGATGTTCGACGCGAAGGCAATGGCAGCAGCCGTCGGCGGCCACGCGCAGCGGTGTTGTGCCAAGGCCGGTTCGAACACGGCATACAGCCGCGGATCGTCGCTAGGGACATAAGCGATGCACGGGCCTTGGTTGGCGGTGTCGAGCAGCAGGCGCGCAGCCGCGGCAACGTCCTCGTGAGGCCAGCTGAAGTAGGTGTAGTCCTTGGCCAGCGCGCCGCCGGCAAATAGCAGCACCAGGGCGGCCCAGACAGGCGTGCGGCGGCTTTCGAGCAGCCCGTGTACGGCCAACAGTGTTAGCCCAGGTGCCACGAAAATGAACTGGCGGACGGCGAAGAAGAAGTGGTACGTGTAGTCGACCGTAAGCCCAAGTACGACGCCGGAGAGAATGCCACCAGCGAGCAGCAGTCCCGTGCGGCGCTCCATCCGGCGGAATCCATAGACCGCGCCCGCGATCAGCGGCAACGAGGCCGCCCACCCGTCGCCGGAAATCTCGCGCAGCAGAACCAGAGCCACGTGAGGAGAGGCCTCGAAACGGAGCGCCAGCGTGGTGATGGTGTGTTGCCACCCGGACTTGGCCCATATGTACCAAGGCAGAAAGCTCAACAACGCCAGTGCGAGCGCCGCGGCGGCGTGCGCGAACGATCGCCAGCGCCGCGTGAAGGCTAGCGAAAGCACCTGCCCCGGCTGGATGAAGGCGGCGTAGCCTTGCGAGTAGAAACTAGCCGCCACCGCCAGCGCGTAGAGCAACCCGCGCCCAACTCCGGGCGCGCGATCGAGCCGCACCAGGCACCAGGTGGCCACAATCGCAAACAGCAGACCGTGCGAATAGTTGCGCCCCTCCACGGCGTAGCGCAATTGAATCGGCAGGATCATGAAGACGGCCACCAGCACGGTTCGGCTGCGCACACCGGCCTCGCGGCCCAATCCCGCCAGGGCTAAGCACCCGAGCAGGCTGGCCAGCGCCGAAGGCAGGCGCGCCGTGACGAAGCCGAGGCCGAACGCCGAGATCAGCCAGAACTGCAACAGATACCCGAGCGGCACGCCTCCGGCGTTGTAGCGGTGATACGCGAGAAATGCGCCGAAGGTGGGCTGCGTTGTTCCGGCGAGCTGCGTAACCTCGTCCAGCCAGAAGGGCAGCAGCCGCGTCAGCCACCAAAGAACCGCGGCGTAAGCCGCGCACGCCAACGCGGTCAACAGCCGGTCGCGGCGCATGAGTGATTGGAACCTGCCGGCCAGCGTGCTCATCCTGTCAGCCGATCCACATCTCAGGTTAGCGAACCCGAATCGCGTCCGGGCGAATCGCGGAACGGAAAACCCTCTGCCGCAATTCGCTATCCTGATGAAGTATGCTCAGCGATCGGTTGCGTGACGCGGGAGTGGTGGGCGCCGGCGGGGCCGGGTTCCCCACCTACGTGAAAGCCAAATCGCAGGTGGAATTCATGATCGCCAATGGCGCCGAATGCGAGCCGCTGATCCACAAAGACGCTGAGCTCATGAAGCACTTCCCCGCTGAGATCCTGGCCGGCATGGAAGCCATGATCGACTCTACGGGCGCGAAGGCCGGCAAGTTCGGCATCAAAACCAAGAACCAGGAATCGATCGACGCGCTGAAACGCAGCCAGCCCTCCGGCCGCATCGAGTTTGTCGAGTTGGGCGATTTCTATCCCTCGGGCGATGAGTATGAATTGGTGTACAGCTCGACCGGCCGTCTGATTCCGCCGGGCGGCATTCCGCTCCAGGTCGGCTGCGTGGTAAACAACGTGGAGACGCTGTACAACGTTGGCCAGGCCCTCGAGGGCCGGCCGGTGACGGAAAAGTTTCTCTCCGTGTGCGGCGCGGTCGCGCAGCCGAAATCGCTCTGGGCACCGGTGGGAACGCCGTTCCGCGACCTGCTCGCAATGGCCGGCGGCGCCACTGTGTCCGGGTACGGCATCTTCGTCAGCGGCATCATGATGGGCACCCTCACCTTCGACTCCGACGACGTGATCACCAAAACCACCGGCGGCCTGATCGTGCTTCCCCGCGATCATTACCTGATGACGCGGCGCACGCGCTCGCAGCCGGAGATGAATCACATCGGCAAATCCGCCTGCGATCAGTGCAGCTACTGCACCGAGTTTTGCCCGCGTTACTTGCTGGGCTACGAAGTGCAGCCACACAAGGTGATGCGCAGCCTCGGGTTCACCACAACCGGGGCCGACATCTGGAACCAGTGGTCCGAGTTGTGCTGCGCCTGCGGCCTCTGCACGCTATACGCGTGTCCCGAAGATCTCTATCCCAAGGAAGCCTGCGACGATGGCAAGCGCGACCGCCGCGCCGCCGGCTTGAAGTTCGTCCAGCAGAAACCGGTCGCGGTGCATCCCATGAAAGAATTCCGCCGCGTGCCGCTGTCGCAGTTGCGGAAGCGGTTGCAGGTGGAGGAGTACGAGCGGGAGACGCCCTTCGATCCCGCCGCGTGCCAGCCCGCGGTGGTGCGCATTCGCATGAAGCAGCATGCCGGCGAGCCGGCGGCGCCGGCGGTCCGCGAGGGGCAGAAAGTCAAGAAAGGGCAAGTGGCCGGACGCGTCGAAGACTCCAAGCTGGGCGCCAACGTGCACGCGAGCATCGCCGGCAAGGTGCGCGCGGTTACCCCCGATTACGTGGAGATAGTGGCATAAACCATGACCGCGAATTCCATTGGACTGATCGAACTCTCGAGCGTCGCGGCCGGCTATCAGGTCACCGACGCCATGCTCAAGACGGCGGCAGTAGACCTCATGCTGTCGCGTTCCATCTGCTCGGGCAAGTACATGGTGATGGTGCGCGGCGAGGTGGGAGCCGTCGAGGCCAGCGTCGCGGCGGGGGTCGGCGCGGGTAATTTTTCCGTGATCGATTCCTTCGTCATTCCCAACCTGCACGAATCCGTCTTCCCGGCCATCGCGGGCTCAGCCAAGGTGGAAGCGCTCGAAGCATTGGGAATTCTGGAATCGTTTTCGGTGGCCGCGCTGATCGAAGGCGCGGATGCGGCGGCGAAAACGGCCGCCGTCCAGTTGATCGAGATTCGACTGGCCATGGCGCTCGGCGGCAAAGCTTTCGTCACGCTGACCGGCGACGTGGCCGCCGTCCAGAGCGCGATCGATGCCGGCGCGGCCGTGGTGGGACAGAAGGGCATGCTGGTGAACAAAGTCGTGATCCCGCGCCCGCGGGCCGAACTGCTCAACGAGATGATCTGACGAAGCTGTTCCCTCCCGAAGACAAACCCTCCGGTTAGAGCCGAAACACTCCGGTTCCTCTGAACTGGCACCAATGACCGAGCGTGCCCGCGCAAGTCAGGCGTTTTCAATCGCCTGGTACCGGCCGGGCAGGTGGCCTTGCACTTGCACTGAGACCTGCATGGCTACCATGGCACTCACCACAGGCAGACCGGCCTCCTCGTGGAGGGTCCGTTCGATACCGACATCAGCCGAGGACTCGGCGAAAGATTTGCGCAAAGCGATACGTTTTGCAATAACGCTTCCTGTGCATTACCGGACCGACCACGGTGCGGGGCGGGGCGAACTCCGCAATATCAGCAGTTGCGGCGCGCTGTTTACGACCGAGCGCCCGTTGGTATTGAATGCCGATGTGAAGCTGAGCGTCAAGTGGCCCGTGCTGCTATCCGACTCCGTGAACCTGAGCCTGGCCATTGCCGGGAAGGTCGTGCGCGTGGAGCCGGGACAGGCGGCCGTGAAAATTCACAGCTACCAGTTCCGCACCTGCAACCCGTCCTCTTTCGCCGCAGCGGCTGACCGTAACGCCTCAGGCGGCGGGCCTCGGCTTCAGGTTCAGGTTGCGAATCATGCGGTGAAGCGAATTGGGATGTAAGTCGAGCAGCCGCGCGGCCTCCGCGTGGTTGCCGTTGGTCTTCTGAAAAGTCTCGAGGATGAGGCGCTTCTTGGCCTCCGTGATGGAGTCGTTAAAGCCGCCCGCGGCGAAGGCGGGGGAATCGCCCGCCTCGATCACGCTCTCGGGCAGGTCCTCCGGCTGAATGCGATCGGTGCTGCCGAGCACCAGCGCGCGCTCGATCGCGTTCTCCAGTTCGCGCACGTTGCCGGGCCAGCCGTACCCTCGCAAAAGCTCGAGCGCCTGCGGTGAAATACCGGTAACCCATTTCTTCAACTTACGGCTGTGCTTACGCACAAAGTGGTTGGCCAGGGGCTCGATGTCCTCGCGCCGTTCCCGCAATGGCGGCAGGAGCAGGGAGACGACGTTGAGCCGGTAATAAAGATCGGCGCGAAATGCGCCGCGGCGGATCGAGTCCTCGATATCCCGATTGGTGGCCGTCAAAACACGCACGTCGGTACGGATGGGGCGGGTGCCTCCGACGCGTTCGAACTCACGCTCCTGCAGGACGCGCAGCAGTTTGGCCTGCAGGGTGGGAGACATTTCGGTCACCTCATCGAAGAAAATCGTGCCGCCGTGAGCCTCCTCCAGTTTCCCCTTCTTCTGTGCCACCGCACCCGTGAAGGCGCCTCTCTCATGGCCGAACAACTCGCTTTCGAGCAAAGTCTCGGTGATGGCTGCGCAATTGATGGCGAGGAACGGCTTTCCGGCGCGCAGGCTATTGCGATGGAGGGCGCTGGCGGCCAGCTCCTTGCCGGTGCCGCTTTCGCCGAGAATCAACACTGTAGAATCGGTCGGCGCCACTTTGGCAATGGTGTCATAGACCCGGCGCATAAGGACACTCTCGCCGACCATGTTGTGTTCCAGGTTGGCCGCCGCCGAGCGCTGGCGGATTTCACTTTCCCGGTTGCGCGCGCCCAGTGCGGAATCGAGCAGTCCGGCCGCAAGCCCGGCGGCCTTGCTCAAAAAGCGGAGATGATCCTGCTCAAAGACCAAGTCCGGATCGTTGGTGGCGAAACAGAGGACGCCGACGAATCGCTCGAACGCCATCAAGGGGACTGCCAGGATGGAACTCGCTTGCGGTCCGGCGGCGATGCCGGGCGGGCTCGCGGCGGCAGGTGTACTCGCACGCCTCCACAAGACAGGCGCCGGTTCCCGCGTCATTTTGTCGAGCAGCGCGGCAGGTGACACAGTCATGGCGCCGCTCGATTGCGCTCCGCGCCACTCACTAACGAAGTCAGGCTCGCCGGGACTTACTCCGCCCAGGACCAACACTCCCTGTTCGGCCGGGAGCGCGCAGCACAGAGACTCCAGTATCCCGCGCGCCGCATCTTCCAGGCGGGCGCCCGACGGAATCATCTCACCCACTGCGAGCAGCGCATCGAAGTATTGTCCGAGGGAGCCGCCCAAACGGACGCTGTCCGGCACGCGGAGCATTTGCGTGCTGGCCGAGTGGATGCTTCCCGTGACGCGCGTTGACGGCTTGCCCTCGGGCGTTTCCGTCTCCGCTTCGGCAACGAAGAGAAACAGCGACTCACCGAGTTTGATCTCATCGCCGTTGCGAAGCGTGTGCTCTACCAGCGGCATGCCATTGATGTAAGTGCGATTGACGCTGCCGAGATCGGTGATGACGATCTGCGATCCGCGGCTGCCGAGCACGCAATGGTTGCGCGACACGGAGGGATCCGCAAGGCACAGTGTGTTGTTCACACTCCGGCCAATCGAGAAGGTCTCCCCTTCGGTCTCCGGAAGCGGGAAGACGCCTCCGCACAGCGGACCTGCGATGGAGACCAGCTTGGGCATCGGAGAGAGTATAGCGTAAGTGTGCTGGGGCCTGCGTGGCGCACCCACTCGTGCGAGCCGCGTCGAGACTCCGCTCGGCATCTGCGCGCATGGAAAACCTGGCCTGGCGGGCGGCAAGGGCATGCTGATCAACAAGGTCGTGATCCCGCGCGCCGAGCTGCTCAACGAGATGATCTGACCAGCTTCCGGGAACGCGTTCCTGGGGCCGATCCAAATTTACTGCTGGACGTGGCGCGTCCGCGATGAGTACATTGGGTTTGAGGCGTCTTATGGCGCAAGCTAACAGCGGCATCGGCAATGTCACGACAAATACGAAGCTCGTCGAAATGGCAATGGCGTATTCCCGCAGCCGCGTGCTTTGCGCGGCTGCACGTCTCGGCGTTGCCGATGCACTTGGAGACGAGGTGCGTAGTATTGGCTTCCTGGCCGAAAAGTGTCAAGCAGATGCCAATGCGCTGTACCGCCTGCTTCGCGCTCTGGCCAGCATCGGCGTGACGGAGGAGACGACGCCCGAACACTTTTGGCTGACTCCTTTTGGCAGGCCGCTGCGGAAGGATGTGCCTCAGTCCGTCTGGTCAGCCGTCGTCTTTTGGGCAGATCTGCTTGCCGACGACTGGTCCCAGCTTACCGACTGTGTTCGGACTGGCAAGCCGGCCTCTCAGATCCGCGATCCGAAAACACCTTCCAGGTGGTCACAGGATACCGAAGCCGTTTCTATTTTTCGCGCGGTGATGGGAACGGCTCCGGCAGAAGATTACGCGCCCATCGCTGGCGCGTGGGATTTTTCCCGCGCCAAGGTGGTCGCCGACCTCGGCGGCGGCGGCGGGTCGCTCATTCTTGCAGTGCTTAGACTCAACCCGCATTTGCGAGGCATGCTTGTGGACTTCGAATCCAGCGTGGATGCAGCCAAAGCTCGCTTCGCGGAGGAAGATCCTTCCTCTCGATGCGAACTGATTGCCGCAGATCTGACGCAATCGGTCCCGGCGGGCGCCGATGTATACATGCTCAAACATGTACTGCACGGGCGTCGGGACGGGGATGCTGTCACTATTCTCAAGAACTGCCGCGCGGTAATTCCGCGGAACGGCAGTTTGTTGATCGTTGAATTCGTCCTTCCTCCGCTTGTCTCGCATGCAGATCCACAGTTGGAAGGCCACCTTATGAGCGACCTCAACATGCTTGCTGTCACCGGCGGTAGAGAGCGTAGCGAGCGCGAATGGAGGACGCTTCTCGAGGCAGCGGGCTTCGTCCTGACCGGGGTATACCCGGTTGGAGGCGACACCCTAATGGTTCGGAACGTCGGGATACTCGAAGCAAAACCAGCTTAGGGACCCGCCGCCTGCGCCCGCTTACTCGGTCTTCGAGTAATAATACGTGTACTTACTGTACAGCTCCGACGCGCGGGCGCCGTTGGCGACAATGCCGAGCACGTTGTTTTCGCACAACGACTGAATGGCGCGTGTCACATTGTCGAAGGTGGTGGTGCCGATCTTGACCACCAGAATCGTGCCGTCCGCCATGGTCGACAGCAGGTTCGCGTCCGCCGAAAACAACAGCGGCGGAGTATCGAAGATCGCCCAGTTGAACAGGCGCGGCAGATCTTCGAACAACTGTTTGGCCTGCCGCATATTCAGCAGTTCGAGCGGATTTTTCACCGGCGTGCCGGCCGGCAGCAGGTAGAGATTGGTCTCCTCCACCCGGCGCAGCGCCTGCGCCAGGCTGCACGCGCCGGTGATGTAATCGGAGAGGCCGGGCGACCGGTCGATCTGGAACAGGTTGTGGATGATCGGCCGCCGCAGATCGAAATCGCCCAGCAACACCGAGCTTTCCGTCAGATGCGCCTGGGCCAGGGCCAGGTTGACGGAGGTGAAGGTCTTGCCTTCCGCCGGCGACGGGCTGGTCACTACCACCGTGTGCAGCGGCTGCAGCGTTTGCAAGTGATTCAGCCGCGTGCGCAGCGTGCGGAACTCTTCCGCGGGGGTTTCGTGGGAGGTGTTCAGATCGAGCAAGTGCGATTCCGGCGCCGGATTAAACGGCACCATCTCGACATCGCGCAGCGCCGCGGGGTCCGGGCTCAAACGGCCGCCTGCCGCCGGGCCGCCCCGGTTCACCGGCAGAAACTCGGTCGGGTGCTGCGCCTCCGCGCCGACTTCCGGCGGCTCCCCCCCGTTGAGCAGGGCGCCTTGTTCGGCCCGGCGCAAAGCATCGTGTACTCGACTCATGGTTACCTCCAGCCGCACTTGCCGCGGCTAGCTCCTGCCGGAAAAGTGATAGAAAACGGAAACCGCCATCGCCAGGCAACCGACAATGAAGGAACTGGACCACGCCAGCCAGAACAGACGTCTCTTGCGCCGCACCAGTAGTGCGTTCTCCAACAAGGGAATGCTACTCAAAACGGGAAGGTTGGTGTAAGCGCGCACGTCTTTCAAATTCTTCAGCGAGGCATCGCGCATCTCCTTGGCTCCCGCCAGCACGATGCCAATTACCAGCCCGATAGCCGTTCCAATCGCCGCCCAGGCTGGACGGTTCGGCTCGGTCGCCTGTTCCGGCAGCGAGGCCGGGTCCAGCAATTCCAGATTTTCGCCGCCCTTGTGCTGCTCCAGGTCCTTGGCCGTTTCCGAGGAGTCCCGCTTCTGTACCATGTCTTCGTAATTCTTCTTGGCAAGCTGGTAGTCGCTGGTGAGCTGCATATACTGCTGCTCGTTGAGCGGCGCCTGCTCGATGCGCGCCTGATATGCCGCGATCTTCCGGTTCAGGATCTCTTGGTTCTTGATCACCCTGTCGATATCGCCCTGCGTGGTCTGGATTTGGGTCTTGACGGTGGCGATGCTGTTCTTCAGTTCTTCGAGCCGCGCCTGCACCGCCGGGTTCGCCACTGTCACCGGGCCCCGATCCGGGGACGCAGCCGCTTGCGCTTCCAATTGCTTTTCGAGATCCGCTTTCTGCGCTTCGGTAACCGAGATCGCCGCCTTGATCGAGTTGATTTCCGGATAATTCTCGCCGTACAGCTTCAACATGGAGGCCAGGTTCGATTTCTGTTGGGTCAAAGTCGCCTCCAGGGCGAGTAACTGCTGGCTCTTCACCCCGCTACCGCCGCCGCTGCTCACCACATCCTCGCCGTGCTGCAGGTAAAAATTCTGATCGGCGATCAGGTTCTGCAACGACTGCTCCAGCATCACTTTCCGGGCCTGCGCCTGGGACAACGTGTCTGCCAGCCTGGAAGCCTCAGCCTCGGCGGCGTTTTCCGCCTGCACATTGGCCTGAACCTGGTCGGGCAATTTCCCCTGGTTGGCCACCTTGAACTGGGTGAGCTTCTGATCCAGGTTATCCAGTTGCTGCTTGGCGTTCTTCAATTCGTCGCCCAGAAACTCGGTGGTCACGCTGGCCGTCTTGGTCATGTAGATCAGGTTCTGTTCCTCGAACTTGCCGATTAGTTCGCGCACCACCTGCTGGGCCTTGTAACGGTCCGTGTAGCTGAAGGAGATCGTGAAGGCTTGGACGCGGTTTTCAGTCCCCGACGCCGACTCGTAAGGCTTCACCTGGATGGCCTTGTTCCGCATGTCCTGCACGATGTCCTCGAGTGGCCTTTGCGTGCGGTCTTTCTTGTACAGATCCAGATGCACGATCAGATCCGAAAGGCTGCTGCGGCTCAAGATCTCGGTTTCCATCTCTTGCAGCCGCGTGGCCATCTGCGTGTTGACGTCGGAGTGAACCAGGCTCTGCGCCACCTGCTGCGGCGTGATCGTCATCACGGCCGTCGAGACGTACGTGTCGGGCCAAAAGAAGGCCACCACCACCGAAACCACCAGCCCCGCGAACATCGGCCCGATGATCCAGGAACGGTAGCGCCGGACCATGTCGATGTAATCTTCAATGTCCGGTTGGCGCCGCGAAGCACTTCCGTAATTCTGCGCCGCACTCATATTGCCTGTCAGTACCTCCGATTCCCTCTCGCCACAGCCGCGTGTCAGGGAACGATAATTTGGTCCCCCGGCTCCAGGTATATGTTCTGCTCCCGGTTCTTGCCGTGGCTCACCTGATTGTAGTTGAACTTGAACTCCTTGCTGCCCCGCAGAATGCGGATCTTCCGGGTGTTGGCAAAGTCGCGGAACCCGCCGGCATTCACCAGCCCCTCCATAACCGTGGTCGGCACCACCAGATCGTAGGATCCTGGTTTATTCACCTCGCCTTGGATATAGTACTTCTTGCTGTGAACCGCCGTCAGCCCCACGCTGACATGGGGCTCGCGGATCAACTGGCCATCGATCAGCCGGCGTGTGATGTCTTCCTCCACCTGCTGCGGGGTCTTGTCCGCCACCGATACATCGCCGAGCAGCGGAATGGAGATCGCCCCATCCGGACGCACCGGAAACTCCCCGGACATGGGAGCGTTGTTCCAAATCACGATCCTCAGTACGTCCTCTGCGCCAATAATGTAGACCTTCGTGCTTGGCGGAATAGCCTCGGTTGCGGCGGCCGGAGCGGCCATTTTGGCGGGATCGATGGCTGCGGCAGCCGGATGCGCACTGGCGCCGGCCGCCGGAGTCTGCGGTGCGGGAGATGCCGCTGGCTGCTGCGCCGCCTGCGCCCCCGCCTCCGGAGCCTGGGCAGCCAGACACCACGCGGACCACCCGGCCAGCGCCGTGGCAATCAGAACGGTTCTCATGAATTCCTCAAACCAGCAAGTGGAAGCGCGTCTCAGCAGGCCTGCCGCCCGCTAAGGCGCATCTGGTCCAATTGTACAGCATTCCGCCGGGGCAACGTCGCTTCCAGTCACCTAAGCCGCCGGTTCCAGTACTGCGGAAAAAGGGTGAATCCGCTCGCCCACAAAGGTATACACTTCCGCATAGTGTATTCTCCCAAAAACCGGAGGCCACCAGAGTCCCGCATTTGGAAGCGATAGGATTATCAGCTAGTCTGGAAGTGGCGAGGCATTCCTCTCGCGGCATCAAACGTGCTCTTCGGCACTGGGAGAAATTGTCTCGCTGAGCCCGGCCGACGGCGACCATGAAGGAACTCAAGTTCCAACTATCTACCGCGCTGCTCACCATCGCGACTGTTGCCGCGGTCGTTGCGGCCGCCATCAACTTTGAGCAACGTCTTCAGTTTCATGGTCTTGCCGAAGATGGCGCGATTTGGGTAGACCGCCAGGGCGCGGTCCAGGCGGAGCACGTCCGCCCGCGTAGCGGCGCCGCCGTGGCCGGCATTCACGCCGGCGACTGGCTGCTGAGCATCAATGGCGAGCCGGTCAAGCAGGCATTGGATGTGACCCGCATCCTGGTCCGCGTGGGCACCTGGACTAAAGCCAATTACCGCCTGCGCCGCGGCAAGGAGTTTAATGCCATCGTCATTACCGAGGAGGTGCCCCGCGACCGCGCGGTGATGTACCAGTACCTGGTCGGCTGTGCGTATCTGGTGATCGGACTTTTCGTTTATTTTCGCCGTGGCAGCGCGCAGAAAGCGACGCACTTCTATGTGCTCTGCCTGACGTCATTTATCTTCCTCTGTTTTCACTACACCGGCCAGTTAAACAACCTCGATAAAGTCATTTACCTGGGCAATTTCGCAGCCGGTCTGGTGGCGCCCACGGTGTTTCTGCATTTCTGCCTGACGTTCCCGGAGCCGCGCGGCTGGTTCCGGAAGCGCTACCGGCGGGCACTGCTTTACCTCCCGGCCGGGTTGCTCTCGCTGGTCTATATCGGCTTTTCTTCCGAGACACTGAAGGCCGCCGTCTCGCCCATTGAACTGAACTGGATGCTGAACCGCATTTGGGTGCTGTTTACGGCGGTGCCTTATCTGCTGGGCGGCTTGGCGGCCAGCCTGGCCTACCGCAAGGCGGAAGACCCGATTGTGCGGAAACAGCTCAAGTGGCTGCGCAACGGCACGTTTTGCGCCATCGTCCCTTATACCGCGCTGTACGTGCTGCCTTACGCGCTCGGCGCCGTGCCCTCGGGAAGCCTACGCCTAGCGGTGCTCTCCGTGGTTCTGCTGCCATTGAGCCTCGCCTATGCCATTGTCCGCTACCGGCTAATGGACGTGGATATCCTGTTCCGCCGCGGATACGCCTACACGCTGGCTACCATTTGCGTTCTAGCGGGCTTTTACCTGATCGTAATCACGCTCGGCAGCCTAGCGCACGTGTACTTCAACAACCTGGGCAACACCGCGCCGCTGATCGTGATGCTGATCGGCGCCTTTCTGTTCCAGCCGATCCTAAACTGGATCCAGGAAAAGCTGGACCGCCATTTCTACCGCGACCGCTACGATTACCGCAGCACGCTGGTGGAGTTCGCGCAGGAGCTCAGCTCGGAAGCCGACCTGGATACCATGCTGGCCAAGGCCGGAGAACGGCTGATCGCGACACTGTCGGTGAGCCACCTGGCTTTCTTCCTGCGCGATGAAGGCGTGGTCTCCCCGAGCGGCGATCCCGTCTTCCGGCTGCGCAGCGCCATGGGCAACAACCCGCGGCTGGCCGCCGACAGGGAGCGGGATCTTGACCTGAGCTTTCTGAACTGGAAGCTGCCGGAGCCGTACCTCTTCTTCGAGCGGACGCACCACCAGATCGACGCCATTTCCACTTCCTGGCCGCCTTCGGTGCGGCGCACCATCGCCGACCTGGACCTCACGTATTATGTGCCGTGCACCGTGCGCGGCCGCACCATCGCCTACCTGGGCATCAGCCGCACCACCGACGGCGACTACCTCGCCAGCGTGGACATGGAGCTGCTGACCACCCTGGCCGGTTACGTGGGCATCGCAATTGAAAACGCCGGGCTTTACCGCTCGTTGCAGCGCAAGGTGGAAGAGTACGAGCGGTTGAAGGAATTCAGCGAGAATATCGTGGAATCGATCAACGTGGGAATTCTGGCGGCCGACCTGAACGACCGGGTGGAAAGCTGGAACAACCAGATCGAGCAGTTGAGCGGTATCCCGCGCGAACGCGCCGTGGGCAGGCGCTTGGCGGAGTTGTTCCCAGCCTCCCTGATGGGTGAATTCGACCGCGTGCGCGGCGAAACCGGCATTCATCACATTTACAAATTCGTGCTCAAGCTGCCGGCCGGCGCCGACGGCAATGGCCACCCGGGTCCGGCGCAGCCGCGCCGCGAAGCCACCCTGAACATCGCCATCGCGCCGTTGGTTGCCAAGGACCAGGAACGGATCGGCCGGCTGGTGATCTTCGACGACGTCACCGACCGTGCCGAGCTGGAACAGCGCCTGGTGCAGGCCGACAAGCTGTCCAGCATCGGGCTGCTGGCCGCCGGCGTGGCGCACGAGGTGAATACGCCGCTGGCGGTGATTTCCACCTACGCGCAGATGCTGGCCAAGCAGGTGGCCGACGACACGCAGAAATCGGTGATCCTCGATAAGATCGCCAAGCAGACCTTCCGCGCCAGCGAGATCGTCAATTCGCTGCTAAACTTCTCGCGCACGTCGAGCACCTCGTTCGGCGAAGTCAAGCTCAACCGGGTGATTCAGGAAACGCTCTCGCTGCTCGAACATCAACTGCAAAAGACGGGCATCCAGGTCCGCACCGAGCTCGATCCGGAGCTAGGACCGGTCCACGGCAACGCCGGCAAGTTGCAGCAGGTGTTTCTCAACCTGATTCTGAACGCGCGCGATGCCATGCGCAGCGGCGGCGTGGTGGAGGTGCGCACCTGGCAGGAAGGGGCGCGGGCGCGCATCGAAGTGGCCGACAGCGGAACCGGTATCGCCCCCGAGCACCTGCACCGCGTCTACGACCCGTTCTTCACCACTAAACCCGCGCGCCAGGGCACCGGCCTGGGGCTGGCGGTGACCTATGGAATCATTCAGGAGCACGGCGGTTCCATCGAGGTTGCCAATCGCCCCGGCGGCGGCGCCCAGTTCCGCATCGAACTGCCGCTCGCCAAGATTGCCGCCGTCCAGCAACCGGTAACCGCCGCTTGAAAATGACGGATACGCCATTCAGCCCGGCTGACAGCAAGGGCGACATCCTCGTCGTCGACGACGAAGCGGATATCCGCGAAGGACTCGAACTGCTGCTGTCCAGCGAAGGGTACAAAGTGACTCTGGCCCAGAACGGCGCCGACGGCGTCGAGAAGATGGAGGCGGGCCTTTACGATCTGGTGCTGCTCGACCTGATGATGCCGGACCGCTCGGGGATGGACGTGCTGGCCGAGGTCCGCGCGCGCGACCGCGAAACTCCCATCTTCATGATCACCGCCTACGGCTCGGTCGAAGCCGCGGTGGGAGCCCTCAAGCTCGGCGCCAACGACTACTTTTCCAAGCCCTGGGACAACGAAAAGCTGCTGATCGAGATCGGGCGCATGATCGCGCTGCGCCGGCGGGAATACGAAAACACACACCTCAAGCGCGCCCTCAAGGAGCGCTACAGCTTCCCCAACATCATCGGCAAGAGTGAGCGCATGGTGCGCACACTGGACCTGGTGGCGCAGGTGGCCTCCAGCCGTTCCACCATTCTGATCACCGGCGAGACCGGCACCGGCAAGGAGATCATCGCCAAGGCGATTCACGCCAACTCGCCGCGCGCCGACCAGCTTTTCGTCGCCGTCAACAGCGGACAACTGCCGCCGGACCTGCTCGAATCCACCCTCTTCGGCCACACCAAGGGCGCCTTCACCAGCGCCATGCAATCCAAGAAGGGCTACTTCGAAGTCGCCGACAAAGGCACCATCTTTTTCGACGAGATCGGCACCATCGGCCCGGAGACACAGATCAAGCTGCTGCGCGTTATCCAGGAAAAGGAGTTTACGCCGCTCGGCTCGACCGTCCCCATCAAGGTCGACGTGCGCATTCTGGCCGCTACCAACGCCGACCTGCACCAACTGGTCAAGGAAGGCAAGTTCCGCGAGGATCTCTATTACCGGCTGAATGTGATTAACATCGTGCTGCCTCCGCTGCGCGATCGCAAAGAAGACATTCCTCTGCTGGCGGAGTATTTCTTTACCTATTACTGCCGCGAAAACGGCAAGTTTCTGGATGCGAACGGCCAGTCCGTGCTGTATTTCCAGCCCGAGGCGCTGCAGGTGCTGATGGAGCACACATGGCCGGGCAACGTGCGCGAGCTGGAGAACGTAGTGGAGCGCGCCGTGGTGCTGGCCACCGACGCCAGCGTGCCCATCGACGTGTTGCCCGAAGCGCTGCTCGAAGCCAACGGCATCCGCTTGCAGCGCAGCGAAGGCACGCCGCTGCCGCCCGACGCCACGCTGTTTCAGATCGTCAACGATTTCGAGCGGCGCGTCATCATTGAGCGGCTGGAAAGGGCCAACTGGAGCCAGACCGAAGCCGCCGAAGGTCTGCACGTGCCGCTCTCCACTCTCAACCAGAAAATCAAGCGCCTGGACATCAAGATCCGCAAAAAGGGCGAGTAGGGGCAGGTTTAAACCTGCCAACGCCCGCGTGCGGGCGTATTTTGGCGCCATGCCTTTTGCCCCGCAGCGAACAGAGACTATCTTTTACGATGGGCATTGCGGACTTTGTCATCGCGCGGTGAAGTTTGTCTTGAAGCATGACCGCTCGGGAGCGGCGTTTCGATTCGCGCCTTTGCAGGGCAAAACATTCCAGGCGAGAGTTCCTGTTGACCGGCGCGGCGGCGTGCCCGATAGCATGGCCGTCGAAACCGGCGATGCCTCGCTGCTGGTGCGCTCGGACGCCTGCATTCACGTGCTTCGGCGACTCGGCGGGAGATGGAGAGTGATAGCGGTTCTCGTGGCTGTAATTCCGCGCCCGCTGCGGGATGGGCTCTACGCGCTTCTGGCGCACATTCGTTACCGTGTTTTCGGGCGGCGCGACGATCTCTGCCCGAGTGTTCCACCGGAACTGCGCGGCCGATTCGATCTGTAATCGCAATGGAAAAACGGTGAAGTAAACCCGCCCGCAAGCGGGCGTTGGCAAGCTGAAGCATGCCCCACCAATCAGCGCGCGGTTGGCGACAATTTCAGACTATCCATCACCTCGAGCGCGAAGCGGGCGGATACGGTGGCGCGGCCGCCGCCCATTTCCATGGCGACCTCGACGGCTTCGAGTACTTCCTCGAACGTCGCCCCGGCGGCGACGGCTTGCTCGATGTGCCACTGCATGCAGGATTCGCAATCCTTGACGACCGAGATACCGACCGCGATCAGCTCTTTGTGCTTCTTGGGCAGCGCGCCATCGGCATATGCCGCCCGCTCCATTTCCAGAAAACCGCGATACACATCGGATTTCAAGGCAACCAATCTGGCGTGCGCCCGCTTGCGCTTCTTCGCGATCTCTTTCAGCTTATCCATGGACCGATCCTCGCATGCAGTGTGAAAAAACGCGCCCGCAAGCGGGCGTTGGCAAGCTGAAGCATGCCCCACCGGCCGCTCCCTCACAGTTGCGGCTCTGTTACGAAACTCGCGCTAGCGCGGCACGATCTTCACTGCGCTGGCCACGATCCGGGAGCCGTGCACGTGGCCGGTCACGACGACGGTGGGCTTGAGACCGGGGCCCTGTCCGGCGAGCATGGCGCGGCCCTGCAGGTCGGCTTTTACGGCCGCATCGGCGAAAGTGTTGCCGCCTTCGTCCAGGTCGGCCACGCGGCCATCGGGCAGGAGCAGCGCATACGCGTGCGTGTCTCCCTTGATGGCGCAGGTGGGATCAGATTGGCGGCTGACCAAGTCGGCGATCTGGTGCGGCATCACGTCCGTCCGTTCCGCATCCAGCGTGCGCGCATCCACCGTAATCCCCGAGGCAGTTGTGCCGCCGCCGGCCGCCTTCGTGTCCGATTCCTTCGCCGGAGCCGGAAGAGCTTGCGGGGAAAGTCGCAAATTGTAGCGGGAAAAGTCGCGGCACGCAGCGTCGATCAAGATGCCGCGCAAGAGCGCCGGCGTCTCCGGCGGCGCCGCGGCGCGGGGATGCTCCTGGTCCGGCTTGGCGGGGGCAGGCGTCTGCGCCGGGGCCGCCAGGCACGCAACCGCCGCGATCGCCAGAATCTGTAAGCGAGTTTTCATCTCAGCCTTCCATTCTGCCACGTTATGATGGATGCGTGAGGCCCCCAACGCCGGCGCTTGCCGGAAGCCGAGTTCCGTTACGGCCAGCCGCCGGTTTGCCGCTCTGACCCTATGGCCTCTTCAGCCGCAACGCCTCCGCAACGGCGCCTCACCCCCGCCTGGCTGCCGCAAGCGGTGCTCTACTGTGTTTCGGCCGCCTGCCTGGTTTGGGTGTTGCACGGCTATCCCCTGCACGACCTGGTCACCGCGATTGCCACGCTGGACTTTCGCTGGGTCCTGCTGGCCGTGGGTTTCGATCTTTCCGTGTATGTTTGCCACGGCTGGCGCTGGAATACGCTGCTGGCTCCGGTGGTGCGGCTGCGCCTGTGGCGCACCGTGCAGGCGGTCTACATCGGCCTGTTCGCCAATGAGTTGCTGCCGTTCCGCACGGGAGAAGTGATTCGCTGCTACCTGCTGGCCCACTGGAACAATTTCCGCATCTCGCTCAGCCTCTCCTCGGCCGCCGTGGAAAGGCTTATCGACGGGCTTTGGATGGTCGCGGCCTTCGCAGTGACCGCCGCTTTCGTCAAAAGAATACCGGGCGACCTCACCCTGCTGGTACGGGTCTTGGCGGCGCTGCTGTTGGCCGGTGCCAGCGTTTTCTGCTGGGTGGTGTGGCACAAGCAGGATGTCCATGCCGCAATCGGCCAGGGCCGCTGGTCCTCCACTTTGCGCCACATAGTAGAAGGGCTTCACCTCATGGGAGGCCTGCCGACGCTTGGCAAGACGATGCTCGTCAGCCTGCTGTACCTGACTCTGCAAGTCGCCACGGTGTGGGCGCTGATGAAGGCCTACGGCCTAGACCTTTCCTTTTGGGTGGCTTTCGGCGTGCTTACCGTGATGCGCCTGGGAACGGTGATACCCAACGCACCGGGAAACCTGGGACTGTTCCAGGTGGCGTGCGTGGTGGCGCTGGGGCTGTTCGACGTGGAAAAGAACGACGCCAAAACATTTTCGTTCATCATGTTCTTTTCGCTCACCCTGCCCCTGCTGGTCGGTGGCGCCATCGCGACAGCGCTGGCCGGGCTCAACCTGGGCGAATTGCGCCATCGTGCCGCGCGCACCGCCCAGGCCGCGCGCCACCAAGCGCGTCCTTAGCGCAGTGACCGCGGGAAGGCGTACGTTTGCGGGACAACTTGGCAAGCTGCGCGCCGGTTGAGAATCCCCAGGCGGCGCTCGGCCGGGGTACCCTTCGGGCCGCACGCAGGATGCCATCCCGCCCCACACGCAACGAACATTTTGCGCGGCCAGGGACCCACTAGAGGGTACACACCGTCTTGTATTCACTCGTGTGCGAAACACGCCCGGGGCTTTCTCGGTCGCCACGCGATTGGCGTCGGCCGGAGCCGTTACCAAGCCGTCTCTGGCTTCGCCAAGCTCGCCCCGGTGTGGATTCCCTCCAGCGAGCGTTGCGGGATGCGCCGCCTGGTTGCTACACTGGAATTCCCCCCGGCCAGGTAGCTCAGTTGGTAGAGCGCAGCCCTGAAAAGGCTGGCGTCGGCGGTTCGATTCCGTCCCTGGCCACCATGTTTTCAATAGTTTACAGACCTTCCCAGAATGGTTCCTGTGCTCGTCGTGCCGCTGACTCAACACAACTGCTGGTGCAATTCTCTTTGTGGTCTCTGCGGAGTCCAATGATTGGGAGAGTACGGGCAAAAACGAATGGAAGAACGCCAGACGACCCACAGGGGCGTGCGTATCCTATTCCGATCCTGGTTGTGTGAAATCGGACGTATAACCCGATCATGGCAGCATCAGGTATGGGTTGCCGAACGCCCGACTGCAAGGCTCGGTTACGACAGGCGTAATTAGTTCTCTCGAACAATTGTGTCGAAAAGCATGTTTTCCGGTTCAGTATTGCCTGGAATGTCTGTCGAGGGCAATGTTTGGTTTGAGGAGAACACGTATGCTCGTGAGGTTTTTCTTCGTGCGTCTATTGCGGATCGTGCTTTCGACATTCCGTTTACGATCCGGCAGTGATGTGGAGCGAGTCGAGCCACGCTTCTTTTGAAGCTGTTTTCGGCAAGTCTGTGGCATACACTGCTGTGCTGAAACCGAAACTGATCCTCGATACCAACGTCGGTGAAACCCTACTTCTGAAACGAGTTTACGGCCGATTCCGCGTATGGATGAGCAACTCCCACGACGATGGAGTGATGGGGAACATGCGAAGCGTACCTGCAATGCCAATACAATGAAGTATCCATGAAAGAAGCCCCGGCGGGAAAAATCAATCTCGGCTACCTGATATTCCTGGCTGCCACGGCGGCGTTGGGAGGACTGCTCTTCGGCTTCGACATCGCCATCATCACCGGCGCCGGTCCGTTCCTGATCCATCGCTTTCAATTAAACGACTTGAGCCTTGGCTGGGCTTTCAGTTCGCTCCTGTTCGGCTGCGTGATCGGCTCGACCGTAGCCGGGCGGATCACGAACCGGTACGGCCGGCGGAGCATTCTGTTATGGGTGGCGGCGCTGTTCTCCGCCACTTCCATCGCCACCGGCGTGGCTCCGAGCTTCACTACTTTCGTGCTGGCGCGTTTCATCGGCGGGGTGGCGGTCGGCGGCGCGTCCATTCTGTCGCCCATGTATGTGGCGGAAGTTTCGCCGCCTTCGCTGCGGGGGCGCATGGGGACGCTCTATCAGTTGTCCATCGTGGCCGGCATCCTGATGTCGTATTGCATCAACTACCTGCTGCGCAACGCTGGCGCGGCCAATTGGCGCTGGATGTTCCTTACCGGGGTGGTCCCCTCGGTGATTTTCTTCCTGCTGTTGCTGCGCGCGCCTGAGACGCCGCGCTACCTGTTTCTGGCTGGCCGGGAACGCGAGGGGTTGGCGATTCTGGAGCGCATTGCGGGACGCACAAGCGCCGAATCGGAGGCCGTCGAAATCCGCGCCAGCCTGGCGGAGAAGCGCCACGCCTGGCTCGACCTGCTGCGGCCTGGAATCCGGCGTGCGGTGGCGGTCGGCTTTGTCCTCGCCATCCTGGTGCACGTCTCCGGGATTAACACCATCATCGACTACGCTCCCACGATCCTGCGCTCCGCCGGTTGGAAGCTCGATGCCGCGCTGTTTTCCACCTTCATTGTCGGGGTCAATAATCTCGTCTTCACTTTAGTGTCGTTTTGGGTCATCGACCGCTGCGGGCGAAAGCCGCTCTACATCGTCGGCTCACTCGGCATGGCAACCGCCCTGACGCTCCTCGCCGTGACGGTAACGGCCGGCCACTTCCAAGGCGCGGTCGTGCTCATCCTGATCCTGGGCTATCTGGCGTTCTTCGCGTCGTGCATCGGCCCGGTGTTTTGGACGCTGGTCTCGGAGATTTTCCCGAACAACGTCCGCGGCACGGCCATGGCCGTGCCCGTACTCACGCAGTGGATCGCCAACGCCGTTGTCGTGCTCTTCTTCCCGTATGCGTTCAACCAGATCGGCAAGGCCGTCACATTCGGATTCCTGGCGGCGATGGCCATCGCGCAGGCCGTCGTAACCTGGCGATGGGTCCCCGAAACCAAGAATAAGACTCTGGAGGAGATCGAAAGGGCTTGGGCGAGCGAAAAGCCGCTGGAGACCGCACTGCACGCCAAATGAGGAAGTCTAATCCTCAGTACACGCACTTCCGCGCTTCGTCGGCGAACGCCTCCAGCAGAGGCAGATCGGCTTCAAAGAAGTGATCCGAAGGGCTCAGAACATAACCGCCACCCGCGGCAGCCGCTTCGAAGCAGCGACGGACTTCGCAGCGGGTCTCCTCGGGCGTGCAGTCTTTCAGGAAGTGAAACTGGTCGAAACCGCCGATCATGCAGACGCGATCGCCGATGCGGCGCTTGGCTTCGGCCAGGTTTGTATCGCCGCCCATGCCTCGGGGCGTGAATGTCTCCATGGCATCGGGGTTCATATCGGCGATGCGCTCCAGCAGCGGCATCATGCCCCCGCAGGTGTGATAGACGATCCGCTGCCCGGCGCGGTGGGCCTCCTCGATCAGTTCGCAATCGTACGGTGCGACGAAACGGTCGAAGATGCGCGGCGAGATCACCGTGGACGAGGCGTCGCCGCCGCCGAGTTCGAGAATGTCGTAGCGCGCGCCTTGCAGCGACCGCACGAACACGCGCTTGCGGCGCTGTAAAATCTCGAGGAACTCATGGACCCATGGCGGGTCGTCCTGCGTTGCAAAGATCATCGCTTCGGTGCCCGCCAGGCAGCAGGCGTCCTGCCAGCAGCCCGGTTGACCGAACACGTCGAAGCAGCATACATGGCCGCGCACGATGCCACGCTCGGCCATCTTCTCGGCGGCCCGGTTGACCTCGGCGACGTCGCATTTCGGCGCCGTGGCGAACTCGCCGATTACGTCGATGTCCGCCCTTTGCTTGATCAACGGCTCGCGGACCCAGGCCGTGTACCCGGCATCCTCGATCACCATTCTCAACTCGCCCCGCGGCGTCACGAAACGATAGCGCGTGAGGCGGCGCGCGCCCTCGGAGCAGTCCTCGAACTCCACATGCCACTCCGGAGACGACACACGCCGGCTCTCCAGGAAACCGATCTCCCCTTGCAGCGGGTCGGGGTACTCGCCGGCCTCGGCGTCCGCCATATGTGGCACGGTCCAGTGGATGGCGTCTAAACAGAAGCGGTCGAAAAACTCGCCAGCGGAGATGTCCCCCAAATGCGATTTGAGGAACGCAGGCATCACGTGATGCGTGGTCACGGGCAGCCGATCCGGAGTCTGGCGGCGGATGGCGCAAAGCAGGCGTTGGCGGGGCGTCATGAAGTGCTGCGTACGCCGCTGATTGTCTCTCCATTTCCGCATTAAAACAACCGCTCGCGCCGCCCAAGAACGGCGCGGGTTACAAGAGTCTTACTTCCTGGAGGCACATGCCGTAACGGCTGCCGGGCGGATTGCTCCGATAGCCGGTCTTGAGGTACCCGTTGGTGAAGTTGGCGGCGTACATCAACCAGGCGGTGCGGCCGCCGTCTGCGATGAACTTGCTGGGGAAGTGGACGAAATAGCCCTGCTCGCCGAAGTTGCGCATGAAGGTGACCATCCGCCAGGGACCGGTGACGGCGTCGGCCTCGAGCACGAAGGTATTGAACTTGCTGACTGTGTTCCGGCCATCGGTGACGCACATTAGGTATTTGCGCAGTGCAGGATTGTAGGTGGCGGTGACACAGCCGCAGCGGTTGTTCCATTCAAATAGCGGCTCTGTGCGCGCGAGGTCGCGGACCCAAATGGGCTTGCCGCCCTTGGAGCGGCCGCCATAGAACTCGTACGCCGAGCGGTCGTTGATGGTCTGGATGGACGGCTTCACGCGCGCGAGATAGATGCGGTCGGCGGTTATCCAGCTTAGATTCGCCGGCCGCGGCTTCGGATCGCCGGCGACCGCGCCGTGGCAGACAAGGTAGGCGTAGCCGTCAGGCGAATGCTCCATGTTGCGGCCGAAATCGACGAAGTGCGGCGCGCCGAGCTTGACCGGTCCCCCGACCTTGTCCGGCTCGCCGAACAACGGACTGGCGGGCGTGTGCGGCGTGTCAGTCCAGGTCTGGCCGTAGTCGGTCGAGGTGCGGAAGCCAACGAAGGGTCCGAGGATGTCCCAGTTGAGCCCGAGGCCCTTGGTCTCGAGCAGACAGTAGGTCCCGTAGTACCAGATGCCGTTGTGAACGAGGCTCCCGCAGGGGTAGCGGCCGCCGTAGGGCTTGGGGTCGCCCGGGAATGCGCCGATGTACGTGACGGTCAGATGGAGCGGATCGTCGCCCGTGACCTTGGCGCAAGAGGTAGTGGCCTTCTCTCCGCCCGACCCATTCCTCACGCCGTTCACTTCGCCATCGGTCCAGGGCGAGTACATCGCGCCATCGGAGGCCCACGACGGGTACCACGTATCGGCGTTGGTGTAGGAGGCCCGATGTCCGGTGAAGGCGAGGCCGCGGATCGACTTCGAGGGCGCAAAGGGGCAGCCGGAGGGCGGCTGCGAGGGCCACACTCCATCGGGTCCAAGGTGGACAACGGCGTCGTCGTCTTGCGGCTCGGGCTGGTCTGCGGCCAGCAGCGCCGTACAGAGTCCGGACGCGGATAAAGCCAGCCACTCGCGGCGGTTGATCATGACATTTAATCCGGCAGTACTATAACACGCAGCCCGCCCCGCGGCTTGCCGAGCGGGAGCCACACGAAGCTGCCGTGGACCGTAGACTACTGAAGAGCACATCTGCTAAGTGCCGGATATTGATCTGTGCCAGAAAGCACCTCCCCGCAGCTTCACTGGGGTTGCTTTTCTTTCGTGGGAGAATCATCACGATGGGATTGCCCGCGATGACGTCGCCGGTTTGAAAGCGGAGAACATCGATGGCCTCGCCATGCGCAATCTGCATCTGCGTTTGGAACTCCGCGGTGCCCGATTTTTTCCGTGCGGGTGCCGAAGTCACGGGAATTTCGGGATGTAACCATCGCTGGGTTTAACGGCTCGGGGCCGGACAACCTCACGCCAGCCATCTGGCTTCATAAGGGAATTGGGGCGACGGTCATCAACGCGCGCAACTCGTGGCACGCTGCTGAGGCAGGAGGGCGTAACCGGCCTCGGGACCAAGCCCCGATAATGAGCTCATCGAGTGCGGACCGGCGTTGATCCGCCAGTTCTGCGATTGCCGGGACGGGCAATGGATCCGCATGGCGGGGGCCGAATAAGGTCACTTCTTCGCGGCGGGCAGGTTCGCGCTGGGAGTGCTATCCGCCTTCAGATCGCCAAGAGCATATTGGATGCCGGCCAGGAAATGTTCGAGCAGAGGCGCATTCCAGAAAACGGGCGCGCCATGCCCTAGTGAACTATAGAACACGCGGCCCTTCTCATACGCGCGGATCCAAGTCACCGGGAAATCCTTGTCTGCCATGCGCACCGGCAGGATGCGGCGGTTTGGCGAAAAACCGGTCTTCTCCACATCAATAGCGAGGAGCACGTGGAGATGGTCGCGCAGGGTCGGCTCCTGGAACTGGAACGCCTGGTCCGCAATCTGGAATTCATCGCCGTGAAACACGGCATTCAGCGGGCTCTTCGGGTCCTCCACCCTCACCGTCATGGTTTCCCCGTCCCAGGGATGTCCGCCGTTCTCGGTCGCGCCCAACATCTGGCCGAACGGCGGCCACTGGTCGTACTTGGGATACTGCACGAAGGTCGCGATGGCATCGTGAATTCCCACGAACCCCTTGCCGCCCGCGATGTAGGCCAGCAGCGATTTCCTCAGCTCCGGGTCTTCGAATAAGACGCCTACGGTATTCAGAAAGCAGATGGCGTCGAACTGTTTGATCCGGTCCGGGCGGAACATCTCGACATCGTCGCTGAATACCGCCTCGTAGGCGCCGGTACGTTTGCCCATTTGCGCGATCGCGTAGTTGGCTGCCGGAATCGTGTCGTAGGAACTGCCGTGCCACGGATGGCCGTCGCGCATCATGAGGTTACTCACCAGCATGCGGCGCGGTCTCCTCGGTTTGGCCGGCGCTTTGACTGGAATGGCGTCGTCCACTTTCTGCTTCTGCGCGGAAGGCGGCGCCTGGCCGTGCAGCAGCGTGCAGCCGGCCGTGAAACCAAGCGCCCCCATCAACAGCAGGTTGCGTCTCATTATAAGTGGCTCCGCCCCCAAGTATACGCCCGGGGCGGCCCGAGGAATGCCCGAAAGCAGATGTCCGTGAAGAGGCCACAAAGGCGTCCTCGTGGTCCCCGCCTCCACTCACGCGCGGGGTCGGCCGGCGATGCGTCCTGCGCCCGGGCGAACGCCCTTGGATGCCCCTCCCTTCATGCGCGTGATGCCCGCGGCGCCAGTTAGGGTGCCAGCTTCTCGAAGCTGCCGTAGACGCTGATGGTGAAGTATGGGTGCCGGGTGGGTATCGGCTATGAACCAATCACCAGTACCGACTACACATTTGCGGGGCACTCTCGCACCGTTGGAGGTGTTCCAAACGTTGACGACTTGCGTTAAGGCCGGTCGCGCGGCGATGTTGCATGGCGATCCGGGTACCGGCTCCAGGGGCTTACCATTCTCAACCGCCACAACTGGTTTCCCGTGATGACGCTTATGGTAGGGAATCCAGGCGAAACGGATTCGGATTGTAGGGCGACACTCGACCTGCTCTACGAGGTTGAGCGCCGGGGTCTGTTCGCATTCTTCGTGCCATCGATCTTCACGCCATTGCACGACACTCGGCTCGCGGCGAGGCGAGGTGCTTGGGCTGGCAGTGAAAGGCTACCAATATCAGGTCATAACGGGCTCACTTCGACTGCGAGCGTCAAGCCTGGGTCAATTGAACGGAACAGCGATCATACCGGACGCAATACCGTACACAGTGCCGTAGCCGAGCCCGGTCGCGGAGAAGCTCTGTAAGGCCGTTTCACCTTCGACGCTCAGACTACCGGAGCCAGCCGTAGCGCGTCCAGGATATAGCTCGGAACCACAAGCTGCCCGGTGGCGGCCGAAGCGCTGCACAAGAAGCCGACGGTCACCCCGGCCCCGGCAGACGTCGACGATCCCTTGATAATGACGCCGGTGTTAGACGAGCCGCCTCAGGTTTGCCGCCCGCGGGCCTGTTAAAATAGAGCAAGGTGTTCAAGCGCTTCATCCTCTGGGACTACGCGCGTGCCAGTTGGCAGTATGACGTGATGGTGGGGATTATCCTCGCTTTCATCTTCCTCACTCCACGCGACTGGTTCCGCGACCAGCCGCGGATTCCGCGCGCCGCCAGCATCGTACGGCCGGCGGAAAACGGCGGCAATGTGCTGTTCGTGGATACCGAGGTGCTTGCCGGCGTGCCCGAGTCGCAGCGTCTCGAACGCCTGCGGGGTTTTCTGAAGACGCAGCCCAGCACGGCGAACATCAGCGTAACGCGCGTCGAGCCGATTCTGGATTCGGAAGGGGAGCTGCAGGGTTATATGGCTTTCGTGCGTCCCTGACGCCAAGTCCCCTATGTTTTCATCCAAGCTATTTCCGCCGCGCCAAGCCGCGCTTGCTCTATGGATAGCCGCCATGTGCGGCACCGCACCGGCGTCCGGCACGGATCAACTGCAAGCCACTTTTGCCCGCATGGATCAAGCGGCCGCCAGCTTCAAAGGCCTTTCGGCCGACCTGACCCAGGTTTCGCACAATGCCCTTCTGAATGCGGACGAGGCACTCACCGGCACCATGGCGGTGCGGCGACCTAAGCCGCATGAACTGCGCGCCGTGGTGGATATCCGGAAGCCCGATGCCAAGAAAGTTCTGCTGACCCGTCATCGAGTAGAAATGTACTATCCGAAGAACAACACGGTGCAGATCATCGACCTGGATCGCAAGGACAGCCACCTGATCGACCAGTATTTCTTGCTGGGCTTCGGCAGCAATTCGGCCGAGCTTCGAAACTCGTACAAAATGGAGCTCGGGGGGCCGGAAACCGTGTCCGGGCAGAAGACCGTGCACCTGTTGCTCACCCCGAAATCCGCCGACGTGCTGGCGCAATTGACCAAGGTGGAGTTGTGGATCTCCGATACATTGGGCATCGCCGTGCAACAAAAGTTCTGGGAGCCGGGCGGCGATTACACGCTGGCCACTTACACCAACGTCAAGCTCAACCCGGTTCCCCAGGAGTTGAAGTGGGATATTCCCAAGGACGCGCATAAGGAGATTCTGAACAAATAGGGTTGGCAGTGAGCGGGATGAAGACCAGGACCAGCACATACCGGCTTGAGTATCTCGATTGGCTGCGCGGGCTCGGCGCTATCATCATGCTGCAGGGGCACGTGTTCGATTCGTTCCTCAAGCCGGAACTGCGTCCCGGCGGTGCGTGGGTGCTTTCGCAATTCGCGGGCGGCATGCCGCCGGCCATCTTTCTGTTTCTCACCGGCGTGACGCTGGCGTTCCTGATGGATTCGAGCGAGCGCCGGGGCCTGACGCGCGGCGAGCGCGTTTTCGCCGCGTTTCGCCGCTCGGGGTACTTGTTTTTTCTAGCCTTTGCCTTTCGCGCGCAGATGTTCTTTTCCGGCTTTCCCGCCCCGTGGACCGACCTGCTCAAGGTGGACATTCTCAACTGCATGGGCTTTTCGATCGCCGTGCTTTCGGTGATGGCCGTGTTCCGCACGCGCCAGCGCGTGGCGGCCGCAGCGGCGGTGGGGCTGGCCATCGCGCTGGCCGGGCCGCTGGTAAGCGCGGCCAATTGGACGCGCGTGCCTCCGGCGGTGGCGAATTACATCGCGCCCAGCCGCGTGGCGTTCGGATTCTTTCCCTGGGCGACGCACCTGGCGTTCGGCATCAGCGCCGGCAGCCTGATCCGCTCGCTCACACCGGAAGCGACCGATGGCGCCATGCGCTGGATGGCGGCGGGCGGAGGGTTGACAATCGTGGTCGCACAAGCGTGCGCGGCGTCTTCCCACTCGATGTATGCGGCCTCGGATTTCTGGCTCAGCAGTCCGGCGCAGGTGTTGACCAAGCTGGGCGCGACGCTGGTGATGCTGTCGGCTGCGTATCTGTGGACGCGTTATGGCGCGCGGCACGGCGCGTGGAGCTGGGTGCGGCAGTTCGGCGTCACTTCGCTGTTGGTCTATTGGGTGCATATCGAGCTGGTTTACGGCCGCTGGTTTTGGTTCCTGAAGAACAACCTGACGGTGGCGCAAACGGCAGTGACCGCAGTGGGCGTGATTCTGTTGATGCTGGCGATCTCCGCTCTGCGCACCAACTGGGCCAGAGTTCGGGCTGCGCTGGCCGGGATGGGCTGGTGGTACGCTCCCACCCCCGAGCGTGTGCCGGGGGACTAAGGAGGAGGCAAGAAGCTAGGAGGTCGGAAGTCAGGACTCAGAATGCATCACCGGTTTCCAACGCAGGGCCGGCGTTCTGACTTCATGACTTCTGTCTCCTGTCCTAGGTCCCCCCTTACCGCCGCAACAAATTCCTTAGAATGAAGAACGCATTGGCTGGCCGCTCGGCCAGGCGGCGCATATAGTAGGGGTACCACGCCTTGCCGAACGGCACGTAGAGACGCAGCCGGTAGCCTTCCGCCACCAGTTGCCTTTGCAGGTCGCGGCGAATGCCGTAGAGCATCTGGAATTCGAAATTCTCGCGCGGCACTTTCGTGGCTGCGGCGAAGGCCTTGGTTTCGGCGATCATCTTCTCGTCGTGAGTGGCGATGGCGGGGTAGTTACCTCGTTCGAGAAGGATCTTCATCAGCGTCGCATAGTTCAGGTCGACGTCGGCTTTGTTCGGGAACGCCACGCCGGCATTTTCCAGGTAAGCGCCTTTGCACAAACGCACGGGGATGCCGAGGTCGCAGAGGTTCTCCACGTCTTCCTGCGCGCGGTACAAGTAGGATTGGACCACCGTGCCCACCGCCCGGTAGCGGGCGTACAGGTCCGTCACCAGGCTAAGGGTGCGATCCACATAGCCGCTCGATTCCATATCGACGCGCACGAAACCGCCGAGCAAGGCGGCACGCCGCACCAGTTGCTCCACGTTGGCGCGGCACACGTCGCCCGAAAGATCCAGCCCGAACTGAGTAAGCTTGAGCGAGACGTTTCGCTCGATGCCGGATTGTTGCATGGCCTCGAGCGCGCGCAGGTACTCGTCGCGCGCCGCCGCGGCGTCGTCGAGCGAGGTGACGCTTTCCCCCAGACGATCAAGGGTAAGAGCGATGCCCTCCGCCTGCAACCGGCGGCCGGTCTCGAGCGCCTCTTCGAGCGTCTCTCCCGCCACGAAGCGGGCGGCCAGGCGCCGCGCGGCGGCGGAATTTTCCAACCAGCTCCGTAGCCAGGCCAGCCGCGACAGAAACAGGAGGATAGGGCGCACGACCAACAGGCTACCACCGTGCGCAGGCCCGCAACATGCGCGGAAGGCAGTGCTAAAATCACGGTTTGGAAACCCTGGACGAGCCCGACTTAAAGCCCGGGGAATTACGCTGTCCGCGGTGTTTCGGGAAAGATGTTGTTCCTTCCAAGCCCCGCGGGTTGGTCGACGCGTTGATGGTCCGATTGGGCCGCGTCCCCCGGCACTGCCGTTTCTGCGGCAAGCGCTTTTATGCGCTGCCGTCGGCGCCCAAGGCGGCGCCAGCCGAGCCGTCGTAGGACACCTAGTACAACTCGATAACATGGAGTTAACTCAAGGCCTGCCTGCTGTTGCCGAAGAGCAAATTGTCGGGCTGCTCACGCGTTTGGCTGCGGAATCGGATGGGTTGGCCAGCCGATCGCTGGATGCTTGAGCGGCCGCCAACCATGCTCGCGCCGGGCCCGCGTGAAGCGGCCGGCGCGGTCTCCGAAGGGGCGGCAGCCAATTTGCCGCTTCGATGAATGCTAGGTTGCGGGCATGGAAACCAGGGAGACGTTTGGGCGCGGGCGCTTCAAACGTCTCCCGGCCACCGCTATTGAATTCCCCGCAGTCGCAGCAGCGCGGCGCGGCTGCGGCGCAGGGAAGGCGATTCCACCAGCCGGCATCCGGGTTCCGGCAGCGGCTCTGATTCTTGGGATGCCTTTGTCAGCAAATGGCGCCGAGGCGTCCCATGCACTTTCTTTTGCCAGGCGCGTAAACCTTTACAGCGGCATTCCGGTCTATATAAACGAATGGAGACAACGCTGGCGGCGGAACCGGCTTCGGTGACGGGGATCTCCGCGGGGGAACTCGCGGATTTCGATGCCGTGGTGCGGGATCACCAGCCGGCGGTATTCCGGTTTCTGCTGGCCTCTTTACGCGAACGCGAGCCAGCGGAGAACCTGACGCAGGAGTGCTTCCTGCGCGCCTATCGGGCACGGCGCAGTTTTCAAGGGCGTGCCAGCGTGCGCACCTGGCTGATGCGCATCGCCGTGAACCTGGTGAACGACCATCGCAAGAGCGCTCGCTTGCGCTTCTGGCGGCGGGCCGCGCAAGCCAGCCTGGACGTGCCGTTCACGGGCGACTGGCTGGCCGACCGGCACAGTTCTCCGGAAGCTGCGGCATCGGCGCGCGAGCAGGTGAGGGTGGTTTGGCGGGCCGCAGCGGCGCTACCGGAGCGGCAACGCACGGTGTTTCTGTTGCGGTTCGTGGAAGAGATGGAGATACGGGAAATCGCTGCGGCTATGGATTTGCAGGAAGGCACGGTGAAAGCGCACTTGTTTCGCGCGGTGGACGCGGTGCGGAAGAAACTTGGGGAGAAGCCATGAGCGGGCACTTGTCGTCGGTCGAAATATCGGAATGGCTGGCCGGAATTCGCGCGTCCGGCGCGGAACGGCACCTGGCGGAGTGCGCCGGCTGCGCGGCGGAACTGGAGCGGGCGCGCGAGCCCTTAGCCCGATTCGGCGCCGCGGCGCGCGCCTGGTGCGCGGCTGAAACGCCGGCCCCGCGGCTGGAGCCGATCGAATCCGAGTTACGCCGCCGGCGGCGTTTCACGGGTGTGGGGATCGCGTTGGCGGCCGCTGCGGCATTGATGGTGGCCGCGCCGGTGTACCGCCAGCACCAGCGCGCCCTCGAAATGGCACGCCAGGACGAAGCCCTACTGGAACAGGTGCAGACCGAAGTATCGCGTTCGGCCCCGGAGCCGATGCAACCACTCGAGAAACTGGTGGCGTGGAACTCGCCGTCCGGGCAATCCGGTTCCAGCCAATAATTCAAAACAAGGAACGCAAAAAATGAAACTGACGATTCTGAAGACAACTCTACTTGCGTCGGCGCTGTGCGGATGGGCACTGGCGCAACCGTCGCCGGACGCCGCGCCACAGGGCGCTCCAGTGCCTCCCGCCGCGCCCGCACCACCTGCACCGCCCGCGCCACCGCGAAGCCCGCAAATGGGCCACGCTCCCGGTCACGGGATGATGATGCCGGGTCCGGCTGGAAAGTGGTGGGATAATCCTGAGCTTGTCCAACGGCTCAGCCTCACCGCCGATCAGCAGAAGAGAATGGACGAGGTGTTCCAGCAGAACCGGCTGCGGCTAATCGATCTTCACGCCGCGCTCGAAAAAGAGGAAGCGATTCTCGATCCCCTGATCGAAGCGGCCAGCCCCGAGGACGCCAAGGTGCTGCCGCAGATCGACCGTGTAGCGCAAGCACGCGCCGAACTGGAAAAGGCCAACGCACGGCTGCTGCTGGGATTGCGCCATGTGCTCACGCCGGAGCAGTGGAAGAAGCTCGAAAGGGAGCAGCACGGTCCAACGGTCGGATACGGCGGCCCGGGCGGATACGGCAGCCCAGGCGGCCAACACACGCTGCCACCACCGCCGCGCCCGTAGCGGAAATAGCCGCCACACCTGGAGGGTCACACCGCGGCTGGCGATTCTCTCTCCGCCCGCCGCCGCATCCTGTCAGCGGTGCTGGCCCGTCTCCATGGCGGCGAACAGAGCAGCCAGTTCGGCCTCCGACGAGCCGGCGAACAAATTGCTGGGAAAGCGCCGGTAACTTCCGATCTCGCCGTAGATCGAGTTCTCCTGGCTGTAGTTCAGAGCCAATCCGGCCAGATATTGCAGCCGCAGGTTGCCGTCGCGATTGATTTGGGCGCCCTCGAGCCACGGCCGCAACTCGGCTGCCTGGCCCGCGTAAACCGACAGCAGGTCCGGCAGCGACTGGAAGCCCACCTGGCGCAAAGAGGCTACCACGCGCGCATGATCCGGCCGCGCCAGGCGGGCCTCGAGCTGGTCCAGGTTGATTCGCATGGCTTCGACCTGGCCCAGCAGGAAAAGGTCGTAGCCGCCGCCATTCAACTCGTTCGCCCACACCGTTCCATGCGGGAATGCTTCGAAGAATGTGGCGATCTCGCTCTTCACCGTATCCGCGTCGCTCTCATACAGCGGCACCCACTGGGTGACGATGCCGCCCGGATTCAAATGCTGTTTGACCAGCTCGAAATACTCGCGCGAATACAGCGTGGCGCTGCCTTTCACCCAGGGATGGATGGGATCCGACGTGATGATGTCGAACTTGCTCGGAGTGGTGAGCACGAAATGGCGCGCGTCGTCATAGACGATGCGGGTGCGTGGATCCTGCACGACGTCGAAATTCTCGCGGCTGAAATAGCGGGCGGCGATGGGGGGGACGAGCGGCTCCATTTCGCAGATGACGATGCGCCGCACCTCCGGGTGCACCACGAAAGTTCCCGCCGTGACGCCCGCACCGAAACCGACGACCAGCACCGATTGCGGGTTGCGATGGAGCAGCGCCGGCAAGTGGCCGAGCATGCGCTGCAGCCGCATATCGTAACTTTCGGTGGAGGCTTCCACTTTCCCGCTGACGTGGAATTGCACCGCGCCGTCGTCCCATTGCGAAATGGCGATCGACGAGTTGAGGCCTTCGCCCCAGTAGAGGATTGTCGCGCGGCTGGCGGAAGTCATGATACGACGCCCGAAGGCGATCAGCATGGGCGGCGGCGGTTGAACGCGGCGGGCGAGAAAGAACGCGCCCGCGACGAGGGCGACCGCCACCAGCGCCGTTGCCGTGCCGGGTTTGGCGCGAATCGCCGGTGCCAGCATGAACAGGGCGCCAGCGGCAGCCAGCAGGATGAGCACACGCTCGGCGCCGGCGGTGCCGATCCACGGAATCAAAATGATGCTGAAGCCAAGCGCGCCCGCAATCGCGCCCAGCGTGTTGGCGGCGTAGACTCCCGCCACCAGCCGTCCCGGATCTTCGCCCGGTGCGGCGGCCGCCGCCAGCGCCAGCGGAAAACTCGCGCCCCACAACAACGTACCCGGCAGAATCGCCCAGAGGACGCGCACCAGGTCGGTTTGAAACGTGTACCACACGCCGGTGGCCAGCAGTGGGTTCACCGGCCACCATGGCAGCGATTGGGAGATCTGAAACGCCGTCCAGGCGATGGCCCCCACCAGCAGCGCCTGGGCGACCGCGAGAGCCAGGCGTGGCCGCGCCGTGCGCGAAATCAGCGCGCCCGCCGCGCCGCCGATTCCCAGGCCCGCCAGGAACACCGCCAGAATGATGGAAAACGTGTAGACGGTGGCGCCCAGCAGCAGACCCAGTAGCCGCGTCCACACCACTTCGGCGCCCAGCGCGCAGGCACCCGAAATCGCGATGGTTACGTGCGCCGGCCAGTAGCCCTTCGCGTCCACCGGCGCAGTCGGCGGGATGAAAGGTCTCCCGGCGCGCCGGGCGAGCGCCATGCTCATAATCGCCACCACAAGATTGATCGCCACCGCGCACAGGGTTGCGGTCGTCATATCCGAGAACCGCAGCAGGCAGAACCCGGCCAGCAGGCAGCCCAGCACGGCGCCAACGGTGTTCGCGCCATACAGCAGCCCCATTCGCGAGATGCCTTCGGGAGTCGATTCGAGCCACCGCGAAGCCGCCGGCAGCGAAGCGCCCATCAGCAGCGTCGGTGGCAGCAGGCATAGTGAAGCTACAGCCGCGCGCAACAGAATGGCCGGCATACCATGACCTACTCCCGCCACATAGACGTAGTTCGCAAGCGGCATCACCAGCAGCACCAGCACGCCCGCGGCGCCGATCCCCAATTCGACGTACGCATACACGCGCAAAGGGTGCAGGCGGCGCGCCAGGCCCACCCGCGGCAAGGCCAGGCTGCCCAGGCAAAGCCCGCCCATGAAAGTGGCCAGCAGCACGCCGAGCGAAACCGCCGTCGATCCGATCACCAGTTGCAGCAACTGGTACCAGACGATTTCATAGATCAGCGCCGAGCAACCGCTCAAGCCGAACAACAGCAGTAGCGCCGGCAAATAGCGCGTGGGACCTGACTGCGAGGGAGGGTTGGAAGGCATGGAGTACGCCGCGGTTCGCCTGCAATGTGCGGTTCCCAGAATGATAACACCGGAGCGAGTATAGGGCGAAACCGCGACAGGCCACGTTCGGCCACGGGTAAGCTGGCCAGGCGCGCCTGATGCCGCACGGTTCGACAGGGGCTGCCAGGGGCGAAGTTGATAAACTCGAGTGAGACATGAGATCCCTCATCGCCCTCTTCGCCTTGGCTGGCACGGCCCTGGCAACTGGTTTCACCGGGGCTGGTTTCAATGGAACCTGGGACGCCACCATACTCGCCGGTGGAGAACTGGTTCCGTTTCGGCTGGAAATCAGCGAATCTCCCGCGCGCGTCTGCTTCTTCGAAGATACCCGGCCGGTGTGTTCCACCTCGGGCCGCATCGAAACGGGCAAACTGATCGCGCAGTGGGACTATCTCAACCGCGAGCTACGCCTGGAGGTCGCCGGCGATGGCCTGCAAGGCGTCTACCGTGGCTTGAGGACCGGGCACGATCTCGCGGTTCAGGCGAAGACCCACCAGCCGCCTGCGAAGGCGGCGCAGCCGGCAGTGGATCTCGCCGGCGTTTGGGAGATCCATTCGAAGGACCGGCCGGCGCTGGCCTGGCAGCTTCTGTTGCGGCAGACCGGACACGAATTGAAAGGCACGATTCTGCGCGTGGATGGCGATGACGGCACGCTGGTGGGCACGGTGGCGGAGAAGCATTTCCTCATCAGCCATTTTTCGGGCGACCGTCCGGTGATGCTGGAAGGCACGTTGGCCGATGACGGCAGCGTGCACCTGAAGTTCCAAGGCGGTGCGCTGTTTGCCCTGCGCCCGGCCGCGGCGCGTGCCCGCGGCCTGCCGCCGCCGGCCGACCCGGCCACCTTCGCCCGCGCCAAGGATCCCACGCAACCGTTCCGTTTCCGGCTGCCCGATCTCAGCGGCCGCATTTATACCGAAGCCGATTTCCGCGGCAAACCGCTGGTCATCAGCATCACCGGAAGCTGGTGTCCGAATTGCCGTGACGAAGCGCCGTTTCTGGCGGAGCTTTACCAGCGCTATCATGCAGCCGGTCTCGAACTGGCGGCTTTTTGCTTCGAGTTGGCCGACGATACCGATCACCAGCAGTTGCGCGCGTTCCTGCGCCGCTTCGCGATCCCGTATCCGGCGCTGCTGGCGGGCGAGCCTTCCGACCTCAAGACCGCGCTTTCCCAGATCGATAACATCGCCGCGTTCCCCACCACTATCTACATCGGCAAAGACGGCCGCGTGCGCACCGTGCACACCGGCTTCCCCAGCGCCGGCAGCGGCGAGGAGTTGACGCGCGTGAAACGGGAAATCAGCGAACTGGTGGAGCGGATGATCGCCGAGCCGCCGGCTCAGGCTGGCGAAGAGACGCTGGAAGACCGGCGGGCGGAACTGGACCGTTTGCTCACGGATGAGTGGGAATACACACTGCGCACTCAGCCGGAACTTGCCACCCACGTGGGGGACGATCGCTACAACGACCGGCTGAGCGATTTCTCCGACCAGGCGATTGCCGCAGATCTCGAACACGCTCGCCGGTCGCTCGCGCGCTTCGAGGCAGTCGATGTTACGGGGTTTCCGGAGCAGGAAAAGCTCAACCGCGCGCTCATGCTGCGCAGCCTGCGGGAAGCGCTCGCTAGCGTGCCATTCAAAGACTGGGAGATGCCTGCGACGCAATTTGACGGCGTTCACCTGGAATACGCTACGCTGGCCCTCGATACGCCCTTCCGCAACGCTAAGGACTACCAGGATTACCTGTCCCGCCTGCGCCAGATCCCGCGCGTGCTCGAGCAGGCGATGGGACACATGCGCGACGGGATGCGCGACCACCGCATGCCTCCGCGGTATCTGCTCGAAAAAGTGTCCGGGCAGGCGCAGGAGATTGCCGGCTACCCGCTCGACAAGAGTCCATTTACCGCGCCGCTGCGCAAGTTTCCCGATTCCATCTCCGATTCGGAGCGGAAACCACTGCGCGAAGGGATCGAAAGCGCGGTCAAGCACGCGGTCGCGCCGGCATATGCGAAATTCGCCAAATTCGTGCGCGAGGACTACGCACCGCACGGGCGGCTCGATCCCGGAGTATGGGCCTTGCCCGATGGGGAAGCGCGCTATAGCTTCGCCGTGCGTCATGAGACAACCAGCGATTTCACCGCCGAGCAGATTCACCAGCTTGGCTTGCAAAGCGTGGCGGAAATTGAAACTGAGATGCTGACCATCGCCAAAGCGCAGGGATTCAGCGACTTGAAATCGTTCAACGATCACATCCGGCAGGATCCGCACCTGCACGCCAGGTCGGGCCAGCAACTGCTGGACCTGTACACGCAATATCGCGACCAGATGTATGGGAAGCTACCCGAACTGTTCGGGCGGCTGCCGAAGACCAAGCTGGGGGTGGTTCCGATGGAAGCGTTTCTCAGCGCCGACAACGTTCCCGCCGATTATTCGCCGGGCGCCGGTGATGGATCGCGCCCCGGCCGGATCAACGTCAACGAGTATGCGCCGGAGAAGCGATTATTGCTCAACGTGGAAGCCATCGCCTACCACGAAGGAGTTCCCGGACATCACCTGCAGTTTTCGATCGCGCAGGAACTTACCGGCCTGCCGCCATTCCGCCGGTATGCCCTGGATCTGAATGCGTATACGGAAGGGTGGGCGTTCTACGCCGAGCGCCTGGGCAAGGAAGTGGGCTTCTATCGGGATCCGTACAGCGACTATGGCCGGCTGCAGAACGAGATGTGGCGTTCCGTGCGCTGGGTGGTGGACACGGGGGTACACGCCAAACACTGGACGCGCCAGCAAATGGTCGACTTCTTTCACAAACACACGGCGATGGACGACCAGAACATCGAGACCGAAGTGGACCGGTACATTGCGTGGCCGGCGCAGGCGCTTTCCTACAAGATGGGACAGATGAAGATTCTCGCTCTTCGCGAGCGCGCGCAGCGGGAACTGGGAGCGAAGTTCGATCTGCGAGCCTTTCACGACGCAGTGCTCGATCAGGGCCCGCTGCCGCTCGACCTGCTGGAAGCCAAGATCGACGCCTGGATCACGAGCCGGAGATAGGAAGAGCAGACAAAGGATGACTGGGATGAATTGGTGGTGCCATGGGCTGTTCTCCCCAGGAACCGGTAAAACCTTCGCGACCAGGGAGGATCGACGTAGGCAAACGATGGAAATGCACTGGCTCCGGATCCGGCAATCGGGGCCCGATTTCGACCGCGTGTGGAGTCCTTGGCGATTCCGGGTTTCGATGTCAGGCTGACTGCTTCCACAAGCCAGCCGGGCGACGAGGGATGGCTCGAAAGGGTCTGGCACGGAGAGCGGATATCGGTCAGACTGAAGGTGTGCAGATAACGGCCTGCATCGTTCAATTAAATGAGGTGAATTGTATGAGTACTCGGCGCGGGGGTTGGATCTGTCTATTCGGCTTCTCGCTCTTCTTGGGATTTGCACAGCAGAGTGGACCTACGGGGCAGCCCGCATCTGCGGCATCTGTCCAGCCTGATAGTGCGAATCACCGCATCGGGCTCGATGTGGTGGTGACCGACAAGTCCGGAAGGCCGCTCCCGGGCCTGCAACAGGAGGACTTCACGCTTCTGGACAACAAGCTGCCGCAGAAGATCGTGTCGTTTCAAGCCGCTGGTAGGGCCGCCACAGCCGATCCGCCCGTGGAAGTCATCCTGCTCGTCGATGCAGTCAACATTTCCTTCTCAAAGGTGACGTACGCCCGAGAGGAAATAAAGAAGTTTCTGTTGCGAAACGGCGGAGAACTTCCCCTCCCAGTATCGGTGGCCTACCTTTCGGATTCGGGCATGACGATGGATGAGGCTTCGCGAGATGGAAACGCACTAATTGCAGGCATCGACAAAAACAAAAACGCTCTGCGCACGGTTGGCAATGCACAAGGGTTTTATGGCGCGAGTGACCGTCAACAGTTGTCTATCCGCGGGCTCGGGCAACTCGTGGAATATGGAACGGCAAGGCCAGGACGAAAACTTGTGGTCTGGATTAGTCCGGGCTGGCCCCTCCTCACCGGCCCAGGCGTGGAGCTGAGCTCCAAGGATCAGCAAGGGTTATTCAAGAACATTGTGGCTGTTTCGGAAGGGCTGCGACGGGCTCGCATTACGCTCTACCATATCGATCCATTGGGGATGGAGGACGCGGGCGGGTTGCGGACTTCATATTATATGGCGTTCTTAAAAGGAGTGAGGACGGCAAAACAAGTGGAGTTGGCAGACCTGTCATTGCAGGTTCTTGCGGTTCAAAGCGGAGGCCGGGTACTCAATTCCAGCAACGATGTGGCGGGCGAGATCGCAACCTGCATCGCGGATGCCAGTGCCTTCTACGTTCTCTCGTTCGACGGCGTTGCCGGGGATGGTCCAAACGAATACCATGCGCTCGCGGTTAAGATCGATAAGCCCGGACTAACCGCGCGCACGCGATCCGGGTACTACGCCCAGCCAGAGCCGGCGCATTGATTGTGTTCCTATGTCAGGCTGGCGGGTTCCCGGGGTACCCAACACGGTCTGAAGGCGATGCAGATCCTGGCCAGCCGACGCTTCCACTGGGCAGCCATCAACCCACGATGACTGCGTGCTGCCCAAATGTCGATCTAATCCCGGCCAGACCGTCGGCCAAGCGGAGGTTGAGGTTGAGACTGAAAAGGAGCCCGGACGTCTTCGCGCCGGGCTGGGCGCTCCGCCCCTGTTGCGGCCGAGCAGGCGGACGGCGACCCGAAGGTCCTGGAAGGCCTGGCTGATCCACGCATAGCCCCAGGCTTCCCGCACTTGTTCCGCGACCAGGGCGGTGTTGCCGAATGCGCGCTCGGCAGTGTAGCGGGCGGCTTCGGGCGAGAGGCCGTTCTCGCGCTGCTCCTCGGCTTCCAGTTCAATATCGGAGCGCAACTCGCGCTCCAGGTCGGCGTCGAGCGATTCTCGCCGCCAGTACATCAACCCTCCTTGACGGGCCTCATGACGCGCGCAATGGCTTCCGCCATTTTCTTCCAGTTCGACTCTTCCCTCGCGAGTTGTTTCTTGCCGGCGGCGGTAAGCCGGTAATACTTGAACTCGCGCGTGAGACCCTTTGCGGCGGGCTGCCAACGGCCCGCGAGCCAGCCTTTGCGCTCCAGGCGATGGAGTGCGGGATACAGCGAACCGTGCTCGATTTGCAGAAAGTCTTCCGTGGTGCGCTGGACGTGCTTCGCGATTTGGTGGCCGTGAGCGGGTCCAAACAGTAGTGTGCGCAGGATCAGCATATCGAGCGTACCCTGCAGCAACTGGACGCGGTCGGAAGGCTCGATCGGCATGGTCTCGGTAGATATTCTACCATAGCCTTAGCAGATATTCTACCCAGAGATCGGCCATACCGGCTGGGCGCTCCTAATCTGAAACCTTAACGCCTATCCGATCTTATCTGGCCTGCCCTTTGAGGGCAGCGTCGATAGAGATGTTGTGGGCTTCGAGAATAGAGCCAGTGGCGCGGTCGAGGGCGGCGCGGGCCTTGACGTAAGAGCTCTTGGCGGCGACTTCCGTGGAGCGCGCCTGCGCCAGCAGGCTTTCGTACTGGATGACGAAGAAAGCGGTGGAGGCGCCGACTTCGAAGCGGGTTTGTTCGGCTTCGAGCGACTCCTGCTGGAACTTACGCGCCTGAACAGCGGCTTCCCAGGAAGCGCGCGCGCGGCGCATGGCAATCAGCGCGTCCTCGACTTCCAGGCTGGCCTGGTTCTGTAACTGCTGCACACGAATCTGTGATTGCTTGACCTGTAACTCGTCGCGAGCCAGATCGGCCTCGGCGATTCGGTTATGAATGGGCAGAGTAACTTGCAGTCCGATGCCATAAGTCGGGTAGTCGCGAGCCAGCGCCTGGGCGAGCGCACTGCCGTAACCGCCAGTAAGTGGCAGACTCGTACCGGCGAGATAACCTGTGGCGGCCCCTGCGAGCCCGTTATTTTGCATGGTCCCGACTATATCGACTTCGGGCTTGGTGGCGTTGCGGGAGCCTCCGAGGCCGATGAGCGAGTTTTCCACTTGCAGCCGCGCCTGCCCCAGATCGGGGCGGCGGGCGACGGCTTCGGCCACCTGGTCCTGCAATGGCCGCACCTCGTCTTTGTCCGGTATGGCGAGCGTGTCGGTGGGGACGATGCGGATGCCGCGCAACCCGGCGCCGGCATTGCGCGTCAGCACGCTTTTCAGGATTAGCTCCTGTTCCTCCAGCAGGCCGCGCGAGTTGATCAGGTCTTGTTCGGTGGAGAACACCTGCGCCTTGGCGCGGGTCAATTCCACCGGCGCCAGCGTGCCTTCATCCACCTGCACCTGGGTATCGGCCAGCAGCTTGCTGGCCGAGCGCAGGGTTTCTTCCTTCACCTTGACGTCCTCATACAACGCGACAAAGTCGGTGTACAGCCGGATGACGCCGTAGACCGTGAGAATGAGCTGCTGTTGGAAGAGCAGGCTGGAGATTTTGCGCTCATTGCCGGCGATGCGGATGAAGCGGCGGTTGAGGCCGCGGCCGAAGCCGCGCAGCAACGGCTGGGTGACGGTGAAACCGAGGCTGGCGCCTGAGATGGGATTGTAGGCGTTGTTAACCGCGTTCGACGATTGGTGGAGATTATCGAAATTGAACGCCGCCTGCGTGCCCGTGGAGAATCCCTGCTGGATGCCCGTGTTGGCGATGAACCCGTGTTGCACCAGGTTGTTGGTGCCGTAAGCGGCGGGATCGGTTTCGAGCGTGGATTGATGCAGCCAATTTAACTGCCCCGACACGAAGGGATCGTAAGTGGGAACCGGAGTGCCGGACGATTGCGCGACGCCGCCCTGCATGGAGTAGTTATCCACCGGCTCGCCGAGCACGCCGAGCTCGAGTGCGTTGGTGGGAACCGAGGTACCGTTAGGGCCGTTACTGGAAGCGGGCGCAACCACCAGCGGGCTGAGCGGGCCGCCGACACCTACCGGCGCTTCCTGCAACGTGTAAGTGAGGCTGCGGTTAGTGCCGCCGCCCTGAGCGCGGCGCAGTTCGGTATCGCCCTGCGGAACGGAGAAGCGTTCCAGTTCCACGTCCAGATTGTCTTCGATGGCCAGCGCCAGCGCATCCTGGAGACCGAGGTACAAACTGCCGGCGCGGACCAGGTCGTGGAGGCGCTGGGAATCGTCGAAGCTCACCGGGCGGCCCGAACCGGGCAGTTGCGGGGCTGGCGGCTGGCCGGGGGGCTGCGGCGCGCCGGCGCCAAAGCCGGGGCACAACAAAAAGGAGAGCAAAAGGCTGAGAAGTGTTTTCGGCATCATGGGAGCTTCATGCGCGCGTCCGGGCATGTCCGGCCCCTACGGAGCGGCGGGTTTTTCGGCGTGCAGCGGTTTCACCTTCACGCCTTCGTGAACGGAATCGCTGGGATTGACGGCCAGCAACTGGCCTGGTTCGAGGCCGGAGAGCACTTCCAGGCGGTCGCCGAAGTCGCGTCCCAACTGGACGCGCTGGAAGTGAACCGTGCCGTCGCCAGCAACTACGGCCACCTGCGTCACGTTGTCGCGCACCACCAGGGTATCGCCGGGAATCGCCAGCGGCGGCTCCTTGCGGGGGACGGCGAGATCCACCTGGGCGTACATTCCAGGCATCAGCAGGCCGTCCGAGTTGGGGGCCTGCACCTCGACCAGCAGCGTGCGGCTGGAGGGATCGAGCGCATTGGCGGTGCGGGTGACGACGGCGGGGAACTTCCGGCCGGCGAGATCCGGAATCACCAGCGTGGCCTTCTGGCCGGGCCGGATGGAATCGGCATCGGCTTGCGGCACGTTCAAATAAGTGCGCAGCCGGCCGGTCTGGGCGATGCGGAAGAGCAGTGTGGCGCCCTCGGTGACAAGCACGCCGGTATCCACGTTACGCAATGTGATGACGCCGGCAAAGGGGGCGCGCACGGTCTGGTAACTCTGCAGATCGTTCAGCCGCGCCAGGTTGGCCTGAGCGGCTCCCAGATTGCTCCGCGCGGCGGCAATCGCTTTTTCGAGCGCGTCCACGTTCGCTTGCTGGGCGGCCCATTGGGCCCGGTAAGTGTCGTTTTCCTGGCGCGAGACCACGCCCTTATCGAACAGCTTTTGCCAGCGGTCCTTGGTGACTTCGGCCAGTTGCAGGTTGGCCTGGCCTTGCACCAGGTTGGCCTGTGCCTGCTGGATGGCGGAGGCGGCCTGGTCGTCCTGGGCCTTGGCCTGGAGGATCTGTTGATCGATTTCCGGCGCCTCGATTTCCGCCAGCACCTGGCCGGCGGCAACACGGTCGCCGATATCGACCAAACGCTTCACGATGTAGCCGGACGCGCGCGCCAGCACGGGAGCCTCGGTGACGGCCTCGATGCTGCCGGGCAGCACCAGGTTGGTCTGGGAGCCGGACCGCCTGACCTCCGCAACGTTCACCTCAAGCAGGCTCTGGGATGAGGTGCGCGATTCGGCCGCCAGCACTTGCTCACGGTGCTGGCGCGGCGCGTACCCGAGGAAGTATCCGGCCACGGCCAGCGCCACCAACAGGAGCACGATGATCGCCAGCGTGCGTCCGGAGGGCCCTCCGGCAGCCCCGCCGCGGCCCGCGGCCAGCTCTTGCTTCTGCCGCTCCAACTGCCCCTTGAGATCTTCGACCTCGGCGCGCAACTGGTCTTCGCTGGTATTCAGTTCGTTCATTCGGCACCCTCACCCGAGCATCATTTCGTCCCGCAAGTATGCGTGTTCTTCCTCGACGTTGCGGCGCTCGTGATCCACCGGCGGTTTGGTCCGCAACAGGCTGTACATTAATGGAACCACAAAGAGCGTAGTGATCGTAGCCAGGACGAGGCCGCCGATCACGGCGCGGCCGAGGGGTGCGTTCTGCTCGCCGCCTTCGCCCATGCCCAGCGCCATCGGCAGCATGCCGATGATCATGGCGGCCGCGGTCATGATGACGGGGCGGATGCGCGTGTGGCCGGCGGAGAGCGCGGCGGAACGTGCGTCCATGCCTTCCTCGCGCTGATCGTTGGCGAACACCACCATCAGGATGCTGTTGGACGTGGCCACGCCGATGCACATGATCGACCCCATCAGCGAGGGCACGCTGAAAGTCGTCTGGGTGAGAAACAGGATCCATACAATTCCCGCCAGCGCGCCGGGCAGCGCCATGAGAATGATGAACGGGTCGAGCCACGACTGGAAGTTGACCGCCATCAGCAGGTAGACCAGCACCACCGCGAACGCCATGCCCAGCCCGAGGCGGTAGAACGAGCTTTGCATCATGGAGTACTGGCCGCGCACGTCGATGGTGGTGCCGCGCGGCAGGTGGGCGGACGCCTTGTTCACGATCCGGTCCACAGCCGATCCCACCGAGCCCAAATCCTGGCGGTAGACGTTGGCGTAAATATCGAAGACCGGCGTCACGTTGTAATGGTTGACGATTTCCGGCGCCACGCCGCGCGTCACGCCGGCCAGATTGGAGAGCAATTGCGGGCCGCCGGCCGCGGCGCCCGGGTTGCCGTAGGCGGTCGAGTTCTGGCTGGGACTGGCGCCGATGGCCGAGTTGTTCCCATTCGCGGTGCCAGCCATGGAGTTAGGCGTGTTGAAGTTGAAGTTCGATGCCAGCGGCGAGATGGGAGTATTCATCAGCGCGGACATGCTGTTCATGCGGTATTGCGGCGTCTGCATGGCCACGTAGTAGCTCACGCCGTTGCGCCAGTCGAGCCACTGGGTGGGCGCGATCTGGCTGCTGGAAGCCAGCGATATCAGCATGCTGTTGCCGACGTCGGCCTGGGTGAGGCCCACCAGGCCAGCCTTATCGCGGTCCACATTGATATCGATTTCGGGCCAGTCCACCACCTGGTGAATGTGCGGGTCCGCCACGCCGGGTATGCGGGCGATGGCGGTTTCCAGGTCCTGCGCGATCTTGTAATTGGCGTCCGCGTTGCGTCCCACCACTTGCACGTCGATGGGAGCCGGCAGCCCAAAATTCAAAATCTGGTTCGTGATGTTTGCGGCCTCGAAGAAGAACACCATATCGGGAAACTTGTCGTGCAAGCGGGTGCGCAAGCGGCCCACGTATTCCTCGGTGGGGCCGTGGTCCTCGGGCTTGAGGGAAACCAGGATGTCGCCATCGGCCACGCCAAGCGTGGGATTGTCGCTAAAGGCCAGGTTGAAGCCGCTGTTGGGAAGGCCGATGTTATCGATGATGGTGTCGATCTCTCTCGCCGGAATCTCCTGGCGGATCTCGCGTTCGATCGATTTGAAGATGCTTTCGGTCTGCTCGATGCGCGTTCCGGAGGGCGCGCGGGCGTGCATCCGTAATTGCCCCGAGTCCACGGTCGGGAAGAAATCGCGGCCGATCAGCGGAGCCAGCAACAACGAACCAACTATGAAGATGGCGAAGCCCGCCAGCACCGGGGCGCGATGCTCCAGGCACCAATGGAGCAGCGCCGCATAGGAACTGCGCATCCGCTCAAAACGGTGGTTGAACACGTAGTGCGTTTTCCAGATGGGGCCGGTGCCGCCGGCGGTTTCGCCGTGAGATCCCTGCGCGTAGAGCTTGAGCTCCGGCCGGAGCATGTAATGCACCATGTTCGGAATCAGCGTGCGGGAAAGCAGGTAAGAGGCCAGCATGGCGAAAACCACGGCCATGGCGAGCGGAGTGAACAGGTACTTGGCCGCGCCGGTGAGCAGCAGCACGGGCACGAAGACGATGCAGATGGAAAGCGTGGAAACGAAGGCCGGAGCGGCGATCTGCTGCGCGCCATCGAGCACCGCGCGCACCAGCGGCTTCTTCATGGCCATGTTGCGGTGCGTGTTTTCGATTTCCACCGTGGCATCGTCCACCAGAATCCCCACCGCCAGCGCCATACCACCCAGCGTCATCACGTTGATGGTGTGGCCGAGCGCGTTAAGCACGATAAGCGACACCAGGATCGAAAGCGGAATCGAAATGCAGACGATCACCGTGCTGCGCCAGCTTCCCAGAAACACCAGGATCATCAAGCCGGTGAGGAGCGCGGCGGTGACGGCCTCGCGCACCACGCCGTTGATGGCCGCGCGCACGAACACCGACTGGTCGAATAACTGCCGCACGTGGAGTTCCGGGGTCAGCCCGGCCAGAATCTTCGGAAGCGCCGCTTTGACGTTGTTCACCACCGCCAGCGTGGAAGCCTTCCCATTGCGCATCACCGTAATCAGCGCCCCGCGCGTGCCGTTGGTGCGCACGATGTTGGTTTGCACCGCGTAGCCATCGCGCACCTGGGCCACATCGCCCAGCCGGATCGTGGCGCCATTCACCACCTTCAGCGGCATGGCGTTCATCTCGCTCAGGATGCGCGGGCTGGAGTTGAGCTTGACCTGGTAATCCCTGTCGCCGATCTTGATATCGCCCGCCGGCAGAATCAGGTTCTGATTGCCCAAGGCGGCGGACACCTCGGCGGGCGACAGGTTCTTGGCAAACATCTGCTCCGGTATCAGGTCCACCATCACCTCGCGCAGCTTGCCGCCATAGGGCAGTGGCACGGCCGCTCCCTGGATGGTGGCAAGCTGGGTGCGAATGAAGTTCTGGCCCAGGTCGAACAGATCCTGCTCGCTCAGGGTCTTGCTTTCCAGCCCCAATTGCAGGATCGGCACGCTCGAAGCGTCGTACTTGATGATACTGGGCGGCGTGGTGCCGGGCGGAAAGATTCTCAGCAGCGTCTGCGCAATGGCCGTAACCTGCGAGAGCGCCACCTCCACCTTGGCGTTGGGCTGGAAATAAACGCGCGTGACGGAAACACCGGAGTAGGATTGCGATTCGATGTGCTCGATGTCGTTCACAGTGGTCGTCATGGAGCGCTCGAAGATCAGCACCATGCGCTTTTCCATTTCCTGCGGAGGAAGGCCGGTATAGCTCCACACAATACTGACCACCGGAATGTCGATGTAGGGAAAAATATCCACCGGCATGGTGACGATGGCGGAGACGCCGAGGATGGCGATGAGGATCGACATCACCACGAAGGTGTACGGACGTCTGAGAGCGAGTCTTACAATCCACATGCAGAGTCAGGTTTCCAACGCGCGGCGCATTACAGCGCCAAAGTTGGGCAATATACCTAATATTTTAAACGATTTCGCGAAGCTGGGAAGCCTCCAAGGAGGGTGCTTGGGATAGCCCTTTTGAGCTATTGGCGGCCGGGTGGGGCATGCTTTAGCTTGCCCTTCGAAATCGAGCCGCCGCCGTCTCGGCCGCGCAGCTTGGCTATTCCGCCCGCGGCGCCCGCTGGTCCAGGCCGCCTTGATGCAGGATGAGTTCGGTGGCGCGGCCTTGGCTGTCGGTCTTGAAGCTGATCTGCGCATCCACCACCTTCAGGAAAAACTCCTTTTCGCTCTCGGCGAAGATCTGCAATTTCGGCTGGCCGGTGGCTTGCTCGTAGAGCCGGTCATCGTCGCGAGTGATCGTGATGGAGAACGTAGGAGCAAGCTGGTACCGGCCTACGTAGTTTTCGAGGATCTTGGGATCGACCGCGATTGCGGTGCGCTCCTTTGCCGGCGCGCCGGCAAGGGGCATTGAGGTGTCGAGCAGGTGCAGTCCAACTTCGTCTGCGACACCACTCGTCAGGGAGAACGAGTTGGCGAGCACCACCACGCCGAATTTGGCCTTGGCGTCGAAGCCGATGAAACTGGCGAAGCCGAAAGTGCCGCCATCCTTCCAGAACAGATCGCGGTCTTTACGCTGCAGTATGTGCCAGCCGAGCGCTTGCTGGAGATTGGGCTGGCCGGTGGGAAGACGTACTTCCAGCATAGCCGCCATGGCCGGCTGGAGGGGCGATTTCTTGTAGCCCAGGTTGGCGGCCAGGAAAGTGATGAGGTCGTTGGCCGTGGAGCGCAGCGCTCCGGCGCCCGCCAGCGCCTGGAAATCCCAGAGGCGCGCCGGCTGCAGCGCGGCGTTGTAGCCCGCCGCCATCCGCTCCTTCATTTCCGGCGTCAGCGTGATGCGCGTGCTGGCCATGCCGAGCGGCGTGGCGATGCGGGAGACCACAAGCGTCTCGAAGTCCTTGCCCGCGCGCAGCGAAAGAAGCTGACCCAGCAGCCCAGTTGCCAGGTTCGAGTATTCCCATTTTTCGCCGGGATCGCGCGGCAGTTGGTAACTGTTGAGAAACGCGTAGAGTTTGTCCGCGGAATAATCCGCGTACGGGTTCGCCGCGTCCTTCGGCGACAAATTGTTGGGCAGCCGCGGCAGGCCGGAAGTGTGGGTGGCGAGTTCCTCGAGCGTGATATCCTTGCTGGTGCGCTGCGGCGCTTTGACGCCCTCGGGCAAGTACTTCGAAATTGGGTCATCGAGCTTCACCTCGCCGTGCTGCGCCATATCGGCCAGCAGCACCGCGGAGAACACTTTGGTGATGGAACCGATCTCGAAAACGGTGTCGCCGTTGAGGGCCCGTGCATCCTCCTTGGCTGGCTTGCCATACGCGACGATTCGGGTGCCCGATGGCTCGATCACCGCAACCACCATTCCCACCGCGTTGTGACGCTCATCCACGCGCTGTGCCAGGATGCGGCGGATCTCGGCATCCGGCGGAGCGGGAGATTGGGCTCGCGCAGCAGCGGCCACGAGTAACATCGGCACAGCGATTCGTTTGAACATGATCATTGTTCCAGTGCTTTCAATTGGTCGATCTTCGTTTGCAGCTTGCGCGCCGCGCGCCGGTTCATTTGGGCCACCAGCCAGAACACAACGCCAATCACGGCGAGCATGATGGCGGTCGCGAGAACGCGATGGCGGAACGGGATGGGCGCGGCGATGGCCATTCCGGCGGAAAAGACCACCAGGCCGGGAATGAGCGGGCCCAGGTACCAGCTCCAGATGTTCTCGAGCGCATCGCGCTGGCGTTCCAATGCGTGGCGATGGAAGCCCAGGCATTGTTCGAATTCTGCCGCGGCGGGCCCAGTCTCAGACGAAGCGCGCCGGTGGAGCTGGTATGCCACATACAGCGCGCCGGCGATGGTGATGACCGAACCCGCGCGCATAATCGGATTCGGAAACCACTTCATGTACAGCCCGAACACGATGACCACGACCACGATGGCCGCGTATTCGCGCGCATTGCGCCACCAGATGCGGCGTTGAAATTTGCCGGCTCTGCGCCGGATTTCTTCGAGTGACATGGTGATATTCTCCACTGGCTGGTTTTGCCAGGCGTTGCAATAGTCGTCCTGCGGAAACTCATCCGGCATGGTTGGCTCCTTCGGTAAACCGCTTGGCCAGCACGGTCTTAATGCGATGAATCTTGGTAGCCACGTTGCCCGCCGCGAGACCGGTGATTTCGCCGATTTGGGCGGCATCCATCCCTTCCAGGTAAGAAAGAATCACCTGGCGGTCGAGCGGCTTTAAACTCTGAATCATCTCCGTCAATTGCGCCAGAACGTGGCGGCGGCCGGCCGTTTCGTCGGCGTCGCGATCACCCAGCGTCGGTTCGACTTCTTCCAGGCTCACCAGGTTGCGGTCGCCGGAGCGCCGCCGGCCGATACCGTAGCTGACTGCCGTATTGTGCGCCACGCGGTAGACCCAGGTGCGCGGCGAGCAGCGTCCGTCAAACAAAGCGAAGCTGCGCCAAAGGGCCAGATGGATCTCCTGCAGCAAATCGCGCCGGCGGTCCGGGTCGAACTCATACGCGCGCGCCAGCCGTTCCAGGGCCGCGCCATACTCGGCCGCCGCCTGGTGATACCGTTCGTCCTGGCTCGGCGATCCCACACTTCAGATAGTCGCCGTTCGCGGGAGGATCTTACAAGTGTTTTCGCTAGCCTTGCGATAATAAGTTCGTTATGAAGAGCCGGATGTTCACTCTCGCCGCGATGCGGAGTGTCTCGCGGCACGAAACGCACCCACCCTGGTTTATGATTGAGGCTGAACGGCGAGTACATCCCGAGGAGAAAGCATGTTCAACCGAGTAGCCTTCGTCACCGGCGCGAGCCGCGGCATCGGCCGCGCGATCGCGCTCAAGCTATGCCGCGCCGGCTTCGAAATCGTAGTGGCTTCGCCTGAACTCGAAAACAACGAAGCGGTGGCTGGCGAAATCCGCGCCTGCAATGGCGAGGCGATGACGCTGAATCTGGACGTGACGTCGCCGGAATCGGTCAAAGAGGGTTTCGCCAAGACGCTCAAGGACAAGACACGCATTGATGTGCTGGTGAACAACGCTGGCATTGCGCGCGACGGCCTAGCCGTGCGCATGAAACCGTCGGACTGGCAACTGGTGCTGAAGGTGAATCTCGAAGGCGCGTTCCTGTGCAGCCAGCAGGCGCTGCCCGGCATGATGCGCAACCGCTGGGGGCGCATCATAAACATATCCTCCGTGGTGGGCCAGGCGGGAAGCGTGGGACAGGCCAACTACGCGGCTTCCAAGGCCGGCTTGATCGGACTCACTAAGGCGCTGGCGCAGGAGATGGGCAGCCGCGGAATCACCGTGAACGCGATTGCTCCCGGCTACATCGACACCGACATGACCAAGAGCCTGCCCGAGGAGCTCAAGCAGAAGATGCTGGCCACGGTTCCGCTGGGCCGCATGGGCACGCCGGAAGATATCGCCAACGCAGTGAAGTTCCTGGTCAGCGACGATGCGTCTTACATTACCGGGCACGTGCTGGCCGTCAACGGCGGCATGTACATGTAAGCTGAAGAGAGAGAGGGCTGCTGTCCGGAATTGCGGCGGCATGTTCGCGCCAGCCGCCGGCGCCCCGGGAATCGCTCAATGCTGCTCGAAATCGCCAGTTTGCCCAACCCCCAGAATTCGGCGATTCAGCTTCACCCCGCCGATAACGTCGCGGTGGCGCGGGTGCCGCTGGCGGCAGGTACCGAATTCCACGTGGGCGGAGAAACGTTGGCGGTCCGGGAGGCCATCCCGGCCGGCCACAAAGTGGCGCTGCGGGTGATTGCGGCGGGCGCAACCGTGTTTCGCTACGGCCAACCCATCGGTCTCGCCGTAGTGCCGCTGGAGCCCGGCAGCCACGTACACACCCACAACCTAGCCTTCGACGAACGCCGCGCGGCGTATCAGTTTCCTTCCGCCTCGCTCGATGAGCCGGTGCGCCGCGAGGACGGTCCCAGCTTCCTTGGCTACCTGCGCAAAGACGGCCGCGCCGGCACGCGGAACTACATTGCGGTGGTGGCGGCGTCGAACTGCGCCGCACATACGGCCGAGCTAATCGCCGGCAGCTACGCGGGCGAAACGCTGCCGCCGAACGTGGATGGGGTGGTGGCGTTTCCGCACGGCGAAGGCTGCGGGCATTCGGGCGACGCCGATATTGAGCAGCTTCGGCGCACGCTCGGCGGCGTGCTCGATCATCCCAACGTTTCCGCCTCCGTGATTCTGGGGTTGGGCTGCGAGGGCAACCAGATCGATCATTACCTGGGGGATTCCGGGCCGCGCAGCGCACGCCTGGTGGGCATGACGGTGCAGGCGAGCGGCGGCACGCGCTCGACCGTCGAGGCCGCGCGCCGCGAGATTGCGCGCCTGATCGAAGCCGCCGCCGCCGAATCGCGCCGGCCCCTCCCCGCGTCGCGCATTGTGCTCGGGTTGAACTGCGGCGGCTCGGATTCGTTCTCCGGCATCACGGCCAATCCGGCCCTGGGCCGCTGCTCGGATTGGCTGGCCGAGTTGGGTGGCACGCCGGTGCTGGCCGAAACCCCGGAAATTTTCGGTGCGGAGCACCTGCTAGTCCAGCGCGCGCGCAATCGCCACGTGGCGGAGCAACTGCTCGCCAAGATCGATCAATACAAGCAATACCTGGCGCGCTTTGGCGGCAGCTTTGACGACAACCCCAGCCCCGGAAACAAGGCCGGCGGCCTCAGCAACATCCTCGAGAAGTCGCTCGGCGCTACAGCGAAAAGCGGTTCGTCCCCGCTGATTGAGGTCTATGATTACGCGGAACGCATCCACAACTCCGGCTTCGCGTTCATGAACACGCCCGGCTACGATCCGGTTTCGCTGACCGGCCTCGCGGCTGGCGGGGCGAACCTGATCGCGTTCACTACCGGCCGCGGCAGCGCGATTGGCTTTCCAACCATCCCCGTGATCAAAATCGCGAGCAACAGCCACACCTTCCGCGCCATGCGAGACAACATGGATGTGAACGCCGGCAGCATCGCCGACGGCGAGCGCACCATAGACGAAGTGGGCCGCGAGGTTTTCGAAACGATGCTGGCGGTGGCTTCCGGCCAGCGGACTTGCGCCGAGCGCCTGGGCCACCGGGAATTCGTCCCCTGGCGGATCGGGCCGGTGATGTAGCGGCGAAGCGCTAGCTGGGATGCCCCGCCCATGAAGCCGGCTCGTGTGGGGTGCGCCGGAAACTCCAGAGCCGCTTGCCATGCGATTGGAAGAGGAGTTTGTTTTTTCGCCGGAAGCGGCCCTTTGGGGCGTTTCGCGCAAAAAAAAAGAGGTCTTGAGCCGTCTTAAGCCTTTTGTTTCCTGCAAAAAGTTGGCCGATTCCGCCCCTAATCGCCAGTCGCAGCCCCTGCGAATGCGCCCCGTTGGCTAAAGGCCGCCCGGGTCCGTGCCGATGGAAGACGGGAAGGGAGTGTGAATCAGTGACTTTTCTGCTTTTCCTGGCTTCCCTGGCCGTGATGGCGTACCTGGTCCGCAAGCCACGCAAGAAACCGGATGACAACCCGAAAGCTGTCGCTAACAGGAACGATGCCGCTCAAGACCGGGTGCCGGCAGCGACCTCAATGCCCGGCCTGCTGGCTCTGGGGCAGGCGCTGGAGGCGCAAGGACGAGGCGAAGATCCGGGTATCGGACAGGTTCCGCAGGTACACGGTCCGCCGGTGGATGGAGTATGATACTTCCATGCCCGAACGGAACAGCGTGAAGGTGCGGCATCTGCCGGATGGCGACTTCCTGGAAGGGTGGGAAGCCGGCTGGGAGAACACCTCGCTTTGCGTGGATCTGCCGGGACCAAAAGATGGCTTTTCCCCAGGTGTGCTGGTCGAAATTGAGTGTGGTTCCATGCTGTACCTGGGCGAGGTGCAACAGTGCTCCGAGTCCGGTGTCACGGCCAGAGTGGAACATTCGCTGGACCGCGATAAGCTGGCTTCCATTCAGAGTACTTGGGGGTAGCTTTTTGGGAAGGCTCCGTCATGGGTGAACTGCTGTGGATGGCCGGCAAAGCTTTCCTGATCGCGATCGTCCTGACGCCGATCGTCCGCGACATTTTTCGTTCGTACAACATGATGGATCGGCCGGGGAAGCGCAAGATGCACGCCTATCCCATGCCGCGGGTGGGAGGAATTGCAATCGCCGTCGCCTACGGTGTTGCCTTGCTGACTGCGCCCGCGACCGAAGCCGCGGCTGCTCCCTCGGCCTGGAAACTGCTTCCAGGAGCCACGCTGGTTTTCCTGACGGGGCTGCTGGACGACTTTTTTTCGCTGAAGCCGATTTTTAAGATCGCAGGCTTGGTGGTGGCAGCGTCCCTGGTTTTCTTCAGTGGCCTGCATATCGGCGACCTTGCGGGTCAGCCGGTGGCGGTGTGGCTGGACTATCCGCTCACGGTTTTTTGGCTGCTGCTGACCAGCAACGCTCTCAACCTGATCGACGGGCTGGATGGGCTTTGCGCGGGGATGGGCCTGGTGGCCACTCTCACGCTGTTCGCGGCCGCGATGTTGCGGCACAACCTCCCGTTGGCGCACGCCACCTTTCCGCTGGTCGGCGCGTTGCTGGGGTTTCTGTGTTACAACATCAATCCGGCTACCGTTTTCCTTGGCGATTCGGGCGCCTTGCTGATCGGCTTTCTGCTGGGCTGCTACGGCATGATCTGGACCCAGAAGGCGTCGACGTTGCTGAGCATGCTGGTGCCGCTGCTGGCTTTATCGATCCCGCTGCTCGACGTTTCGCTTTCGGTCTTGCGGCGATTCTTGCGCAACCAGCCGATTTTCGCAGCGGATCGGCGGCACATCCACCACCGTTTGTTGGACCGCGGTTTCTCGGCGCAGCAGGCGGTGTGGGTCCTGTACCTGTTAGCCGCGCTGGCCGCCGCCCTGGCTCTGCTGGCCAGTTCCCATTTCGGCGGGAAATTGCAGATTGTAGTGATTGTCCTGTTCTGTGTGGCCGCCGGAATCGGCATACACCAACTGCGCTATTGGGAATTCGATATAACCGGCCAGTTCCTGTTTGGCGGCGGGGTCAAACGCGCTCTGGACGGGCGGTTGCGTCTGGAGCGCCTGACCTGGGAACTGGATCTGGCCAGCGACGAAAAGAACTGGTGGGCCATCCTCGTCGAGGGCGCGCGGAGCTTGGGTATGTCGGAAATCCGCTGGATCGGGCTTGACGGCGAGCGCACGGAGACCCTGGCGCCGCTAACGGCGCCGGCGTGGACCTTCCGGGTGTCGCTTACGGACGTCGAGTCCATCGAGGTCAGCGGCGCTGTCGCCGATGCCTCGTCTTCATTCGATCTGATGGGATTCGCGGAAAGCGCACGCCGGACATTTCAAGCCCGCCGCACTGCGACACAACCCGATATCACGGTGACCGCCAAATCATGAAGCCATCGCTTCACCGTGGAAACGAATACTCCGCCGCGCTCTTGGACTTATTCTCCTGCATTGCCGGTTTTGGCGCCGCCACCTGGGCGGCCTGGGCTTGGTCAGGTCAGGCGGTATTGGCGGCGCCGTGGGCGTTTCAATGGGCTTTTTCGGCCAGCGTCGCCTGGCTGGCCGTCGTCTTCTCGGAGAGTTCGTCCCACGGCGGGTTGCCACGATGGGTCGACGGGTTTCTTACTGCCGCAGGGTCGAATCTGCTGGTGCAATACGGACTGACCTATCTATTTGGAATTCCGGCCGCTCCCTGGTTCCTCATCGTCCTGGGCAGCGCCTTGAGCCTGGCCGCCGCCGGCCTGTTGCGAGAGGCCATGCCGGTTGCACCCGGCGGCCGGAGCGGCGGGATACTGCTGGTTGGCCTCGATTCTTCCAATGCGTCATTGGCAGCCGCGTTTGAGGAAAACGTGGTTGGCTTGCTCGATAGCGGGCCGGCGCCCGCCTCCGGGGAACTGCCTTTCTTAGGCCCGCCGGATCGGTTAGACGAGGTGTGCGAAACCAAGCACCCATGTGCGGTTGTGGTGAGCGGCAGGCCAGCCGGAATCTCGTTTGCTGACCTGCTCCGGTTGCACTACGCGGGGATCGAAGTCGAGGGCGCTCCGTTTCTATGCGAAGGCATCATACGGCGCGTGGCATGGCAGCAGCTCGCGCCGTCCGAGTTGCTCTTTTCGGTGACCCCCGTCACCAGCCGTGCCATGCTGGCCTTCCAGGCGATCTACAAGAACTTGTTTGGTCTGGGACTACTGATCGTCTTCGCTCCGGTGTTGATTCTGGCTTCGTTGCTGATCGCAGTTTTCACTGGCGGATCGGCCATGGAGCACATCGAATGTTCCGGACTGCAGCGCATTCCTTTTCAGATGTTTCGCTTCCGAACTACCCGGTCCACCGGCGGGCCTTGCTGGATTGGGAATCTGATTGCGCACCTGCATCTGACCAACCTGCCGCAGTTGATCAACGTGTTCCGCGGAGAAATGGCAGTGTTCGGCCCGCGACCGGTGCGCAGCGTTTTCGCGGATCGGTTGCTCGATCTCATGCCGGCATACGTGTATCGCTTCACGGTGAAGCCGGGCATTTTCGGTTGGTCCCAGGCCCACCTTGCCGAAACCGGCGGCGTGCCGGAAGAAGCACTCAGTCTGGAGTACGATTTTTATTACATCAGGCAAGAAAGCCCGTCGCTCGATTTGGATATTTTGCTTCGCACGCTGTTCCGGCGGTCCGGGGCGGCGCGAAAGAAGACAGCGGTCCCGGGCGCGGCGAGTGAGTCGTGATGCTGGCCGTGGTGCTGCTGGCGGTTGCAACCGCCGTGGTCTTCTATTTCCTCATCGGCTACCCGATCTTGTTGGCGATTTCGCGCCGTGCGGCACCACCCGTGCGCAAAGATCCGGCGTTTCGGCCCACGCTTTCGGTTTTGGTCGCGGTCCATAACGGCGAGGAATTCCTACAACGAAAACTGGAGTCTCTACTCGCGTTAGATTACCCGGCGCACCTCCGCGAGATTCTGGTGATCTCCGACGGTTCCACCGATGCCACGGAGACAATCGCCCGCTCGTTCGCGGATCGAGGGGTGCGGTTACTATGCGTTCCGCGCGGGGGGAAAGCGGCGGCGTTGAACGCCGGCTTGGCGCAGGCGTCGGGGGACATTCTGTTCTTCACCGACGTCCGGCAGATGCTGGATTCGCACGCGCTCTCCCACCTGGCGGCGAATTTCGCGGATCCTTCGGTAGGGGCGGTTACCGGCGAGTTGCGCCTGCTCAATCCTGCGCAGGCCGGCGAGCAGGCCGATCTGGAGTTGTACTGGCGTTTTGAGCTCTGGGCCCGCAGCCACCATTCGCGGATCGATTCCATCTTCAGCACCACCGGCTGCATCTACGCGCTCCGCCGCAGCCTGGCCTCGCCGCTGCCGCCGGATACGATTTCGGACGACGGCACATTCTCGCTGCGAGCCTTCTTTCGCGGCTACCGGGTGATCTTCGATCCGGAGGCCCTCGCCTTCGACTATCCGGCTGCCGAGGGCGGCGAGTTTCGCCGCCGGTTGCGCACGCTAGCCGGTCTCTGGCAACTCTTCGTTCGCCTGCCGCAGTTGTTCACCCGCGCCAACCGGATGCGTTTTCATTTTCTTTCCTACAAATTCGGACGCCTCGTTCTGCCCTGGGCGATCCTGCTGATCTTGGGCTCGACACTCGCGCTGACCGATTCCCGGTGGCGCAACTTCCTGCTCAGCGACGAGCTGATGCTGGTGGCCCTGGCAGTGTTGGATCGATTCGTGCCCCGCGCCTTTTTCTTGAAACGAGTCTCCTCGCCGGCGCGGACCTTTGTGGCGATGAACGCCGCGGCGCTGCTGGCTATGCTGGTGTTTTTCGTTCCGCCGGAAACGCTGTGGCGGCCGACCCGCATCGAAGCGCGCCGCTAATCGCGGCTATACTCGATCTTTGAGCCGGATTCTCTTTGTTTTCGGGACAAGGCCGGAGGCCATCAAGCTCTGCCCGCTGATCAAACGGTTGCGCTCGCAGCCGGACGACTTTGAGGTAAGGGTCTCCGTGACCGCCCAGCACCGCGACATGTTGGACCCGGTTCTGGAGGCCTTCGGAGTCCGCCCGGATTTCGATCTCGATCTGATGCGACCGGACCAGACGCTGTGCGGCCTCACAGCGCGGATCCTCGCCGGCGTCGAGACGGTTCTCAGTTCCGAGCGGCCGCGGCTGGTGATCGTGCAGGGTGACACGAACACAACTTTCGCCGCCGCGTTGGGCGCATTTTATCACGACGTGCCGGTCGCGCACATCGAAGCCGGCCTGCGCACGGGCGACATGCGGCAGCCGTTTCCGGAGGAAATGAACCGCGTACTCACGTCGCGCATCGCGGCATTTCATTTCGCCCCCACGCGCGCCGCCGAAGCCGCCCTTTTGCGCGAAGGCGTGGCGCCCGAGAAGATCTTCGTCACGGGCAATACCGGAATCGACGCGGTGCTTTGGGTGCGCAATGCGCTGGAACGGGGCGAACTCGCTGCGCCGGCCTGGCCCTGGCTCGATCCCGCCCGGCGGTTGGTGCTGGTTACCTGCCACCGCCGCGAAAACTTCGGGCCCGGCTTCGATCGCGCCATGCGGGCGCTCGCGCTGTTGGCTGAGCGGCCCGACGTGCAGGTCGTTTATCCGGTGCACCGCAATCCCAACGTGCTTGGCCCCGCCCACAGCCAGCTCGACGGACATGCCAATATCGTGCTTCTCGATCCGTTGCGCTACGTGCCTTTTGTGGACCTGATGCGCCGCTGCCGGATGATCATCACGGATTCGGGCGGCATTCAGGAGGAAGCGCCATCCCTCGGCAAGCCGGTCCTGGTGCTGCGGGAGAAAACCGAGCGGCCGGAAGCGGTGACAGCCGGCACGGTGAAGCTGGTGGGCACCGACGAGCGGCAGATCGTCGCTGAAGCAACGCGCTTGCTGGACGACGATGCCGAATACACACGCATGACCCGCATCCACAACCCGTACGGCGATGGGCACGCCTGCGAACGGATTGCCCAAATGCTGGCGGAGGCTCTGCGATTGCCCCCGTCCGCCGGTTAGGCGATATAGCCGTGGCGCAGGCTGTCCGAGCCTGCTGAGCCGAGATTGGCCTCGGCTTTCTTGCCGCTGTGCGGCCAGATACTCTTCGACGGGGAAGCATCGATAACAGGTCCCTGTACCTACGGATCGGCTTGCGCTATTTTTAAAGAGGGCTGGGGAGGAGTGACGGCATCAATAACATCGCGCATCGGGAAGGCAGGCGTCGCCCTCATGTTGTCGATGGGGGCTCTTGCAGCGACGGGGCGCAAGGCATCCGTAGCCGCTGTTGAGGGCAACCTGTACATCACGTTAGCGAGCGGGGAGCGCCGAGAGATTACTTCCAGCGGCAGGGACTACGATCCTAGCCTATCTCTGGACGGAAGGTACGTCGTTTTTGCGCGAGCAGTTCCAGGTCCACCTTTCGACGAACCCCCTCAGCCACGGGGACCGCAGCGTCGGTCTGAACTTTGGATGGTCGGGGCCGACGGAAAGGATCCCCGGCGCTTGTTTTCAGGCGAGGTGAGAGGCGGGAACTTTCGATACGTGGAATTCTCGGCACCACGCCTGTCCCTTGACAACCGCTACGTCTACTTCATGATACCGTTAGCGGCTGTTTGTGGCGGGCTCGTCAGTCTCGATCTCAGAACATCGCAGGTGAGGATTCTGACGCCGGCGATCGGGCTTACGATGCTCGACAAGGGCGCCTACAGAGGCTACATGGTTGTGGTGAGGCGCGTCGACGTTCCCATCGACTCTGAGGGACAAGGAGGAGGGACCTATCCGTTCTGGCTTTACGCTCCAAACGGCGTACCGATCCGTGAGATAGGCGGCGATCAGGCAGGCGAGAGGTTTATCCGGGAGAATCGGTGACAGGCGCGGTCCGGGTCGTCACCCGAGCTCTTCAAGGGCGCTCGTCCAGAAGCGTCTGAATCTCTCCCGAGAGCTCAGCCTGGAGTTGTTTCGAAGCGTTGTAGCCGGTGTGGACGAGGCGCACCCTTCCGGACTTGTCGATGACGATCAGCGACGGGTAGCCCTCCAGGCCGAGGCCATCGAGGGACTTCTCGCTGCCGTAGGCAACCGGCAGCGTGTAACCGGCCTTTTTCATGAAGTCTCTCCCTTGTTCCGGCGTGTCACCGTTCTGCGGCACGTCGACAGCCCAAAACGCGACCGTCGAATTGCCTTGATACCGCCTATAGACCTTCTCCAGCTCCGGCAGCTCCCTGCGACAGAGAACCCGCAGAACCGGGACGCAGAACCGGGGACGCAGAACCGGGACGGCCTGAACTGCGTAGTTTTGTCACATTCCTGCACCGGCTCCGGCTGGGCCATTGCCGCCTTTCGCCGGCTACGCGATACTGGTCAGGAACCACCGGCCCTTCGGATGCGAATTCTTTTTCTTTCACCACGCCTGTGCCTGCCGCTGCTGACCGGGGCTAGGATCCGCGAGTATTATCTCGCCCGCGCGTTGGCACAGCATGCCGACGTCACTTACGTGAGCTTCATTCAGCCCGGTTTTCCGGAGCCCACCGCCGACGAGCTCGGATTCTTTAGCGAAGTCTTCCTGGTACCGCTTCTCGGGCGCTACAGTCTGCGGAAGATCCTGCGCGGACTGACCGGCCGCGAGCCCTTAAACGTGCTCAACTATACCACCGATGAAATGAAATCCGTGATCACCGCAATCGCGGCGCGCAATCGCTTCGACCTGGTGCACCTGGATAGCTCCCACATGGTCGAATACGTGCCGCTGATCGAGACGCTGTGGCAAAGCCCCGTGCGCGCGGTCTACGACTGGCACAATATCGAATCGGAGCTGATGCGGCGCTTTGCCGCCAACGTGAGTTCTTTTCCCAAGAGGGTGTACGCCAATCTTACGGCAAAACGATTGGTGCGCCTCGAAAAGCGAATCCTCGGCACCGGCTTTGGGCATGTAGTCTGTAGCCCGCGGGAAAAAGAGAAACTGCTCGCAATCGCTCCCGCGGCGCGCATCACGGTGATCGAGAACGGGGTGGATACGGAGAGATTCGCGCCCGCTGACGAGGCCGTGCCGCGGCAGCGTCTGGTGTACGTCGGAGCGATGGATTTCCATGCCAACATCGACGCGGCCTGCTGGTTTGCTCGCCGCGCGTGGCCCGCGATCCACCAGCGTTTTCCGGACTGGCGCCTGACACTGATCGGCTCCAATCCTGTTCCCGCCGTGCGGGAGCTTGCGCGGGAGCCGAACGTCGAGGTTACCGGCACGGTTCCCGATGTGGTCCCCTACTATCGCGACGCCGTGGCGGCGATCGTGCCTCTGCGCACGGGCGGCGGAACCCGTTTGAAAATCCTCGAGGCAATGGCGGCTGGCGTGCCGGTGGTGTCCAGCCGCCAGGGAGCCGAAGGTCTGGCCGTTTCGACTGGCCAAGACATAGAGGTGCTCGACGACGACAGCGGCTGGCTGCCGGCGTTGACCGCAATTGCGACCGAACCCGGACTCTGGAACGCGCGGTCTCTGGCCGGCCTGGCCTTGGTGCGCGCGCACTACGACTGGCGGCTTCTGGGCGAGCGGCTCTACGAAGAGTATCGTTTCTGGCTGGCCAGTGCGGCGGTGTAGATGGCGATTAGTTTCCCGGTGCGGGCTTCGAGCGTGTGCCGGGTCAGAATCAGTTCGCAGGCGCGTGCAGCCAGGCCACGCGCCAGAGCTTCGTCCACCAGCAACTCCCGTATCGCCCGGCATAGAGCTTCGGGGTTCCGCGGCGGGACCAAGAGCGCGCTTTCGCGGTCGGAAACGATCTCCGGGATGCCTCCAACCGCCGTCGCCACCACCGGCAGGCGAGCCGCCATGGCTTCCAGCAGCGCGTTGGGCGAACCCTCCGATAACGAAGAAAGCACCGCCAGATCGGCTATGCCGTAGTAGGGCTCGGCAGACGCGACCGGTCCCGTTAGGGTGACGGCTTCGCTCAGACCGAGATGCCGAATCGCCGCCTCGATCCTGGCGCGCTCCGGTCCTCCGCCCACGATGAGCAGATGCGCGTTGGCGGCGCCTTCTCCGTCGTGCGCGAGCGCCAATCGGCTGAAAGCCCGCAGCAGCGAAAGGTGGTCCTTTTCGCGCGAGAGCCGGCCAACGATCAGGATTACTTTTCGCGCCGGATCGATTCCCAGCCGGGCACGCAGTTCCGCCGGCGCCGGCGCCCCCGAGGCGGTTCGCCCCCAGCCGGGCTCTATGGCATTGTGGACAATATCGATGCGGGCAGCCGGGACCCCATGGCGAATCAATTCCCGCCGAAACGGCTGGCTGACAGTCACCACGCGCGACGCCGCCCTCAACGACCAGCGGTCCAGTTGATTGTACAGGCGTGCCCGCAGGTCTGGCCACGTGTACCCATGATGGAAAGCCACCCAGGGCGCCAGCCGGTTCAGGCCGGACCTGCGGACCAGAAAATGGGACTTCACCGCGTGGCTTTGCACCACGTCCGGCTGGAGACTTTGGCCGAGCGCCGAAAGTCCGGCAATCACCCTCCGGTCAAAACGGCCGCTTTCGGCAATCGGATAGACCGGGACCGACATCTCGCTGGCTGCCTGAATGAAAAGACCGGGCTGGTCCGAGCGCTGGAAGACGGCAATCGACACTTCCACGGCCGGTCCAGCGCCGCCCGAACGGGCCATGCGGGCAAATTGCAGCAACCCCTTGGCCGGGCCGGTGACGCTGGTGGCCTCGACGATGGCCAGCAGCTTGATGGATTTCATCGCCACGCCGAGTTTACCAAAAGCAGGCCGCCCAAAACCTCATGCGGGCGGTCTCGGGCCAAGTCGAGTCGAGACGGGTACGGTCGGAGTTCATGCCTTGCTTGGCCGTTCCATGCCTTCGCGTACTATGATGTACTACTGGATCGTACCGGTGGCGCTTGACTTGACAGGTTTGGGGACCTCGCGTCAGACTTTAGGTTGCGATCTAGCAAGTTGTTGAAGAAGTCCCTGGACCACCTAGAATGGCACTGATCACCGACCGCAAGTTGTTGATTCTACGTTCGGCCGAGTTCGAAATCAGGCCATTCTGGGCATCGGAATGCCCTTTTCAGCAGCCTGCTAGAGCCGAACAAATGGCCAACAGGAGCGTAAACAATTGTTTGCCATGAAAATGCCGCGCCTGGCAGCACTTTTTTTTCTGGTGGTGCCGGCCTTTGCCCAATATGCCGGCCCCGCAATTCTCTCTCGCGGCGACGCCCCCGCAGCCATGAATGTGCCTCAAATCGATTTTATCCCCTTCCTGTCGCTGGTTGGTGTGTACGATACCGGGCTGGCCGGCGTGTCTGTAAATTCCCAGGGCGAACTGGCGAACGCAGCCTCCGAAGGCGTGGAGTTGGACTTTGGCATCAGCGGCGTTCACAGTTGGAAGCGCACCAAGATTACCTTGAATTATGGGGGCGCGGCTCGCGAATACTCGCATGCCACTTATTACTCAGGCGTCGATCAATCGCTATTGCTCGGCATCACAGAGCAATTCTCAAGGCATGTCTCATTGCAACTGAACGAATCGGCCGGCATATTTGCTCAAGCCTATGGTTTGGCAGGCCTTTCGCCAACCGTCTCGTTTGACCCCACTACCAACTACACACCGACCACCGATTTTTTCGATAATCGAACGATCTATACAAGCACCCAGGCCCTCCTGACCTACCAGAGAACCGCCCGGCTTTCCTTCGCTTTCGGCGGTGACTGGGATGTGACCAGGCGCCGGTCGAGCGCCCTTTACGGCGTGACCGGCCAGGACGCGCGCGGGGACGTGCAGTACCGCATTACCAGGCGGTCGACGATTGGCGCCAACTATATGTTTACGCACTTCAGTTATAACGGGGTGTTCAGCGGGACGGATTTCCACCGGTTTAGCGCGACATACGGCGTACAACTCTCCCGAACCTGGGAGTTCAGCGGTTTTGCTGGCGCGACCCGACTGGATAGCAAGTTCCCACAGGTAATTACGCTCAACCCCACCATTGCTGCCCTGCTGGGAATCACGCAAGGCTATTACGTTTCCTACGGCTTGAACTGGATTCCGAGTTATAGCGGGCGCTTATCGAAAACATTTATGCGTGGGGTTGCTTATATTTCCGGTAGCCACCTGATGAACCCAGGCAACGGTCTCTTTTTGACCTCCAAAACCTATAATGGGACAGCCGGTTACACGTACACGGGGCTTCGCCGGTGGAGTTTCAATCTTTCGGCTGCTTACGACAAGTCCGATTCCATCGGCAACATTCTCGGTGAATACGGGGACCGCAGCGCTGGCTTGCAGACCAGCCGGCAGCTCAGCCACGTGGTGCACTTGGTGGCCGGCGTCGCCGCGCGCAAGTACCAAAGCGATAACTTCACGGGTTACAACCGGCTGATTTGGGACGCTCGGGTGGGGCTCTCCTTCTCTCCAAGGGACATACCTCTGCGGATCTGGTAGGGAGTCTGATCGCAGATGACGGCCGGTTCGTAACCGTGCGCCGCAGGGTAGGAGTATAGTGTCGTGGCTCGAACCGAATGATCCGGCTATTTCGCGTATTTGTTCCCACCAGCACGTTTGGGCTTTTCGTATTTGAAGCCCTGCTGGTGCTCGGGGCGTTCATTTTTTCCGTCTACCTGCTTCTGGATCTGGATCCCACGGATTATCTGTCGCACCTCCCGGGGCAGGTGAGTATTGCGCTGGCCTGGCTCAGCATCCTCACCGGGATGCACTTCCAGAGCCTCTACTCGCAGATCCGTATCCGGTCGCGCCTGCTGCTACTGCAACAACTCTTGATGGTCACGGGCGTTGCGTTCCTGTTCCAGGCGCTGATCAGCGCCATCGCTCCGGATCTGCAGATACCGCTTCGCGTCATGCTTTTGGGCAGCCTGTTTTCGATCACGGGCATTTTGGTCGGCCGCCTGCTGTTCAGCGCGTATGTCCTCCCCCGGGTTGCCGGCGAGCGGTTGCTGCTGATCGGGGACAGTCCCTTGCTCGAGGACATCGCCACTCATCTGGCGCGGAACCCGCAGCCGGGGATCCAGATAGTTGGGTATATCGGCAGGTCCGCTTCTGCAACAGCCGGCATTCCAGAGGCGGGCGGCGAAGGGCCGGCCGGCAGTATGGAAGCCGCGATTCAGGCGCTCCACCCGAACCGCGTCGTGGCGGGCTTCGAGGGCGGCCTGAGCTCGCGTCTAGCTCGTGAGTTGCTGGAGTTGCGGTTCTCGGGCCACACCATCGAAGACGCCGCCGGAACCTACGCGAAGATTTGCAACCGGGAGGGATTGAGTGGATTGAACGCGGCGCGCCTGCTGTATTCGAAGGAATTTGAGCCTGGCACGCGAGCTTTGTTCTTCCAGACAATCGGCAACTGCCTGATTGCTGCCGCGGTTCTCACGCTTCTGTCGCCTTTGCTGGTGCTGATCGCGGCGCTGGTGCGGCTGTCGTCTCACGAGGGGGTGATCGAGCGGCAGTTGCGGGAAGGCCGCAACGGGCCATTCACCCTCTACAGCTTCCGAATTGGCGCCGGAGGGACTCGTATCGGCCGGATCCTCTCCCGCACGGGCCTTTATGCTCTGCCGCAGTTCATCCATGTGCTGCGCGGGCAGATGTCGATCGTGGGCCCAAGACCGGAACGGCCTGAGTTCGAGCGCGAGCTGTCGCGGCACATCCCGTTCTATCCGCACCGGCTCAAGGTGCGGCCCGGCATCACAGGCTGGAGCCAGATTCACATGCGACACTTTGCAGTTCCTCGGGATTCGATGGTGGAGCTGGAGTATGACCTGTACTACATCAAATACCTTTCGCCGATGTTGGACATTTTCGTCATCGCGCAGGCGATCAAGGGCCTGCTGCTCTGGGGCGGGCGGCCATAGCGCGCTTGAGCACGCACCGGCGGAAATCTCATGAATCAATCCGTTTCCGCACTCGCCCCGCTGCCGTTCCGTCACCTGGCCGCCGCTCTGCTCGCCGCGCTTTGGATGGCTCCGATCGTCGCGTGGGTCCCCAGGCTCGAGGCGCAGAGCGCCAACAATGTGTTGCTGGTGGTGAATCGCAGAGACCCGGTCTCCCAAGCGGTTGCGGAATATTACGCGAAGCGCCGCCCGGCCAGCGCCCGTCACGTCTGCTTGCTCGAAACGACCTCCGAGGAAACCATCGACTGGCAGACTTACGTCACGCAAATCGAGACGCCGGTCGGAGGCTGCCTGAAACGGGAGCACCTTGAGGAAACGGTGCTGTATATCGTGACGACGATGGGCGTCCCGCTGCGGATAGACGGCATGGGCGGATCGATTCAGAAATCCGAGCAGTCTTCGGTGGACTCCGAACTTACTCTGCTCTATGCGAAGCTTCACGGAAGTCATTTCAAGCGCGCCGGCGCGGTTCTCAATCCCTTCTTTGGCAAGCGCACCAGCCCTTTCCTGCACCCGCAGTTTCCGATTTACCTTGTGACGCGCCTGGCGGCGAACGATTTGGCGGACGTGAAAGCCATGATCGACCGCTCGTTATCGGCCCGGAATCGCGGCATGTTCGTCATCGACACCAGTTCCCCGGCGAATGGCGACGGCAACAACTGGCTTCGCGCGGCGGCCTTGTTGTTGCCATCCGGCAGGGTTGTGCTGGACGACACTCCCAACGTTCTCTATAACCAGCGTAACGTGATCGGCTATGCATCCTGGGGATCGAATGACGCCGGCCGAAAACAACGCTGGTTGGGGTTCGAATGGCTGCCGGGAGCGGTTGTGACCGAATTCGTGTCGACCAACGCCCGGACGCTGAAGCCGCCGCCGCCGCACTGGAACATCACCACCTACAGCGACCGCGAGCATTGGTTCGCGGGCTCGCCGCAAACGCTCAGCGCGGATTACATTCACGAAGGCGCCACCGGCGCTTCGGGCAACGTCTACGAACCTTACCTGTCCGGATGCGTGCGTCCCGAGTACGTCCTGCCGGCCTATGCCCACGGCCGCAATCTGGCGGAAAGCTATTACCTGGGAATGCCGTTCCTTAGTTGGCAGGGCGTGGTGTTGGGCGATCCTCTTTGCTCGCTGAAGTAAACCATGATGGCGCGCCAGGGCCATCTGTCGAATGCCGCGGTTCTGCCGCGAAACGCCGGAGCCTTACTCCGGGCCTTTTCCACTACGGTCTTCGAGCACTTTCATCAGGCTGAACTGACTGTTCTCGTAGACGGTGGCCAATCGTAACGGCTCGGCAGCGAGGACCGGGATCAGAAACCGGCAGTCATCCGGCCGGCTCTTATCGGCCACGATGTAGTCCGGGAGTACGCGGCGCAAATAGTGAATCATTCGCTCCGGCGGCCCCTTGGCCGGCCACCCGCTGGAATGCCTCCCGGTTGAAAGAGCGAAAACGCGAGGGTTCCAGAAGAGTACAAGAGCGTCCGGGGCGGTCTGGCGGCGCACCAGGGCGCAGAGTTCTTCGTAATTCGGCGCGGTGACGAGCGTGTCGTTCGGATCGGGACGGAGCAGAACCGCATTCGCGGCTGGAGCGAACAGCAGCAGCGCAGCGGCGGCAACCTGCAGGGGCCCCACGAAACGCTGTGGCACGGCTGCAACCAGCATCCGGAAGCCTTCGAACATATAAACCATGTAGATGGGCATAACGCAGAGCAGGTACCTGGGGCTAGGCGACCAGTACACGCAAACTATAGCTAGTATCGCCAGCAGATAAAGCTCAGTGACCCCGAAGCCCGCGCGAACTCGCTTCGAAATTGCGAGGAGCACCAGCAAGAGCGCCGCCGCCCAGAGCAGATAGCGGAAATAGTGGCTCAATGGGTTGGCGAAGACATAGGAAAAGAACCCGGCATACGCCGCCGCATGTCCGGCGACGAGCGGGATCGACAGGGTGAACTGGCGGGCATAACTGCTGTCCCTATGCAGCAAGAAGTTATTCAACAGCACCAGTGGCGTGAACGCGGTTGCCATCGCAACCAGGAACGTGGTGAGCCGACGTCTGCGTAAGAATTCAGTTCCTGCGGCGGCGAGCAGGAATGCCAGCCCCACTGGGCGTATGAGGTAGGCCCCCGCAATACCGAAACCAGCCAGCAGTCCCCATTTCCACGGATTCGTTTCATTCAGACGCCGGCCGTAAATGCGCAGAAGCAGTAGCAGCACGAAAAAGGATACAAGCTGGTACGGCGCGTCGGAGCCAAACCCATCGAAGTTCGCAAAGAACAGCGCGGAGAAGCCCAGCGCCACGATCAGGAGCAAGGAGTAGACTGGCGGCAGGGTTCTCCTGGCATACAGATACACCGGCCACAATGAGAGCACAAGGAAAGCTACATTCAGCAGCTTGAATAGACCGATATTCAGCCCGAAGACGGCATAAAATGGCGCGAGCAGAAGCGGGTATCCGGAGGGATACGAATTAGCGCCAACCTCGGTGGTCGATTCCGGTTGAAAGACATAGCCGGTCTGCGTATAGGGAAGCCCTTTCACAATATTGCGCGCATGCATGACATACATCGCCCAATCGGTTCCCTCGGAATGCATGCCGGGCGATAGCTCGGCGGCCAGGAAAGTGTAAAGGAAGACCACAAACACCGCCGCCAGGACAGGAATCGCCAGCCGCGTTTTCATCCCTTGAGTACCCAGGGTTGATTTCGTGAGACCGGCGCCGCCGGATCCACGGCCAGGCGCATGCATATGTTTTGTCCTTTGCAGGGCGGCTGATGTGACATATGGACGCAAGGTGAACAAGGTATTTTCACGTAATGAACTTCATCGAGATCGCGAGAGCTTGGGCGCATCAGCGTGCGCGGATCGGTCGGCCCCCAGAACGAGACCGTCGGTCGGCCCAGCAGCCGGCTGAAATGCAGCAGCGCCGAATCGATGCAAAGCACCTCGTCCATGGCGGCAATGATCCGCACGGATTCCTGCAAGCTCGTCTTTCCGGCATGGTTGCGAACCACGGCGCGGCCTTGAAACCGCTCTTCCAACAAAGTTGTCATCTGTTCGAGCTCCGCACGGTCCGCAGGGGCTCCCAACAGATGCAATTCCGCCATGACCGGCCAGCGTTGCGCTATCCGCCGCGCCACAATCTCTACCCACTCTTCGCGGCGCAGCATCCGTTCCCGGCTCAACCCGGAACAAGCCGGCGCAATCGCCAGCCGGAACAGTCTCCCTTCGACTTCGTACGCTCCCAACCGGCTCCGGAACTCCCGCTCGCATTCCTCGGCATCCACCGGCTCGGTGCCGAATAGAGCGGCTAACTGATCGTAGAAGTCGTAAATGCCGTTGGTGATGTTGCAAAAGAGCAGGTGCGTGTTGAGGTGGCGCCGCCAAAAGGAGATGCTCGTGAAGAACCCTATGCGGTTACGCGCGACCGTAAGCAGGGCGAATACGGTGGTAAGCCGGCTGTGAATCTCGAGATCGATCAGCGCGTCATGGCGGAAGAGCTTCCGGAATGCGCGCGCCGAATCGGCGGCCAGCGTCGGCAGCCCACGATCGTCGCGGACGATAACGGTCTCGTCGAAGATGCCGAGCAGCGCCCCAAACGGCGCTATTGCCGGGGTGGTAATGAGCGTCAGCTTCTCGATACCCGGGAGACGCCGAAGCGCCAGCAGTGCTGGATAAGCGATCACCAGACTGCCACCGCCCAGAAGTTTCAGGATGGCTATCTCGCGGCACTTCGAGAGATCGTGATCTCGGCGCAGCAGCTTTCCCAGGAGAATCGTTGGGACTCTCAGGACGGCGTGGAGAAAACCTCCGAAATAATAATCGACGAAGAGCTTGGAGCGGAGATTCACTCTGTCACCAGTGCCGGAACGCAATCGGGTATCACGTGTTCACCGGAACCATTCGGGACCGGATGAGTACTCCGTCCAGGTGGCACGATGGCTCTTATCGTCACGGCTCCCGGGACTGCCACCCCGCGCATCGCCTCTATTTTACACGCTCGTGATTCGATATGCGCTTCTTGATGCAATCTACACTGTGCTAAGAACCTGCTATTCGCCCAGTGGACCGAGGCACTGCACTCGGAGCGATTGACAGTGAGCTACTTCATAGCGATCAATCCGGGGCGCATCCCGGACACCACCAAAACAGGGCGTTGTCATACAGATTGATAGAGACGCTGGCCCATCCAAGTCGAGTGCCGCTATTCGAACGGCGATGCCCTTCAGTGGGCCGCCGCACATGCACGCGTGGGAACTGCTACTTGCGGCTCTGCACGAATGTGGCATCCCTAGCTTGATAGTGCACCTCATATACAAAAACAGCCCCCCTCCCGCTTGCATAGTCGCAAGCTGGCGCTGTCCTTAAGCAGTTTCTCTATCTGCATGTGGGCCAAGCTGTGTAGGCGCACAGCATCAAATGCGGATTCTCAGCCACGAAGGCATCGTACTCCATCGCGCGGATGGGCAGCCGACGGCTGAACACCACCGAGTTGAGATCGCCCGTGTCGCCGCAGTCGAACTCCATTGCGTATTCTCGGCTGACCAGGTAAACGACGCACGCCAGAGTCTCCGGTGGCGCGTAAAGCTGAAGTTGCAGAAGAACAGTCGTCAGAACGTTACGCGCCCCCCGACCTCATCCGCAACTACTTTCGCACCCGGGAAAAGCTTTCCAGCGGGGTAATCGAAGGCCTCAACAACAAAGCAAGAGTCGCGATGAGAAAATCCCACGGGTTCCGAATGTTCCCGGTCACTGAACTCGCCTTATATCAAAGCAGCCTGAGCTGGAACTTACCCACAGATTCTTCCGACGAGCCTAAGGTATATCGACCACGCAGTCGCCCGCCGGAACGAGGGCCAACTCCACGCGCCAGACGCGTCCAACGCTCCAACGCCAACTCTCGCTCCCCGCACAGTCCAAATGGTAATGTATAGAGTCGAGGTGTGCTGTAATGTACGAAGTCCGATCGATGACCCGTCACTTCGTCACCGCTAGGCCCGACCCGAAACTGCTTTCCGTTGTCATTCCGATTTATAACGAGAGCGAAGTCCTGCCATTCGTGGAAAAGGAAGTGACCGCTTTCCTGGGGACGGTTTCGTGCGCTTGTGAAGTGGTCCTGGTGAATGACGGCAGCACCGATGACAGCCTCGACAAGCTGGCCGCCTGGGCTGATCGGGATACCCGCGTTACGGTAGTGCAGTTGTCGCGGAACTTCGGCCACCAAATAGCAGCTACCGCCGGTCTGGATCACGCGCGTGGAGATGCTGTGGTCCTGATGGACGCCGACCTTCAGGATCCCCTGGCGGTGATCCACCAGATGATAGCTCGCTACCGGGAAGGCTACGACGTAGTCTACGGGCAACGTATGGTGCGCGGCGGCGAGGGGTTGTTTAAAAGAGGATCCGCGTGGCTGTTTTACCGGATCATGCACCTATTGGTTTATCCCGATCTTCCGGTTGACACCGGCGACTTCCGGCTGGTTTCGAAAGAATGCCTGGACCAGTTGTTGCAGATGCGCGAGTGCCATCGATTTTTGCGCGGAATGGTCACTTGGGTCGGCTTCCCTCAGATCGCGGTGCAGTATGTCCGCAACCCCCGCGCCGCCGGCACCACCAAGTATCCTCTGCGCAAGATGCTGCGATTCGCCTGGACGGCGGCTACGTCGTTTTCCACGATTCCTCTCAACCTGAGTTTTATGCTGGGTGGGGCGGCTGGGCTATTCGCCGCCGAGGAATTCATCCGAGCCTTTATCACTGCTTATCAGGGCCATAACGTCCCTGGCTGGACTTCGTTGATGGTGTTGACCAGCGCCATCGGAAGCGCAATCCTGCTATTACTTGGGGTCATCGGGCAATACGTCGGCAAGACTTACGAACAGTCTAAGGATCGACCTTTATACCTGGTTTCCCGCATGTATCGCGCCGGAGAGTCGGCCGTGCGTCTGGCGATGAGGCCACGAACAGGAACGGCGCGTGAGAATCAAGTGGATTGACCGAATTCTGGGATTGGTGGAGATAGCGATCTGCCTGTCCGCCTTAGGGTTTGGCGTAGGCGTCGTGATGCTGGCGCCGGGCGATCCGTTTGCCCTGAAGATTGTTCCCCGCCTGTTTCTTGGTGCGACGGTGTTTTTGGCGCTGCTATGGTGGATGCGCCGCTGGGAGGGAACCGTCGCGCCAGATTCATGCTTCTCATGGCGGCCCGTTGGCTGGATTCTGCTGGCCGGCGTTGCGCTCAGGGTAACCTTCACGTTATCCGTCCAGCCTCGCCCCGAATCCGATTACGAAGCCTACTGGGAGAGCGCGATCCATCTGGTGAAGGCGCACGAGTACGTCGTCTTCGACCACTTCGATCAATTTTTGAACATCCTCCGCGCCTACCGCCCTCCCGGCGCGGCATTCGTGAACGCGTTGGCCGTCGCGGTCGTTGGAGCGAACATCTGGGCGCCGCTGGCTGTCAATGTCGTCTGCTTTGCTGCGACTGTCATCTGCATCGTCGGCGCGTGCCGTCGACTGCTCCCTTCCAGGGGCGTGTATGCGGCGGCGGCGTTTCTGGCGTTCTGGCCCAGCGCCATCGCGATGAGCGGCTTGCCGCAGACGGAATCGATCTCGGCCCTGGCGACTGCCCTGTTGATCTGGCTGGTGGTCGGCGTACCCCGCGATCGTTGGAAATGGCCTCTGGCGACCGGGGCCGTGATCGGACTCTCCTGCCTGGTGCGGAACAGCAATCTGATTCTGATCCCGGCGCTGTTTCTGTTGCTGTTGCGTTCGCCGCTTCTGTGGAGACGGCGCCTGCTATTCGGAGTTGTTCTGGCGGGAACCGCGGTGGCGGCGATTCTGCCGTGGACACTCCGGAATCTGCAACTGCTCGGAAGTCCGGTCCTGGTCGCGACGAACGGCGGCGAAAACTTCTACACCGCGAATAATCCCAACGGTGACGGCACTTGGTCCCACGACTCCGCTGAACGAATCCGGCAGTTCCTGCCCGATGAAGTACGCATGGACCGGACGGGTTTCCAGTGGTCGATGGCATGGATCAGAAGCCACCCGTTCGATTATCTCAAGCTAACCGTACCCAAGTTCCGAGCGCTAGTCGAATCTGACAGCCATGGACCGTACTGGGCTTTGGAACGCGGACGGCGGTATGCCGGGTTCTGGCTTAAGCCGGCCCGGGCGGTGGCCGATCTGTGGTGGATTGTCCTTTGGATCTTCGCCACGCGCACGCTGCTGGTGTTTCCGTTCTGGCGCTCCAATCCCGCCTGGTTTGCCATTACGCTCCTCGGCATCGTGCCGGAATCGCTCTTCCTGCTCTTCCTGTCCACCGAACGTTATCACGTTTCCATGGTCCCAGCGGTCGTGTGTCTGGCCGCCTACGCGGTCGCATTGCGATCGGGCAAGGTGGCGGACGACGACTAGCTAGCCGCTACACTCCATGATCAGCGTGGCCTGCGGGATGTAGAAGAGATCTTTGCGGATCGTGGCCTCGACGCGCTGGAAAACACCGCTCGCGAGCGTGCGGTATTCAGGTTCGGTCCGGATGTACTCCCCGCGGTCCTTGTCGAGGAAGAACCTGTCGAGGCTGGACTGTCCTTGCCGGTAGCAGCCGTCCAGCGTGTACAGGCCGCCGGTGGGTTTCATTGCCCGTTTTGCCAGACCGAGCAGCGCGGTAGCGGTCGCGTCGTCGAGATGATGAAGGACGCCCATCAGCAGGACCGTGTCCACGCGGGGAAGCCAGTCGAGGGTGGACTCGTCGAAATATTGACAGAAGAACTTGCCGGGCGGGTTAAACCGCCGGTTGGCGTGCTCGATGTACTGAGGGGAGATATCGAAACCAAAATATTGCGGGTTGGGGAAGCACTGCAACGCATAGCCAGGACCGCAGCCGATATCCAGGACCGTCAGTCCACTGACCGGCCGTACGTGCTCCCGGATGCTGACACGCCGCGCCCGGATTCCTCCGACGAGATGCTGGTAAGCCAAGTATACGGTGGGAGACTCAAGAACGGACGTGAGCCCAGCGATTAGTGAGTTTCGTGACGCCATGCGCTATGAGGCTAGCATATTTGGCGTTGCCCGCAGACATGCCGGCGCCTGCCCCATGCGCCGGCCGAAGTGCGTCCCTCACTAGTCGGAAGGGTCGAAGAGTAGCCAGACCTGTTGCCTCCCAGCCAGTCCTTAAAACCAGGCGGCTCCACAATTGTAGCGCGGCTGCGCGGTTCGAGAAGCATCTTCGAGAGGGCGGCTTTATCGCCGCAGCACCCAGTGAACGGCCTCGGGCACGTCGTTGGCAACATGATCCGGGGCGATAAAACCCGGATCGCGTTCCAATGCGGCTCCATAGCCTGTCCGCACGAGGATAGTGCGCGCGCCGGCGCGCCGGCCGCATTCGATGTCGGACGCCTTGTCGCCCACCAGGAAAGACGCCGCCAAGTCGATCTCGAACTCAGCCGCGGCTTCCAGCACCATCCCGGGGGCCGGCTTACGGCGGAGCGATGGAACGCCGGGCGCGTCCGGGCAGAAGTAGGATGCATCGATCCGATGAGCGCCGATCTGGCGCAACAGCTCCTCCTGCACGGCTGTGTACTGCGCCTCGGTAAACAGGCCCCTGCCGATGCCGCTTTGGTTGCTGACGATGATCGCGAGGAAGCCGGCATTCTTCAGTTCCTCGAGCGCTTCCGGCACGCCGGAAATGACCTTCACTCTGGCGGGATCGCTGCAGTACTCCACTTCCTCCATCAACGTCCCGTCGCGATCGAAGAACACCGCCCGGCGCCGGCTCATGATCGGGCAACGCTGCCGGCGAGTTCGGCCGCGGTTACGGTGGCAGTCCCCAGTTTGCCCACCACGATGGCACTGGCGTGATTGGCCAGCACGGCCGCTTCGCCGGGCGTGGCGCCGGCGGCCAGCGCCAGCGCCAACACGGAAATCGCCGTGTCACCGGCGCCGGAAACGTCAAAGACGTCCTTGGCATAGGCTGGCAGATGATGGGGCGGAGCATCGTCTTCGAGCAACAGCATTCCCTGCGCGCCCAGTGTGATCAGCAGGCTCTTGGGCTGCCAACGCGCCTGCAGTCGCCGCGCGGCCTCCAGCAACGGTTTATCCTCGAGCGGCGGCTCGATTGGCGCGCTGGGTGCAATACCAGCTTCCAGAAACGCTTCCCGGCGGTTGGGTTTGATGACGGTGGCATCCTGCCAGAGGAGCGAGGTGTGCGGATGGGGATCGACCGCCAGGATTTTGCCCGCCGCGCACACCTTGTGACCGATGCGGCCGGCGAGCGGCTGCGTCAGGAAGCCTTTGCCGTAATCCGCCACGATGACGGCATCCACGTCGTCGATGGCCTGCTCGATTTGCGCGAGAATGAATGCGGTCTGCTGCGCCGTGAGGGTGGCATGGCGTTCGCGATCCACGCGCGTCACCTGTTGATGGCGGGCGATGATGCGCGTCTTCACCGTGGTGGAAAAGGATGGGTCGCGCAGCACGCCGGTGATATCGATGCCCGCCGCATCAAGCAGCTCGAGCAGCCGGGCGCCATGCGGATCGGCGCCGGCGATTCCGGCAACCCGTACCTCCGCGCCTAGCTCGCGGACGTTGCGCGCCACATTGGCGGCGCCGCCCGGATAATACGATTCGGAGGTCACCTCGACCACGGGGACCGGCGCCTCGGGCGAAATGCGCGACACTCTGCCCCAGATGAATTCGTCCAGCATGAGGTCGCCTGCTACCAGGATGCGGCCGGCTCCCAAGCGTTCGATGATCCGATTCAGGCGCGGATTATCCATTACACTCACTCACGAACTGCCGAATTTCCGTTACCACCGACGCGGTTTCCTCCGCCGTCAGCTCAGGGAAGACTGGCAGGCTCAGGATCTCTCCGGCGGATTCCTCGGCCACGGGCAGCGCCGGATGGGGTCCGGACTCAAGAAAACATTCCTGCGCGTGCAAGGGAACCGGATAGTAGATCTCGGAAGCAATCCCACGTTCCGTAAGGTGCCGCCGTAAAGCGTCGCGCGGCGAGTCCCGGTGACGCCAGGCCGGCCCGCGCCGCACGCGTATCGTGTATTGGTTCGCAATGTGAGTGCGGTCCGGATGAGTCACGGGAGATGAAATCGCGATTGCGGCTCCGGTTGCCATTCCGGCCAAAGCGAGCGTGTATTCGGCCGCGTGCCGTTGGCGGCACTTGGTGTATTCGGGCAGATGGGGAAGCTTGACGGCCAGCAGCGCGGCCTGCAGCGCATCCAGCCGGAAGTTGCCGCCTATCATACTGTGCATGTACTTCGGATGCATCCCGTGATTGCGCAGCCGCCGCGCCTTTTCGGCCAGCGACGCATCGTTGGTCACCACCAGCCCGGCATCGCCGAGCGCGCCCAGGTTTTTCGAAGGGAAGAAGCTGATGGTGCCGAATTCACCGATGGAGCCGACCGGGCGCCCGCGGTATTCGGCGCCGAACGATTGCGCCGCGTCTTCGATGACGGCCAAATCATGCCGCCGGGCTATTTCCAAGATTTCATCCAGATCCGCCGGTTGCCCGAACAGGTGCACGGGAATGATTGCCTTGGTGCGCGGGGTGATGCGGCGCTCGATTCCGGCCGGATCCAGATTGAAGCACCCGGCGCACGAATCTGCGAAAACGGGAACCGCGCCCACCCGCGCCACGCAGCCGGCGGTCGCGAAGAACGTGAACGACGGGCAGATCACCTCGTCGCCCGGCCCGATGCCGAGCGCCATCAGGGCAACCAGAATCGCGTCGGTGCCGGAGGATACGCCGATGCCGAAACGGGCGCCGGTCACGGCCGCGGCCGCGGCTTCGAACTGCTCCACTTCGGGGCCGAGAATGAACTGACCGGAGCGCAGGACGCGCTCGAAGGCGGCGGATAGTTCAGCCTCCAGCGGCAGGTTTTGGCGCCGCACATCGAGCAACGGTACGCGCATGAAGACACATGATAGCAGTGACGCGGATAACGGCGAGCCGGCCGGGGGCCTGCGCCATCTGTCAGCCGTCGCCGCGCGCGATCGGCATGCGCCAGCCGGTTCCGAAAGCCCGCGAAGTCACTTTCAGCACGGGCGCAGCCTGTTTCCGCTTGAACTCGGCATTGCGCACCATCCGCAGGACGCGCCGCACATCCTCTTCCGAAAAACCTTTGGCCACGATTTCCTCGGCGGACTGCGATTGTTCCACGTGCAACTCAAGGATCTGATCGAGTAGTTCGTAAGGCGGCAGCGAATCCTGGTCGGTTTGATCGGGCCGCAACTCCGCCGAAGGTGGCTTGGTGAAAACACTGTCCGGAATGTCGTATTGGCGCTGATTGCGCCATCGTGCGACACGGTAGACCATCATCTTGGGAAGATCCGCAATCACGGCCAGGCCGCCGTCCATGTCGCCGTACAGGGTGCAGTAGCCCACCGCCAATTCGGATTTGTTGCCGGTGGTGAGCAGCAAAGAACCGAACTTATTGGAAAGCGCCATCAGCAGATTGCCGCGGATGCGCGATTGAATGTTCTCCTCGGTGACGTTACGAGGCAGATCGCGAAAGGGTTCGGCGAGCACGGCATCGTAAGTCTGCATGATGCCGGTGATCGGCAATGTCATGGTGCGAATGCCCAGATTGCGGGCCAGTTCGAGCGAATCGTCGACACTGCCCGGACTCGAGTAGAGAGATGGCATCAGCACGCCGAGCACGTTCTCCGGCCCCAGCGCTTCGCTCGCGATCGCGGCCGTGAGAGCGGAATCAATGCCGCCGGACAGCCCGAGCAGCGCGCTGGGAAAATGGGTTTTGCGGGCGTAATCCCGCACCCCCATTACCAGCGCGTTCCAAATCTCCGCCTCGGCGGTGAAATCGTCTTCGGCGATCGAGCCCGCGCTGGTGTCCAGGTCCACCACAATTAGATCTTCTTCGAACCCCCTGGCGCGGGCGAACATGCGGCCGGCGCCATCGAAAGCGCAACTGCGGCCGTCGAAGAGGAGGTCGTCGTTTCCACCTACCTGGTTTACTGCCAGCAGCGGCAGGCCGTGGCGCCGCGCCATGTGACTGAGCATGTCCTGGCGGAGGAGCTGCTTGCCCACCCAGAACGGCGAGGCCGAAAGATTCAGGATGGCTTGCGCGCCCGCGGTCACCAGCGTCTCGATGGGGTCGCGCCGATAGCGGCGGCGCTGCCAGAAATCGCGATCGTTCCAAACATCTTCACAAATGCTGATGCCGAGGCGGCGCCCGTGCCAATCGAGAACCTGCGGACCGGACGCCGGCTCGAAATACCGGTCTTCGTCAAAGACGTCGTAAGTGGGCAGCAATGTCTTGTGGAAGGCCGGCCCGATACGGCCGTCCTCCAGCAGCACGGCGCTATTGAACAGCGGGCGGCCGCTATCGGCGTCGTTGGGCGTGGCAACTCCCACCAGCAGGGCCGGCCCACCGGCCGTGGCTCCCGCTATCTGGGCCAGCATCTCGCGGCCGTGGCGCACGAAGCCGGCACTTAGCAACAAGTCGCGCGGCAGGTATCCCATCAGCGCCAGTTCGGTTGTGACCACCAGCTCGGCGTTCCGCTTCCGGGCCTGCGTGGTGCCTTCGAGAATCCGCCTGGCATTGCCGGGCAGGTCACCGGGGGTTGTATTGATCTGGAGCAGCGCTACTCGCAAGGGGACAACCGCCAATTCCGATTATCGCAGGTAGCGCACCTTAACCTTTGCTAGACTCTGTATTCTCGATGAAGCTGTCGATCCTGATGCCGGTCTACAACGAGCGCACTATGGTGGAGCGCTGCATTTCGCAGGTGTTGGCCGCGCCGATCCCGGAAAACATGGAGCGCGAGTTGGTGATTGTGGACGACTGTTCTACCGATGGAACATACGCCATCCTGGAACGGCTCGCCGGCGCGCTCTCCCAAATCCGGCTCTACCGGCACCAGCGCAATGCGGGCAAAGGCGCAGCCGTGCGCACGGCGATTGGGAAAGCCAGCGGAGACTTTGCCATCATTCAGGATGCCGACCTGGAGTACGATCCGGCCGAGTATCCGCGCCTGCTGCGTCCGCTGCTGGACGGCCGCGCCGACGCGGTTTTCGGCTCGCGCTACATGGCTGGCGAGCAGAGCCGGGTCTTGCCGTTCTGGCACTCGATGATCAACAAGGGGCTCACGCTGGTTTCCAACATGTTCTGCAATTTGAACCTGACGGACATGGAGACCTGCTACAAGGTCTTTCGCACCGATCTGCTGAAGAGCATTCCCATCCGCTCGGACCGCTTCGGTTTTGAGCCGGAAATCGTGATGAAGTGCGCCAAACGGAAACTGCGCATCTATGAGGTTCCGATCAGCTATCACGGCCGGACTTACGAGGAGGGCAAGAAGATCGGCTGGAAAGACGGCCTCAAAGCGCTGGGCGTGATCCTGCACTTCTGGCTGATCGATGACTTGTACGCGGCGCCTTACGGGCGGGGTGTGCTCAACAATCTGACCGGTACGCCGCAATATCTCGCCTGGCTGGCGCGCAAACTGCGCCCGCACGTAGGCGATACCGTGCTCGAAATCGGGGCTGGCATCGGCAATATCACCGGCCGGTTGATGGGACGGCGCACCCTATATGTGGCTGCCGAGAAGGACGCCTTGCACCTGCACGCGCTCAATAACCGGTTCTTGCGAACACCTCACGTGGTGGTTCAGCGTTTCGATCCGGAGCAACCGGACTCGCTCGCCAGCCTGGAGACCAGTTTCGATACGGTCTTGTCTCTCAACGTTCTAGAATACCTGGAGCAGCCCGGTGTGTTGCTCGACTTCCTCGGCGGCGTGCTCCAGCCGGGCGGCACACTGCTGGTGCTGGTGCCGAATGGTTTGCGACTGTTTGGAAGCCTGGACGCCAGTCTTGGCCATCGGCGCCGCTACAACAAAGCGGAACTGGCGCGGCTGCTCGAAGCCCACGGCTTTGCGCTGCACCGGGCTTATCAGCTCAACAAGGCCGGCACTCTGCCCTGGTGGATTTACAGCCGCATCCTGGGCGCACAGAGAATCAGCAGACTGGTGCTCAAGGTTTTCGACAAGACCGTTTGGATCTGGAGCCGGCTGGATGCGGTTCTGCCCTGGCCGGGTTTGTCCCTCATCGCCGTGGCGCGTAAACGGGATCGCGCCGGTTGAACTTCTATAGGGTGAACGCGATCGACAGCGGCGGATTTCTTCCGTTTCCGCCGCGCCAGCCATCTATACTGTTAGTGAGCCATGCCCATTTCCCGCCGCCATTTTCTTTACGGAAGCCTCGCGCTGCCCGTTTTCGCCGCCAAAAAGGTTGTCGAGGCGCCGCCCAACATTTTGCTGCTAGTGGCCGACGACTTGCCCTCTTGGATGATGGGCGCCTACGGCAACAAGGAAGTGAAATCGCCGAACCTCAACCGGCTGGGGCAAATGGGAACCCACTTCCTGAACCACTTCACTGCCGCGCCCGCCGCCGCACCCGGTTTCGCCACTCTGATGACGGGCCGCACTCCGATGCAACTCGGGGATTCGGGTGCACTTTCGGCCGCCGATGTCACGATCGAGAAGGTCCTGGCCGCGGCCGGCTACGCTTGCCACACTGCCGAACCCGAGGGCGCGCCGGCGCTGATCGACCAGGCGAAAGATGGCGCGCCGTTCTTCCTCACCGTTCGCTACTCCGCTCTCGAGCTCCCATACGGGAACATTCCATCGAAATACCTGGACCTGTACACGAACGAGAAGTTCGAGAATTACAGCGTGGAGCCTGCCGACGCCGACGCGCGGAGCGGCAAGGAACTGCTTGGCGATCGCGTGGCGAACCTGCGGAAAGTGGCGGCCGCCATCTCCATGATGGACGACAGCGTGGGCGCGTTGACCAACAGGATTTCGCAGCGGCAACTGCTGGATCGCACGCTGGTGGTGTTCACCTCCACCTGCGGCTCGCTGCTCGGCCGCCACGGATTATGGGCCGCCGGCGACGCTTCCGAGCCGGTCAATATGTACGACGAATCCGTCGCCGTGCCGATGCTGTGGAGCTGGCCCGGCCGCGTGCCGGCGCAGGAAACCCGGATGGAGCCGGTGAGCACCTATGACCTGCTGCCCACCCTCTGCGATCTGGTTTCCGCCCCGGTTCCCAACCGCAACTTGTGCGGCCGCAGCTACCTGCTGCTCGCCACCGGCAAGCACCTGCCCAAAAAGCAGACCTGGCGCTACACCGTGTTCGGCCAGTATCGCGATACGGGGATGGCGCGCACGCAGCGGTACAAGCTGGTTCTGCACGCTGACGGCAAGGGCCCCAACGAGCTTTTCGACCTGCCCAGCGATCCCGGCGAACGTGCCAACCAGATCGATAACGAGCAGTACATCAATGTGAAGACCACGCTCACCGGCGAGTTCGCTCAGTGGAAGCAGCAATACGCCAAGTAGTAGGTCTCCGGGGGCAGTAGCCGTTCCGTTCCCTCAGCCCAACGCCACCTTCAGCGTGACCGCGTGCTGCGATGGCGGCTCGGACGGCATGGTGACGCTCAGACCGGCTTCGGTCTGCGACCACTCAAGTTTGCCCTTGTAGCCGAGCAGTTCCACGTTCGCGATCTTGCCCGGCGCTTGCGGGCTGGCGGAGCCGAGCGGCTTGACGATCGCACTCCCCGCCGGCCAGCCCATAAGAAATGCGTAGAGCGCGTTTCGCTTGGTGGTGAAGCGCACATCTTCGGCGGTCAGGGATTTGCGCCCCGATTCGTTGAAGGCGCCTTTCTTTTCCACCTGCGTCCCCGGCCCTTCGCCAAAGATCTTCCAGGGGCGCGTGCCGTAGATGCCCTCGCTATTCACCGCCATCCAACTGGTGATCTCGGCGACGATCTTCAGCTCTTCGGCATCCGGCGCGCCGCTGTTGGGGAGCGGAAAGTTCAGCAGCAGATTGCCATTGCGGCTCACGATATCCACCAGCAGATCGATCACGGTCTTGGGAGTCTTGTACTTTACCCCGCGCTGGTAGTGCCAGTTGCCGACGCAGGTATCGGTCTGCCACGGATTCGGCAGAATTCGGTCGGCCACGCCGCGCTCCATGTCGAGTAGGCAGGTTCCGGTCTCGCAGTCTTCCGGCCGCTTACTCGTGTAGATCGCCTCCACGGCGCCGCGGTGCCGTGCGGCGCTGAGGTTGTAGAGGTTCGCCACCTGGCTGAGCCCATATTCTTCGAATGGCAACGGCCCATCCGTGTACAGCAGGTCGGGCTGGTAGTGGTCGGCTAGGTCCTTGATGCGGTCAAACCAGTGGCGCTTCCAGGAATCCGGAATGCCATCGTCGTTCCACCCCATGTTCGGTCCCGCGAACCGCGCGCAATCGGCGTCGTGATAGAGATCGGCCCACTGCGGATTGGCGCCATCGTAGGCGACGCCCGCCAGCGGGCCCTGCTTGTCGCTCCCGTGGCTTACCGCAAACCACTTGTAGCTGATCCACAGGTGGTCGCTCACGCCGAACTTGAGGCCGTGCTTGAGTGCGGCCTTGCGGAACAGCCCCACGATGTCTTTCTTCGGCCCCATGTTCACCGCGTTCCAGCGGGTGTGTTTGGAGTTCCACAGGTCGAAGTTGTCATGATGCACGCCCATGCTGACGAAGTACTTGGCGCCGGCCTTCTTGTAAAGATCCAGGAGATGGTCGGGGTCGAACTGATCGCCCTTCCAGGTCGGAATCACATCCTTGAAACCGAACTTGCTGGGATGCCCGTAATGCTCCAGGTGGTATTTGTACTGTGGGCTGCCTTCGATGTACATGTTGCGGGCATACCAATCCCCGTCCTCGGGTGCCGATTGCGGCCCCCAATGCGCCCAAATTCCGAACTTGGCGTCGCGGAACCATTCCGGCACCCGGTAGGCCGCGAGCGATTCGCGCGTTCCCGCGAATGGACCTTTGGCAATCTCGAGATTGGCCGCCGCGGCGCGCAGGCGGCTGGCAAGGGGCGCCGCCGCAATCAGGCCGAGCGCATTTCGTCTGGTCAGCTTCATGGCTTCCTTTCCGTGGGCCGGGGACTGGCTCCCCGCGGCTCACCGCCTAGTCTATCCGGTTTCACAAAAGACCGGAATATCACTTTTCCCGCTTAACTCCGGTGTCCCATCCGAAGGCATCGCTGCTTTCCCCAAGGCAACGGGATGGGCGGTTCCCACTCGAAACCCATTTCAGGAGGCACGCTCTCCGTTCCGCCCAAGAGACCGGCGGCAGGCGCCAGCGCCTTCAGGCTGGGGGAGAGATCGCGATAACTCACGGCGCGGGAGATCGCCAGATCGAACTCTTCGTCCACCTGCTCGGCACGACGCGCCAGCACGCGCACGTTCGACAGGCAGCGTGCCGCCTCTTTCAAGAACACTGCCTTGCGTTGGTGCGATTCAATGAGAGTGACCATGCAATCGGGGCGATAGACCGCGACCGGAAGGCCGGGAAAACCCGCGCCCGAACCCACATCGACGATGCGCAGCGGGCCGGCGGGCAAGTGCGTGGCCAGAAAGAGGGATTCGCAGTAATGGCGTTCGATGACCCCAGGCAGGTCGCGAATGGCGGTGAGATTGAGCGTGCGGTTCCAGAGAACCAGAAGATCGTAATGGGATTCCAGCGCCTCGGCCTGCGCGTCGGTCAGCTCCGCGATGCCGCACAGGCGGTCGCGGAGCAGATCACGAAACACGGCTAAGACCCAGGTAGACATCGAGCACGGCCACCGCGGCAGGCGTAACGCCGGGGATACGAGCGGCCTGACCGAGGGTCGCCGGACGCACCCGGTTGAGCTTGTCGCGCACTTCGCGGGACAAACCGGGGATGCCATCGAAGCCGAAGCCAGGCGGGATGGAGCGGCGCTCGGCGGCCTTCAGGCGCTCCATCTGGCGTTCCTGCTGACCGATGTAGCCGCTGTACTTGGTTTCCGTTTCCACGGTGGTCAGCATGGCGGGTATGGCGTCTTCTCCGAGCACCTCGCGAATCCAATTCGAGATTTCCCCGATCCGCGCCTCGGGACGCTTCAGCCACTGCCCGTTGCGGTGACCTTCCAACGCCTTCTTCAGCAGCTCATACTGCCGCTGTTTGCGCTGGAAAGCGTCCCAGCGCGCATCCGTCACCAGCCCCGCGCGCCGGCCCATTGGCGTCAAGCGAGCGTCGGCGTTGTCGATGCGAAGGTGAAGGCGAAACTCGGCGCGGGAGGTGAACATGCGGTACGGCTCATCGGCACCTTTGGTGATGAGGTCGTCGATCAGGATTCCTGTATAGCCTTCGGAGCGGCTCACAATCACCGTCTCGCGCCCGCTCAGCTTCGCCGCCGCGTTCATGCCGGCGACGATGCCCTGGCACGCTGCCTCCTCGTAGCCCGACGTCCCGTTGATCTGGCCAGCCAGGTAAAGACCGGCAATGGATTTCACCTCGAGCGTGTGCGCCAACTGGCGCGGGTCGATGGCGTCATACTCAATCGCGTAGCCGGGCCGGATCATCTCCGCATGCTCCAGGCCTGGAATCGATGCGACCATGGCAACCTGCACGTCGATGGGCATGCTAGTGGACATGCCGTTGACGTAGACTTCGTTGGTGTCGAGACCCTCCGGTTCGAGAAAAATCTGGTGGCGCAGCTTGTCCGGGAACTTGACGATCTTATCTTCAATCGAAGGGCAGTAACGCGGTCCCACCCCTTCAATCTGGCCGCTGTAGAGCGGCGAGCGCGGAATGGCCTCGCGGAGAATGCGGTGCGTCTCTTCGGTGGTGTAGCCGATATGGCATTGGACCTGCGCGCGGTCGATGCGCCCGGTCAGAAACGAAAATGGCGTCGGTTCGGCATCGCCGGGCTGGGGCTCGAACTGGCACCAGTCGATGGTGCGGCCGTCCAGCCGCGGCGGCGTACCGGTCTTCAGGCGAGTCCAGTTCAGGCCGAGCGTGCGCAACTGTTCGCCCAACAATTGCGAGGGCGCTTCACCATTGCGCCCGCAACTATAGCGTGCTTCGCCCACGTGCGCCAGGCCATTCAGAAACGTTCCGGTGGTGACGACCACCGCGCCCGAATCGAGCGTGCGGCCGTCGCGCAACGTGACGCCGGTGGCGCGGCCCGCGTCGATGTTCAGCGCGGCCACCTCGGCTTGTTTGATGCGGAGATTGGGCTCCTGCTCGAGCACCTCGCGCATCCGCGCACGATACAACTTCTTGTCCATCTGAGCGCGCGGCGACCAAACGGCGGGTCCACGGCTGGTGTTGAGCAGCCGGAACTGGATGCCCACCGCGTCGGCCACCTCCCCCATCACCCCGCCCAGCGCGTCTACCTCGCGCACCAGGTGACCCTTGGCGATGCCGCCGATGGCCGGGTTGCAGGACATCTGCGCGATCAGGTCCAGGTTCATGGTGACGATGGCCGTCTTCAGACCCATGCGCGCAGCGGCGCGGGCGGCTTCACACCCGGCGTGACCGGCGCCGATGACAACGACGTCGTAGCGTTCGCGCATTGATACCATTCTAATGGTGCAACCAAGATGAGAGTTCTCGTGATCGGCAGTGGAGGCAGGGAGCACGCGCTGGTATGGAAGCTGGCGCAATCGCCGGGAACCGGTGTGTTCGCGGCGCCGGGAAATCCGGGAATGGCAGGCATCGCGCAATGCCTGGCGGTGAAGGCCACCGGCTCCGCGCAATTGCTGGCGGCGGCGGAAACGATTGACGCGGATTTGACCGTCGTCGGGCCGGAGGTTCCGCTGGTGGCCGGTGTGGTCGATGTCTTCCGCGCCGCTGGTCGGCGCATCGTGGGACCAAATCGGGAAGCCGCGCAACTCGAAGGCAGCAAGGTCTTCTCGAAGAACTTTTTTGTGCAGAGGAACATCCCCACGGCCGCATTTGTGACCGTCGAAAACGAAACCGATGCGCGCAAGGCGCTGGATCGCTTCGGATTTCCGGTGGTGTTGAAGGCCGATGGCCTGGCGGCGGGCAAAGGCGTGGTGGTGGCCGAGGATCGCGCACAGGCCGAAGAGGCGCTCGGCACGTTGCGCGGCCGGCTGGTGATCGAAGAATTCCTGCGCGGCGAGGAAGTGAGTTTCATTGCGCTGTGCGACGGGCGCGACGTGGTGCCGCTGGCGGCAACGCAGGACCATAAAGCGGTGTTCGATGGCGACCGCGGACCGAACACCGGCGGCATGGGCGCCTACTGCGACGCCGCGATTCTCGAGCGTAGCCAAGTGGAGGATATTCTCAACCACGTGATTTACCCGGCCGTGGAAGCTACCGGCTTCACCGGGTTTCTCTACGCCGGCATGATGATGACTGCGGACGGGCCGAAGGTTCTCGAATTCAACGTGCGGTTGGGGGATCCGGAAACGCAGCCGCTGATGCACCGCATGAGTTGCGACTTTCTCCCCGCGCTGATGGCCGCGGCGGAAGGCCGCTTAGCCGGCACGCGATTGGAATGGCGCGCAGGCCCAAGCGTCTGCGTGGTGATGGCATCGGCCGGCTATCCCGGCGCCTACGAAACCGGGAAAGCCATCGGCGGAATCGCGGACGCAGAGGCGCTTGGCGCCGTGGTATTCCACGCGGGAACGCGCTTGGGCGAACAAGGCCTCGAGACCGCCGGCGGCCGGGTGCTGGGCGTCACCGCAAGCGGAGACACTCTTGCGGCGGCCATCGCCCGCGCGTACCAGGGAGTGGAAGCCATTCATTTCGACGGCGCGCACTTCCGCCGTGACATTGGCCGCAAAGGTCTTGCCAGGTACAATGAAGGAAACGTGGGGACGTAGCTCAGATGGATAGAGCGGTCGCCTCCTAAGCGACAGGTCGGCGGTTCGAATCCGCCCGTCCCTACCACTTAACTTAACCGCCCTCAGCCCGCCACCCGCTCCAGGCACTCGGCGCCGCAGATGGCTTCCAGGGCGGCGCGGAATTCTCTATCCGGGCGCACCTTGGCCGGAACGTCGAGCAGGACCGAGAAATCGCGCGGGGCCTCGAGGCACAGCCGCACCTGGGTTTCGCCGGGCTTGCGTTTGAAGAGCTCATCGAGGGCGGCGGCTCTATCCGTCCCGCCGTTGCGGCCCAACCATACGCGGATGGAAATCACCGATGGCATATCCACGCGCGCCACATCGAGCGGGACGATATCCTGCACCGACACCTTGGGCTGCGCGTTCTCTTCCGGCAGGATCAGGCCGCGCACCAGCACCGCCTGGTCTTCCACCACCTGCGCGGCGAGACGTTCGAAGCTGGAGGCGAAGACCATGCCGTCCACCGACCCCTGCTGGTCCTCGATGGTCAGCGACACCCAGGGCTTGCCTTCCTTGTTGCGCTTGCGCGCGATCGAGCGCAACACGCCGCACAAGGCAACTTCGGCATTCTTGCCGAGGCCTTCGAGACTGCTTGTGTCATGGGTGGCCAGCTCGGCGATCTTCTCCTGGTAGCGATCGAGCGGGTGTCCGGTTACCCAGAACCCGAGCAGCTCCTTTTCGCCGGCCAGCTTGTCTTTTTCGGTCCAGTCGGGAACGTTGGCGAGCGGCGGGTCGTGCGGCTCCACGCCGCTCATCAGTTCGCCGAACAAGCCGGTTTGCCCGCTCTCGCGGTCGCGGTGGGCGCGCTGGCCCGCCTCCATGGCGCCTTCGACGGAGGCGAACTTCTGCGCGCGCGTCCCCTCCAGCGAGTCCATGGCGCCGGCGCGAATCAGGCTCTCGATCATGCGCCGGTTCACGGCTCCCAAATCGACGGATTCGGCGAACTGGTGGATGGTGCGGAAGCGGCCCAGTTGCTCTCGCGCGCGACCGATGGCTTCGACGGCGGATTGGCCGAGATTCTTCACCGCGCCCAAGCCGAAGCGGATGCCTTTACCATCGGGAGCGTGCGCATCCGGCGTGAAGCTCCACTCGGATTGATTCACGTCCGGCGGCAGAATCGTGATGCCCATGGCGCGGCATTCGTTGATGTACTTGACCACCTTGGCTGTGTTGCCGGTTTCCGAGGTGAGCAGCGCGGCCATGAAATCCACCGGGTAATGGGCTTTCAGGTACGCCGTGACGAACGCCAGGTAGGCGTACGCGGCCGAGTGCGACTTGTTGAATCCGTAGCCGGCGAACTGCTCCATCAGGTCGAAAATCTTTTCGATCTTGCGCTGCGCAAAGCCGCGCGCGACCGCGCCCTTCACGAAGTGCTCGCGCTCCTGGGCCATTGCTTCGGCCTTCTTCTTGCCCATGGCGCGGCGCAGCAGATCGGCTTCCCCCAGCGAATAGCCGGCCAGGCGATTGGAAATCTGCATCACCTGTTCCTGGTAAACGATCACGCCGTAGGTCTCTTCGAGCAGCTCTTTGAGTTCCGGCAAGTCGTACTGCACCGCGCGGCGGCCCCATTTGCGCTCGATGAAATCGTCCACCATGCCGCCCTGAATCGGTCCCGGGCGATAGAGCGCGTTGAGCGCCGTCAGATCCTCCAGCCGGCTCGGCTTGTAGCGGAGCAGAATGTCGCGCATCCCCTGCGATTCGAACTGGAACACGCCGCAGGTGAAGCCCTTGCAAAAGACGTCGTAGGTGGCCGCGTCGTCGAGCGGCAAATCCTCGGGAACGAGATCCACGCCGTGCCGCTTCTTGATCAGGCGAAGTGCGTCTTCGATTAGCGTCAGCGTGGTAAGCCCGAGGAAATCCATCTTGAGCAGCGACAGCTTCTCGAGGCCGTTCATATCGAACTGCGTGACGATTTCATCGCGGTTCGTTTTGTAGAGTGGCACCAGCTCCCTGAGCGGCTGCGGCGAGATCACCACGCCCGCTGCGTGCACCGAGCAGTTGCGCGACAGACCTTCCAGCCGCAGCGCGACCTTTAGAACTTCATCGATGCGCGGATCTTTCCGCGCCTCGGCGAAGCCCGATTCCTGCTGGATGGCGTCTTCGAGCGAAATATTCAGCACACCGGGAACGAGTTTGGTGAGCCGGTCCACGTCCGCGAACGGTATTTCGAGCACGCGGCCCACATCCTTAATCGCCGCGCGCGCGCCCAGCGTGTTGAAGGTGATGATTTGCGCCACCTGCTCGCGGCCGTATTTTTCGGTGACGTAGTGGATCACCTCACCGCGGCGGTTCATGCAAAAGTCGATGTCGATATCGGGCAGGCTGATGCGCTCCGGGTTGAGGAAGCGCTCGAACAGCAGCCCGTACTGGAGCGGATCGATATCCGTGATCGCCATCGAGTATCCGACCAGGCTGCCCGCCGCCGACCCGCGCCCGGGCCCCACCGGAATGCCCTTCGAGCGGGCGTAGCGGATGAAATCCCAGACGATCAAAAAATAGCCCGAGAACTTCATCTGCTGGATCATCCGGATTTCGCAGTCGAGACGCTCAGCGTATTCCGCCAGATCGTGCTTCAGGATGCCTTTTGCGCGCAACGCTTCGAGACGCGGCCGGCGCTTCTCGAATCCCTGGCGCGCCACATATTCGAAATAAGTGTCGGTCGAGTGCTGCTCGGGCACGTCGAACTTGGGGAACGGCTCCTTGACTTTCTCGAGCGTGACGTTGCAGCGCTGGGCGATCTCCCAGGTGCGGTCGAGCGCGTCTTCGAGCTCGCCGAACAGATCCATCATTTCGTCGCGCGATTTCAGGTAGAAGTCCGGCGTGTTCCACCGCATCCGATTGGGGTCGCTCATCATCTTGCCGGTCTGTATGCACAGCAGGATCTCGTGCGCGCGCGCGTCGTCGCGGCGCAGGTAGTGAGAATCGTTGGTGACTACCAGCTTGAGGCCTGTCTCCTGCGAAAGCCGGTTCACCTGCGGGATAAGCCGCTTGTCCTGATCCAGGTGATGGTCCTGGACTTCGAGAAAATAATTGTTCTTGCCGAAGATGTCGGCGTAAGTGAATGCCAGCCGCTTGGCTTCGTCGTACTGGTCGGAAAGAATCGTCTCCGCGATGTGGCCTTTGAGACAGGCCGAGAGCGCGATCAGCCCTTTGGAATGCTGCGCCAGCAGATCCAGATCGACGCGCGGCTTGTAGTAAAACCCGTCCAGGTAGCCGGTTGAGACCAGCTTGATGAGGTTGCGGTAGCCTTCCTGGTTTTCGCACAGCAGCACCAGGTGGTTGTAGCCGTCGCCCTCGGAGCGCGACTTGTGCCCCTGGCGCGCCACGTACATCTCGCAGCCGATCACGGGATGCACACCCGCGTTCCTGGCCGCGTTATAGAACTTCACCGCGCCGAACAAATTGCCGTGATCGGTCATCGCCACCGCCGGCATTTTCTGCTCGACGGCGAGCTGCATCAACTGATCGATATCGCACGCCCCATCCAGCAGCGAATAGTCGGTGTGGCAATGCAGGTGGACGAAGGACATTCTTTCCTTTGGCTCCTCTAACCCGGGCACACGCCCAGCTCTTGGGGGAGGCGGGAATGCTTTTATTCTAGCGCCGGCGGTGGGGCACGCTTTAGCTTGCCCTCAGCTCACGCCGGACATCAGCCGCACCGTTGGCCGAATGAGAAGCGCCAGCACCAACGCGGCGACGATGGTGCAGCCGGCCACGATGCCGAACAGCGACGGCAGAGGAATCGAGCTGTAGAGCGATGCGGCTTTGCCCGCCAGCCAGTCGCCGATGCTGATCGACAGGAACCAGATCCCCATCATGAAACCGGCCGCGCGCGCGGGCGCCAGCTTGGTCATCGCGCTCAACCCCACCGGGCTCAGGCACAATTCGCCGATGGTCTGGAGGAAATACGTGCCAGTGAGCCACCAATACGATACCAGCGCGCCATGCGCCGACATGATGGCCGCGGGCACCAGGAGGGCCAGCGCCAAGCCGCCCCAGAGCAGGCCCATCGAAAACTTGGCTGGGCTGGAGGGCTCGGCGCGGCGGCGATTCAGCGCCAGCCAGAGCCATGCAAAGACCGGGGCCAGCGCAATCACGAAAACCGGCTGTATGAACTGGAACCAGCTCGCCGGGAATTCGTAGCCGAAGATGTGGCGGTCTGTGCTGCGTTCGGCGAAAAAGCTGAGCGACGAGCCGGCCTGCTCATAGGACGCCCAGAAAACCGCCGATGCCACAAAAAGCACCAGGATGGCCGCCGAGCGCTTGCGTTCCTCCGCCGTCCACGTGTGCGAAAAAATCAGCCACGCAAACACCACCACCGAGATGCCCAGCAAGGCCCATCCCAGCGAATCGGAGATCAGCGTGGCCGTGAAGGCGATGATGCCGGTGGCGCCCAGAAGCCCGAGCACGGCAAACACCGCCAGGCCAGCACCCACGGCCCAAACCGCGTTGCGCCGCTGCCGGGCGTCGGCCGCGGCATCGCCGGTGGATGCGGGGCGCAAGCCGGCTTCGCCCAGGTACTTGCCGCCGAGCACATATTGAATCACTCCGGCCAGCATTCCCAGGCCGGCCAACCCGAAGCCCAGCCGCCAACTGATCTTCTCTCCCACCCAGCCGCAGAAGATGGGGGAAATCAGCGCGCCGATATTGATCCCCATGTAGAAAATGGAAAAACCGGAATCGCGCCGCGGATCGCCCTGCCGGTAAAGCTGTCCCACGATGGTGCTGACGTTACCCTTGAGCAGGCCCGTGCCCACCATTAACAGCACCAGCGCCAGATAGAACGCGCCTTGGCTTGGCCCCATCAGGCAGAACTCGCCGGCGGCAATGAGCAGGCCTCCCAGCAGCACGGCGCGCTGCTGCCCTACAATGCGGTCCGCCACCCATCCGCCACCCAGGCACATCAGGTAGACCATGGCGCCATAGAGGCCGTAGACCGCGCCCGCCTTGTCGTCGTTGAAGCCCAGACCGCCTTTGACGATCTTGTCGGTCATGTAATAGATGAGGATGGCGCGCATGCCGTAAAAGCTGAAGCGCTCCCACATCTCGGTGAAGAACAGCGTGGCCAGGCCGCGCGGATGGCCGAAAAAACGGGTGTCGTACTGGGCTTGGGAAGGTTGCGCGCCGGGCGGGGTGGTGGTCATGGAAAGGTCTAGGGGCCAGTGTAGCGTGGTTCGACCGAAAATCGCATCCACGCTTTGGGCACAACGGCAGTTTATCTATTAGAGGATGAAAACTCTGGCGCTGGCGGCGGTGGAAGCGGGCGGCGAACCGGAAGGCCGGGACAGCGCGCTCGAAGCCGCACGCGCCGGCGACCGGACGGCATTCGATCTGCTGATGCGCCGCCATGAACGCCTGGTGCTGAGGACGGCCCACCGCCTGGCGGGCAATCTCGAGGACGCGCAGGACGCTTCGCAGGAAGTGTTCTTGCGGCTCTACCGCAACCTCGCGAAGCTCGATACCGGCAATCTGGCCGCCTGGCTTTACCGGGTGACGGTGAACGTGTGCCACGATGCGCAGCGGCGCCGGCCGGCGACGGTTCCAATGGAGGACGCGCTGGAGCTGGCCGCTGCCGGCGGCGATCCGCAGCAATGCGCGGGCGAGGCCGAGCGGAGAGCGCTGCTGCTGCGCAGCCTGCGCATGCTCTCCGAAAAGGAACGCACCGCGCTGGTGCTGCGCGACCTGGAAGGGCTCTCGACCGCCGAGGTTGCGGGCGCGTTGGGATCGAGCGTGGGCACGGTCCGCTCGCAGGTTTCCAAGGCGAGGTTGAAGGTGCGGGATTTTGTGGAGCGCTATTCGCGGAGGCGCTTATGAGTTGTGCGATTTGGGAAGAGCGGGTCGCCCTCTTTGCGGGTGGCGACCTCGGAACGGCCGAGGCAGCCGCCGTGGAGCGGCATTTGAGCGCATGCGCTGCGTGCAGCGCTCTGGCGGCGGATTTGCGCCTGGAGCTGGATGGATTGCGCGCAGCGCATGCGGAACCGCTGGCGGCGGAGCGCTACGCGGCTGTGCGCGGGCGTGTGCTGGCGGAGTTGGCGAACCCGCCGCGCCGGCGTGTGGTGTGGGCCTGGGCGTGGGCGGCTGCACTGGCTGTCGCCGCGGCCGCCGTGTTGGTGGTGGTGATGAGGAAGCCGGCCGCGATACCGCCGCCGGAACCGCCGCGCCTGGTGGCCATCGTGCCGAAAGTGGAACGGCCTGCGCCGCCCGAGCGCGGAAGTAACCGCTCCCTCAGAAGCCGCAAAAGAATCGGTTGGCAGGCGGAAGCGCCTGCCCCACTGGGCAAAGTGGGACAGACGCTTTCGTCTGTCAACCAGCAGGTCGATCCGGTTCTTTCGCGCGCCGTCGAGGATTCCCCGGTGCGCATGGTGCAATTGGCGACCGCCGATCCGAACGTGGTGATCTATTGGCTATTCGAAGAAAAGGGAGAAGAACGATGAAACGAATCGCTGCTGTACTCATGTTGGCCGCCCTGTCTTTGGCGGCGCAAGACAACAAGAACGCACCATCGAAACCGCCGGCCACCTCCGTGGAGAAACTCTTCGTGCTGAAATACGCCGACCCGGGGCAAGTCATAGGTTTGGTGCGAGCGCTAGGAGGCCAGGCCGACCAGAATGCCCAGATGCGCGCCATCGCCGTGACGGCGGACAAAGGCGCGATGGCGGTGATTGAGGACGCCATCAAGCAGTTAGATACACCGGCCGCGGCGCCCAAGAACATCGATCTCACCATCTACCTGATTGTGGGCACCGATGTCGAAGGCGGCCTCGGCAGCCCCATATCCAAGGAACTGGAGAGCGTGGTGGCGCAACTCAAGGGTACGTTTCCGTTCAAGGACTACCGCCAGGTGGATCTAATTGAGCTGCGTACCCGCACCGGGGAGCGAGTGGCAACCGCCAGCCAAGGCGGAACGGTGAGTCCGATGCAGGGCGATCCCGGCGGCACGATCCGTACCGATTTTGGCATTCGCGCCGTCGGGTTGTCTCCGGATGGGTCTACCGTGCGGCTGGATTATATGGAGGCCGCTATCCACTGGCCCGGCATGGGCAACGTCCTGGCCCTCAACGCGAGCGTGGACGTGAAAGAGGGCCAGAAGGTGGTCGTCGGGCGCATTGGCGTGACGCGCGACCGGGCTCTGTTCCTGGTGCTGACTGCCCATGTGGTGCAGTAGGCCCCTTGCACGGGCAAGCTAAAGCATGCCCCACCGATGGCACGCGCGGCGTTGGTGGGGCATGCTTTAGCTTGCCCGTGTCTTCCCCCGCGCCGGGCTGGCCGCTGTTTGCCGCCGCCGGTTGTGATACAGTTCAGGATAAGATGGCATCCAGAAGCGTCAACAAAGTCATATTGCTCGGCAATCTCGGCAAGGACGCCGAGACCAAGTTCACGGCCAGCGGAATCTCGGTTTCCAAGTTTTCGCTCGCCACGGGCCGGCGCCAGAAAGACGCGCAGACCGGCGAGTGGAAGGACATCACCGATTGGCACAACATCGTGATGTGGAAGACGGAGAACGTCTCGAACTTCCTGCTGAAGGGCAAGCAGATCTATCTGGAAGGCCGGATCGAAACCCGCAGCTATGAGGACAAGGAAGGCCAGAAGAAGTACATCACCGAAGTGATTTGCGACGCCAACAGCCTGGTGCTTCTCGGTGGAGGCGCCCGTGAAGGCGCTCCCGGCGGCGAAGGGGACCGCGTGGTCTCGATGCCCCGCGCAACCGCCCGCCCGCAATCCGCCCCTCCCGACGACATGAATCAGGGCATCACCGACGACGACGTGCCGTTCTGACGCGGGACGCGGCTTAGCTTAGCCGGCCTTCTTCGGCCGTAGTTTGTTCTCCCGCTCCTCGCTCAGGGCCCGCCCGAGCAACGTCTTGATCACCGCTTGCCGGCTGATATTGAATCGGGCTGCCCGCTCATCGAGCTCCCGCAGCATGCCTTGAGTCAAGTCGACATTCACGCGATGGACCGGTCTGACCACGGTGAATCTGTTGGTGAAGTACGCGGAAACATCCTCGCCGCGAGAGGCCATCTCCGCGATCTCATCGGCCGTGCGGCTTTTCCTAGACGTTTTCGGCATAGCTTTGCTCTTCCTCTTTGGTCGCTTTCCAGGCTGTGACAAGGCGACAGTATTCGCCCTCGGAGTCGCGCCGGATCTCGAAAACCACGGAACAGAGGCGGCCGCGGCACCAGCCGATCGCACGATACTGTTCCGGATCATCGTTCTTTTGGTCGACGAGGTACACCTGATCGAATATGTCCTGCGCCTCTTTCAGGCTGACGCCGTGTTTTCGCTTGACGTCCCGGCTCTTCTCTCGATCGAACTCAAACCGCATTGACGATATATAACTGTTATACCATCCCCTTACGAGTGGGATGGGTTTCCCCGCAGGCTATGGAGCCGGCCCGATGTCGATCGCCGCGGTCCATCTTGTTTCTAGAGCGCCGCTTTCAAGTTTCTGCGGTAGCCCTCAAACGCTTGACGGCCGGACTCTGTGAGCCGAAGAAGAGTTTGTGGGATTTTGGCGCGAAACGTCTTAGTGATCTCTACGTAGCCAGCCTCCTCCAGGCGTGAGAGATGGCTCGAAAGCGTGCCTTTGTTCATGCAGGTTTCGTGTTGGAGATACAGGAAATCGGCTTGTTCCACCGCAAAGAGCAAGGCGACAATCATGAGCCGGCCCGGTTCATGGATTACCCGGTCAAGGTCTGCGATGGTGCGGATCTGCTGGTTCATTGCCCTTCCTGCGCGGGCGGCTGCGTGTGACGAAGGTAGAGCCAAAGACTGATATTGCCGGAAATCAGCAGCAGGGTGCCGTAGACCATCAATGAAAGAAGAATGGTCCCGAGGAGTTTGGCACGATCCGGGTGGGCCGGCGACTCGCTGCCCAGAGCGCCCAGAACAGCCGCGGGAAGGAAAGCAATCACAAACGTGGCGACGGCCATTGCGCCGACGATGACCCACTTCCAGCGAACTGCCCTGGCGATTTGGTAGGCATAGGCCGCGGCAAAAACAAGCCCGGTCAGAGAGGCAAGCGCCGAGATGTCCCAGTGCCGTCGGAAGCCGATGGCCAGACCGACGGCCGTCAGCGCGCCCAGTGCAGCGGCGATTGCCTGCGTATGAAGTGGTTTTCGGTACTCGACAAACCCTGTCCGGGGGTACGTGATGCGGGTCTTTACGGCTTTGGTGCCATAGTGAATGAGGAACATCAAGCCGACGAGAGCAAGGAACGAGATCTGGTGCCAAACGGAGTCCGCGGGCGAGCGCATCAGCAGCCACAAAAGGAGTGCAAAACCCAGGCACATGACGCTGCCACCCAACTCGCCCAGGCCATCGATGTTGTAGTAGAACTTAGGCCGGTCCAAAATACTTCCGACTTGATCCATATTTGTCACTCCTCCCTTAGCATTCTCTCCGGTTAGTTCTCGGTCGGGGTCTTCTCTACGTGGTCGATAACCAGTTGCTCCACCATGGCCTTGCGCGATTCCAGCTTCAATCCCATGGATTGCACGGCCTGGACCAGCGATGAGAAGCCGCCTGGATCGGATGCCGCGTCGGCCGGCATGGCCGCTGCGGCTCCCTCTGCGGGTGGATTCGGTACGGCCACCCCCTGAGCTCGCGCCGCGTTCATCAGGTCCTCCAGCGAAAAGGCGATTGCCACCTGGTAGTTCCCTGTGAGGCCGGTCATATCTTTCACCTGCCGACCGCCGCTTGCCTGCGAGAATGTGGTCAGCATATCGGCGAGTCCACCCATGGTCACTCGGCTGGCTTCGATCTTCATCGACCGGGTGGCCGGGTCCATGCTGTAGCTTACGGTGCCCTTCGCTCCCATATTCATCGTGGAGCTGCCGTTCTTATTGACCGTCATGCGTACCGGTCCATCGGGGCTGTCTATTTCCCTCTCGCCGGGTGCGAGCGGCGTATTCGGGTCGATTGGTTTGGGAGCCTCGGGAGATTCCTTCATCTTCGGCCCTCCCTTGCCAACCACCAGTGCGAGCACCGGTTGCTCCTTGCTCTCGTGATGCAGGGCCAGTTTGAACCGGTCTTCCAGCAGCGCCTGCAGCATCTTGGGAGCGTCGTCCTTGGAAGCTCCGTCGGGCAATTTCGCAATAATGTCGAATTGCTGTCTGGCGAGCCAGTCCGGGCCGGTGATTTGATAGGGTTTCACGTTGTACGCCAGGGCGATTAGATCCTTAAGCGCCATGAAGATGTACTCGGCTCTCGCCCCATCCACCCGCGGGCCAAGCCTAGGCATCTTTCCGTTCTGAATTTCTGCCATCAGCTTCGCCATGTCCAGCGCCGTCGGCTTTATGGATGCCACTTCGAAGGTGGGCTTCGTCTGGGCGGGTGCCACAGCAGCCGCCCAGGCCAGACACGACACAACCGTGAACCGTCGCAGAACTTTACGCATGTATTCTGCGTTGCGGTGTCCCGAGTAGGATTGGATCTGCTCTTCAGTTGTCATGCCTACTAGTTTGCACAACCAACCAGTTGTTGTCAATATGGGGAATTTCCACAACACGGCTCAAACGTGAAAGCTACCCACGTAAACAAGCCGGCCATCGCCTCAATCGATTGGATTTAAGCGAGTTATCAATTTGAACACGCCGGAATCCGGGTAATACCGCTCTGATTGTGCCGGCTGCCGCGGAGTGCTCGAGTGCGCTCGGTTAGGGTCGATTCCTTATCGGCGCTTTGCTCCCCCTACTGCATGACCCACAGCATGACGAGGAAGAACAGCACCATCAGCACGCCGATGGCGAGCCACACAAACACGTAGAAGCGTTCTTGTTCGTGAGGCGGCGTGCTGATGCCGATGGTGCAGTGCAAACCGCGCATCAGCTTGATCAGATATCGCATCAACAATTCGCCAGTCCTTCGTTTAGCCACCGGCGCTGGTGGCCGAGCAGCCGGCGGGGGAACGTCGGGACGAATCTCGACGCAGCACGCAAGACTGCGCGCGCCACGTTACAGCTTCTTGAACAGCTTGTCGAAAGCGCTGCGCGCGTCTTCCGGGTTGCGCGGCACGGGTGGACCGGCTGGCCCCGCGGCCTGCGCGCCCGAGCCGTTTGAGGTTCCTTCGCGTGCCACCGTCACGCGCGGCGTGAACAGGCTGCATTCGTTGGCCCCGTCTTTCACCGCGATGCGCACCGGGATCGGCTTCGAACATTGAAAGCGCGTGGATGGCTCGAAGTGCGAGCACTGCTTGCAACAGTGCAGCGCGGCGTTGCACTTCGGGCACGCGCCGTTGAAGTCGGTGCCCTCCGCGAGCGCCGTCGAGCAGTTATAGCAGCGGGAGGCCGCCACGTGTTGCACCAGACGCGGCAAGCGGGGGCCGGTCACATCGATGGGGGGACGCGGACCTTGCGGCTTGGGACGGTCGTCCCGGGGACCCCTGCCGTCGCGGTCCGAGTCCATGTACCCGTGTTGTCTGTATTTGCGATCGCTGTCCATGGAGGTCTACTCCGTATTTGCGAGAGAAGAGAGCCTTCGATTGCCGAATCAGCTTTTCCGGGCGAATTCCAACACAAACCACCTCCGCCGCAGGCCGGTCCATGGGCCAGGTGGGCGTCGTGGGATCACTAGAGGGGCTGGGGCGGGTTACCCAATTGCGTGCCGAACAGGCTCGGCCTCCCGCCAGTGCCTAAACTCATACATACCACGGAATGGGGTGCAATTGCATCCCCCATCAAGATGAGAGTAATAGTATCGTTATCGGGTCTTCCCGAAATCTCGATCCCTAACCGACCGAACTCCACTTCAACAGGTTGGTGCAGGGCCGGGTCAGCGGGTCGTCGAAATGGTTCGGACTGACCCGGAGGGCATAGCCAAGCCGGCCGGTGCGATCAGGCAAGATGTCCTTGGCGAATATGGTCGCCGCGCCTTGCTGCTCAAGCACTGGCAGCACCACAACTTCGGTTTCTTCCAGATGTCCATTGCTGCTCACCCGGCCCATCACCAGTTCCACTCGCACGTCCTTCGGCTGCAACCCGGCCAGGTCGATGGTGGCGCGCACGGGTACGGGCTTGCCACTGATCCAGGAGCCGGTCGGACCGTCGCCCGTATCCACGAACCGCACCCGTTCCCAGACCTCCCGCACGCGCGCGTTCCAACGCGCCCTCTCGTGGGTCAGGCTGAAGTGCCCGGCCACCGCGCGGAGGTGCTGCTCGTGAGCCGGCTGGTACAACTGATCCATGTATTCCTTCACCATGCGCCGGCAATCGAACCGCGGCGTGATGTACATCAGCGATTGTTTCATGCGCCGCACCCACTCGCGCCCCGCTTGGTCGCGCCGCTCGTAGAACATCGGCACAATCTCGTTTTCCAGCAGGTAGTAAATGGCGCTGGCGTGCAGTGCGTCCTGGTCCTCCGAGTATGGTTCGCGCTCGCCGATCGCCCAGCCGCCCGAGTGTTGGTAGGCTTCGTCAAACCAGCCGTCCAGAATGCTGAGGTTGAGCACGCCGTTGATGGCGGCCTTCATGCCGCTGGTGCCGCACGCTTCTTCGCCGCGCCGCGGATTGTTCACCCACAAATCCACGCTCTGCACCAGCTCGCGCGCCACCTTCATGTCATAGTCTTCCACGAAGACCAGGTGCTTCCACAATTCCGGGTCGCGCGAAAGCTGCACAATCTCGCGAATGAAGCTCTTGCCCGGCTGATCCTTCGGGTGCGCCTTGCCGGCGACCACGATCTGCACCGGCATCTCTTTGTTAAGAAGGACGCGCTTCAGCCGCTCGACATCGCGAAACAACAGCGTGGCGCGCTTGTAGGTGGCGAAGCGGCGGGCAAAACCGATGGTGAAAGCGTTGGGGTCCAGCACTTCGCTCGAATGCCGCACTTCCGCCACCGCCGCCTGCCGCCGCACCGCCGAAGAGCTCTGCCGCTCCCGCACGAACGCCACCAGGCGCCGTTTCCGCCGCCGGTGCGCTTCCAGCAGTTCCTCGTCGGGAATGTCCTTCACCTGCTCCCAGATCGAGACGTCGTTGAACCGTTCGCGCCAATCCGGCTGCAGGTACTGGTCGTACAACCCCGCCAGGTCGCCATTCAGCCAGCTCGGCGCGTGAACGCCATTGGTGACCGAAGTGATCGGGACTTCCCATACCGGCAATTGCGGCCACAGGTCGTGGAACATTTCCTGCGAGATGTGCCGGTGCAGCCGGCTCACCGCGTTGCGGTAGGCCGACGTTTTCAGCGCCAGCACGGCCATCGAAAAGCGTTCGTCGCGGTCGAGCGGGTTGCGTCTTCCGAGCCCCATCAACTGGTTGAAGTCGATGCCGATCTCGCTGCAGTACGCGGAGAAATAATGGTACATCATGCCGGGGTCGAACAGGTCGATCCCCGCCGGCACCGGCGTATGGGTGGTGAACACGTTGCTCGATCGGGCCGCCTCCAGCGCCTCCTCGAAGCTGAGCTTGTCCTCGCCCATGTAATGCCGCACCTGCTCCAGCACCAGGAACGCCGAGTGCCCCTCGTTCATGTGGAACACGGTGGGCTTCAGCCCGACCGCCTGGAGCGCCCGCATGCCGCCGATACCCAGCACGATCTCCTGGCGGATGCGCGTGTCGATGTCGCCGCCGTAAAGCGAATCGGCGATATCGCGATCCTGTGGCAGCACGTTCTCCGCGATGTTGGTGTCCAGCAGGTAGAGCGCGATTCGTCCTACATCCAATCTCCACACCTGGATGTACACGTCGCCGGTGGGCAACTGGACAGTGACTTTCAGGTCGCGGCCCTCCGCGTTCTTGACCGGCACCAGCGGCAGGGTGTAAAAGTCGTTGGTCGGGTAGCGCTCCTGCTGCCAGCCGTCCGGATTCAAAGCCTGGCGGAAGTACCCCTGCTGATAGAGCAGCCCGATGCCCACCAGCGGGTAATCCTGGTCGCTCGAAGACTTCAGATGATCGCCGGAGAGGATGCCCAGACCGCCCGAATACACCGGCAGGCACTCGGTGAGGCCATATTCCGCGGAAAAGTAGGCGATCAGCTTGCCATCGGCCGCGGGCGGGCTCTTCTTGGTCCGGGCGTCGAAAGTCTCGCAAGCCAGCTTGTACAGAGCCAGGTAGCGGGGATCGGCAGCCGCCTTGTCCAGGGTCGCTTGCGACACCCGGCCCAGCATCAGCACCGGGTTGTATCCGCAGTCCCGCCACAACGCCGGGTCCAGGCGCCGGAAGAGGGCGCGCTGCAGCGCCTCCCAGCTCCATAAAATGTTGTAGGCCAGCTCCGTCATCCGGGAGAGCGAAGGCGGCAAAGCAGGGCGGACCAGAAACTCCCGAGTCGGTTGGATGTAAAACGGCATAACGCCTGGGGCTCCCTCTACGATAACAAATTGTAAGAAATCTCACGAAATTGCACGCCGGCGCCCCCATTTGCGTCAGAATATAAGAAGGTCATGCGTTTTGCGCCAATCGTCTGGATGATTGCAGCCACTTGCGGGTGGGCGGGAGAATTCGCCGTCTTCGCCAGTGGGTCGCGCTTGCACGTGGACGGCCACGAATTTGCAGGTTCTCAAGTCCGGCTATATTCCGGCTCCGGCTACACGGAACTCGCTGCCTCCACCATCGTCGGCTTTGAACCCGATGGCGTGGCCGCGCCGGAACCCGCACCGCTGGGGGAACCTCTCAAGCCGGACTCCATCACCCAAATCGCTCCGCAGCAACTGGCCGACGCCGCCGCCGACAAGTACGGGTTGCCGCGCCAATTGGTTCGCAGCGTCATGGCTGCCGAATCCGCGCTCGACCCGCAGGCATTGTCTCCCAAGGGCGCCGTGGGCCTGATGCAACTCATGCCAGGCACAGCCCAAAATCTGGGAGTTGATCCCAGAGATCCTGCCCAAAACGTCGACGCCGGGGCCCGCTACTTGCGCGACCTGCTGCTCAAATACGACGGACAACTCTGGCACGCCCTAGCGGCATACAACGCCGGCCCCGAGGCCCTGGAGAGATATCATAACCAAATTCCTCCCTACCGCGAAACCATCCTTTACATCGAAAGAATCGATCGGGACCTGAAGCGGGCGGCCGGCGCTTCCCAATAGGCGGCGAAGCCGCGCACGTGGAGGCGTGAAGAACTTATTTCGAGCGCAATCTCCGTCCAACCCCCAACATTTCCGTGTTCCTCCTCGTGTTCTTAAATCTCGAATACAGTGTCGATCTTGGCCGCCAGAATAAAATCGCTCTCGGTCAGGCCGTCAATCTTGTGGGTCCAGATCTTGGCCTCCACGCGTCCCCAAGCCAGGTAGAGGTCCGGATGGTGGCCCTCCCGCTCAGCCAGTTCCCCGACCCGGTTGACGAAAGCCAGCGCCGCACGAAAATCCGGGAACGCAAACATCTTCTGCAAATGATGTCCGCCCACTACTTGCCAACCTTGCAACTGCGCTTGCAGCCGCGCCAACTCTTCGCCCTGGAGCGCCGGCACTTCACCCGTACACGGCTTGCACTGCTTCCCCGCCAGACTCATGTCATCTCTCCTGTCAGTGGTTGCGAACCGCCGCACTTTTGATCCTGGCGGTTCACCACCCGAAAAATCCGCTGCGCCCTCGCGTGGACACCGTGCCGCGCCAGGTGCTGCAGCACTGCGTAGCGCGGCACGGTGGGCCGCACAGCCGCCGCGCGAAAGGCCTGCCGCAACTCTCCGCTTGTGCTAGACACAATATAAATTTAGATTAAGTTTAATATTCGTATCCTGCAAGCCCGGTTCGATCCTTTCGCCGGCTTGGGTCCACTGGTAAGATGTTTAAGAGTGGATCCCGAGATCACCCCCGACGCGCCGCCTGAGCCTCATCCCGCCTGGACGCGTGTGCAGCTGGCCCGCCATCCCAAGCGGCCGCACTCGCTCGACTATATCGAACGCCTGTTCACGGATTTCCAGGAACTGCATGGAGACCGCTCGTTTGCCGACGACCCCGCCATCATCGCCGGCCTGGCGCGCTTCGAGGGCCGGCCCATCGTTATCGTCGCCGAAGAGAAAGGCCGCAACACCAAGGAGCGGCTGCAACGCAACTTTGGTATGCCCAAGCCGGAGGGCTACCGCAAAGCCCTGCGGATCATGCAACTGGCCGCCAAGTTCGACCGCCCGGTGATCACTTTTCTGGATACCACCGGCGCCTACCCCGGCATCGACGCCGAGGAGCGCGGCCAGGCGGAAGCCATCGCCCGCAACCTGCGCGAGATGGCGCGGCTGGCCATCCCGGTTATTGTGGTAGTCATTGGCGAGGGCGGGAGCGGAGGCGCGCTCGCGCTGGGCGTTGGCAACACCGTGCTGATGTTCGAAAATGCGGTTTATAGCGTGATTTCCCCGGAGAGTTGCGCCTCCATCATCTATCGCGATTCGGGCAAGGCCGAGCGCGCCGCCGCGGCGCTGCGCCTCACCGCGGAGGATCTGGATCAACTCGGCCTCATCGACACCATCGTTCCCGAACCCGAGGGCGGCGCGCAAGAGGACCCCGAAGCCGCCGCCGAAAACCTGCGGCTGGCCCTGCGCCACAGCCTGCTCGAGCTGGCCGGGCTCAGCGGGGAACAACTGGTCGAGCACCGCTACGCTAAGTTCCGCAAAATGGGCAATTTCTTCGCCTAGCCAAGTGGCGCGGCCCGTGGAGGCCGTAGAGCCGACAGTCATCTCGGCTTTTCTTGGCTGTTCCGAGACGCCGAGCCCTCATCCCGCTAATCTTCCGCCCTTTCCGGCGTCTTCCGGGTGGCTCGCTACGCTTCCGCCGTGGGAGCCGCGGGCTGGCGTTGTAAAATAAAGGGTGAACTCCCACCTGCAAATTTGCGTCTAAAGCTGGTGACAAGGACATCGTCGTGAAAACTAAGTGGAAGGTAATCATTACATTAGCGGCCCTGCTCGTGGCCGTCGCCGGAGTTTACGCGAGCACGGTCTATAGCAAGCGCGGCGTGGTGACGGTGCAGACCGGACAGGTGACACGCGGCGACCTGGCTGCCATCGTTACTTCCTCGGGTGAGATCAAGCCTAAGAACTACATCAATATCGGCGCTAACGCGATGGGCAACATCACGGAAATCCTGGTCAAGGAAGGCGACCACGTCCGCAAGGGCCAACTGCTGGCGCGCGTGGAAAATACCCAACCCGCGGCGGACGTGGCGGCGTATCAGGCTTCCGTCAGCTCTGCGGAGGCCGATACGACGGCTTCGGAAGCCGGCCTCAAAGCGGCCGACGAAAACATCCACACCATGGAGGCTGGCCTCGAGCACGACAGAGCCGACCTGGATCGCATGAAGGCCGATTTCGATCGCGCCCAGGAGCTGTTCAACGAAAAACTGCTCGCCCGCCAGGATTTCGAGCTCAAGAAATTCACTTACGAAGCCCAGAAAGCGCAGATCGCGCAATCCGAGGCCAAAATCGTGCAAGCCAGAGCACAGCGTGAGCAGAACGCGGCGCAGCTTGCTTCCACCCAGAGGCACATCGCCCAGGCGCGCGCTAACCTGACGCGCTTCGCGGACGTCCTTCGCAAGTACGACGCCTTTGCGCCGCTCGATGGCATGGTCACCAACCTGCCGATTCGGGTCGGCGAATCCGTGGTGCCCGGCATCCAGAATACCGAGGGCAGTGTCATCATGACCATCGCCGACATGTCCATCATCACGGCCGAGGTCAAGGTGGATGAGACCGATATCGTGAGCGTGCAACTGGGCCAAGTGGCCGATATCACCATCGACGCGATTCCCAACAAGATTTTCAAGGGGCGCGTGACCGAGATCGGGGACACCGCCATTCTGCGCTCCACCGGCCTGGCCGCTTCACAAAGCGCCATCTCCAGCCAGGAGGCGAAGGATTTCAAGGTGGTGATCGCGATGGATAATCCGCCGCCTGAGATTCGGCCCGGCCTATCTTGCACCGCCAAAATCACTACCGCCACGCGCACCAACGCGGTGACCATTCCCATTCAGGCGCTCACCATCCGCCAGCGCGGCGATCTGGAGCAGCCCAAGCCCGGCTCGTCTTCCACCGCACAGGCCGCCACCAAGCCGGACCCCGCCGCCGAGAAAGCGCGCAAAGAGGAACTCCAGGGCGTCTTCGTGGTGAACGCCGGCAAAGCCGAATTCCGCAAAGTCGAGACGGGCATAACCGGCGCGACCGACATTGAAGTCCTCAACGGGTTGAAGCCGGGCGACCAGATCATCACCGGCTCCTACCAGGTGATCCGCACGATCAAGAACGGGGCCACGGTTAAGGTCGATAACAAGGCGCCGGTAGTCGCTACCACGACCAGTTAGGATTCGAGATCCCTTATGTCAGCCGTCGCCGACAATTCACTACTGGAGCGTGCCGAGCAGCTCAAACGGGATGGGGTGGTCATCCGCACCTACGATCTCTGGAAGACGTACACGATGGGCGATCAGGAGATTCACGCGGTATCGGGCGTCGATATCGAAATCAAGCGCGGCGAATACGTCGCCATCATGGGACCTTCCGGCTCCGGCAAATCCACGCTCATGAACCTGATCGGCTGCCTCGACACGCCCACCAAGGGGCAGTACTTCATCAACGGCAATCTGGTGAGCGACATGACGGACGATGAGCTGGCCCGTATCCGTAACAAGGAAATCGGTTTCGTTTTCCAGACCTTCAACCTGCTGCCGCGCGCCACGGCGCTGCACAACGTCGAGCTGCCGCTCATCTATGCCGGCATGTCCTCCACGGAGCGCCTCGAGCGGGCCAAGCAGGCGATGCGGCACGTGGACCTGGAACAGCGCATGCTGCACAAGCCCAATGAGCTGTCCGGCGGCCAGCGTCAGAGGGTTGCCGTCGCCCGCGCCCTGGTCAACAACCCGTCGATCCTGCTGGCCGACGAACCCACCGGCAATCTGGACTCGGCCACCGGCAACGAGATCATGGGCCTGTTCGAGCGCCTCCACGAGCAGGGCAACACCATCATCCTGGTCACCCACGAGTACGACATCGCGCAGCACGCCTGGCGCGTGGTCCACATCCGCGACGGGAAGATCGAAAAGGACGAAAAAGTAAGGTAGCGAGTGGGTCCCCGACCTGCAACTTCAGACGCAGGCTGGGGACCTGCACCACATTGGCCCCAACCTCTACTTCGTGTAAATCGTCACATCCACGTTCATGCCCGGCCGCAGCACCACGCCCTCATGCGAATCGACCAGGATCTTGACCGGGATGCGTTGCACCACTTTGACGAAATTGCCGGTGGCGTTTTCCGGCGGCAACAGGCTCATGCTGGCGCCAGTGGCGCCGGCAATGGAATCCACGTGGCCGTCGATGGTGTCGCCGTACATATCCACGTGAATTTCCGCCCGCTGGCCCGCATGCACCTGGGCGAGTTGCGTCTCCTTGAAATTAGCCGTGACCCAGGTGTCGTTCAGCGGGATCAGGGTCATGATGCCTTGGCCGGGTTGCAGGATCTGGCCGATTTCCACGCTCTTGCGTGTCACCACGCCATCGATGGGCGCGGTGATGGTAGTGTAGCTGAGTTGCAGCTCGGCGGTCTCGAGCGTTGCGCGCGCGGACTCGACAACCGCTTGCGCGGTGCCCACGTCCGCCGTGCGAACAGCCACCTGCTTGCGGTTCGCCACCGAGCCGGAGAGCTGCGCGTTCGCCTGCGCAACGCGGGTTTCGGCGGCCGCCAGCGACGCTTTCTTGATCGCCGCTTCCTTACTGGCCGAGGCCAGCTTTTCCTGCGCCTCCTTCAGTTCGCTGTCCGCCACCTTGGCTGCCGCCACGTAGGCATCGTACTGCTGTTGCGAGATCTCGGCTTTGTCTACCAACGGCTTCATACGCGCCAAGTCGGCCTGGGCGCGATCATTGCTGGCCTGGCGGGCGCGCACGTTGGCCTCGGCGTAAGCCAAGTCGGAGCTGGAGGCCTGTTCGTAGACGAGGCGCGCGCGGTCGAGCTCCGCTTGCGCGTCTCCTACGCCGGCCGACGCCGCAGTCTGGCCGGATTCGGTAGTGAGATCGGTCAACGGAACGCCCACCTGCGCCGCGCGCAACTTGCTCTCATCCTCCGCCAGCGTGGCCTTCGCCTGGTCCACCCGCGCCTGGTAATCGCGCGGATCGATGCGCACCAGCACGTCCCCCGCCTTCACCGGCTGATTGTCGTTCACCAGCACATCGATCACGTTGCCGCTGATCTTGGGCGCGATGGCGCTGACGTGCCCGTCTACTTCCGCGTCGTCGGTCGAGACACGGTCGCGGTAATGATAGTATGCCCACAGCCCGGCCCCAACCGCGACCACCAGCAGGATCAGCACCACAAACCGCACGGGCGATTTCTTTTGCGGCTCCGCCACGGCGGGCCGCTCTTCCGTTTCCGGCATTGCGACTTTCGATTCGGCCATAAGGTTACTCCATCGCCAACGAGCCACGCATCGGCCCGGTCCGCTTCATCAAGAACATAAAAGGAATAATCAAGAGAAACAACAGCGCCATCACCCAGAAAGCATCCGCGAAAGCCAGCATGGCGGACTGCCGCAGCAGACCCCCGTACAAAAGTCCGCCGGCCTGCCTGGCCGCGTCCGGCATGGTCGCGCCATGCGCGTGCAGCATTTGCGTGGTGTGCGCGATCGCGTTCCGATACGCGGCGTCATAAGGAGTCAGATGCGCCGTCAACACCTGCTGATGCATCTGCGACCGCCGCGCCAGCAGCGTGGTTACGGTGGCGATGCCGGAGCTGCCGCCGATGTTGCGCGCCAGGTTGAACAGGCCGGTGGCGTAGTTCATGCGGTCCCTGGGCACCATCGCCACCGTCGCCACGCTGATGGGCACAAACAGGAAAGCCATCCCCGCGCTTTGCACCATGCGGCTCCAGACGGCAGTCCCGTAATCGATATAGAGGTTGAACCTGGACATGATGACGAGGCCACTGGCCGACACCAGCACGCCGAAGATGACCAGCCAACGGGCCTGGTAATGGCGCAGCAGAGTGCCCACTAGCGGCATGCAGACGATCACCACCAGGCCGCCCGGCGAGAGCACCAGCCCGCTCAGCATGGCGGTGTAGCCCAGCAGCGTTTGCAGCAGCAGCGGCAGCAGCATGGTGCTGGCATAGAGCACGAAGCCCAGCACCAGCATGGACAGCGTGCCCAACATAAAATTGCGAATTTTGAGCACGCGAAAATCGATCACCGGGTGCTCGTGATTCAACTCCCAGAACACCACGGCCACCAGGCATACCGCGGCTACGATGGCAAACCAGACGATGAATTGCGAACCGAACCAGTCTTCCTTCTGTCCTTCATCGAGCACTACTTCGAGCGACCCCAGGCCGAGCGCCAGCAAACCAAAACCCACGTAGTCGATTTTGAGACCGTCGCGGAAACCCCGGCGCACCAGGTAGGGCGGATCGAACACCAGCATTTTGGTCATCAGCAGCGAGAGTATGCCCACCGGTATATTGATGAAGAAGATCCAGCGCCAGGAGAAATCGTCGGTGAGCCAGCCGCCAAGCGTGGGGCCGATCACCGGCGCCAGCACCACGCCCATGCCGAAGATCGCCATCGCCATGCCCTGCTTTTCGCGCGGGAAGGTTTCCACCAGGATGGCCTGCGACATCGGCTGCAATGCGCCGCCGCCGATGCCCTGCAGCACGCGAAAGAAAATCAACGAGCCCAGCGTCGGCGCCAGGCCGCACATAAACGAGCTGATGGTAAACAGCGCCACGCAGATCATGTAGAACCGCTTGCGCCCGAACATCATGCTGAACCAGCCGCCCATCGGCAGGATGATGGCATTGGCGACAAGGTACGAGGTCAGCATCCAGGTGGCTTCGTCGGTGGACGCCGATAGGTTGCCCGCGATGTGCGGCAGCGCCACGTTGGCCACGCTGGTGTCCAGCACCTCCATGAAGGTCGCCAGCATCACCGTGAAAGCGATGGTCCACGGATTAATGTGCCTACTTGGCGTAGAGCGCCTCCATCTGCCCGGCGGCGTGCGCCAGGTCGGCCCGCGCCTGGTTGTAACGGTAGAGGGCCGCGATCTGGTTATCGTTGGCGCGCGCCAGCTCGTTCTGCGCGGTCACCACTTCAATGTTGTTGGCAACCCCCGCCTGGAATCGGTCGCGGGCCTGGTCCACTTCCTGCCGTGCCAGATCCACTCCCAGATTGGCCACGGTGACTTCATTACGTGCGGCTGCGAGCTGCGCGATGGAGGTCTTCACCTCCAACGCGATCGAGTCGCGCGCGGCCTGCTCCTGCTGCTTGAGCTGGCGCAGGGCGATTTCCATTTTGGCCCGCTCGGCTTCGATCCGCCCGCCGGTGAACAGCGGGACATCCAGGCTGGCCTGGTATTGGTACACCGGGATGACGGTGGTAGGCGTGAGGCCCTGCTCCGACCAGTTGCCGCTCAGTGTCAGCTTCGGCAGGCGCTCTTCCTTGGCGGCCTTCAAACCGAGTTCCGCCTGTGCCATCTGGGCCGCAATCTGGCGCAGCTCGGGACGCGTGGCATAGGCGTGCTCCAACGTTTGATCGGCGGAAACGTCGGGAGTCTCGAAGAATTGCACCTGGTCGGCCAACTCGATTCTTCGCTGCGGATCGACGCTCAACAAGCGGCCCAGCGCGAACAGCCCGGTTTCCAGTTCGGTGTGCGTCACGATCACCCGCTGCTTCTCGTTTTGCAATTGCACGTTGGCGCGGAGCGTGTCGATGCCGGTGCCCACGCCGTTCTTCTGCAAATCGGCCGCCTGGTCGTAGAGCGCCTGCGCCAGCGTCTCGCGCGCCTGCGCGGCCTCGACGTCGGCCGCCGCACGCTGGCAACCGAGGTATTGCGAAACCACCAGCAGCACGCTCTCCTCGCGCGCCCCAATTTCCTGCGCGTGCGCTGCCGTGACGCCGGTCTGCGCCGCCTTGTAGCGCCGCCACAGCGTCAGATCCAAGGGCGCGCTGAAGCGGACTCCCTCCTGCGCCACCCAGAACGGCCCGATGTGTTCCGGAATACCAGGGAACGGCTCTCCGAACAGTGCTTCGACGTTCAGCCGTTGCACAGACTCCGAGATCCCCGCACCCACCTGCGGCAACAGTCCCGAGCGGGCTATGCGGCTGTCCTGGGTGTTCTGCGCCACGTTGAGATTGGCCAGGATCACCTGCGGGTTCTGCCGCAGGGCCAGAACTACCGCGTCGTGCAGCGTGAGCTTCAGCGGCGCCGAATCCTGCGCCAGGGCCAATGGCGCAACGGCTAGCCAAACGAGAACCCGAGGTTTCATAGTCATCCAGCGCGTCCTGTAGACAATTCTAGAATGCAGCGGGTGGGCCGTTGTATCCAACTGGTCTCATTGGACTAGTGAGAATTCGCACTGCCCGTATTTCGGCACAGGCCCAAATGGTGGCGCGGGTGGGACAGACCATCGCCTTGCGTGGTCTGTCATGCTTCGCCAAAGCGCGACACTTTGACAGACGACGAAAACCGATCGTCTGTCCTACCTCTCACTCGCTACTTCGCCTGCACGCCCAGCTTGCGCATCTTGGCTTGCAGCGTGGTGCGCTTCATGCCGAGCCGGGCAGCGGCTCCATCGGCGCCACCCACCTTGCCGCCGGATTCGCGCAGGGCGCGCTCAATGGCGTCGCGCTCTGCCGCAGCCAGAGTCACCACTGCGGAGCCGCCGCCCGAGGCGCGTTTCAATTCGCGCACCGGCGCGTGCAGTGCCGCCCCGGGAGAAAGAATCACGGCGCGCTCGATGAAATTGGCCAGCTCGCGAATGTTGCCTGGCCAGTGATACCGCGCCAGCGCCTCCATGGTCTCGGCGGGGATCGAGGTGATGCGCCGGTTCATGCGCCGGGCGTTCTGCTGCACGAAGTAGCGCACCAGCAGCGGTATGTCCTCGCGCCGGTCGCGCAGCGGCGGGACAGTGATGGGAAACACGTTGAGCCGGTAATAGAGGTCGGCGCGGAATTGCCGCTCCTCCACCATGGCGGCCAGATCGCGATTGGTAGCGGCCACCAGGCGCGCATCCGTGCGGATGGTGCGAGAACTGCCTAGCCGCTCAAATTCGCGCTCCTGCAGCACGCGCAGCAGCTTGGTTTGCAATTCGAGCGGAATCTCGCCCACTTCGTCCAGAAAAATCGTGCCGCGGTGGGCCAGCTCAAAACGGCCGATGCGCTGCGCGATGGCCCCGGTGAAGGCGCCTCTTTCGTGGCCGAACATTTCGCTCTCAAGTAGCCCGGTGGGGATGGCTGCGCAATTCAGCTTGACGAACGTGCCCTGGCGGCGCGAGCTCAGATTGTGGATGGCGCGGGCCAGCAGTTCCTTGCCGGTTCCGGTCTCACCGCAAATCAATACCGTGGAATCGGTCGGCGCCACCGTCTCCACCTGCTTCAGATTGGCTTTGAGCGCGCGGCTCTGGCCGATGATCTCCTCGAAACGGCTGTCGGTGCGGATTTCGTCTTCGAGATATACCTTTTCTTCCGCCAGCCGGGCGTTCAGCTCCTCGATCCGCCGGTAGGAGAGCGCGTTATCGAGCGCGATCGCCACCTGCCCCGCCACCTGCGTATAGAAATCCATGTCGCCCTGGGAGAAGAACCCATCGCGCCGCGAACCCACCGTGAGCACACCCAGAGTCTCGCCATGCGCCACTAACGGCATCGCGCAGAACGACCGCACGCCCTCCGCCGCCATCACCCTGCCGGTGACCGGCGCGATGGCATCCAATTCGTCAAAGCTGAAAACGCGGCCCTGGCGGGTGCGGAACACGTAGCCGGCCACGGAATCGTCAACCGGAACCAGCGCGTCTTCGCGGAGCGCCCCCGCGCCATCCGGGAAATCCAGCGCCACCACGCGCAGGTCGCCGCTTTCCGCGTCGAGCAGCAGCAGGCTGGTGTAATCCAATCCGAAGACGCTGCGCAGCGAGGCGGATGCCGAGCGGAACATCTCCTTGCTGGCCACCGAGCTCACCACCGCATTGTTGATTTCGAGCAGCGCTCGCAGCCGGTCGCGCTCGCGCGACAGCGCCTGCTCGTAGGTCCGTGCCGCTTCGAAGTTCAGCGCATTATCCACCGCGACCGACACCTGGTGCGCTACCTGCTGCATGAATTCGATTGTCTCGGGCGTATAGGCGTCCGGCTTGGTCGATCCGAAGGTCAGACCGCCGATCTGCCGTTGCGCGGTGCGCAGCGGCAGCACGCAGAACGATTGGACACGGTTGGCCGTCAGTATCCCGCGCAGCTTCTCGAACGGCAACTCTGGGCCCACTCGCGGCACGTAATACGGGTGCCCGGATTCCAGCGCCACCACCGTCGGTGTCTCGGAAAAAGACAGCGGGCCCGGCAGCTCGCCGGTCAGCGGCTGGTCGGATTCCAGAATGTGCACGCGCACTAACCGTTCCTGGAAGTCCACCAGGGTGAGCGTGATGTAATCGAACTCGACCAGGCGCTTCAGCGAGCGGCTCAGCTCGCTGAACAAAGTGGCAAGCTGGCGCTGCGTGGAAATCGATTCGGCAACTTCCAGCAGCGCTTCGTAATGCGCCTTAACGGTCGCCGGACCTGTGGTGGATGAGGGAAACATGGGGGCTGCCAGCCGGCTTTTCTTCAACCGTAGCACAGCCTGTCCGGCCGATGCCTTCCTCCACCAGCGCTTGGATGAGGGGCGTCGCCGCGTTCAGCCGCACTCCCTGCCGGTGCATCTCCGAGAGCAGCGATTGCCCGTCGGCATCGACGAAATCCACTTCGCCCAGGTCGAGCGACGTGATCCGGCGGGCGGTCGTCGACGATGCCGTCCGCCAGCATTGGCGCAACTCCTCCACCCACGGCCCGGAAAGCTTGCCCTCGAGCTTGATCCGCAGCTCGCGGGCGCTGTCGTGAATCGTAATCCGCAGCATAGCCCGCCGTACTGAAGTGCACGCGGCCTGCCAGAAGCGCAGCTTGCGCCATTTCAGGTGGTTAGCTCGCGGCTGGGGGACCGGGTTTAGGCGGATTGCCGAAATACGGGCAGTTGGGCCCGTGTTTGCGGTCGTTGGGGCCTGGCATGCCCGCCCAGCTCTCACGAAGCCGCGCGCTTAAGAGCGTCATGCAGCAGGCTTTTGATGAGCGTCTGATATCCGATCCCGCGCTTATCGGCGATTCCCCGCGCCCGTTCGATATCCTGGACCGGTAATCGCATGGTAATGCTCTGGGTCTTCACAGGCGAGCGCCGCCCGAACTTGATGAGCAGATCCGTGACCTTATCCGAATTCTCATCCCACCAGGCGGCCTCTTCAGCCTCGGTCGTAAACTCCGGCGTATGGAGACGAACGGGATTCTCGGAAGTCCCCTTCGGGGCAGTCTTCCTTGCGCTTGGCTTTTTCATAGCAGCCTCCTGAGCCTGCGATCCTCATGCGCGGTAACCACTCGAATCTGGCCGTTGCGCACCGTATAAACCACCTTGAGAACGCGGCCGGAGTCCGTCCAGCCAGCGCATACCGTACGCCGTTCCCCTTTACGGATAGCCACTTCCAGGGAAATGGGATCGTTTGCGATCACTTGCTCGACCTCGTCGGGCGTGACATTGTGCAGGGCGATGTGCCCCGCGTTCTGGTCATCCCATTCGAACTGGCCGCCGCGTTTCACGTACCTATACAGTGTACATACACGGTGTACGTGTCGCAACCTACTTGGCAGGACCTGCGCTTCCTTGCCACAGTACACCGGAATGTGGACACTGTCCTTGCAGTCGGAACAGTGTGGTGAGCCCGGTGTTGCGAATCATTTCCTTCTGGTGCTCCGTGGTTGCATTGTGCCTCTGTGCCTGGGGCTGGATCGAGAACTCGTGGGCGGCAAGCTTTGGTGGCCCGTATCTGGCATTCTTGCCACGATCCGAGCTCTTCTTCTGGCTGCTCTGTCTGTCGCTTCTGATATCGCTGCTGCTGGCGTGGAGATGGATTTGGCTGGCAGTGAGAGAATGCCAAAAGGCCCTCTTGGCGCTACGCAGGCACGCACACTAGCTCGGGGAGTCCACCCGCCCCAGTTCAGCCCTCTTCCGCCGCCGATCGCCCGGCCAACTTGGCCAGCAGGAAATCGCGGTTCATTCTGGCGATCACCTCCAGCTTGATTTCCTTGGGACAGACGGCTTCGCATTCGCCGATGTTGGTGCAGGCTCCGAAAAGCTCCTGATTGGCTTGCGCCACCATGGCCACGGCTCGTTCGTAGCGCTCGGGTTGTCCCTGCGGCAACAAGCCGAGGTGCGAAATCTTGGCGGCCAGGAACAGCGAAGCCGAGGCGTTGGGGCACATCGCGACGCACGCCCCGCAGCCGATGCAGGCAGCGGCGTCCATGGCGCGGTCGGCATCTTCCTTGGGCACCAGAATTGCGTTGCCGTCGGGAGCGCTGCCGGTCGCCACCGAAATGAAACCGCCGGCGGCCATCACCCGGTCGAAGGCGCTACGGTCCACCACCAGGTCCTTCACGATGGGGAACGCGCGCGCGCGCCATGGCTCCAGGTACAACTCGTCGCCGTCCTTAAAGAACCGCATGTGAAGCTGGCAAAGCGTGGTGCCGGGCTTCGGCCCATGAGCCACGCCGTTCACCATCGAGCCGCACATGCCGCAGATGCCCTCGCGGCAATCGTGGTCGAACGCCACCGGCTCTTCGTCCCTGGCGATGAGGTCCTCGTTGAGCACGTCCAGCATTTCCAGGAACGACATGTGCTCGTTGACATTGGGCACTTCGTAGCGCACCATGCGGCCGGGCGCGTCCGCATTCCGCTGCCGCCAGATGTGGAGGACGATTTTCATTACTTATAGCTCCTCTGCGCCGGATGCACGTATTCGAAAGTGAGCGGCTCCTTGTGCAGTTCGGGCCGCTCGCCCACCCCGCGAAATTCCCAGGCCGCGGCGTAAGAGTAATGTTCGTCGTCGCGCGCGGCTTCGCCGTCCGGCGTCTGGTATTCCTCGCGGAAATGGCCCCCGCAGGATTCGTTGCGCTCCAGCGCGTCCAGGCAGATCAATTCCGCCAGCTCGAAGAAATCCGCCACACGGCCGGCTTTTTCAAGCGATTGGTTCAGCTCTTCGCCCGCGCCCAGCACCTTTACCTCGCGCCAGAACCGCTCGCGCAGGCCGGGAATCTTCGAGAGCGCCAGCTTCAACCCTTCCGCGGTTCGCGACATGCCGCAGTAGTCCCACAGCAACTTGCCCAACTCGCGATGGAACGAATCCACCGAGCGGGTACCCTTGTTGTGCAGCAGCTTGCCGGTGGTCTCGACCACCTGCGCTTCGGCGTCGCGCACCGCGGCGTGGCTCGAATCGGCCTTTTCGAGCTTGGTCGAAGATACGTAGTCGTTGATGGTGTTGGGCAGCACGAAGTAGCCGTCGGCCAGGCCCTGCATCAGCGCGCTGGCGCCCAGGCGGTTGGCGCCGTGGTCGGAGAAATTGGCCTCGCCAATCACGTACAGGCCGGGAATGTTGGACATCAGGTTATAATCCACCCACAGGCCGCCCATGGTGTAGTGGATGGCCGGGTAGATGCGCATCGGCGACTGGTACGGGTCTTCGCCGGCGATGCGCTCGTACATGTCGAACAGGTTGCCGTAGCGCTCCTTGATTGTGTGCTTGCCCAGGCGCTCGATGGCATCGCGAAAATCCAGGTACACGGCGAGCTTGGTCTCGCCCACGCCGCGGCCTTCGTCGCAGACCGTCTTGGCGTTGCGCGAAGCCACGTCGCGCGGCACCAGGTTACCGAAACTTGGGTAGCGGCGCTCCAGGTAGTAATCGCGCTCGGCTTCCGGAATTTGGCTGGCCGGACGCGTGTCATCCTTCTTCGCTGGCACCCACACCCGGCCGTCGTTGCGCAGCGACTCGCTCATCAAGGTGAGTTTGGATTGATAATCGCCGGAGACCGGAATGCACGTGGGGTGAATCTGCGTGAAGCAGGGGTTGGCGAACAGCGCGCCGCGCTTGTGCGCCCGCCAGATGGCGGTGGCGTTGGAGCCCTTGGCGTTGGTGGAAAGATAATAGACGTTGCCGTAACCGCCCGTGCCGAGCACCACTGCGTCCCCCAGGTGCGACTCGATTTTGCCGGTCATCAGGTTGCGTGTGATGATGCCGCGCGCGTGGCCATCGATGACGATCAGGTCGAGCATCTCCGTGCGCGGGAACATCTCCACCGTGCCCGCGCCGATCTGCCGTTCCAGCGCCTGGTAAGCCCCCAGCAGCAACTGTTGCCCGGTCTGCCCGCGCGCGTAAAACGTGCGCGAGACCTGCGCGCCGCCGAAGCTGCGGTTATCCAGGTAGCCGGAGTATTCGCGCGCGAACGGCACGCCCTGCGCCACGCACTGGTCGATGATGTTGAGACTGATCTGCGCCAGCCGGTAGACGTTCGATTCGCGGGCGCGGAAATCGCCGCCCTTCACCGTGTCGTAAAACAACCGGTACACGCTGTCGCCATCGTTGTGATAATTCTTGGCGGCGTTGATGCCGCCCTGCGCGGCGATGGAGTGCGCGCGCCGCGGCGAATCCTGGAAGCAGAAGCACTTGACGTTGTAGCCCAGCTCCGCCAGCGAGGCGGCCGCGCTTCCGCCGGCGAGGCCGGTTCCCACCACCAGGATCGTGTACTTGCGCTTGTTGGCCGGGTTCACCAGCTTGAGGCTGAATTGGTGCCGGTCCCAACGCGTCTCAATCGGACCTGCCGGACATTTCGAGTCGAGTTCCATGTGGCCTCCTTAATACGTCAGCAACCCGGTCAGCACCGCAATGGGGATCGAACAGTTGCCCACCGCCACCGCTATCGCCAGCACCGCCGCCGCCTTCTTGACGATGGGTGTATAGCGGGGATGACTTAGCCCAAGCGACTGCAACATGCTCCACATGCCGTGATACAGGTGCAGGCACAGCAGGATCATGGCCAGAATGTAAAATCCCGAGATCCACGGATTGGAGAAACCGGTGATCACGTTGTAGCGCACGTCGGGCATGCCCGGCCCCAGATCGCGCAGCTCCAGGACCTTGCCCGCCGTAAGATGCAGCACGTGGAAGATCACGAACGCCCCCACGATGGGGCCGCTCCAGATCATCGTGCGCGCCGCGTAGGAAGTGGGCAGGTCGGCCTTCTTCACGTAGCCGATGGGCCGCGCCGCGCGGTTTTGCAGCCAGAGCTGGATGGCCGCGACGATGTGCAGCCCGACCGCCAGCAGCAGCACGCTGCGGGCCGCCCAGAGCGCCGCCGCGTTGGCCGGATTGTGCAGAAAAGCGGCGTAGCGGTTGATCTGCTCGGCGTCGGAGGAATAGATTTGCAGGTTGCCGAGCAGGTGCGCGAACACGTAGCCGACCAGCATGACGCCGGTGATCGCCATCACGGCTTTCTTGCCGATGGGCGCCTCATAGAAGCGCACCGCCCGGTGAATGGGATGAATTGCAAGAGTACTCATGCGGATATCCTGATTATCGCGAACGGCGTTCGCAGAAGTGGATGGTAGCCCTCCATGCGCAGGGAAAGCCCCAGCAGACTTCTGGGCGTCAATGCCTTATGGTAACCGGTTTCAGGGGGGATGGGGATTGCGGAATGCTGCTTGCACCGGGACCGCGCCCATTTCTGAGAGAAACTGCCCGCTGGCGGTCACTACTCAGGTAGGACGGGCCATCGGTTTTCGTGGCCTGTCGTGTCTCGATGGCACGCGAACATTGACAGACGACAAAAGAGGATCGTCTATCCCACCACTATGGCCTTCACGCGCAGACACCTCCCTCACTGGATTCCGGAGGGGACGGCTGTCTTCGTGACGTGGCGCTTGACCGGATCACTTCCTTGCTGCGAGCGGGACAAGCCGTCGGCATTCCCGGTCCGTCAAACATTTCGCGAGCACGCGGCATCGACAGACGACAAAAAACGATCGTCTGTCCTACCTCGATTGCTGGAACAGGACGAGCAAATCGACCGAATGCCCTGCGGTCCCGCCTGGTTGCAGAATTCGCGGGTCGCCTGCATGGTTGTGGAGGCTCTCCTGTACGGCGAGAACGTTCGCCGATTTTACGAACTCCACGGGTGGGTGGTCATGCCCAATCACGTCCACGTGATCTTCCAACCGCATACGGAATTGTCGTCAATCATGCGATGGCTAAAAGGGAGAACCAGTCGCGTAGCTAACCAGATCCTCGGCCGCACTGGGACGCCCTTCTGGCAGAACGAGTCATTCGACCATTGGATACGGTCCGCGGAGGAACTCGAGTATCTGATCGAGTACGTGGAGAACAACCCGCTAAGAGCAGGCCTAGTCGAGGCCAAAGAGCAATGGCGGTGGTCGAGTGCGGGCTGGATGCCGGGCGCGGGGGGCGTGATAGATGCGGGGGGGCGTGACAGACGCGGCGGGCACGACAGACGACAAAAACCGGTCGTCTATCCTACCTCGCAGGTAGGACGGGCCATCGGTTTTCGTGGCCTGTCATGCACGCCACGTCCTGCATCTGGTGTACGCACATGATATGCATACGCTGGAATTGTGGCCTATGAAAGATCGCTACGATTTCGGCAAGGGCAAACGGGGCAGGGTTGTTCCGCCGGAACCGGGGCAGGCAAGACGCGGATCACGATCCGGCTCGACCAGGACATTGTGGATCGCTTTTTCGAAATGGCGGAACGATCCGGAGGCTCGACCGGCTATCAGACTCTGATCAACGCGGCGCTTCGGGAATACCTGGAAGGAAGGCACCGAGGCTTGAGGACACGCTCTGGCGCATCATTCGCGAGGAACTCAAGTCGACGGCGTGATGGCGGCGGCGCGTCAGTGGCTCTCGCCGGGGCCTTGTACATGGATCTCGAAGCGCTCTAGCGGTTCGCCGGCGTCATTTACTGGGACAAGAGTCTTGCTTCTGGGACCACCGCACTCTCCCGACAAACAGATCCACGCCAGTTCTGGGTGGCCGGGATAAGGGTGGACACGGGATGGGCGAAACTCCCAAATTGTCGCAGCACGCTTTTCCACATCGAGACGATACTTGCCATAGGCGATCAGGTGGCCGTCTTCATCCCAGGCCCGGCAAACGTCGACGTCCTTTTTGCGATCAACCCAGCAGTCAATCCAACTCGAACGCAGGAAGATAGTGCGCCCACGGAAAGACGGCGGGCGGACGCGTGAATGGCTGCCAGAAGCCGAAGGCGACTCCGAGTTGGTGCACCGGCCACGCGGCTACTATTAACGCCACAACCGCAATCACGGCCAATATACGCTTGATCAAGAAAGAGGCCTCTTGTAAACAGAATACCCCTGCCTTGGTCCCGCCCTTACACGTCCAGATTCTTCACGTCTAGCGCGTTGTCTTCGATGAATTTGCGGCGGTTCTCTACGTCCTCGCCCATCAGCGTGGAGAAGATCTCTTCGCACTTCACCGCGTCTTCCAGGCGGACGGAGAGCAGCGTGCGCTTTTCCGGATTCATGGTGGTTTCGGCGAGCTGCGCGGCGTTCATTTCGCCGAGGCCTTTGTAGCGCTGCACGTCGGAGCCCTTCTTGCCCTCGGTCATCACGTAATCCAGCAGCGCCCGCCAGTCCGCCCGCGCTTCCCGGTTCTCGTCCTTAACCACCACGAAGGGCGGATCGTTATAGCGCGCGATGATGCGGCACAGCGCGCGATAGCGCCGGAATTCGGGTTGCGCCGCCAGCGCCAGGCCCACCGACCGTTCGGCGCCGGTCTGGTCGTGGTAGACCACCGCGTGGGACGAATGCTCCTCGTCCTGGCGCATCTCCGGTTTTAGTCCCAGCTTCTCGAGAGCCTCGAACACCGGCTTGAGGTTGGCTTCGTCCTGAAACTCGCCCTTGTGATCCACGTGCAGATCGATGTTGCCGAGCACTTCCACCACGCGCGCATCGCGCAGCCTTCGCTCCACTTTGTGGAACATCTTTTCGTACTCGTCCAGGTTGAGCAGAAAGGCGCGCAGCTCGGTACCTTCGAGCACCGCCTTGGGCCCGCTTCCGTTGCCGGTCGAGTGGATTTCGAGCGCCAGGTTCTCAGTGGCCCGCTTGGTGAGCTCTCTGGTCAGCTCTTTTTCGTCCTTAATGTATTTCTCGCTCTTGCCCTTCTTGATGCGGAAGAGCGGCGGCTGCGCGATGAAAACGCGCTCGCGCAGGATCAGCTCGTTCATGTGGCGGAAGAAGAAGGTGAGCAGCAGGGTGCGTATGTGCGAGCCGTCCACATCGGCATCGGTCATGATGATGATCTTGCCGTAGCGGAGCTTGACGGGGTCGAAATCTTCCTTGCCGATGCCGGTGCCGAGCGCGGTGATCATGGCGCGGATTTCCTCGTGGCCCAGCATCTTGTCGTAGCGCGCCTTCTCCACATTGAGGATCTTACCCTTGAGCGGCAGGATGGCCTGGAAGCGCCGGTCGCGCCCCTGCTTGGCGGTACCGCCGGCCGATTCGCCCTCGACCAGAAACAGCTCACAACGCTCCGGGTCGCGCTCCTGGCAGTCGGCCAGCTTGTGCGGCATGCCGCCCGATTCGAGCGCGCCCTTGCGACGCGTCAGGTCGCGTGCCTTGCGGGAAGCTTCGCGCGCGCGCGCCGCGTCAATCGCTTTGTTGACGATACGGCGGCCTATGGTCGCGTTCTTGTCGAAGTATTCGCCCAGCTTCTCGTTGACGAACTGCGTCATGTAGCCGCTGATATCGCTGTTCAGTTTGCCCTTGGTCTGGCCTTCGAACTGCGGCTGCGGCACTTTCACACTCACCACCGCAGTCAGTCCCTCGCGCACATCATCGCCGGTCAGGCTCTCCTTTTCCTTGAACAAATCCTGCTGCTGGCCGAACGCGTTGATGGTGCGGGTGAGCGCGGAATAAAAGCCGCGCAAATGCGTACCTCCATCCACCGTGTTGATGGCGTTGGCGAAGCTGAGGATGTTTTCCGAATAGCCATCGTTGTATTGCAGCGCCACTTCCATCGTCAGCGTGCCGCCGGCCGGGAGCTCGCGTTCGGCCTCGAAGTGCATCGGCTTGTCGTGCAACACCTGCTTACCCTTGTTGAGCAGCTTGATGAATTCGGCAATGCCACCTGTATATTGGAACTCTTCCGTCTTCTCCGCCTCGACGCGCTCGTCGGTGAGGGTGATTCTTAGGCCCTTATTGAGAAAGGCAAGCTGGCGCAGACGATTCGCCAGCGTGTCGTGATTGAACTGCGTCACCTCCATGATGGAGGCGTCTGGTTTGAAGGTGACACTCGTTCCGGTTTTGCGGCCGGCCCGGCCGGTTTTCACGAGCGGCCCCTTGGGAATGCCGCACGCATACTCCTGCTGCCAGGTGAAGCTGGGGCCGGTTTCGCCATCGGGGTGCCAGATCTCAAGCTCCAGCTTTTCCGAGAGCGCGTTCACGACGCTAACACCCACGCCGTGCAGGCCGCCCGATACTTTGTAGCTTTTCGAATCGAATTTCCCGCCGGCATGCAGCTTCGTCATTACCACTTGCGCAGCCGAGACGCCTTCTTCCTCGTGGATGTCGACTGGAATCCCGCGGCCGTTATCGACCACCGTCACCGAGTCGTCGTCGTGAATGGTGACGTTGATCTCGGTGCAATAGCCGGCCATGGCTTCATCCACGGAGTTATCGACAACTTCGTAGACCAGGTGGTGTAGCCCTATTTCGCCGGTCGAGCCGATATACATGGCGGGCCGCAAGCGCACTGCTTCCAGCCCCTCCAGCACCTTGATACTTGTAGAATCGTACACCGCCGACTGCTGCCCGTTGGTTAGATCTTCCATGGTCCCAAACTCAGATCCTCATCGGCATCACGACATACCGGTATTGGTCCGGCATCGCATCGCCAGCCGGCCGCAATTCACCGGCGCTTTTTTGGTCCTTCAGTTCGAAAGCGACATGATCCTGTGCTATCACCCGCAGGAAATCCAGCAGGTACTGCGCATTAAACCCGATCTCCAAATCCGGCCCCTTATATTCGCTGGTTACCGTTTCTTCGCTCTCGCCCATTTCTACCGATGACGAGAAGAATTTTACCTCACCCTCGGTGAATTGCACCCGAATAGCGCGTGAACGCTCATCGGCAAACTGCGCCACGCGCTCAATGGCGGCCCGAATTTCGTCCTTCTGCAATTTTGCAATCAGTGTATGGTCTTTCGGTAGGACACGCTCGTAGTCTGGGAAATTCCCTGTTAGTTTGCGCGTAATCAGTAATCGCTCTCCTACCTTGAAGAACAAATGGTTGTCATCGCCCGCCAATGTAGCTTTTGCCTCCGGGACAGCATCCTCAGCTAATTTCACCAGTTCTCCCATGGCCTTCTTCGGGATAAGTGCGCGAAACTGCTGACCCACGTTTGGATTTTCACATGGGGTTTGTACATAGGCCAGGCGATGCCCGTCAGTCGACACCATAGTTATACTGTCTGGCCGCAGCAGGAGCAACGCGCCGCTCAGCGTAAATCGCGATTCCTCCATGGAAATTGCGAACAAGGTCCGTGTGATCAGGGATGCCAGCACTTTCACTGAGATCTCCGCAATTGGATCCGGCATTTTCGGCAATTCGGGAAAACTATCGCGTGACATACCGGCTATGCGTGTCTTGGACCGGCCACAAGTGATATTCACCCAATGATTTTCTAAAAATTTCATATGTACGTCGCCTTCTGGCAACAACCGCACGTAATCAAGGAGTTTGCGCGCTGGTACCGTACCCGCGCCTTCCTTCTTCACGGTCGCCGCACAGGAGCAGCGCACACCCAATTCCAGATCTGTTGCCGTCAGCGTCACACGTTCTCCGGAAGCCTCCAGAAGAACGTTCGACAAAATCGGAATGGTGGTCTTTTTCTCCACCACGCCTTGCGACAGACTCAACTCCCTTACCAAATCGGCCTTGCTCACAGTGAATTCCATGAGGCTGCGACTCCTATCTATTCAGGCGGTATCAGATGAGCACAAAAAAGAACCGTTTTCATCGGGCCTGTGCAAATGTTGAAGATCACCTAAATTATACTAAACTCAGCTACTTTTCGCTACGTCAACTTGTGGATGAAGATGTGTAAAGAGAAGCAAAAACGGCGCTAGCTGCAGTTCTTGCATAGATTTCGTACCAGCCATTCACTGGCGTGTGTGAAAAAGAGGATAACCTCATTGTAATGTTTCCATTAGACTGTGGATGAGTCTGTTCAATTCCGGGTTAGCCTGACGTTCCTTGTCAATTTTGCGGATTGAGTGGATTACGGTGGTATGGTGCTTGCCCCCAAAAGCACGTCCGATTTCGGGTAGCGAAGCGTCAGTGAGCTCTTTCACCAGGTACATAGCTACCTGACGAGGCCGCACCACTTTCTGTGTGTTACTTTTCTCTTTGAGTTGTGACGGCTTAATCTGGAAACGCTCGGCAACCGCTTTCTGAATCGCATCAATGGTTACTTTACGATCCTGCAGGTGAACGATATGCCGCAGGACTTGCTGCGCCATCTGCAAATTGATCGGCGTCGAGGTAAGTGAAGAGTAAGCTATTAGCTTGACCAATGCGCCTTCCAACTCACGGACATTCGACTTGGTTTTCGATGCCATAAACGACCGTACGTCATCGGGCAGTTTCACCCCCTCGACTTCGGCTTTCTTGTCGAGAATAGCCATCTTGGTTTCCAGATCCGGTGGCTGAATATCGGCCAGTAAACCCCATTCAAAGCGCGAGCGAAGCCGCTCCAGCAAACCTGGTATTTCCTTTGGCGGCGAATCGCTTGAAATTACAATCTGCTTCTGATGATCGTGCAACTCGTTGAAGGTGTGAAAGAACTCCTCCTGCGTGCGTTCCTTGTTGCCCAGAAGCTGAATATCGTCGATCAACAACACGTCCGCCTCGCGGTAGCGCTGCTGAAACTGCTGCATGCGTTCAGTGCGAATGCACGCGATCATCTCGTTCATGAAACGTTCACTTGAAGTGTAGATGATTCGCATTGAGGCGAACTTGTCCATCAACTCGCGGCCGATAGCATGCATAAGGTGCGTCTTGCCCATACCCACGCCACCGTAGAGAAATAAAGGATTGTAGCTGCGCGAAGGGTTGGTGGCCACTGAACGCGCGGCGGCGTGCGCAAACTGGTTGCAGGCGCCCACCACGAACGTCTCGAACGTGAACTTGGAATTCAGGGAGCTGGCCGCAAGCTCTGTCTCCACCCCGCTCCGGTTCACCGATTCCCGTACCCCACTTGAGGCGCGCGTTTCGAAACCGATCTGGCTAACCGGCAACCGCAGTTCGCGGATCGCCTCTCGCAACTGGGCTCCGTATTCGTTTTCCATCCAGGCGCGGGTTTCGCTGTCTGGAACCAACACTACCAGCGTGTCCCCATCCACCCCCAGAAGAGTGGTGCCTTTGAACCAGTTAGCGTAACTTTCCTCACTAACGCGTGGCTGTATATGATGACAAACCTGATCCCACAAGTTCATCGGTTTTACACACGAATCCCGCAAGTTTTCCACAGCAATTCCCTTCACGGCTTGGGGTCGCTCGATGCCCTACCGGAAGAACCACCGGCAGCAGAAGATCAGCCGTCGGCAGGGCTGCCCGACGCCTCCGCTTTGGTCAACCGAGACTGTAAGTCTATCACAGTGGCCTCGCTTTGCCGCAAGTTTCTAATTGCTTTCAAATCAGTTACATAACCGGAACGTTTGACTTTGACAATGTTCTGAAGGAGAATTGATACTGCTGTTTGCGCGGGAGTAACTCAGTTGGTAGAGTGCGACCTTGCCAAGGTCGATGTCGCGGGTTCGAATCCCGTCTCCCGCTCCAGACTTTTGTGCCTGAGGGGCTGATCGTGCGCTTCATCTTCCTGCTTGTCTCTCTGCTCGCAACCGCCTGGGCTCAGGATTACAAGGTAGAGTCGGTATCCGGCACCCTGTCCGGCCTTCCAGCGGCCTACTCTTCTGCGCTTCAAACGCAAGGTTATCGCGTCACCGGGCCGAACGGTGCGTGGTGTGAAATCTGGTTTCGCAACAGCGTCCCCACCGGCGCAAAGCCAACCGATGACGCCATCGTGTTTCCGATTCCGCAGGGCGCTCTAGTCGGCGTTTTGCGCTTCCCGTCCGATGGCAGCGATCGCCGCGGTCAAACCATTAAGGCCGGCGTTTACACCATGCGCTACAGCGATTTTCCCGTAGATGGCTCGCATCAGGGAGTAGCCCCGCAGCGTGATTTTCTGCTGCTCACCCCCATCGCCAATGATGCCGATCCCAGCGCAACTCCTGGCTTCGACCAGTTGGTGCAGATGAGTACCAAGGCTTCCGGTACGCCGCACCCGGCGGTGTTCTCGATCGAAAAGCCGGGCGCCACTACCTTCCCTTCCATCACCACCGAGGGCGACACGCCGGACCAGGTGCTGAACGTCAAGATCGGCGATTTGCAACTGGCCATGATTGTGGTCGGTAAGGCGCAGAACTAGACCGCCCGCCTTTTTTCCAGATTGCTCAAGCAGATTTTTGCCGGACGCGACATAATATACGTGTGCTCCGCCGATTCGGGATTGGGCCTCGGGTGGCAGCCGGCGTTCTGCTGGCGGCTGCCATTCTGCCCGCGCAATCCAAGCGCACTGAAGATCTGGCGATGGGCAAACTGCTGGTAACGCCGCGCGACGCCCCCGATCCGGCGTTCGCCGAATCTGTCATTCTGCTGGTGCATTATGACCGCGAATCCGCGGTCGGCTTGATGATCAACCGCCGGACCGCCATCCCTCTCTCTCGCGCGTTGCGCAATCTGAAAGGAGCCGGGCAGCGTTCGGATCCGGTGTACATCGGTGGACCGGTGGAAACCGGCACCGCCACGGCGTTGTTCCGCTCCGACACTAAACCGGATTCGGGCGCGCGGGTGCTGGAGAGGATCTATCTCATTCCCTCCCAACCCGCGCTCGAGAGCGCTCTGGCGAGCGGCAGGAACGCCGACGATCTGCGCGTCTATGTGGGATATTGCGGTTGGGGCCCGAGGCAACTGGATAACGAGATGCGCCTGGGCGCCTGGTACATCCTGGACGGCAGCGCCGGGCTGGTCTTCGACCCGAATCCGGATACCATGTGGTCGCGTCTGATTGCCCGCAGCGAATCGCGCATTGCACTGGCGCGCCCGGCGCTGCGGCTTGCCCCGTGATATGCTGATTTGCCGTCCCTGAAGATTTCGAGCATCCGCTCTTTCCGGCTGTACTACCCCTTTCCGGAACCGCTCAAGCTTGCCATTTTGTGGTGGTGAGCGCGCGATCGTGAAGCGCGACGCCATGTTCGTGCGTCTTCCCGCGCGCGTCAGGCTCCAGCCGCATAAACAGGCCCATTTTTCCAGCACCTATTCTGCTATGATGCTTGGTTCATGAGCGGCTCTGGCGCGGGCCGCATCGAGTGTGCCTGCACCCACCTGTGACGGCCGGGTGCGGGCCGGAAGAGGCTAGGTCTCAAATGCACCTGCGTGTTATCGACATTGCGATCATCGTTCTCTATCTGGCCACCACGGTGGTGGTCGGCTACTGGGTTTCCCATCGCGCTTCCCGCGACATCAAGGCTTACTTCTTGGGTGGCAACACCATGCCCTGGTACATCCTCGGCGTGTCGAACGCTTCGGGCATGTTCGACGTCAGCGGCACCATGCTGCTGGTGTACTGGGCGTTCGTCTACGGCGTGAAGAGCGTCTGGATCCCGTGGCTGTGGCCCACTTTCAACCAGGTCTTCCTGATGGTGTTCCTCTCGAGCTGGCTGCGCCGTTCCAACGCCATGACCGGCGCCGATTGGATTCAGACGCGGTTCGGCAAGGGCCGCGGTGCACAGCTTGCGCACATCATCGTCGTGGTCTACGCCTTCTTCGGCATCATCGGGTTCTTCAGTTATGGATTCAAGGGCATCGGAAAATTCGCCTCGACTTTCCTGCCCTGGCATCTGACCCCCAACCAATACGCGCTGATCCTGATCGCGATCACGACCGTTTACGTCATCAAGGGCGGCATGTTCAGCGTGGTGATTACCGAGGTGCTGCAGTTTTGCATTCTCTCCGTCGCCTCGTTCGCGGTGGGCATCATCGCCATGATGAAGATTGCGCCAGGGACCTTGACCAAGTTCGTTCCCGCCGGCTGGGATAACCTCTTCTTCGGCTGGCACCTCAACCTGGACTGGTCCAAGCTGATCCCCGCCGCCAATGCCAAGATCCTCGAGGATGGCTACGGCCTGTTCGGCTTCTTTGTAATGGCGCTGCTGTTCAAGGGAGTGCTCATCAGCGCAGCCGGCCCCGCGCCCAACTACGACATGCAGCGCGTGCTGTCCTCGAAGAATCCCCGCGAGGCTTCCATGATGAGCGGCTGGGTCAACGTGGTGCTGACCTTCCCGCGCTACTTCCTGATCACCGGGCTGACCATCCTGGCGCTCGTCTTCTTCAGCGAGCAGATCAAGGGAATGGGAACCCAGATGGACTTCGAGCTGGTGCTGCCCTACGCGCTAGGCCGCTTCGTCCCGGCCGGCCTGCTGGGATTCCTCATCGCCGGCTTGCTGGCCGCATACATGTCGAACTTCGCCGCCACGGTGAACGCCGCGCCGCCCTACTTCGTAAACGACATTTACAAGCGCTACATCAACCCGAACGCGAACCCGCGGACGTACGTGCGGCTGAGCTATCTCAGCTCGTTCCTGGTGGTGCTGATTGGAGTCCTGATCGGCTGGTACGTCTCTTCGGTGAATTCGGTGGTGATCTGGATCGTCTCCGGGCTATGGGGCGGCTACACGGCCTCCAACCTCCTGAAGTGGTATTGGTGGCGCTTCAACGGGTACGGCTACTTCTGGGGCATGGTCACCGGCATCACGGCCTCTGTGACGGTTCCCGGGATCCTGAGCAGGATTCCCTCGTTGCAGAACTGGGCGAGCCTGCACACGTTGAACCTGGACGTCTCCCTCGGATTCGCGCTTGTGTTCGTGATCGGGATGATTGGCTGCCTGCTCGGCACCTTCCTCACCCAGCCCGAGGAGGACGCGGTGCTGATGGAGTTTTACCGCCGCGTGCGTCCGTGGGGTTTCTGGGGCCCGGTCAAAGCCAAAGTGATGACGCAGTATCCCACGTTCCAGCCGAACCAGGATTTTCCGCGCGACATGTTCAACATCGCCATCGGCATAGTCTGGCAAGTCACGCTGGTCGCGCTCCCGATCTACATCGTGATCCGAACCAACATCCCCGCCATCTGGTATTGCCTGGCCGTGGTCGGGGTGACGTCCCTCATCCTGAAGTTCACCTGGTACGACCACATGTGCAAGGTGAACGCGGGGATTGCGGCAGATGAGGCCAGGGCGGTAGCGGCGGGGGCGGGGGATTAAATTAGCTCTGCTGTGAGCGCACAGATTGAGCGCACTATCGCGCGGCGGTTCAGCATCATGCTAGTGGGGCAGCGGTGTATGCTGAAGGAGGTGGGGGTGGGTGTATGGACGCGATATTCCAGCTGATAGGGATTTACCTGCTCGCTGAGATCTTCTTCTTGATTCGCCGCGGGTGGACCCTGCCGTCGAAGAACGCGCTGCTCATCGGCGGAGCAGTTGGGCTTGCGGGGGTTTGGGCTATGCTCGAAATGCTCCGTACGGACGCGGTTCGCTCACAATTCGACATCATTCTTCTTCCGACGTTCGGGACGACAATGCCCGCCTGGCTGGCGTCGTTGATCATGCTAGTTGGACTCATTGAGAACGTGGCGTTTGTGGCAGTGGGAACGGTCCGAATGCTAAGGAGGACGGAGGCGCACGACGGCACCGATGCCAAGCGTCGGCGTGCCATCGCTCTCGAATATGGAGCGGACCACGAGGGCCTGACCATTCAGGACTTCGAGCGCCTCTGCCCTGGCGCCGCCCGAGAGTCCTTGAAGCGGGACTTGGACGCGTTGGTCGAATTGCGGCTGCTGGTTCCCGAGCAAACCTCGGACGCCGTGGTTTACCGGCGGACGAGGGAAGAGGAGGGGGCGACGGGCAACGGCGCAGACAAACCTCAGGCGCCGGCGGAGGCTAAGCCCGCTGCGGAAGCGGGCCCCCAGCCGGAGCCTCCAGTCAAGCCCAGCTGCGCATATTGCCAACTCCTGCGGCGCCAGCCGGGCTTGTTCGACCGATTCAAGTGCACGGTGTCCGGCAGACGCGTCGACGACACCTTGAACACACATTGCGACTCATTCCTCCTTCGGACCTGATTCCCACCGTGGAGCGCCGCGGTCAGACGACAGCCGCAAGGACTTTTTGACCCCAGCGTCAGCCAAAGTGACTTCGATGATCGGGTCGACAGGCTATGCAGGAAATTGAGAAGTGAACGGCCCGAGATCACGCGGCTTTAACCCCCACGCGGTGCGGCAGTGAAAGGCGGCGCGTTAAGAAATGTCGAGATGACCCTCGACGCAGCGGCCAGGGCTGCCCGCGCCACGGAGGTCTCGGCCTCACCTCATATAGAACAAACTCAGCCTCGGCAGCCCGGATTTCTCCAGCAGGCTGCGCTCCAGGTATTGCCTCTCTAACATCGACAGTTGATCGGCGGTCATCTTGCCACGGTAGGGGCGTAACTGGGTGTCTAACTCACGGCGGGATTGGAGTAAGTCGTCATCGCTTTGGCGGGCGCGGGCGGCGGCGATCATTTTCTCTTCGAGCACCGTAAGCCGCTGTTCCAGTGCTTCCAGGTCGTGGTAATGCGTCTCGGCTTCGGCCGCCAGCCGCGTGAGAGACGCCGCGATTTCGCGGTACTCTTCGGGCAACGCCGCGGCATTGAATTCGAGATATGCGCGCAAATCCTCCAGCGGAAACGGTGGTGGAACTTCGCGGCGCGCGCGCGGGTCGGGCTGGGCAGCCATGAGCTGGGCTTCGGTGAGAACCGCTTGCGCGCAGAAGGCGAGCGAGTTCACCATCTGCGTTTTCACGCGGCGGCCGCGCCACTTCTCGAAGGCCGCATCGATGCCGCGCAGCACGGCCTCGAGCGGGACACCTGCATTCTTCCAGGTTTCCACCAGCGCCCAATCGAGCGGTGACATCAGAAATAGCGCGGTGCCGCGGGCGCGCTGGAAGTGCTCCTCCACTTCGGTGAAGTAGTTGAAATAGTTGCGCAGCAAATCGGGATCGCCGCTCACGGCCGGTGCAATCGCTCCCAGATCATCTGCAAGCCTTCGAGCGTCAGATGCTCATCGACCACCTTCAAATAGCGCGAACCGGAAGCCACCAGGTGGGACTGGCCGCCGGTGGCGACGGTCTTCGTGTCGGGGCCCAGTTGCTTGACGATACGCTCCAGAATTCCGTCCACCATCCCCACCGCGCCATAATACAGTCCCGATTGCATGCTTGCGACGGTGTTGGTGCCGATCACGGTTTTCGGCGGCCGGAACTCGACTAGCGGCAGACGCGCGGTCCTGGCGAAAAGGGCCTTCACGGCGAGACCCACGCCCACCGCAATCGCCCCGCCTAGGTAATCGCCATCGCGCGAAACCACGTCGAAATTGATGGTGGTGCCGAAATCGACAATCACGCACGGGCCGCCGTACTTGCGGAAGCCGGCGACGGCGTTCACCAGGCGGTCGGCGCCCACTTCGTTGGGGTTATCGTAAAGGATGCCAATCCCCAGATCGGTTTTCGGGCCGACGAACACGGCTTCCGTGTGGAAATAGCGCAGCGTCATGGCGGCCAGCGTGGAATCGATGGGCGGGACGACGCTCGAGATGATGATGCCGTCGACCGCTTCGATATTGAGGTTCACCGGCGAAAAAAGATTGTGCAGCAGGATGCCCCACTCGTCGGCGGTCTGCTCATGAACCGTGCGCAGCCGCCACTGGCAGAGCAGTTTGCTGCCTTCGAATGCGCCAATCGTGATATTGCTGTTGCCTGCGTCAAGAGCCAGCAGCACGTACGCCTCCTGCAATAATCAGGGTATCCGTTCCATCGTCCCGGCGCACCACCAGGAAGCCTTCCGGATTCAGGCCGGCGGTGACGCCGCGAATCACGCCATCGGCTTCTTGCACCTCCACGCGGCGGCCGGCGGCATAACTGGAGCTTCGAGTGAAGAGGCGCAGAATGGCTGGCGTGTCGTATGCGAGATACTCGTCGGTGGCGCGTAGCAGCGCGGCAATGATCGGCTCGCGTGGAATGGGCGCTCCGCGCGGCTTGCGCCACTCGGCCAGCGCAGTGGCTTCGCCGGCCAGCTCGGGTGGAAACCACTTGTGATTGACATTGATGCCGATGCCGGCGATGGCCTTGGCGCCGGACAATTGCACCAGAATGCCGGCGACTTTCCGGTCGGCGATCATCACGTCGTTGGGCCAGCGCAGATCGCAGGCGATGCCGGTGGATTTGGCGATCGAATCCACCACCGCAAGGCCCAGCGCCAGCGTGAGAACCGGCGCTGGCGCGACGATTAGCGAGCAGTAGATTCCGCTGCCCGCCTCCGAGTGCCAGGTGTGACCGTGGCGGCCCTGACCGGCGGTTTGCTCTTCGGCCAGCACCACTTCGCGCAGCTCCAGCGCTGCGGCCACGCGCATGGTGGAATCGATGGACGGGTAGTAATCAATCCGGCGATCCGGGAACTCGCGCCGCAGGCCGCCGATGTCGAGCGGTGTCACTGCGCGCCCGAATCGAGCTTGCCAAGCTGCGTCTTGTACTCGGCCAGTTTCTGGCGCATGCCGTCGATCACGTGCGCGGGAGCTCGGTCGAGAAACTTTTCGTCGCCCAACTGGCGTTCGTGGTTGGCGATGTTTTTGAGAAGCTGCTCGCGTTCTTTGTCCTCGCGCTTGCGCTGCGCTTCTTCCTGGGCCTTGGGAAGATGCAGCGCCAGGTCGAAGTCGAGGCCGGACCGGATGCCTGCCGCCTTGGGAGCGGTTTCGGCCTTCAGTTCCAGGTTCACGTTCGCCAGCTTGCGAATGGCTTCGGCATTGCGCTGGGCAACATCGAGCGCAGAGCCAAGAGAGTACAGCACGCCGGCGACTTGCAGCTTGGGATCGAGCTTGGCTTCGGTGCGCAGCGTGCGAGCTACGGTGACGATCTCTTGCAGGATGCCGATTTCGCGCTCCGCTTCCGCATCGGCAGCGTCGTCACGGAACTGCGGGTAACCGGCCAGCGCGATGGATACGGGACGCGTAGCGCGATCCGTCGCCAGCCGCTGCCACAGCTCTTCGGTGAGAAATGGCATCGCCGGATGAAGCAGGCGCAGCGCGGTTTCAAACGCCGCCAGCGCGTTGCGCCAACCCGGCGTTAGCCCGGAATTCTCGCGGAATTCGAGCTTCTTCAGCTCCAGGTACCAATCGCAGAATTCGTGCCAGAAAAAGTGCCACAGCGTCTGCGCGGCTTCGTGATAACGATAGGTTTCGATGGAGCGGTTGGCCTGCGCGGCGCAAGCATTCAGACGGCTGAAGATCCAGCGATCCTCGATCGGCACCACGCCGCCTGCCGCGTCTGTCTCCGGGCGGAACTCCTCGAGCCTCGCGGGCAGCCAGGGCTCGACGCCGCAGAACTCCATCTTGCCGGCCAGGAACCGCGCGGCGTTCCAGATCTTGTTGGCAAACGCCCGCGAGCTCTCCATGCGCTCTTCGGTGAGCACGATGTCGGTGCCCGGCGCGGCGCCCTGCAGCAGCGCCATGCGCACCGCATCGGTGCCGTATTCTTCGGTCACGATCAGCGGGTCAATCGTGTTGCCGCGAGTCTTCGACATCTTCTGCCGCTCGGCGTCGCGCACCAGGCCGTGGATGTAGACCTGCCGGAATGGCACGTCGCCCATGAACTCGATGCCCAGCATCGCCATCCGCGCCACCCAGAAGAAGAGGATATCGAAGCCGGTGATCAGCAGTGAGGTGGGATAGAAAGCTTTGAGATCCTCGGTCTGGTCCGGCCAGCCGAGTGTGGAAAACGGCCAAAGGCCGGAGCTGAACCAGGTGTCTAGCACGTCGGTATCCTGCTCCAGTTCGGCCGAGCCGCAGCGGCCGCACGTCGCGGGAGCTTCCCGCGCCACGATGATTTCGTGGCATCCTTTGCAGTGCCAGGCGGGGACGCGATGGCCCCACCAGAGCTGCCGCGAGATGCACCAGTCGCGGATGTTGTACATCCACTCGAAGTAAGTCTTGCTCCAATTGGCGGGGATGAAAACGATGCTGCCGGTTTCCACCGCTTCGATGGCTTTCTCGGCCAGCGGCTTGGTCTTGACGAACCACTGCGTGGAAACCAGCGGCTCGACAACGGTGCCGCAGCGCGCGCACTTGCCGATATTCAGCGGGTAGTCTTCGGTCTTGACGAGCGCGCCCAGCGCCTCCAGGTCGGCCAACACCTGCCGGCGGGCCTCGAAGCGATCCAGGCCAGCGTATTTCCCGGCCGCGGCCAGCATGACGCCGTCTTCGCCGATCACCTGGATTTTGGCCAGGTTGTGGCGGCGGCCCGCTTCGAAATCGTTGGGGTCGTGCGCGGGAGTGACTTTCACCACGCCGGTGCCGAATTCGGGATCGGCCAGCTCATCCAGGATCACCGGAATCTCGCGATCCATCAGGGGCAAATCGACGGTGCGGCCATGCAAGTCGCGGTAACGTTCGTCCTTCGGATTGATCGCCACGGCGGTATCGCCCAGCATGGTTTCCGGCCGCGTGGTGGCCACCGTGACGAAGCGGCCGGGCAGGCCGTGCACGGGGTAGCGCAGGTGCCACATGTGGCCTTGCACGTCGGCGTGCGCCACTTCCAGGTCAGATATCGCGGTGCGGCAGCGCGGGCACCAGTTGACCATGTACTCGCCGCGGTAGATGAGGCCCTTTTCGTACAGCCGCACGAAGACTTCGCGCACCGCGCGCGACAGCCCGGGATCGAGCGTAAACCGCTCGCGCGACCAATCGCAGCTTGCGCCCAGACGGATCATCTGCCGCTTGATGTTGTCGCCATACTCGGCTTTCCATTCCCACACGCGCTTCTCGAAGGCCTCGCGGCCCAGGTCCTGGCGGCGAATGCCCTCTTCGGCCAGTTTGCGCTCCACCACCATTTGGGTGGCGATGCCGGCGTGGTCGGTGCCCGGCAGCCACAGGGTGTTCTCGCCCAACATGCGATGCCAGCGGATGGTGACGTCGATTTCAGTGTGCTCCAGCATGTGGCCGATGTGTAGCGATCCGGTCACGTTGGGCGGCGGGATGACGAGGGAAAACGAGCGCACCGCGGACGTACCGGCGGCGCGAAAAATGCCGGAGTCGATCCACCACTGCGCCCAATGCGGCTCGAACCGCTGGGGCTCGTACACCTTCTCAATTTGCATGGGAATGTACTAATATAACGCGGTTGGTAGGACAGACCATCGCCATTTGTGGTCTGTCACTTTTCGCCCGATTACCACGCGTTGACCGACGCCAAGAACCGATCGTCGGTCCTACCGTCAGAAAACGGCGAAACAGAATACCTGGTTCGATCCGCTGGCCAGCAGCGCATACTCGCCCGGGTCCAACCCGTCGTCAGGCTCAATCTTGGAGAGCGTGTCCCCGAGTTTGGTCACCTCGATGCGGATTGGCTCTCCGTTCTTTTGCAGGTCCAATTCGCGGTGACCTTCCTTCGACTCTATACGGAACAGTTGCAGGTTTTCCGGGTTGATCTTGCCGCTCTGAAACAGCAGGATCGGCGCCGCCAGCGGCGTCTTGGCAGTTGAGTTGGCGCCATCGACTAGGTACAGCGTGCCGTCTTTTCGCTTTTGAGTCTTCGCCTCTACCGCTTCGGTAGGCAGAAGTGTCTGGGCGTGTTTAATGTAGGGCAGGTCCGGCTTCGGCGGTTTCGGTCCTTCATATTTCTGGGCGGTAGCCGCGCACGCCGCGATAACGATCGACAGCAACACCCGCAGCGACATGGCTACGTAACATTTTACCCCGCCCGCCGGGGACGGGAATGCCGGGTCGGCTTTCGATTCAGGAGCGCGAAATCTTGCGGGCCCTGAGAAAGGAGCCGATTCCGTACCAGGCCATAATGGCCGTGGCCACCCCGGCGATCGCCGAGCGCATGGTGTCGTGCGCCATCATGTAGCGCGCGGTCCGGAGGCCGAAAATCGCCCCGAAAGACAGGAAAAGAAAGCCGATCATCTGATTCCAGAGGGCGTGAATGGGTTTCACGACGGCCGGCACCACGTGTCGCAAAAATGCCACGCCATGGCGCCAGGTCAATTGCTGCCGCACCTCTTTATCGTAACAAAGCCGGCCTCGTCCGTCGGCGAACAGTCATGTCCTGCTGATAAACTGTCGATAGAAGAATCGGTTCCAGCTTGTGAACCGGCCGGGCCTCTACTACAATCTAGTTGGGGTGGATGCTAGGCCTGCTAGCGGGAACGCCGGTTGCCTCCGGTGCGTCCGCTATCATTAGGAGTACTCTGTGGACGAGCCATTGAAGCACCTCATGCAGGAGTTGGGGAATGCCATCAACGATTCCCTCTCCGAGTCCGACCGGATCGCGGAGGCGATCGGCGAAATCAAGCGCGCCGGTTATGACGTATTTCTGGTCCTGGAAGCAACTATCGGCTTCAATCGGCGGGACGAATCCGGCGACGAAGAGGGCGAGCTGGAGGAGAGCGAAACAGAGGAGCCCAAGCGCTTCGAGGCCACCGGCAAGATCAAGCTCACCACCCAGGATCATCGTTTCCTGCGTGCGCTGAAAATCGCGGTGGACGAGGAAAACCGGTAGGGCGCGCCCGCGAAGCTCACCTTCGCGCTTCGTGTTGCCGGTCTCGCTCAGTTCGGTGTCTTGGTCGCCTCCCCGGTTTGCCGCAGCTTCGTCAGCCGCGTTAGCAACTCATGCATGATTTTGCCGGCCGCTGCGTTTCCGTCGACGGCCGTGACCTTTCCGCTATCGAGCACAATTGAGGTGCTAGCGTCGGTCACGGCATACGTGAAGGTGTACGTGAACAGCGGCCGGTCAACAGTGATCACCAAGTCGGCCACCCTCGCATCCTTGACCAGAACCAGTCCCAGGGCGTTGAACCCTGGTTGCTTGACAAATTCACGCTCAAGGACCTCTGGCGTGAAAAACATCGTTCGAGTGTGAATGACGGCGGATTTGGCGGTCCGCAGGAGTTGCTTGGGGTCCGCACTCGCCACAACCTTGGATGACTGAGTCTGCTGACTCTGCGGCAATCGAAGGGCAGAACCATCGCCGAGCGCCACGTTCGAAGTTTCATCCAGCAGCCCGGCTATTGACTCCACCGGCACGGCGAACGCGACTCCCGAAGCACCTCCGTGCGTGATGATTCCCACGAGGTTGCCCCTGGCATCTACAAGTGGTCCTCCGCTCGCGCCTGGAGCGACGGGCGCACTGAACTGGAGCACGCGATAGCCCTGGCCGGCTCCTGGGATTTCATCTGCCATCCTGAGTGCAGAGAAGATCCCTTGCGTGGCGCTCCAGCTCAGATTATTCGAGTTGGTCACGGCGTAGGCTACTTCGCCCGGCTTCGTGTCTTGTCCGTTCCCGAGAGCGAGAGAGGGAAGGTTCGCCGCCGAAATCCTGAGAGCGGCGACATCTCTGCGCTCGTCGACGCCCAGCAACACCGCTCGATCGAAGGTTTCGCCACTCCTCAGACGGATCTGAACCTCTCTTGCATTTTTCAGAGCATGATAGGCGGTTAGAAGCACTCCATTAGAACGTACTACCACGCCAGTGCTAATCGATGTTAGCCGCCCCGCACCCTCGCCAGAGAGAATAATTGCCGTGGCATCGCTGACACGTGCCAGCACCTCCGCGGACGAAGGCGTAGCGCTCTGCGAACGCAACAACGGCGCTAGCAGGGCAAGAATCATTAAGTTTGCCCGAATGCTCATGTAGCCGCCATTGTAGAACAGATGAACCACAGGTGGCCGATGGCTTGGCTGTTGCAGCGATTGGCAGGCGGAAGCGCCGGCGAAAGCGCCTGCCCCGCTTCCCAAGCGGATTCGCGATTCCGCAAGGCGCGTTACTCCCCCGGCAGCCCGAGCAATTCCCGGTAAACCTCCCAGGTTTCGCGGACAGCCGTGCCCCAAGTGAAATTCTGAACGCGCGCTCTGCCGCGTCGCGCTAGCTCCGACCGCAACTCCGCGTCGCCGGCCAGTTGGCGCAAGGCTTCCGCCAAGGCACCGGTATCTTCCGGATTCACCAACAGCGCGGCGTCGCCAGCTACCTCCGCCAGCGCGGACCGGTTCGAAGTCATCACGGGCGTGCCCGCCGCCATCGCCTCAAGCAGCGGCATGCCGAAGCCTTCGTCGAGCGAGGGGAACGCGAAAACCGTCGCGCGTGCGTACCACCGGGCAAGTTCCGCCGGCGTGACGTAACCCGGCGTTTCGATGCGGGCGCGCGCCGGGCTGCGCGCGATGCGCTCCAGAATCCCGGCCGCGCCGAAGCCCACGCCGCCCGCCAGCACTAACCGCCAGCTCCCGTCGAGCGTCTCGAATGCCTCCACCAGACGGGCGATGTTCTTGCGCGTCTGCAAGGCTCCGACGTGCAGAATCACCCGCTCGCGCGCGACATGTGGGAAGTCGAGTTGGCGCGCTCCGTGATGCACCACCCGCACCTGCGCCTCCGGCACGCCCAGCAGCGCTACCACCTGGCGTTTGGTGAATTCGGAAACCGCGACGATCGAGTCGGCGCGGCGTGCCGCATCCCGCGCTTGGGCGGTGAAGCGGGCGCGGAATTCCCACGTCGAATAATCGCCCGTCATCACGAACAGGTCGTGAAACGTCACCACAGTGGCGCGCAGACGCATCGCCGGCAGCCGCTGGTTCAGGCCATGATAAAGCGCCGCTCCGCGCGGCCCCAACGGCCGGGCGAGCAGACGCCGCCGCGTGTTCGGTCTTGCAGCCAGGCCTGCCGCGCGAAAAAAACGATGCGGCCGCAGCCAGTATTCGAAGCGCACCTCAGGCCGCAGGCCGGCAAGCCCGTCGAGAATTTCGCGTGAATACAGCCCGACCCCGCTAAGCTCCTCCCCAATGGCGTAGGTGGCGTCGAGCGCGATTCTCAATCCAGTCCGTATTCTTTCATCTTTCGATACAAGGTGGTGCGGCCCATGCCGAGCAGCCGCGCGGTCTTGCCGCGTTCGCCGTTGGCGGCGGCCAGGGCGCGCTCGATGGCGTTCCTTTCGCTTTCGCTGATGGTGAATACAGGCGACTTCGGCCGCACCACGAATTCGCAGCCGGCTTCGTCTTCCTCCGCGACCGCCACCGCGGCCGAGACCCGCTCCAGGCCCGCCGACCGGCTCTGATTCACCAGCGCCGATGGCAGCGCGGCTTCGGGATGGTGTTCGGAATGCAGCGCCGCCATGCGTTCGACAGCGTTCTTCAGCTCCCGCACGTTGCCGGGCCAATCGTATGCGGCCAGCCGGGCGCGCGTTTGCGGGCCGGGGTCGAACCAGGGCAGGCCGGCGGCGTGCGCTCTTTCCAGGAAATGGTCGACCAGCAGCGGGATGTCCGCCTTGCGGTCGCGCAGCGGCGGCAGCCGGATGCTGAACACGTTGAGACGGAAGTAGAGGTCTTCGCGGAAGCGGCTTTTGGCGATCTCCGCTTTCAAGTCGCGATGCGTCGCGGCGATGATGCGCAGGTCCACTGACCGCCATTGCAGCGCGCCGACCGCGCGGAATTGGCGCTCCTGGATCAGCCGCAGCAGCTTGACCTGCATCTCCAGCGGCAGGTCGCCGATCTCGTCGAAAAATGCCGTCCCGCCGTCGGCTACCTCCACCAGCCCCTTCTTGCTCTCTTGCGCGCCGCTGAACGACCCCTTCACGTGCCCGAACAGTTCACTTTCCATCAGCGTGCCCACCAGCGAGCCGCAATCGATGGGCACGAACTGGCCGCGCGGGTTGGCATCGTGGATGGCGCGCGCCACCACCTCCTTGCCGGTGCCGCTTTCGCCCAGCAGCAGCACCGGCAACCGGTTGCGCGACGCCTTCTCGATCAGGCGGCGAAGATTGTCAATTACGGGCGTCCGGCCCACTATGGGCTGGGCTGCGCCCGGCACGGCCCGATTCATGAAGTCAGTTCTCTCCCCGCTATGGATGGGAGGCTCGCTTGGGAGCGCTATTCAGAATCTAGTCGCACCACGAAACCGTTATTCTCACCCGTTTCGGCGTGAATGCGCGCGGCCAAGGCGCCAGCGGCGTCGGTGGTCGCCACAGCGCCCACCAGCACCCGCCACAGGTCCGGATTGCCATGCCGCAGCACCAGGCGGGCCGCGCCGTAGCGGGCGGCCAAGGCATCGCGCAACCGCTCCGCGTTCTCGCGGCTGCGGAATGCCCCCACCTGCACGGCGAAGACCGCTGGCTCCACGGCATCCGGCAGGCGGATCACTTCTAATCGCACGGGTCCCACCCCCGGACCCAATAGGTCGATCGCGCGCGCCGCTGCGTGCGACAAATCGATCACCCGCCCGTCCACGAATGGTCCCCGGTCGATGATGCGCACGTCGACGGTCTTTGAGTTGGAAACGTTCAACACCCGCACCCAGGTATTGAATGGCAGCGTGCGGTGCGCTGCCACCAGCGTTTCCATGTCGTAGATTTCGCCGTTGGCCGCCGCGCGCCCGTGGTAAGGATGCCCATACCAACTGGCGAGCCCCGTCTCTGTATCGCCGATCTTTGGCGCGGGCGCCGGCGCGGTCGGCGGAGCAGGCGTCCGCGCATGCTTCTTGTGAGCGCACCCGCTGAACACTGCGGCGGCTAGCGCCAGGGCCAAAATCCCGTGGCGCACGCACTCGTGCGTGCCGCGCCGAGACTCTTCTCGACGCGTCTTTGCCCCGTTCCGCCGTACGTCGGCAGGAGTGCCGGCGCGGCACGCAAAAGTGCGTGCGCCACATCGGCCGGCCGGACAATGTGAAGTCATCTTTGCGTTGGCTCTATGGCTGCCAGGATCAAACCAGTACCATTTTCACACCAGGTCAAAGCTCTGGCCCGGAGCGGGCGTCACCGTTTCCACGCCGTAATGGGAGTGAAGCTGCTTCGAGAACGCCGCCGATTGCTCCGGCTCGCCGTGCACCAGGAAGACCTTGCGCAGCGAAGGCGCCAGCGGCCGGATCCAATCGAGCAGCTCGTTGTAATCGGCATGAGCGCTCAATTCGTCCAGGCTCGCAATGTCGGCGCGCACCCGCATCGGTTCGCCGAAGATTTTCACCTCCGGCCATTTTTCGATCAGCTTCCGCCCCAGCGTGTCCTGCGCCTGAAAGCCGGTGATGAGCACGGTGTTGCGCGGGTCCTCGATGTTGTTGCGCAGGTGGTGCAGGATGCGCCCCGCCTCGCACATTCCCGAAGCCGAGATCACCACGAAGGGGCCGTGCAGGTCGTTCAGCTTCTTCGATTCGGCCGCCTCGCGCACGTATTGTAGGCGCGCGAAACCGAACGGATCTTCGCTGTGGAGAAGGTACTGGCGGGTTTCTTCGTTGAAGCACTCGGGGTGGTCCCTGTGTACCTGGGTAACATTGAGCGCCAGCGGGCTGTCGACGAAAATCGGGATGCCGGGGATGCGCTTCTGGTTGGCGAGCTGGTGCAGCAGCAGCACCAGTTGCTGCGTGCGGCCCACCGCGAAGGCGGGGACAATGATGCGGCCCCCGCGCCGCGCCGTCCGGTTGACGACATCGGCCAGCTTGTTTTCCACGTGGCTGACATCCTTGTGCAAGCGTCCGCCGTAGGTGCTTTCGACGATCAGGTAGTCGGCCGCGGGCATCGCTTCCGGATCGCGAATGATGGGCAGATTCGGGCGGCCCACGTCGCCGGAAAACGCCAGCCGCACGCGTGCGCCGTTTCGCTCCTCGTGCAATATCACGCTCGAGGAGCCCAGAATGTGACCGGCATCGTACGGAATGTAGCTGAGGCTCTCGCCCAGGTTGTGCGGCTGGTGATAGTTCACCGGCCGGAACAGCGGCAGTGTGCGCTCGGCATCCTCGGTCGTATACAGCGGCACCGCGTGCCCATCTTCCAGGCCCATCGATTTGCGATGCTCCCGGCGCTTGTTCAGAAACTCCGCGTCTTTTTCCTGAATGTGAGCCGTGTCGCGCAACATCCAGTTGCAGAGGTCGATGGTCGCCGGAGTCGCGTAGATGGGGCCGGTGAAGCCGTTCTTCAGCAGCATGGGCAACTTGCCGCTGTGGTCGATGTGCGCGTGCGAAAGGACCACCGCATCAATTGACGAGCCGGCGACGGGTAAGTAGCGATTCTTTTCGTCCGCTTCCTTGCGGCGCCCCTGAAACAGCCCGCAATCGAGCGCGTATCGCCGGCCACCCGATTCCACCAGGTGCATCGAGCCGGTGACCGTCCCCGCCGCGCCCCAGAATGTGACCTTCATCGGCCTGCCGCCCGATCGCCCACGGATGCCTCCAAAAAGCCTGATAGTAGCGCAAGTAGGGCGTCAATATGCTCGGCTTGCGCAGACACCGTAAGGCCTCTCAGCCAAACCGCAGTCCCGGTACGCCGAGATAATCGGCTTTGTTGTGAGTCAGCAACGTAGCATCGTAGAGCAGCGCCGTGGCCGCAATCCAAGCATCGGCGGTTTCGATTCGCCGTCCGTTTCTTCGGGCGGCGACCATCGCCTCCGCCCATTCTTGAACGAGGTCATGTGAGGAAGGCACGATCGCAAAGCGACGCAGAAACAATCGCAGCCACTCGACGCGCTTTTCGCTCCAGTTTGCCATGAGAGCCCATTGTTCTAACTCTGCTTCCGTCATGAACGAGATGAACCACTGCCGGCCATCCAGATGTGGGAGGTAGAGTTGTGCCCTGCTGTCGGCTTTGAAGAGAAATGACACGACGTCCGTGTCGAGCACGATGCGCTTCATGCAGCGGGATCGGTCTTCGCGTGCCCGCGCCATTCGCGCATGGCGGCCAGGAAATCGTCAATGGACTCTTCCTCGGGCCAGAAGTCGCCAAGCAGTTCCTTCGGATCGCGCGGAAACGTGAGCCCCTGCGCGGCGATCAACTCCTCCGCGGAGGGGCGTCCCTGGCGGGAATATTTCTGAACGAGTTCATCCATCGCATCCTTCACGGCAATTCCAGTATAGCGCCGGCTCCGCCCGCCGCGCGTCTCCAGCGCTTGACACGTCTTCCGGGCGCACGCATCGTGAGTACATGAACGTCACTCTTTGCGTCGACGACGAGGTGATTCTCTGTGCACGCCGCGTCTGAGTAGTCATCTAAGGAATTCAGATCGAAACGGTCCATTATCGCCTCCTTACTTGGCCAGCTCCCTCAGCACGTACGGCAATATCCCGCCATTGCGGTAATACTCCACTTCCTGCGGCGTATCTACGCGGACGGTCACCGTGAAATTCTTCTCGGCGCCATCGGCCGCAACCGCGCGCACGGCGGCTTTCTTCGGGCCGCCACCAAGCGCGGCTGGTATGCCGGTAACGTGGTACGTTTCTTTCCCGGTCAGCCCCAGGCTCTGCGCGTTCTGGCCGTCCTCGAATTGGAGCGGTAGCAATCCCATCCCCACCAGGTTGGTGCGGTGGATGCGCTCGAAGCTCTCCGCGATCACGGCGCGCACTCCGAGCAGCATGACGCCCTTGGCCGCCCAATCGCGGGACGAGCCGGACCCGTATTCCTTGCCGGCCAGAATCAGCAGCCCAACGCCTTCGGCCTGGTATCTCACCGAGGCGTCATAGATGTACATCTGCTCGCCATCCGGCAGGTGTACCGTCCAGCCGCCCTCGGTGCCCGGCGCAAGCTGGTTGCGCAGGCGGATGTTGGCCAGCGTGCCGCGCACCATCACTTCATGATTGCCGCGGCGCGCACCGTACTGGTTGAAATCCTTCGGCTCCACGCCCTGCGCGATCAGGTAGCGGCCCGCCGGCGTTTCCTTGGGGATCGATCCGGCCGGTGAAATGTGGTCCGTGGTCACCGAATCGCCCAGCATGGCCAGCACCCGCAGCCCGTCCAGGTCGTGAATGGAAGTGGCCGGGTCCACCATTTTTTCGAAATACGGAGGCTTTTTGATATACGTGGACCGGTCGTCCCATTCGTATGTGTCGCCGGCCGGCACCGGCATCGCCTGCCAGTTGGCGTCGCCATCGAAGACGTGCTCATATTCGTGCTCGAACATGCCCCGGTTGACGGCCGCCCGCACGGTGTCCTGCACCTCCTGGTTAGTCGGCCAGATGTCGCGCAGGTAGACCGGCTTGCCCGCGCCATCGGCGCCGAGCGGGTCATGGACGAGATCCACATCCACCGTGCCGGCCAGTGCGTAGGCCACCACCAGCGGCGGCGACGCCAGGTAATTCGCCTTCACCAGCGGGTTCACCCGGCCCTCGAAATTGCGGTTGCCGCTCAGCACGGCCGCCGCGATCAGGTTCTCTTTCTGCACCGCTTGCGCGACCGGTTCGGGCAGCGGCCCGCTGTTGCCGATGCAGGTGGTGCAGCCGAAGCCCACCAGGTGAAACTTGAGCCGCTCGAGATACTCAATCAGCCCGGCCTCGCGGTAATAATCCATCACCACTTTCGAGCCCGGCGCCAGGCTGGTCTTCACCCACGGCTTCACGGTCAGGCCGCGCTCGACGGCCTTCTTCGCCACCAAGCCGGCCGCCAGCATCACCGAGGGGTTGGAGGTGTTGGTGCAGCTTGTAATCGCGGCGATCACCACCGCGCCGCTGCCAAAGCTGACGGCCTGGCCGCCGATCTCAGCGTGCGCGCTCTTCCCGTTGGCCCCGAACGCGGCGTGGAAGTTTTTCTTCACATCGGCGAGCTCGACGCGGTCCTGCGGCCGTTTCGGCCCGGCGAGCGAGGGCGTCACTTTCCCCAGATCCAGCTCGAGCGTGTCGGCGTACACAGGGTCCGGCGTGGCGTCCGTGCGGAACAGACCCTGCGCCTTGGTGTAAGCGTCCACCAGTGCCACCAGGTCCGCATCGCGGTTGGTGAATTTCAGATACTGGATGGTCTCCGCGTCCACCGGGAAGAAGCCCATGGTGGCCCCGTACTCGGGCGCCATGTTGGCCACCGTGGCGCGGTCCGCCAGGCTCAGCGCGCTCAAGCCGGTTCCGTAAAACTCGACGAACTTTCCCACCACCCCTTTCTTGCGCAGCATCTCGGTAATGGTGAGCACCAGGTCGGTGGCCGTGCACCCTTCCGGCAGCTTACCGTGAAGTTTAAATCCCACCACCGGCGGCAGGAGCATGGAAATCGGCTGACCCAGCATGCAGGCCTCGGCTTCGATGCCGCCCACGCCCCAGCCCAGCACGCCCAGACCATTAATCATGGTGGTATGCGAATCGGTGCCGACCAGCGTATCCGGATAGGCCCGCCCGTTGGCGCGGAACACCACCGATGCCAGGTATTCGAGGTTCACCTGGTGCACGATGCCCGTGTCCGGCGGGACCACGCGGAAATTGCGGAACGCGGTTTGCCCCCAGCGCAGCAGCGCGTACCGCTCGCGGTTGCGCTCGAATTCGAGCACCGCATTGATCCCGAAAGCGTCTGCCGACCCGAACCGGTCCACCTGCACCGAGTGATCGATCACCAGATCGGCCGGCATCAGAGGGTTGGCCCGGCCGGGGTCGGCGCCGGCCGCCGAAAGCGCATCGCGCATCGCCGCCAGATCCACCACCGCCGGCACGCCGGTGAAATCCTGCAACAGCACGCGCGCCGGCAGGAAGCTGATTTCCTTGCCCTCCGCGGCGGCTTGGCCGTGCGCCACATACTCCACGTCGGAGGCCCGCACGCGGCGCCCATCCTCCGCGCGGAGCAGGTTTTCGAGCAGGATTCGAATCGAAAAGGGCAGCCGCCCGACATTGCCCACACCCTTTTCTTCCACCGCCTGAAGCCGGAAGTACTCGTATTCCACCGAGCCCACGCGCAGCTTCGCCTTCGCGCCAAAGGTATTGGTTTGCATGAACTTGATTATAGGCGAGTAAGCCGTCGCGCCGTAGGGGCCGGGCATGCCCGGCCCGGCCCGTGGTTATGCACCCCACGCCTGAGGGAGGACCGTGCAAACACTCTAAAGTTTTAAGGACGTTGACCGATTTATTGAATGTGCTGCCATACGCAACCAGCAGTGGGAGAGCAGGGGACATCACCCCCACGGGTTTCGCGGCCCTGGTGGCGAACCTGTCGGCGGGCGAGGCCCGGAATCAGGAACTCATCGAAGAGTTGCTGGGGAACGATCCCGACGTCTTTTATCGCGGAGCGCTTGAAGTGCTGCGCACCCAGGAGCAGTCCCGCGGCCTGCGCTTCCTGGTGGGTTTGCTTGTTAGCAACGATCTGTTGGAGCCGCTGTTGTGCGAACCATCTCTGCGCGTGGAGCAGGCGGCGGTGGCCGTCCGCATGGCGATTCAGCTCGACCATATGGTGGAACTCAGCCTGGCCCGGCACCTCGCTGAGGGCGTGACAGCCGGCACGCACCCGCTGCTCGCCGCGAATGCGTCGCGCCTGCTGGACATCCTGTCTCGCGTCTCGGATGGCACCCGCATTCTGCCTTCGCTCTCCCGCCTATTGCACTCGACAGATGCCGGATTGCGTTCCAAGGCCGCGCTCATTATGGGTCGCAGCAACCACAGCGCGGTGTGGGTGCAAAGCCACATGAGCGACGCGGATCCGCGTTTGCGCGCCAACGCCATCGAAGGGTTGTGGGGAGTGGAAACCGAGGAGGCGCGCGACTTGATGCTGGCCTCCCTGCGCGATGCCAGCAACCGCGTGGTAGGCAACGCTCTCTATGGGCTCTACGCGATGGGGGAGTCCGCGTCCCTCGCCGAAACCATCAAGCTGGCCGCTCATCCGGCCGCGGTCTTCCGCGCCACCGCCGCTTGGGTGATGGGAGAGACCGGGGATTCGCGATTTCGCAACACGGTGGCGCAGTTGCTGCGCGACCCGCATCCAATGGTGCGCTCGCGCGCCTTGTGGTCGCTCGCGCGCATCAAGGCCGCCACGGCGCGGGCGGCCACCGGGCAGCCCTGGCGCGTCTCCAGTCTTATGCTCGAAACCATGGCAGCCGCCTCCGCCGCCGGGCCCAAACTGACGCGGCGCCTGCAAGTGTCGGTAGCCGCCGCTGGCTCCGCGGCCTCGCTGCGCGCCATCCACTTTATGCTCTCCGAGGACGGGCAACCGGTGCTGAACTACCACATGACGGTCCGCCCGAGTCCGCCCCCCATGTCCGTGGTCTTCCTCTTCCCCCGCGGCGGCGAAGCGCAAGAGCCTCCTTGGGTGACCAGTGCACTCGGTTGCCTGGCTGGAAAACGGCCCTCGGATTTGTGGGCGTACCTGCCATGGAAGCCGGCCGCTGAAACGGCCAATACCGCTCCCGCGGCTCAAGCCAACCAGGAGTTTCCCTTCACTCCGAATCCGGATGCCCTGGCCGATTCCTTCCGCCGCATGACCCAGCGGGCCGACTGCGCCGATATGTGGCAGACGCTCTGGCGCGCCTTGCGGGCCGAATCCAACCTGGCGCGCGGCAAACGCCACGTCATTGTCTTCGCCGCCGAGCCGGTCCAGGGCGTCGCCGGCCCCGGCCTGGTGGCCACGGTCGGCGCCGCACTCGGTATCGTCCAGGTCATCTCGTCGGTCCCCAATCCCGCCCTCGAGGACCTCTGCAACAAGGCCCGCATCAGCTACACGTATGCCGCCGCCCCAGAGGCAATCATCGCCCGCATCGAGGAAGCCTACCTCAATCTCAACGCGCGTTACGAAATCTCCTATCAGACCCTGTCCCAGGAAGCCCGCGAGCTGAAAATCAGAATCCAATGCCCGACCGGCTGGGGAGAAACCAGCGTAGCCATTCCCCCGCCGGCGGGGTGAGATGGCCCTCCTCCATCCGGCGCCTCCGCGAGGCCGTCAGATATTTGACTCCAATTTGAGACATAGAAAAAGCGGCGCCGCTGTATCGGGAGCGGCCCGAGCCCGAGCCTCCGCGTGCCCGGCCCTCGCTGCGTAACCGTGGCACCGCTTGCCACCCGTCTATAATCGGAATCAGTGCCCCGCTTCCGCGAAGCTTCCAGGACGGCGGCCGCCGCCCTGGGGCTTTTCTGCATCAATGCCGTCCTGATGTGGCGGCTGTTTCGCATTCCTTACACCCAGTACATGGGGTCGATCGAGGCCGCCTATGTCGGGCTGGCGCGCTACATCGTCGCCCATTTTCCGCATCTCGCCTGGTTCCCGCTGTGGTACGGAGGCATCCCCTACCCGGACACGTATCCTCCGCTGCTGCACTTTACGGTGGCCGGCGTGGCCGCCGCGGCGCGCATTTCGCCGGCGCTGGCGTATCACATCGTAACGGCAGTGGTGTACGCGCTGGGCCCGGTGACGGTGTTCTGGGCCGCCTGGCGGTTGGGCGCGGGGCGCGTTCCCGCTTGGCTGGCCGGGCTCGGCTATTCGCTGGTTTCGCCGACCTGCTTTCTGGTGCGTGAAGTGCGCGCCGGTAGCGGCGGCTGGTTCGGGGCTCGTCGGTTGACGACTCTACTGCCCAACGGCGAAGGCCCGCACCTCACCTCGCTCATGTTTCTGCCGCTCGCCATTGCGCTATTGCATGTTGCCCTGACCAAACGCCGGCCGGTTTATTACGTGCTGGCCGGGCTGGCGCTGGCCGCTACCGTGCTGAGCAACTGGATCGGCGCTTTCGCGCTGGCGCTGGGCGCGGGCGCTTATCTTTTTGCCGGTTTTGCAGCGCGCCCGGTGAGGCAGTGGCTCACCGCCGCCGGCTTGGCTTGTTACGCGTATCTGATCGCGCTGCCGTTCGTGGCGCCTTCCATCGTCGCCACCATACGCGCCAACGCTCCGCTGGTGGGCGTCAGGTTCGAATCCGGCCCCACTCACCTGGCAATCGTCGCCGTTTTCGCGGCTGGCTTCTTGGTGCTGGCTTGGGCGATGCGCCACGCGCCGCTGGCCGCCCCGGCGCGTTTCGGAATTCTGTTTTTCTATGCCACGGCTTTTATCGCGCTGGCGGGTTATTGGGTTAATTTTTCCCTGCTGCCGCAGCCGCAGCGCTACCACCTGGAGATGGATCTCGCTTTCTGGCTGGCCATGGCACTGATTGCAGGTCCTGCTTACGCGCGATTGCCGCGCCGCGTGGTGCTGATCGTCGTATGCGCTCTGGCGCTCGCCGCCGTGCCAATTTGGATTTACCAGCTTCACCGCACGCGCGGCATGGAGAAGCCCATCGACATCCAATCCACAGCTGAGTACCGGGTTTCGCACTGGCTCGGCGATCACCTGCCCGGCAGGCGCGTTTTCGCGCCCGGAACCATCGGTTTCTGGATGAACGCCTTCAGCGATACGCCGATGATGACCGGCGGTTTCGACAACGGCGAGCGCAATGTCTTGTTGCAAGACATCATCTTTCAGGAATATTTCGGGGACTCGCTGGAGGTCGGGCTCGGGTGGCTCAAGGCTTTCGGTGTCGACGCCGTCGTTGGCGGCGACCCGACGAGCGGCGAGGTCTATCACCCCTACGCCCACCCCGAGAAGTGGCATTCCCTCCCGGTGCTCTGGCGCGATCAGACGGAGGTGGTCTACGCTGTGCCGCGCGGTTCCTGCTCGCTCGCACACGCCGTCCGCGCTGCCGACCTGGTGAGGGAGACGCCCGCGGCGTACGAGTTAAAGGCGGTCCGGTCCTACCTGGCGGCGCTCGACGATCCCGCGCTTCCGCCGGCCGATTTCCGCTGGACGGGGACCGGTTCCGCTCGTATCGAGGCCAATCTGCGGCCGGAGCATCTGCTCTCCGTCCAGGTCACGTTCGATGAAGGTTGGCACGCCAGTGTCAACGGCGCGCCCCGCCGCATCTGGAGCGATAAACTGGGGCAGATCGTCGTCGAGCCGCGCTGCGATGGCGCTTGCACGGTGGATTTGGATTACGACGGCGGCACCGAAATGCGCCTGGCGCGCCCTGCCAGCGTGCTGGCGCTCGTGAGCGGCGGCGTATGGATTGTGCTGGGGAGAATTCGGTGGAGAAAACGCCTGGATCTAGCGACGGCGAAACTGAAGCTTATACGTTACGCGTCGCATTGTCGTGACCTTTTTTCGTCGCTTTGGTGCAAACTTTTGTCGTCGCTTTGGCATAGCCCCTTGCCGTGGCTCTCGGTGAGCCTATTTGCGATTAATGCCCTTGTCGCAGCGCCATTGTTCCGCACCGAATACCTATCCCAGAGGGGAACCGTGGAGGGTCTCTTCGTCTCCTACGCTCGTTATGCCCGCGATCACTGGCCAGACCTGGGCTGGTGCCGGTTCTGGTACGACGGCATGCCCTTCCAGAGCGCTTACCCGCCAGCCTTGCACTTAGCGGTCGCAGGCGTCTCCTTCCTCGGGCACCTCAACATCGGCCTGGCATTCCATATTGTGGTTGCGCTCATCTACAGTCTTGGCCCCGTGACGCTGTTCTGGATGGCTGCCCGCCTGACTGGCTCTGTCCGTTGGAGTTTCTACGCTGCCCTGCTCTATTCATTGACGTCGCCATCGGCGGCTCTCGTACCCGCGATTAGACACGACCTCGGAAGCCTTTTCTGGGCGCGGCGGCTTCACACGCCGGTAGCATGGGGCGACAGCCCGCATGTCTGTTCGCTTACGCTTATCCCTTTAGCGATCCTCATCCTGGACCTAGCGCTCGAAAAAAGGCGGCCAACCTGGTATGTGTTCGCCGCGCTAGCCCTGGCAGCGGTAGCTCTCACCAATTGGCCGGGAGCGATCGTTATGGCTTGCGCAACTGTCGCTTACTGGCTGGCGGTCCCTGAAGGTGGCCGACTGCGGAGGCTGGCGCGCATAATCGGAATCAGCGCTCTGGCATACGCAATCGCAATGCCCTGGATGCCGCCTTCGACCATCATCAAGACGCAAGCTAACGTCCAGGTCCTTGAGTCGGCGAACAAGTTCGGCCTGCGGCATTTGGCTTATCTCGCCCTAGCCGCAATATGTACGTGGCTTCTGCTCCGAATCCTCTCCGCCGCGCGCGCGCCGCGGCACCTGCGCTTTTTCCTCCTGTTTTCGCTATACATGGCCGCGATCACGCTCGGCTGGTATTGGTTCGGCGTCACCCTCCTGGCACAGCCGGGCCGCTTTCACTTGGCGATGGAGATGGGCCTAGCGCTCAGCGCGGTCTTCGCGGTCCGTCTTTTGTGTCGGCGGTGGGCGCTCCTGCGATGGCCCCTAGCCGTCGCATTCGCGCTAGTATGCATCACACAGTTCTTCGTATACAGAACCTACGCAAGCCGGCTCATTCAGGGCACCGATGTGACGCGCACGAGCGAGTACAAAACGGCTCTCTGGTTCGACCGGCACATCCGAGGAAGCCGTGTCATGGTACCGGGCTCGACCGCTTTCTGGCTAAACGCGTTCACCGACACGCCCCAACTGACCGGGTGCTGCTCGCAAAGTGTCCTGACTCAGATCATTCCAACCGCAGACTACGGAATTAGCACAGACCAAGGAGCCGGGAACCGCGCCGTCGAGAACAGTCTGCGCTGGTTCAAGGCGCTGGGTGTGCGTGCGGTTGCGGTGTCCGGTCCGCGGAGCACGGAGGTGTATAAGACTTTCCTTCATCCTCACAAGTTCGAAGGCCATCTTTCTGCGCTGTGGCGGGATGGAGACGATGTGATCTACGAGGTGCCCTGGCGCCACTACTCTATTGCACACGCGCTGGAGCCGGCCGACTTGGTGCAACGGACGCCCGCGAATGGCGTCGATACTATGCCCCTCGTTCCTTACGTAGAGGCCTTCGAGCGGCCGGAGGCGCCGCAATTAGACGTTAGGTGGCCCGACAATGAAACGATTGTAGTGACAGGCAGTTTGAGGCCGGGTCAGGTCGTGAGCGTTCAGGAAAGTGCTCACCCGGGTTGGCACGCCGCGGTGAACGGCTCACCGCGCCGCGTGTATGCCGACAAGCTGGGACAGTTGACGGTAGTCCCGGAGTGTTACGGCAACTGTACAATCACCCTACATTACGATGGCGGCGCGGAGATGATCGCAGCGCATTGGATCCGTCGTGCCGCGATCGCCGGATCACTGTTCTGGATGCTGATCAGCCTCTGGCCTCGCATCCGGATTTTGCTAGGGAGCATTCGATGGCGAAAGCGCTCGGATTCAGCGACGACGAACTGAAGCTGCTGCTGGTGGCGGTGCGTCACATGCGCCGCACTTTCGCGGAAGCGCGCGGCTGCGATCCCGCACTCGAAAGCTACGCGGTCCTCTACGACAGTCTGTTCGAGAAACTCCGCGAAATGGCGGGCCCGCTGCCGGCCACCGTGGAAGGGGTCATCGAGTAAACCGCGCCAGGTCCGGAATCGCTCAGCGCGATGGATCTTTTCCGCCGCGAACACGTATATTCAAAGGTATGACGACGATTCGCCTGGCAAGTCTTGTTGGTTTTGTAACAATCGTGGGTTTTGGCCAGACTGCTCCGCCGCCGCAGTTCGAAGTGGCGTCGATCCGGCCGTCGGCTCCCGCCGCCCCTGGGCAGGTTGGCCTCGGTTTGCATATCGATGGCTCGCAGGTCAGCATTCGCCAATTTGCTCTGAAAGATGAGATCGCGATCGGATTCAACCTGAAGCAGTATCAGATCTCCGGACCGGATTGGCTGACAACCGAGAAGTTCGACATTGTCGCCAAGCTGCCGGAGGGCGCTCCGCGCACCCAGGTGCGGCCCATGTTGCAGGCCTTGCTGACGGACCGGTTTCAGATGAAGACGCACCATGAAACCAAGGACTTTTCCGTCTACGCGGTGGTGATCGGCAAGGGCGGCCTCAAGATGAAAGAGGCGACGCCCGATCCGGAAAGCGATGCTGGCGACGGCGACAAGAAGACCGACAACGGCGCCGTCAACGTCGAGGTCAGCGGCGGACGCGGCGGCGTGGTGGCCAATTACGGCAACGGGTCGTACTTCACGCTGGGGGACAGCCGTATCGACGGGAAGAAAATGCAAATGAACTATGTGGCCGATATGCTGGCGCGGTTCGAGGACCGGCCGGTGGTGGACATGACCGCGCTGAAAGGCAAGTATGATTTCTCGCTCACCTTTACCGAGGAGGACTATCACGCCATGATGATCCGGGCGGCCCTCTCGACCGGCATGGCGCTGCCACCGGAAGCCATCCAGGCCATGCAGAACGCACCGGGCGATTCGATGTTCAGCGCTCTGCAAGCGGTGGGGCTCAAGCTGGAACCGCGCAAGGCGCCGCTCGACGTGCTGGTGATCGATCACATCGAAAGGACCCCGACGGAAAACTGATCCGTAGAAGGAATGTTCGAGCGCGGAGGAAACTCGGATGCCGGAAAAGAAAGTCGTAATCCTGGATGGCGCCGGATCAGGGGATTCTCGCCTGTCTCCAATTCTTGACGTGTTGTCTCAAGTGCTCCATGCGGACGGTGCTCAAGTCGAGACCTTCCCCCTGCGCGAAATGAAACTGGCGCACTGTCTCGGTTGCTTCAATTGCTGGATCAAGACGCCTGGCATTTGTGTGGAAGCGGATGCTGGCCGGGAGATCGCCAAAGCGATTGTCCGGAGTGATGTAACGGTTCTCTTCACCCCCGTCACTTTCGGCGGGTACTCGCCGGAGCTGAAGAAGATGGTGGACCGGCTCGTGCAACTCGCTTCCCCATTCTTCGAAATGGATCACGGGGAGGTACACCACCCGCCGCGCTATGCGCACCGGCCGCGGCTTGTGATGGTGGGAGTCCAGCGCCATTCCAACCCGGATGAAGCGCACATCTTCAAAATCCTCGCCGGACGCAACGCGATCAATTTCCATCCCCCCAGCTACGCTGCGGAGGTGGTTCTCTCGGACGACGCCGCCGGTACGCTGCGCGCGCGCTTCGAAGCGCTCCTGAGCAGGTCAGACGCATTGCCTTTCGGCGATGCGGCCGCGTCGCTGATGCCCGCGCCGGTTATACCCGGCCCGGCCGTCGAACCGGCCGGCGCGCGACGGGCTCTGCTCATTGTGGGCAGCCCCAAGACCAACGAGCCCAGTACGTCGGGGGCCCTGGGAGGCTACCTCTTGGATCGCCTCAAGGAGCGAGGCTGGGAGACCACATCGCTGACCCTTCGGGCCAGCCTGAATCGCCCGGAGGGTGAGAGCGAACTGCTTTCGTCGGTGGAACGTGCCGGGCTGATCCTTTTGGTCTTTCCCCTTTACGTCGATGCCTTGCCCTATCTCGTGACCAAGGCCCTGGCGGTGATTGCGGCCCGCGGACAAGCGGGTCGCGAGCCGTCCGCGCAGCGCCTGGTGGTGATTGTGAACAGCGGATTTCCCGAGACGCACCAGAATTCGGTGGCGCTGGCCATATGCCGTGAGTTCGCCGCCCAAAGCGGCTTCATGTGGGCCGGTGGTCTTGCCGTAGGCGGAGGAGGGATGATCGGCGGACAGCCTCTCACGGGGCCGAAACGCTCGGGCCCTCCGGTGCAACATGTGATCGCGGCGTTGGAGATGACCGCCGCGGCCGTGGCCGAGAGTCTGCCGGTACCGGCCGCGGCGGCGAGCATGATCGTGAAGAACCGCATTCCCTTTGCTCTTTTTCGTTGGCTGTACGTATGGATGGGCGGCAAGAGCTTCGAAAAACTGGCGGCCAAGAACGGGATCGGCAAGGATCAGTTGCTGGCCCGGCCGTACGCGGCGTAGGGGGACGCGGTCCTAATGATACCGGCAGTTGTTCTCGTGGTTTCATTTACAGCTCTTCGCTTGGCGGGGCTTCTCGGTGTCACCGCTCTTGACAATCAGGACCTGCCACTTCGCATTGCCCTCTTCGTGATGTTTCTGGTCACTGCGTCCGCGCATTGGGGACCTGGCCGGTCCGACCTGATTCGCATGGTGCCTCCTGTGCTTCCCGCGGCGGGAGCCATGGTCACTACCACGGGCGTCCTCGAGATTCTGGGGGGTGTGGGACTGCTGATCCCGCTCACCGCTCACGCGGCTGCGATCTGCCTGGCGATTTTGCTGGTCGCGCTATTTCCGGCAAACGTCCGCGCGGCCCGCGAGGGCCTGACGATACTCGGGCGCCCGGCAATGCGTCTGCCTCTTCGTGGCGCAATGCAATTGCTGTTTGTAGCCGCTCTCCTCGCAGTCGCCATGCACAAGGCATAGGGCAGGCCGGGGAGTCTGTCAATCTTTCACCGCCGCGGTTGGGGCACGCCGGGCGATCTGCTCCTCAGGCCGGTCCAGTTCTCGGCCAGCACGATCGAATTGGCGGGGTTCTTGGGATCGTACCGAACCCACACCGGGCCGCTCAACGACTCCTCGGCCGGCAAGTACTCGCGGATCGACGACACATCCTGCGACGCCGTGTACTCCACGCCGCGAATGGCGTAAGAATAAACCACCATCGCGCCGCGCACATCCACCAGCGAGGCGTCGCCCAGTTTGCCGCGCGCCGCCAGCGCGGTGCGGCGTATCCTTTCGCGCTCTTCGGGCGTGATCCGTGAGCCTTTCCACGCCCGGTAGCCCGCCAGCGCCCCCAGCGCCACGAGAACCACGGCCAAAACGAGCGTGACAGCCGCAACCGGAAACGAGAATACTAGGGCCGCAGGCATAGGGTGCGCTTATCCGCCCACCGGGGCCGGCTGAAACGCCTTGTTCCAATCCTTAAGGAACTGCTCCAGTCCCTTATCGGTCAGCGGATGGTTGAAGAGCATATCCAGAACCTTGAACGGCATGGTGGCGATGTGCGATCCCGCCAGCGCGGCCTGGGACACGTGCGTAGGCGACCGCAGCGAAGCCGCCAGAATTTGCGTCTTGTAGCCGTAGTTCCGGTAGATCTGCACGATGTCGCGAATCAGGTCCATACCGGTCCAACTGATGTCGTCGATCCGCCCCACGAACGGGCTGACGATGTACGCTCCCGCTTTGGCGGCGATCAGGGCCTGGTTGGCGGAAAAGCAGAGCGTCACATTGACGCGGATCCCTTCCGAGGCCAGCGCCTTGGTAGCCACGATGCCATTCCGCGTCAGCGGGCATTTGACGACCACGTTGCGGTGAATCTTGGCCAGCTCCCCGCCTTCGCGGATCATCTCCGGCGAGGTGGTCGCGACCACCTCCGCGCTGATATCGCCGTCGATAATCCCGCAAATCTCCCGGATGTGCTCTTCGAGCGGTTTACCCTCTTTGGCGATCAGCGAAGGATTGGTGGTCACGCCATCCACGATTCCCCAGGCCGCCCCTTGCCGCAGTTCCTCCAGGTTCGCCGTGTCGAGAAAGAATTTCATCTTGGTGCCCCTCCGTCTCAACCCCAGTTTACCAAGGCGGCACGGGGTGGTCGGCGCCGTCGTCCCGCGTTCAATCCAGGATTCGGATCTCTTGCCCTTGACAGCCCATCGCGCCGGATCATAACGTGGAAAACTGCCGTCCTTTTGACAACATCGCAAGCGAGGTTCACGAAAAGAGCATGGGTCAACCCCTGAGAATTCCGAAGGAGGGAGCGCTGGACCTGGTTTCGCTCGGCGCTTTGGTGCACCGGCTCGATCCGGGCATCGTTCCATTTCGTAAGGCTACGGAGTGCTGCATTCACGTCAGCGGCGGCGAATTCAACGTGGCGGCGAACCTGGCCGACTGTTTTCACCTCAATACCGCCATCGTCAGCGCGATGGCCGATTATCCGATCGGCGACCTCATCGCGGAACGCGTGCGCGCCATGGGCGTCAAGCCGTTTTACAAGCACTTCGCGCACGATGGTGTCACCGGCCCCAACATGGCCACTGTCTTCAGCGACCGCGGCTTCGGGGCGCGCGCCCCGGTGGTTTTCTATAACCGCTCCAACGAGGCGGCGGGCCGTCTGCAGCCTGGCGATTTCAACTGGAGTGAAATCTTTGCGGGCGGCGTGCGCTGGTTTCATTCGGGCGGCATCTTCGCCGCCCTTTCCCCCACCACGGCGGAGGTTGTGATCGAAGGCATGCAAGCGGCCAAGGCGGCCGGCGCTATCGTCAGCTTCGACCTCAACTACCGCCAGAAGCTGTGGAATACTTCGGGCGGCGAAGCGCGCGCCGCCGAGGTGCTGGGCCGCATCGTCAAGAATGTCGACGTGCTGGTCGGCAACGAGGAGGATTTGCAGAAAGGGCTGGGAATCGCCGGGCCGGAAGTCGCGGCCAAATCCAAGCTGGATCCCTCGGCGTTCGTTGGTATGATCGAGCAGGCGGTGGCCAAGCATCCGCAGATCCAGGTGGTGGCGACCACCCTGCGCGAGGTTCACTCCACCAACCGGCACAGTTGGAGCGCGGTGGCTTGGGTCAATGGCAAGGTGTACAATGCGCCGGTGGCGGAGTTGGATGTCTACGACCGGGTGGGCGGCGGCGATGGCTTCGCAGCCGGCTTCTTCTATGGCCTGCTCACGGGCGCGGAGCCGGCCGAGGCTGTCAAACTGGGCTGGGCCCACGGCGCGCTGCTGACCACCTTCCCCGGCGACACCACCATGGCCACGCTCGATCAGGTGCTGTCGCTGGCCCGCGGCGGCGGAGCGCGCATCCAACGCTAAGGGAACGAGCGATGGCAACCGAAAACGCGATGGATTTGACCGGCCGCGTGGCGGTCGTGATGGGCGGAACTTCCGGGCTGGGGCGGGTGCTCGCCTTGGGTCTGGCCCGCGCAGGCGCCGACGTGGTGCCGACCGGCCGGCGCGAGCGGCTGGTGGTGGAGGCTTGCGCGGACATCGAGCGCGCTGGGGCCAAGACGTTACGCCGCGCCTGCGACGTCGCCTCGCGCGAATCCGTGGACGGTTTCCGCGACGCCGTGCTGGCCGCGTTCGGACGCGTGGACGTGCTCGTCAACGCGGCCGGCCAGATCTTCCGCAAGCCGACCATCGACGTCACCGAGGCCGAGTGGAACAACCTCATGAACGTGAACCTGACGGGCATGCTGCGCGCCTGCCAGTCGTTTTACCCGTCGCTGAAGGCCGGCGGGCGCGGACGCATCGTCAATATCGCGTCGCTGAATTCGTTCGTTTCGCTGGTGCAGGTGACGGCCTACGCCGCTTCCAAGGCGGCCGTGCTGTCGCTTACGCGCAGCCTGGCGATCGAATGGGCCAAGGACGGAATCAACGTAAATGCGATCGCGCCCGGCGTTTTTCGCACCGACCTGAACGCCGCCCTGCTGGACGGCACCGAGCGCGGCAAAGAACTGCGCATGCGCACCCCGATGGGCCGCTTTGGCAAATCCGAAGAGCTGGTGGGCGCCGCTGTACTGCTCGCCTCCGACGGCGCCAGCTTCATCACTGGCCAGTGCATCGCCGTGGACGGCGGCTTCCTGGCGTCCGGAGTGAACCAGTAGGGCGGCGTAAGGCACGGCATGCACCGGCCCGGCTGTCCACATTGTGAAACGCCGCGCCAAAACTCATCGCGCGCGAACCAGTGAAAGGGTGCGGTTGAAAACCTGCTGAAACGTGCCGGCGGCGCGCTCGGCGCCCCACTGTTCCAGGTCGATATCGCCGGTCGCGTGAACCAGCAGCGTCACCTCGCCGTTCTGCACCCGGCAGGTCAGGCTCTCGATGCGCCGCTCCGGACCGCGCACCATGTTGTCGGCCAGCCGCAGCAGCGGGATCAGGACCGTCAGCGCGCGCTTTTCCTCCGGCGCCAGGGATTGAAAGGCGGCGTGCATCGGGTTGGGCAGCGCCTTGCGGTGATAGCGGCAGAGCGCGGCCACCAGCACGCGCTCGCGCTCGGTGAAGCCCGGCATGTCCGAGTTCGCCACCACATAATACGAGTGCTTGTGATGGCTGGAGCTGGAGATGTAGTGGCCCACGTCGAGCAGGTGCGCGGCGGCTTCGAGCAGCTTGCCGGCGGCCGGCGGCAGGCGGTGCAGCGGGTGCAGCGCGGTGAAAAGCAGGCCGGCGATGTGAGCCACGCTGCGGGCATGCTCCACCGGGACCCCGTAGCGGCGGCCCATATCCTCTACCTCGCGGCGCTGCTCGCGGGTGAGGCGGGAAAGCTCCGCTCCCACGTTGCGCGCGGCCAGGTCCGCGATCACGCCATCGCGCACGCCCGCGCGCGAGTAGTAGATTGCCGGCAGGTGGAACCGCTCCAGGAAGTTCAACAGCACCGCCATGCCGGGCACGATGATCTCGGCGCGGCGCGGCCCGATGCCGGTCACCTTGCGGCGGCCGGCCAGGCTCAGCCCGGCCAGCTTCCAATACAGCTTGCGTACCTGCGCGGTCGAAATACGCAGGCGGTCGATTTCGTCGCGCCGCGACCGAGGCAGCCGCGCCACCGCCGCGGCAACCGCCGATGCCGTGGCCGAAGTGCCGATCGCGCGCTCCCACTTGGCCGGCCCCAGCCGCCGCACCACGCTCGAGAGCTTGTCCTCGATGAACTCTTGCATCTGGTGCAGTTGGCGCGGCGACGGCGGATCGTCCTTGAGAAAGATCTCGCGCAGCCGCACGGCCCCGAGCGGTTTCGAAAACCCCATGTGCAAGCCGCCATCTTGGCTGGCAACGATTTCCGCGCTGCCACCGCCGATATCGCAGATCAGCACCCGCCGTCCGTCCTGCGGCCAGACGCTCTCCACGCCGAGGTGAATCAGCCGGGCCTCCTCGCGGCCCGAGATGATTTCCACGTGCGTGCCGGCGGCCTCGGAAGCCCGCTCCAGAAACTCGCGCTGGTTTCGCGTATCGCGGATGGCGCTGGTGGCCACCGCCCGCACTCCCACCACCTCCAGCTTGCGGTGGAGCGCGGCCATCCGCGCCAGCACCGCGCAGGTCGCCTTGATCGCCTCCTCGCTCACCGCGCCGTTGCGAAACACGCTTTCGCCCAGGCGGGTCACTTCGCGGTCGGAGGCCAGAACACGGGTCGGCTGCCCATCGGTAATCTCGGCCGCTTCCATGCGGATCGAGTTGCTGCCGATGTCGATGGCTGCGTAGCGGGGCACTTATCTTCAATCTAATCGACAGCAGCCTCCGGTGGGAATCAGATTCCGCCAGCCGTAACGGAACCGTAACCGAGCGCGCGGACTGCCGCGCCCGGAACGATCCGACGGCAGCGGGGTTGGCCCGACGGAAATTCGGGAGTGCGGCGCTGTTGCTGGAAGATAGCCGCCAGGCATGGGGCTGGGCGGGGGTCGAGGCGTGGGCCGCGGACGTGAAATACGCCGTTCGTGCCTTGCGAAAGGACCCGGGATTCACGGCGGTCGCGGTGCTGACGATGGCCCTGGGCATCGGAGCGTGCACGGCGGTTTTCTCAGTCGTGAATGCGGTGCTGTTGCGGCCGCTGCCGTTCCGTGAACCGGCCCGGCTGATGATGGTGTGGGAGACCCGAGAGACGCTCGGCGAAGACCGCGTCGTGGTCTCCTACCAGAACTTCCGCGACTGGAAAGAACAGAGCCGGTCGTTTGAACAGATGGCGGTATTCGTTGGGGATGGCGTCCGGATGAACGTGGGCGGCGAACCGGCGATGATTCGCGCATCGCGTGTAAGCGCCGAGTTCTTCCCCGCGCTCGGCGTCCAGCCCATGCTGGGCCGGACCTTTGTACCCGAGGAGACGCGAATCGCCGGAGTGCCTGTCACCGTTCTCTCATACAGCATGTGGCGGCGATTGGGCGGTGACCGCAATTTGGTGGGCAAGAGCGTGCAGTTCGACCGCGAAGTCTTCACGGTGGTGGGCGTAATGCCCCGAGGCTTCGCTTTCCCGTCCGACTCCGAGTTGTGGTTTCCTTTAGCTAGCAACGACGACCGGAACAGCGGCGGTGCGCACTATTTGCGGGTGATCGGGAGACTGAAGCCCGGCGTCACCGTGACACAGTCGCAAACCGAGACGCGGACGATCGCGGCCCGGTTGAAACTGTCGCACCCGGACGCCAACCAGGGAATCGGCGCTAATGTGGTGCCGCTGACGGAGCAGATCGTCGGCGAAGCGCGGCGGGCCCTGCTGGTGTTGATGGGCGCGGTGAGCTGCGTGCTGCTGATCGCGTGCGCAAACGTGGCGAACCTGCTGCTGGTGCGCTCGACCAGCCGGCGTCGCGAGCTCGCGCTGCGCTTGGCACTGGGTGCGGGCCGCTGGCGCATCGCGCGCTGCCTGCTCAGTGAAAGCGTGCTGCTGGCGCTGGCGGGCGCAGTGCTCGGTGTGGCAGCGGCGTACTGGCTGGTGCGCGCCTTCGTGGCATTCGATCCGATTCACCTCCCACGCATTCACGAGGTGGCGATGGATGGCGGCGTGTTGCTGTATGCCTTGGGTGCCGCGATAGCGACAGGGCTGCTGTTCGGACTGGCTCCAGCACTGGGCGCTTCGAAACCCGGCTTGGGCAATTGGTTGAAAGAAGGTCCGGGGGCACCGGGCGGGGGCGAGTTCAGAAAGAACCGCGGGCGGAATCTGCTGGCGGCGGCACAGATCGGGCTGGCGGTGACGCTGCTGATTGGCGCCGGGCTGTTGCTGCGCAGTTTCGTGATGCGGGTGAGCGTGCCGCTGGGGTTCCGCCCGGAAGGTGTCCTGGGAGCCCAGTTTGCCCTGGAACGTGAACCCGCACATTGAAGATTTGCTGGCGCGGCTTGGCGCGTTGCCGGGAGTGCAGGCGGCGGGTGCGGCGACGGCTTTCCCGCAGGACGCGGCCGGCACGTCGTGCGATGGCTGCCTTGAAATCGAAGGCCGTCCCAAGCGGGAGGGAAAACAGTGGGTAACAGGAAACATGGTGGCAACACCCGGGTTCTTCCGCGCCGCCGGTATGACCCTGCGGCGGGGCCGCTTCTTCACGGCGGCCGATGGAGACACGGCGCCGAAGGTGGCAGTGATCAACGAGGCGTTGGCAAAGCGCGACTTTCAGGATGAGGACCCCATCGGAAGGCACGTGAGATGGGGCACGCCGGACTGGGTGACGGTGATCGGCGTAGCCGGAAACGTGAAAGGATTCGGTGTGGCTGGCGATCCGATGCCAGCGATCTATTTTCCGAATCACCAGGCGGATTGGGGTAATGGCGTCCAGGTGCTTGTGCGAACAATGGTACCGCCGTTGAGCCTCGCGGGTGCGATTCGTAAAGAGATGCGCTCGTGGAACAAGCGAATGATTATCGGCGAGTTTGACACGCTGGACAACTTGCTCGCAGAGTCAGTGGCGGCTCCGCGATTCTATATGGTGCTGGTCGTGGGGTTTGCCCTGCTGGCGTCGGTGGTGTCCGCGGTCGGCGTGTACGGCACCGTGAATTACTCCGTTGCGCGAAGGACCCACGAAATCGGTATCCGCATGGCGCTCGGCGCGCAACGCGGCGACGTGCTGGCTATGATCCTCAGGCAAGGCCTGGGGCTCGTTGCGGCGGGTGTCGCGCTGGGACTGGCGGGCGCATTCTTGTCGACCCGTGTGCTGGAGACATTACTCTTTGGGGGTGCGGCCGATCGACGCCGAAGCGTTTGCATATGGCTCCGGCGTGCTTCTCCTGGCGGTCCTGCTGGCATGCTATATTCCGGCGCGGCGAGCGACAAAAGCCGATCCCGTGGAGGCGCTCCGGCATGAGTGAGTGGACCAGTCAAGTCGCTGATTCGCTGCGTCTTGCGCGTCGTTTGGCGGATAGATCCTGATATGTCCGGATCACGCCAACTGGCCGGGAAGACGCCGTGTTGCGAATACGTGGCTGGGCGGGCGCGTTTTTCGCACACTGCGCTCTGTTAAGCTCATGGCGGAGGGATCTGATGCAGCCCTTTCGTTATCACGTGTTCGTCTGCGACCAGCAGAAGCCGGAAGGCGCGCCAAGCTGCGGTGCCGGCGGCGGCCTGGCGGTGATCGAAGCATTGCGGCGCGAGGTGGCGGCGCAGGGCCTGGAAAGCCAGGTGCAGGTGACTGCGTGCGGATCGCTGGGGCTGTGCGAGAGCGGCCCCAACGCGGTCGTGTATCCGGAGGGAACCTGGTACAGCGGCCTGACTCTGGCGGATGCGCCCGAGCTGGTGGAAGAGCACTTTCGCAACGGGCGGCCGGTGGCGCGACTGCAGCGCCGGGACGTTGGCGAGGTCTGCGCCGAAATGGCCGCTAACCGCGACAAGCGGTTGGCCGCCGTGCGCGCGCGCGAAGCCAGCGGCGCGTTGCCGGACGACCTGAACGAGCGCATCCGCGCCTTCCGGCAAAGCCGCGTCATTCTGACCGCGCTCGAGCTCGACCTGTTCTCCGTCATCGGCGAGGGCGGCGCGGCGGCCGATATCGCGGCTCGTATCCACGCCGATCCCCGCGCCACCGAAATGCTGCTGCACGCGCTGGCGTCGCTCCAACTGGTTGCCAAGCGCGACGGCGTGTTTCACAACTCGCCGGTGGCGGCCCGCTACTTCACCGCCGGATCGCCGCACAACGCGCGCCCAGGTCTGCTGCACACGGCCTCGCTTTGGAAGACCTGGTCCACCCTCACCGAGTGCGTGCGCTCCGGCACGTGCGCCATTCCCCAGGAGCTGGGTGAGCGATCGAGCGACTGGACCCAAGCGTTCATCGCCGCCATGCACCGCAACGCCGCGGAACGCGCGGCTCCGCTAGTGGCGGCGGTGGGCGCACAAGGCGTTCGGCGCATGTTGGACGTGGGCGGCGGCTCCGGCGCCTATTCCATCGCCTTCGCCGCCGCCAATCCGGAACTGGAGGCTTACATCCTCGACCTGGCCGCAGTCGTGCCTTTGGCCCAGCGCCACATCGAGCAGGCGGGCGTTGCCGGCCGCGTCCACACGCGCATCGGCGATTTGCGCACGGACCACCTGGGCGAGGGCTATGACCTGGTGCTGGTCTCCGCCATCTGCCACATGCTGGACGAAAAGGAAAACGCGCACCTGATCGGGCGCTGTTACGGAGCGCTGGCGCCAGGCGGGCGGTTGACGATTCAGGATTTCATCCTCGATCCGGATAAGTGTTCACCCCAATCGGCCGCCCTTTTTTCGCTGAACATGCTGGTGGGCACGCGCGCCGGCGCCAGCTACAGCGAGCCCGAATACACCGCATGGATGCACGCCGCCGGGTTCACCGCTATCCGGCGCGTCCACATGCCCGGCCCCGCCGGCTTGATGATCGGCACCCGCGCCGCCTGAGATTTGTGGCGCAGGGTGTGTGCCCGCGCACCGGGATTCTCTATGTGGCTATGGTTCGCGCGAATCGCAGAGTCGGCGTTTCCGTGTGCCAACTAATTGTGCCACAATCGTGGGAAAAGGTAGCGGCCGCCTGCGTCTTGGCGGCCCCTGAAAGCCTTGGACTTTGTTCGCGCCACAGCGTAGGCGCGCCGGACCATGCCCGGCACGTCGCGGACTGCCCCGCCCGGTGTGTCAAGTTGACCCGGACGTGAACTATCTGCCTATGTGCGGAGGGGTCTCCATCATAGCAAGAAGCAGGCAAATCACCACCAAAACCCCAAGTCCGGCAGCCACCATCATCGTCTCCACCTCACTCTGCGTATCGACTGAGCAATTCAATTGCCTTAGCCGAATTCGTTGATGATTACGGTCTGGCATTCTGGTCCTTGCGAGCGCATCGCACGAAGCCGGGCGCGCTTAACTTTAGGTAGCACTGGCTGGGAGCTCGCGCCAAAGGAGCCTCACAAGATAGTGCGGGCGAACCGCCGCGCGTTTCATTCGCCCGCATCCGCCGCTGCGCCCTGGGCGTTCACCGGTGGCGAGCCGCCGTTCGCCGATTGGCAAGTGCGCCGCGCCGCGCCACGCCTTACGCTGAAGCCATGACACCACAAGACAACCAACAAACGCCTCAGGAAGGATTGCCTGCCCAGTGGATTCCAGCCCTGATCCTGATTGCCGTCGGCACCCTCTTCTTTCTGAACAATCTGAACATCATCCGCTTCCACGACATTTTTGTGTACTGGCCGGTGGCCCTGATCGCCTGGGGCATTTTCAAGGTGGTGGATCAACCGGAGCCGAAGAACAAAGTGGTGGGCGGGATTCTGATCGGCATCGGCGGCGTCCTCTTAATGGGCAACCTGGGCATCCCGCACATGGGGTGGGGCGACCTGTGGCCCCTGATCCTGATTGCGGTGGGCGTGTTGATGCTGACCGACCGGCTGTCTGGATCGGGTATGGGCTGGGGTGCAGGGTTCAGCCGCCCTAAGGACTGGGGCGACAAGGTCAATTGGCGAAGGAACAAACTACATGAGTCCGCAGTGTTCGGAGGCGGAAAGCGGGTGATCACCGACGCCGACTTCCAGGGTGGGAACGTGGATAGCGTCTTCAGCGGCTTCGAGATCGACCTGCGCGGAGCCACCATGCTGCGCGATTCCGCCGTGCTGAAGGTGGACGCCGTGTTCGGCGGCGCGGAGATCAAGGTTCCGGCCGCCTGGGAAGTGGAGATCAGGGGCTCGGGAGTCTTTGGCGGGTTTGTAGATCAGACGCAGCACCCCGACCGTAACTTGAACCCCAATCCGAAGCGGCTGATCGTCAAGGGCGACGCGGTATTCGGCGGTGTAACCGTCAAGAATTAGCCTCCGATGCATCCCATCCTGGCGTCCCGCCGTCTGCTCTTTTATCTGCTGGCGTGGATTCCGGCCTGCGCGCTGCTCACCTACCTGACCTGGGCCGGTGGCGGCTTCCGCTTGCCGCAGGCCGCGGCCGTCATGGCACCGGCTTGCTTCGTCTACGCCTTCGCCTGCCTCTCACCCTGGTATTTGTGCCGTACTCGCCCGCTCAGCCTCTTTGCCCTGCCCGAATTGGCCGTCACGTTCAGCGCCGCAGCCGCAGCGGGCGGACTGCTGCTGGCTGGCATCGCCTGGGCCGTAGCCCAGGGGTTGAAGATCGATGCCGCTCGCCATCTGCCCCTCTGGTTCGGCGTGGGCGCGCTGCTCTACCTGGTCTCCACCGGCCTGCACTACGCCGGCCTCGCGGCCGAGCAATCGCGCCAGTCCGAGGCCCGCGCCGCCGAAGCCCGCACACTCGCGCGCGAGGCCGAGTTGCAGGCCCTCCGCCTGCAGATCCATCCCCACTTCCTGTTCAACAGTCTGCACTCCATCGCTGCGCTGGCCTCGGTGGATAGCGCGCGCGCGCGCGAAATGTGCATTCGCCTTTCCGATTTTCTGCGCATCAGCCTGGGCCTCGGCAGCCGCCCCGCCATCTCCCTCGGCGAGGAGCTGGATCTCGCCCGCAATTACCTCGAACTGGAGCAGGTGCGCTTCAGCGACCGCTTGCGCGTCGAAATCGAAATTGAAGCCGGTTGCGAAAACTGCGCCGTGCCCACGTTGCTGTTACAGCCGCTGGTCGAGAACGCCGTCAAACACGGCATCGCCGGCTTGGTCGAGGGCGGCACCATTCGCCTGGAGGCGCGCCGCGAAGCCGGTGGAGTCGTCGTCACCGTGACCAACCCGTTCGATCCCGACGCTCCGCCCCCCGAACGGCTGGGAGTCGGCTTAGCCCAGGTCCGCCGCCGCCTGGAAGTCCGCTACGGCCCGCAAGCGCGTTTGGATACAGGCACCGCCGAGGGCATTTACCGGGTGGTGTTGCGCCTGCCTTGCGAGGCGGGGTGAAAACGATAAGGCAGTGTCACCTGTTATCCAGGACTCGGCGAATCAACCTTGCCCCCTGATCGCCCATGACGAAATAATGTGCACCACAATTCTGGGGCTCGTAGTCCACCCGCCCAGACGACGGGCATCTTCCGCCCAAGCCCAGATACTCGTTAGTGCGCTGACGTGAGGAAGCGTTCACCCCTTCAGCATAGACGAAACGACCGACTAAGCTAGGCTAGGCGACCTGTCTGGGCCCGCTACCGGCCCTCCGACCACTCCATCGCCTCCAGCAGCCGCGCATAGCCGGCGCGGCTCACCGGCAGGCGGGTGCCATCCGTCAGAATCGCCAGCCGGCTCTCTTTCCCGTACGGTTCGATGCGCGCCACGCGCTCCAGGCTCACAATCACCGAACGGTGGATGCGTACGAAGCGCCTGGCATCGAGCTGCCTCTCGATTTCCGCGATCGGCTGCGCTTTCAGATAGCTCTTGCCGCCGCTGTGGAGAGCGATGTAATCGTCCTGCGCTTCGACGTAATCGAGCTTGTCGAGGGGGATCACGTGTACGCGCGCGCCATCTCGCACCACGATCCGGTCCACCCGCTGCTCGGGCGGCCGCGCCACCGGCGGAGCATGCTCGCCCAACCGCGCCCGGGCCCGCTCCAGCGCGCGCTCGAAACGCTCCGCGCTGAACGGCTTCAGCAGGTAATCCACTGCGTGCGCGTCGAAAGCGCGCATGGCGTATTCGTCGTAAGCCGTCACGAACACCAGCGCCGGACCTGGGTCGATCAATTCCAGCACTTCGAACCCGTCCAGCTTCGGCATCTGAATATCCAGGAAGACCAGGTCGGGCGCGGTTTCGGCGATTGCCTTTACGGCCTCGAAACCGTTGGCGCACTCGGCGGCGATTTCGATTTCCGGATGCGCCCGCAGCATCTCGCGCAGGTACCCGCGCGCCAACGCCTCGTCATCCACGATTACGGCTTTGAGCGGTGTTGTGTCCACCCTACATGCAACTGTAGCAGCGATGGAGTGGGGCGGGGCAAGGTCTTGGCGTGGGCCGCTGAGGGTCGGGCCAGCCCACTTGTCCGAGGGCTTCGCCGTTGGAACTAGGTGTTCGACTGTATGAAAGAGTTCGTTTATCGTGGACCATATAATTGCATTTTGTAACACTAGGTCATAAATTATCAGCATGTATCGGTTTTGCTAAAGCACCCATAATATAACGGTCATTACGCCGAGCGGCTCGACCATTGAGGGTGCCCCAATGAGTTGACCTTCGTAGACCGCCTAAGGGACTCGCAGCAATCGCGGCAAAAGCGGATGGGACGTCCCAAGATTTTTTTGGCCTGCACCGGCTAAGGATTCTGCCAAGGCTGCCGATAACTCCAGTAGCCACATGGAGCGCAGACAAGCGGAGCAGAACTCGCGGACTGGCTGGAGCTTGGATGCGGGCGCGCAGGAAGACTGGACGGATCTGCTGAAGACCTGCGCGCAGCGCACCGAGGAGATGCGCGCGGAGCACCGCGGGCGAGCCGGCCTGGATGAGACCGAAGAGATTGTCTTCGCCTTGGCGCGAGCCGTCGAGCAGCGCGATGCCAATACCGGCGGCCACTGCGAGCGCCTGGCGTTCATCAGTGTGTCGCTGGGTATCGCGTTGGGGTTGGACCGGGTGAGCCTGCTGGCGCTCTATCGCGGCGGCTATCTGCACGACGTGGGCAAAGTGGGGATTCCGGATTCCATCCTTTTCAAGCCGGGCAAGCTGTCGGCGGACGAATGGGTGACCATGCGGAGTCACACTTTCCGTGGAGAAGAGATTTGCCGCCACCTGAAATCTCTGTGCACGGTGCTGCCGATTATTCGTCACCATCACGAGCGGTGGGATGGCTCGGGGTACCCGGACGGACTTCGGGGCGATCAGATTCCCCTTTTGGCGCGCGTTTTGCAGATCGCCGACATTTATGACGCGCTCACCTACGAGCGGCCTTACAAGCCAGCCTACACGCCCGCGGAAGCGATTCGGATAATGCTTCAGGAGACTGAGCGCGGCTGGCGTGATCCGCGCATCTTCCACCTATTCATGCGTCTGCACCACGCGGTCATCTCGAAGATAGGGAATTTGGGTGGTACGGAGCGTAGCCTACGTTCCATGCAGCAGTCGTTAGTCAGCCTGCAGCGCTCCCTGGCTTCAGAATCTGCGGCGCTCACCCAGTCTCGGCTGCAAGTTGCGTAAGCCCAGGCTCCCGTCCTGCCGATTGCGCGAACTGAAGGGCCGGGCGTGCCAGGGCATGCCCGGACATACTCGGCCCGCTCGTGGAGTTCGCACGCTCGGCGAGGATTCGTGCAAATCGAGGGCGGACGTGCCTACCAACCACGCGTTCCATCACATAGCGCGTGTACGACCGGGGATCGGCGAACCACAGTCACGCGTTTTTCAGGGATCGACAAGTCCCCACTGGACCTGGACTTACACACTCTATCGCGGTGCCCAGACCGGCCCTTCCGCTGCGCCGTGTTCACTCTCAAAGTGGGAGACGTCCTCGCACAATGTGGGAAGCCGAGAAAATGACACGATGGGCCTATAAACTGCGACGGTTCGCTCTGTTATCAATCGCTTAATAGCGATTACCCGGAGTACGTGTTTCACGTGAAACGAAACGCCTAGTGTTTCACGTGAAACTCAGCTTTAGTCGTGCCGAGCTTCGTGTTAGTATGGCCGCTTGAGCCGGGTATTCGCAATTGCAAACCAAAAAGGCGGGGTCGGCAAGACGACCACCGCCATCAACCTCGCTGCTGCACTGGCAGCGAGCGACCTCAAGATCCTGGTCATTGACTCCGACCCCCAAGGCAATGCCACCACTGGTCTCGGCATAACCAAGGATCCCAATCGCCCCAGCCTCTACCACGTCATCCTCGGTGATGCCTCTCCTCGGGACGCCAGCATAGCCACCGCCTTCGATGGCCTTTACGTCATTTCAGCCGACAAGAACCTCGTCGGCGCCAACCTGGAGTTGGTGGACATCCCTAACCGCGAGTTTCGCCTGCGGGAACGCATTCAAAGCATTCGCGACCAATACAACTTCATCCTGATCGATTGCCCGCCCGCCCTCGATCTCCTCACTCTCAATGCCCTCATTGCAGCGGATTCCGTCCTGGTTCCCATTCAGTGCGAATTCTTCGCGCTGGAAGGTGTTTCAGAGCTCATGGATACCATTGATCGAATTCGCGATGGCTTCCAGCACCCACTGCAGGTTGAAGGCATACTGCTCACCATGTATGATGATCGTACGAACTTGACCCGCCAGGTCGCGGCCGATCTCAGAGAGTTTTTCAAGGACGAGGTCTTCGCCACGATCATCCCCCGCAGCGTTCGCCTGGCCGAGGCACCCAGTTTCGGCAAACCCATTCTTGCTTACGACCCCCGCTCCAAGGGCGCCGAAAGCTACATCAGACTGGCCAAAGAGATCCTCGACCATGAACAAAGCAGAGAATCCTCGCAAGGCGCTCGGTAAGGGCCTCGGCGCCCTGCTGCCTACCCGCCCGACGAATCAACCCGTGCCTCCGCCCGCGCCAAACGAGGAAGTGGCGCTCAGCATTGCGATCGACAGCATTGATCCGAACCCGTTGCAGCCGCGGCGCATGTTTCAGAGTGAGCGCCTATCCGAACTGGCCCAATCCATCCGCGCCAACGGCGTCATCCAACCGCTGGTAGTCCGTCGGTCTGGCGAACGCTACCAGTTGGTCGCCGGCGAGCGTCGCTGGCGCGCCGCCAAACTGGCTGGCAATCAGTCTGTGCCGGCTGTTATCCGCGAAATTCCCGACGACCGTCTGCTCGAAATCACCCTGGTCGAGAACATCCAGCGCGAGGATCTGAACCCTATCGAAACAGCCGTCGCCTTTGACCGCCTTGGCCGCGAGCTCCTGCTCAACCCCGATCAGATCGGACAGCGCACCGGTAAAGACCGCACCACCATCGTTAATTTCCTCCGCCTCCTGCAACTCCCGGCCGATATTCAGCAACTGGTCGCTGAGCGCCGCCTATCCGCAGGCCATGCCCGCTGCCTCTGTTCGCTCCCTAACGTCGATCTCCAGCGGGAAGTCGCGGAAAAAGCCGTCGCACAGGGATGGAGCGTGCGCCAGACTGAGCGCACCACCCAGCGCATGCTCGAAGGACGCAAGCCAAAGCACCTAGACGAGCTCGAAACCGATCCTAACGTAAAGGCTGCCATCCAGGAACTGGAGCGCGTCCTCGGCACCAAGGTCCGCATCGTCGAGAAGGCCAAGCAGAAGGGCCGCATCGAAATCGACTACTACTCTCCGGAAGACCTGGACCGCATCTACACCGTGATCGTCAGCCCGCCCTCCTGATCTCTCTCCGCAGGCATTCTGTAAACCCAGAGGGCCACAGGACTCGAGGTCATTGATACTAAGGGCTTTTCCCAACGGATGGCAGATCTCAAATGCCCCTTGACTAGATGCTTTTCTGACACTATTATTAGAGTCAGACGACAATGCCCAGCGAGCCGGAGCTCGAATTCCGCGGCAGGCTCGTCCGCAGCCTCGGCGCTCTTCGCGAGATGCTTCCGGGCTCCTTCGTCGAACGCAAACGCGCTTGTGGCCGCCCCAACTGCCATTGCGCCGACGGCAAGAACCTGCATGCGCAGTATCAGATTTCCGTCCTCGTCGAGGGTAAGCCAAAGGCCTTCCATGTCCCGGCCCAATTGGTTCCACAGGTGCGCCGGCAGGTCGAGATGCGCCACCGCTTGGATGCCGCTGCCGACACCATCTGCGGTATCAATCTGAGGAGATTCCTCAAAGAGAAGGAAAATCGGTAGGCTTGTCCGGCGCCGGTTCGAGGCGTACCGCGACAAGGTGTTTGGCTTCTTCCTCACTGGTGGATGTGGAAGGGGCCGCTTTGCTACACTGAGGGTTATGGCGATCCCGAATGTGAAACGGTTCCGGCCGTTCTGCCCGACCTGCAATGAGAGCTTCACGGTGATGGCGGTGCTGCCAAAGGACACCGACGTTTCAAAGTACCTGGAGGATACCGTGGCGCGCCACGATCACAAGGCGTTCCAGGAAGCCAAACAGCAGCACTTCAAGATCCGCGTCGGCCAGCAGAAACAGAAGAGAGCCAAGTAAGCCCGCAACGGTTTCGCCGGTTGGGTACCTTACGATTACATCCGGGCTTGGATGCTGCGTGTGGCGTCGAGGGCAGCCTGCGCAACAGCCGGGTCCTGGTCGTCCACCAGCTTTTTCAGCCGCGCAATGGTTTCGGCGTCGCCGCTTGCGCCGAGCGCGCGCGCCAGGCCGATCTTCTCGTCCTTGGTCCCGTTCTCGAGCGCTCCATACAGCGCCGCGCGCACGCGCGCATCGCGCGCCAACTCCACTAGCAACGGCAGCGCCGAGCCGTTATAAGCCGCCAGGTTCAGATTGTTGATGAGGAACTGCAAGGGGCTGAATTGGCTTAGCTCAGTGACGCCCAGCATGACCTGAGCAAAAGCCAGCGACAGCCGCGGCCCGGGCCTGCCTTCGTCCTTCCAGGCCTGCTGCAGCGTGGGCAGATCGTGCGGATTCTTCAGCCGCCCCAAACCCTCGGCCGCCGCTCCGCGCAGCTTCTCGTCCTTATCGCGGAAATACTGCAGATAGAGGCCGCGATAGGCCGGGTTGGGCAGCATGGCGAGCGAGGTCAGGGCGGCGCGCTTCACTTTGAGGTTGTCGGTCTCGCCAATCACGTCCGCCAGCGCCGGCACCGCGCCCATGTCGCGCAGCAGGCCCACTGTTTCGATGGCTGCGGTTTGCACTTTGGGATCGAAGTCGCGCAGCAGAAACTCCGCCGCCGGCCCCGCCGATTGGTCGCCGATCTTTTCGAGGGCCACCAGCGATTCGTACATCAGCGTGGAATCCTTGGAACGTAACGCGGCAACCAAATCCGCTACCGCGGCCTTGCCGCGCAGGACGCCCGCAGCGCGGGCCGCGTTAGCGCGGACATCCATGTTGCCCGACCGCACCTGCTCGGCGAGCGCGGCGATCACATCGGGGCGCACCGCGATGTAGGCGTCGATCACCTGGTCGTTAGTGTCGGTGAACTTGCTCTTGATGCTCGTCCCCACCCGCTCGATGGTCCCGCTGACGCCCCGTTTCACGTAACCCGGCACGTAGTAATTCACCAGGCCATCGGCGGCCAGCATCCGGACCACCGGATCGCTGTCGCGGCTGGCTTGGATCAGCGGATCCAGGCTGTACGGCGGCCCAATCTCGGTGATCTGCCGGACCGCTTCGACCCGCACTTCGGGCGACGGATTGGAAAGCAATTCCTGCAACTTCGGGATGGCGCTCGAACCGGCGCGAGCGATCTCACGAACGTCCTTAGGCCGGACGTCGGCTTGCCCGGACGCCCCGGACACCGCCAGAAATGCCAGGAACCAAGCTGGGGAAACGCGCATACTTCTACTGTATCGCGGCGTTGGCAGGGCACGCTTTTAGCTTGCCCGCTGGTTTGGACGATCGGATCGGCGGTTTCGCGACAACACCGTCTCGGTTTGCGTTGGAGCGTCGCTCGATGGAGCCTGCGCACCCGCACCTTGAGCGCGCACGGAGAGAAGGACGACACACCCATTGCAAGCGTGCCGAGATCGCATCGCACCCTCCATCCGCTCAGGGCCGGGCACGCCCGGCCCGCTTTGCCAAAACCTTGCGCCTGCACCCCTAGCGCACGAATTCCACTTCCACCCGTTTCGAGATGAGGCCGGCCTCGAAGCCCATGTCGAGCAGCTTTTGCGCGGCCTTCGGAACCGCCTCTCCAGCGTCCAGGGTGTAATGATTGACATACATGCCGATGAATTTCTCGGCCAGCCGCGGGTCCATGTCGCGCGCGAACTGCAAGGCGTACTCGAGCGCTTCGCCGTGGTTGTCGAGGGCGTACTGGATGCTCTCCCGCATCAGGCGGCAGCACTCGCTGTGCATTTCGGCGCCGAGCGAGCGCAGCAGCACGTTGCCGCCCAGCGGCAGCGGCAGCCCGCAGGCCGCTTTGAACCAGCGCCCGAGGTCCACGATGCGGTGAAACCCCTCGCGGTCATAGGTCAACTGGGCTTCGTGAATGATCAGGCCGCAATCCACCGCGCGATCGCGCACGGCGTTGGTGATCTGGTCGAACGGCGTCACCACCGCTTCGAAATCCGGCTCAAACAGCTTCGCCGCCAAATAGGCTGTCGTCAGCGTGCCCGGGATGGCGATGCGCTTGCCCTTCACTTCCTCCGGCTCCATGGGCCGCGTGGCGATGATCATCGGACCGTACCCGTCGCCGATGCTCGATCCACTGGCCATCAACACGTATTTATCGGCTACATACGGATACGCGTGATAGGAGATCGCGCTCAAGTCGTAGAGGCCCTCCACGGCCTTTCGGTTGAGGCTTTCGATGTCCTCCAGCACGTGGCGAAAAGTCACTTTCGACGAGCGCACCTTTTTGGTGGCCAGCCCGTAAAACATGAAGGCATCGTCGGAATCGGGGCTGTGCGCGCTGACAATTTCCCTGGGAGCAACCGAATTCATAAGAGAGGCAACAATTCAGTTTACACTACCCGGCGCTTGCAGCCCCGCGTGCAGTGCCGGCCTGCGCATGCCGCATCGATGCCAGCTCTCCGCGCTATCGGATACACTGATCGTTCAGTGGGAGTCGGGGAGACGGGAATGAAAGTGCCGAGCCAGTGCCCTGCGCGCCGGATGTTGCTGAGCGGCGACGAGGCGGTGGCGCTGGCCGCTCTCGATGCGGGGATGCAGTTGGGCACCGGCTACCCTGGCACACCATCCACTGAAATTCTGGAAGCATTCTCGACGCTGGGCGGCCGCGCGCAATGGGCGCCCAACGAAAAGGTGGCACTCGAGGTCGCCATCGGAGTGGCGTTCGCCCGCGGGCGCGCGCTGGCCACCATGAAACACGTCGGCTTGAACGTGGCGGCCGATCCGCTCTTCACCGCGGCCTACACCGGCGTCACCGGCGCGCTGGTGATCGTCTCGGCCGACGATCCAGGCATGGCTTCCAGCCAGAACGAGCAGGACAATCGCCGCTACGCGGTAGCCGCCGGCGTGCCCATGTTCGAGCCCGCCGATTCCCAGGAAGCTTACGATTTCACCCTGCGATCCGTCGAGGTCTCCGAGCGTTGGGGCCTTCCCGTGCTGCTGCGCATCACCATGCGCGTGTGTCATTCCAAAAGTGTGGTGGTCACGCCGGGCTACCCCGTCCCGCCGCCGCGCGCAGCCGCGTTCGAGCGCAACATCGCGGCGCGCGTCATGATTCCCGCCTACGCCCGGCCGGCGCATCGGCGGTTGCGGGGGAAGCTGGCCGAGATCGCCCGTTGGAACGAGGCCGAAGGTCCCACTGTGATGGTCGAGGGCGACCCCGCGCTCGGCGTCATCGTAACCGGCATCTGCTACCAACACGTGCGCGAGGCGCTGCCCCAGGCGAGCGTCTGCAAGCCCGGCATGACGTATCCTCTGCCGATCGAACGTATGCGCGAATTCGCCGCGCGCGCCGGTCGTTGCCTGGTGGTTGAAGAAGGCGACCCGTACCTGGCCGGCGCCGCGCAAGCGGCGGGAATCGCGGTCGAAACCGCGCCGGAAGTTTTCCGCTTTGGCGAGCTCAACGTCGCCCGCGTGCGGAGGATGGCGGCGCGCGACCAATCGCCCGAGCCCCAGCCGCCGGCCGGCAAACCTCCCGAGCTGTGTCCCAGTTGCCCGCACCGCGCCGTGTTCACCGCGCTGCGCAACCTGGACTGCATCGTGGCCGGCGATATCGGCTGCTACTCGCTGGGCGTGCTTCCGCCGTTTGAAGCCATGGACACGCTGGTGTGCATGGGCGCAGCGATTGGCGTCGGGCTCGGCATGCGGCACGTGCTGCCGCCCGAGCAGGCGCGCCGCGTAGTCAGCGTCATCGGCGACAGCACCTTTGTGCACAGCGGCATCACCGGCCTGGTCGAGATGGTCTACAACCCTCCGCCCACCGGGCACGTCGTGCTGATCCTCGACAACGGCACTACCGCCATGACCGGCATGCAGGAGCATCCCGGAACCGGACGCACGCTGGATCACCAACACACCGGCAAGTTCGTTTTTGAAGATGTCGCGCGCTCGATCGGCATCCGCCGCGTGCACGTCACCGATCCCACGCTGGAACCAGCGGCCTTCGAGGCGCTCATCAAGGCCTGCCTGGATTCCGGGGAACTGGAACTGATCGTTGCGCGCCGCGACTGTTTGCTGGCGGCGGGCGCCATCCGGAGGTACGAGAAAGCCAATGAACCGCCACGTTGAACTACTCGCCCAGCGGCAAACGCAAGTGACGAATATCGTGGTGGCGGGCCTGGGCGGCCAGGGCGTGCTGAAGGCTTCCGACATCATCGCCGGCGCGGCGTTTCTGGCCGGGCTCGATGTGAAAAAGAGCGAAGTTCACGGGATGAGCCAGCGCGGCGGTTCGGTGGCGAGCGACGTACGCTTTGGCGCGCGCGTATTCAGCCCGATGGTTTCCGCGGGCGAGGCGGACTTCCTGCTGGTGCTGGACGCCGGGCAAATCGAAGTCAACCGCGCCACACTCGCCCCGGCCGGCGTGCTCATCGAACCGGGCATTCTGAGCGGGCGCACCCTGCGCAGCTCCAAGGCGCTCAACGTGGCGCTGGTGGGAGCGCTCAGCCGCCGCCTGGATTTTTCCGAGGAGCTATGGACCCACTCCCTGCGCGACAACCTGCCGCCGAAACTGCTCGAACTCAACCTGCAAGCGTTCGCACTCGGAAGAGACGCCGCCGCTGCTTCGGAGCCACCAGCGTAAGAAGCCGCAACAGAAAATCGGTTCTCTCGGGGTTTGTCAGGAAACAACCAGTCCAACCGCTGGCGGTTTGGCACAGTTGTCACTGAAACGGCCTTATTGCGAAATCGTGATATTCGCCGGCAGACTGGGAACATCGCCGACGGTTACCACCACCGGCTGCTGCCCAGCCGGAACGCCGTTGGGGATGGTGAAGTTGAGTTGCATCACTCCCACCGACCAGCTCGGGATACCCTTGTATTGAAAATGCGTTACCGGAACGCCGCCCACCGTAACCGCTACGGGCAGGGTCGGGACGGGAGTAGTGCCGGGGTCCGGCGGATAGCCATCAGGAGGAATGCCATCGCCCGGATTTGGGAGCGGGTTGACCTGGCCCACGCCCGTCACGTAGATCGCCACTTCGTTTCCGACGCTAGCCGAGCCAGAGCCGATCGGGCTGCTGGTGCCGCCGGCAGTGCTGGCGTAGGAAAAAATGCCCGGAGCGGCGGTGGAAACGGTGAAGTTGTATGTAAAACCGTTCACGCTCCACGGACTATACACCTGCAGTTGGGCCAGTCCGACCGGGATTTCGTAAGGGATCTGCAGGTTCACCTGGGTCGGTGAAACGTAAAGCAGCGGCGCGCCGTAACTATCCTCATAATCCGGCCCGTAAGCGACAAAAGCGTAGAAACCGGCCGCGAATTCCGGCAAGGGAGTGACGGTAACCGCTTGCGCAAAATTGCCCATTCCCGAGCCGTAGACGCTGATGAGCATGCCCGGAGCGAATGTCTGCTCGGCACTGGCTGCGTTGCTGATGCCGCCCACAGCCAAATTCGGCTGAGGGCCTGTGAACGGAACGGTCAGCGTGGTGCTCCACGTAGCGCTGCCAGCCCCGCCCGAGATATTGAAGACGACAGGGACCGGTCCGTTGGACACGTCAAGGTTCCGCAGGCTGTAGGAACCCGAAATCGAGGAAATCGAGGAGTTCGCGGCGATCGCCGTGGTGCCGAACATGGACGGTATCTGCGATGTAAGGTTGGCGCCGTTGACGGTGAGCCCGGTGAGCGTGGTGGCGAAGCCGGCCTCCTCGTTCAGTGTCAGCGTAAAAGTCCACAGGTTGCTGTCCGGCCCCGTCTCAAATTCGGGATTCGAGTCGAGGGAAGGAACCACCAGGGCTTGGGTAGCCACCGCCGTGCTCCATGCGTGAACCAGGTTGTACGCATCCACCGAGCCCAACCCACTGGCCGAATCATAGCCCGGGCCGGCCGACCAGCCGAAGCTGCCGATGCCGCTCGCGGCATTTATATTGGTGCAATCGGGCGAGTCGGCGCAGGGGACAATATTGTTGCCGGCCACGATATCGTGAAACGCGCTGCTCTGGGTTTTCGCCAGCCGGTACAGGGCCGGGTTGATATTGCCCAGGCCGGCCAGTTGGACGGCTCCGCTCGACACCATGTATTGATTGATCAGCGCCACGATACCGGCCATGGTGGGCGCGGCGCACGATGTGCCGCCGATCGCCGTCACGCCGCCCACCGCTTCCGACGAGGGATCGCTCGTGTAGATGTAGATAGGATCGTGATAGGGGGAGGCCGAAAAGGAAAGGTCGGGCACGTGCCGCATTCCGTCGTTGAGCCCGAGGTCGCTCTGCCACGGGGGTTGCGTAAAGTAAACACTGGCGCCGCCGCCGCCGGCAGCCAGGCCGCCACCATTTTCGTTCGAAACTGTCGTGTCGTTCCACACCATTTCGGGAATGTAACTAGTAGCCGAGCCGTTCACCCAATACTGGTCAGTGGTGCTTCCTTCATTGAACTCCGAACCGCCCATCGAAGTGACTTCGGGAGTGGAACCGGGCGAGTCCACCGCCAGCCCGCCTTCGGCCACTGCTGGGGGGGCGTTATCCGGCGGCGAGCCATCGCAATCGGCGGCGCCACTATCGCCCGCAGCGGCCAATACCGTAATGCCTTCCGCGTTGGCCTGCTGCGCCCAAGCTTGGGTCGGAGCCATTTCGGTCAAACCAAGTCCTTCTTCGCAGAAGCCGTAGCTGGTGCTCAGCACCGGCGCGTAAGCTTGATCGACGGCATACTCCTCCGAGTACCCCACGTTCGACGAATACACGAAAATAATCGTGGCATCCTTCGCCACAGCCCCCGACCACTCCACGTCCAGGTCGGATTCCTCCTCGTCTCCCGGTGAGTATCCGGGATTCGGACCGCCGATATCGGCGGGCACCAGTTCCGGCTCAAAGTTCGCTGCGCCCAAACCGAAGTGGTTGCGAAAGGCGGTAATGTCCGACTCATGGATCTCCGATTGCCCCACGATCATGATGCTCTGGCCGGTGCCATTGACGCCGGCGCTGTAGAGACGGCTCACGTCGTAGATGGTGGCAAAATCGTTGGGCCCGACCACTATCGTGCCATCCAGTAGCACCCGAGGCTGCGCTTTCCTGAAATGCGGCTTAAGCTTGAAATCGTTGAGCCCGCGAATCCCGGACACGAGCCCGGCCAGCGCGGCCGGGATGGAAGGGTCGGTCGAGTTCGCGTAGTGCGTCGCGCCGTTCACTGTGTAGCGGTGAATCTGGGTGTGGAACGCGTTTGCAACCTGTTGCGCCGTGCCGCTGAACGAAACGAAATTGCGGGCGCGCGCAATGTAGCCCACCGTGAAACCCTGCGATTTCAGCCACGCCGTGATTTGCGCCAGATCGCTCGTGCTCACCCCGAAGCGGCCGGCGTATTGCTCGGGCGTGAGCCACTGGTGATAACTTGGCGATGTCGAATCCTGCTGCGCCAGCAGCACTTGGTTCAGGTCCGCCTGTTGCGCCGCCGAAGTTTTCAACAGCAGGGTGATTGCGGGTAGGGGGAAACTGCCTTCAACCGGCCCGGCGTCATTCTGAGCGGTGGCCTGCCGAGGCACCCGCCCGGTCAGCACCACGGACTGGCTGTTATCGATGCGCGAGGTGATGCGGTCCGGCTGCGCCAATAGCGCGGGCGATACCGCTCCGAGGATGGCCCAAAGGGCGAAAAAACATTTTGGCTTAGTCATGCACAGTACTCGCTGGTTGGTAAGTTAAAGGACGGCTCCGGGACGCAGACACCCAATTAGACGCGAGGTGGTGCCCGGCCGGTTACGGCAAACTACAATCTGCACTATAGCGTGATCGTGATGATATGGCATCATCGTGATAGCCGCTGGCAACTCGCGGCGCGGCGTCACCATACCATTAACTCGGCTGGCGCGCCGGTTTCGCAACCAATGGCACGGGCGGCGGAGGCCCGATTTAGGGAAACCTCGACATACCCGGTACTGCCCACGATCAGAAACAACTCGCCCGAAGCGCACTCCGCATAGTTACGCGCCACCATAGTAACCTGTTGCGGGCCAATCGACAGGCTGACGTTGCGCGTCTCCAGATCGGGAAAATCGCTGGCGTGGAAATTGGTGACGAGGTTGCCGAAGCGGTCGATATGCAGGATCTCCCCCGCCCACGTCCGCTTGCCGGTGCGCTGCGGCTTGAGAAAGCCGGGCCGCAGGTAATCGTCGATCCGCTTGCCTAAGCGCGGCGCTGGCAGGCCCGCCGCCAGGTGCGCCGCCACCGGGGCGAAGATATCGCGGCCATGAAAAGTGCGGCTCACGGGCTGGCGGAAATAGCGCTGGTTCGAAATGACCCGCGCCTTGTGCGGCTGCGCTGCGTAGATCATGGCCAGCACGCCGTTATCCGGCGCCACAAAATACTGCGTGGCGGCTTCCACCAGAATCGGCCGCCGCGCGCTGCCCACGCCCGGATCCACCACCGCTACGTGCACAGTCTTAGAAGGGAAACAGGAACACGCCTGGGCCAGCAGGAAGGCGCCTTCAGAAATCTGAAAGGGCTTGACTTCGTGGCTGATATCGACGATTTGCGCCTGCGGGCAGATACCCAGGATGACGCCCCTCATGGCGCCCACATAGTGATCCCGGAGGCCGAAATCGGTGGTAAGGGTAACGATCGGTTTACGCATTGCTAAAATGGGACCAAGTGCAGCACTCGTATTTCGACCACAACGCCACCACTCCCGTCGCGCCCGAAGTTATGGAGACGCTGGTCTTGTGTCTCGATCAAGTGTATGGTAACGCGTCGAGCATCCACCATTTCGGGCAGGAGGCGAAGCGGCGGCTGGAGGCGGCGCGGCGCCAGGTAGCGGCGCTGATCCACGCCGATTCGAGCGAAGTGGTGTTCACCTGCGGCGGCACCGAAGCCGACAACCTGGCGGTGCTGGGCGCGGTCCGTGCGGCTCATTCTTCCTTTGGGGGAACGGCCAAGCACGTCATCACCAGCGCCATCGAGCACCCAGCGGTGCTGAGCGCGTGCGCGCAGTTGGAGCGGGAAGGCGTCGTGGTTACGCGGGTGCGTGTGGGCCCGGCGGGCGTGGTGAACCCGGACGATGTGCGCGCCGCCCTGCGTCCCGGGACCGCGCTGATTTCGGTGATGCACGCGAACAACGAGCTGGGCACGGTCCAGCCGATCGTCGAGATCGGCCGCATCGCCCGCGAGGCCGCGGTTCCGCTGCACGTGGACGGGGTGCAGGCGCTGGGCAAAATCCCGGTGGATGTTACCGCGCTGGGCGCCGATCTGTACAGCATGAGTGGCCACAAGCTATACGCGCCCAAAGGCGTGGGCGCGCTGTACGTGCGCAAGGGAACGCGCCTGGCGCCGATCGCGTTCGGCGGGCATCAGGAGCGCGACCGGCGGCCGGGCACGGAAAATGTGCCGGGAGCGGTGGCATTCGGCGCCGCGGCCGAACTCGTCCGGAGCAACCTGGCGGCCGAGTCCGAGCGTCTCGCCGGGCTGCGCGACCGCTTCGAAAACGCGGTGCTGGGCCGAATCTCGGGCACCGCTGTCAACGGTGCGCGCTGGAGCCGTACGCCCAACACCAGCAACCTCTGTTTCGACGGCGTGGATGGGGAAGCGCTGGTGATCGCGCTCGATTTGCGCGGCTTCGCCGTCTCGACAGGCGCGGCCTGTTCGAGCGGCGCCATCGCGCCGTCGCACGTGCTCACCGCTATTGGCCTCAGCGCGGATCGCGCCCGCGCCAGCATGCGTTTTTCCCTCGGCCGTGGCAACACCGCGGCCGAGGTGGGGGGGCTCGTGGAGGCGGTGGAAGCTTCGGTGGCACACCTGCGCCGCATTTCGGTCCATGCCTGAGCCTAGCTTCAACAACGGCGCCCAGCCTATCGCGGTGGCGATGTCGGGTGGGGTAGACAGCTCCACGGTGGCCGCGCTGCTGGTCCGCCAGGGGAAGAGCGTGGTGGGGCTGACCATGCAGCTCTGGAACCAGCGGCGGCTGCCCGAGCTGGCGCCACGCACTCCCACCGGCCGCTGTTGCTCGATCGACGATGTTTACGATGCCCGCCGCGTGGCGGAGCAGATCGGTATCCCGTATTACGTGGTCAATTTCGAGGAAGAGTTCGAGGCGCGCGTGGTGAAGCCGTTCGTGGCCGAGTACCTGGCCGGCCGCACGCCCATCCCCTGCACGTTGTGCAACAACTACATTAAGTTCGACCGTTTCCTCGAGATGGCCGATGCGGTGGGGGCCCGGCAGGTGGCCACCGGCCACTATGCGCGCGTCCGCTACGATGACTCGAGCGGCCGGTATCAATTGCTGCGCGCGGTGGATTCCGGCAAGGATCAGACCTATTTTCTGTTCGGCCTCACCCAGCCGCAGCTTGCGCGCACTTTGTTTCCGCTGGGTGAGATGGCCAAGCCCGCGGTGCGCGAACTGGCACGCGGCTTCAACCTGGCGGTAGCCGAAAAGGGCGACAGCCAGGAAATCTGCTTCGTTCCCAACGGCGATTACGCAGCATTCCTGAGCGCGTACATGAAGGAAACCGGCGTGGAGTCGCCGCGCACGCGCGGCCCGATCGTGGCGAACGACGGCCGCGAATTGGGCGAGCACGAGGGCGTGCATCGTTTTACGGTGGGTCAGCGGCGCGGCCTGGGAATCTCGACCGGCGCGCCGCTCTACGTGATCAGGACCGATCCGGCGACGCAGCGCGTCACGGTAGGCGGCGATAAGGAGCTGTGGCGCGGGAGTTTTTTTGCGCGCGACGTGAATTGGGTTTCGATTGCAGCGCCGGAAGGGCCGGTGAGTGCCTCGGTCAAGATTCGCAACAAGCACCAGGCCGCGCCGGCAAGGCTGCACCCGGCGGCAGAGCCGGGGCGCGTCGAGGTCGAGTTTGCCGAGCCGCAGCGCGCCGTCACTCCCGGCCAGGCGGCAGTTTTCTATGACGGCGATCTGTTGCTCGGCGGCGGCTGGATCGAGTAGACCTGCGGCTACTCAGGCCGTGCGCACTTGCGGGATGCGGGTCTCGAGCGCGGGCAGCGCCGGAAAATCGGTGTAAGGCGCGGACTGATACCAATAGGCCACGGAGAAGAAATTGTCGCCGCGATCATTGGCATGGCCGTGCTCGATCGTGTGTTTCAAGTAGCGCTCGAAGGTGACGGGGTTGTCGCCATGCCAGCGGTAGCAGCAGTAGCGGCCGCCTTTGCGCTCGGCGTCGGCGATCAGCGGCGCGCCGTACAGTTGGTGACCGAAAGGCTGCGCGCCGTCGCGCCCGCCGAAATCCCAGCTTCCCAGGAAGTAGTCCTCCGACCCGGTGCCGTTGATGAGCGGCTTGGACTCATCGTCGACGAAAATCATGTCGTCGCCCTCGCCCCACCAGCCGTCCGCGTTTTCGAGCACGCCCAGCGTGACGCCCATCAAGTGGCCGCGTCCGCGCGTTTCGACAAAGACATAATTGGAGCCGCCGAGCAGGTTCAGCTTCGCGGCTTCGCCGGTGACCGCCTTGCACGGCGTCGCCTGCCGGTACTGCGCGTGAAAGTAGAGCGCATCGGCGGGCAGCGACGGCACGGCCATGTAGTCGATGTTCGAATAAAACGCGCCGACTCCCTGCGCACCCTCATTGGTCACGGTGAGCCGGGCGCCGCGGCGGTAGGGCATGGCGAAATAGCAGTTGAGCGATTTACCGGGCGAGCAGGCCAGGTAGCGGGATTCGTAGATCCGATAGGCGGCCAGGTTCAGCCCGAAGAAATCGCCGATGGGGGCTTCCACGCTGGGCCTGGCGTTGCCGTCCCAATAGGCGCGCAGCACCAGTTCCTTTAGATGATGCTCGCTGCGGGCGGCGATGGTGAACCAGATGTGGCTGATGACACCAGCCCGTTCGGCGAGGAAAACCTCCTTGGTGCCGCCGGCGGGAATGTCCCAGAAGTCGCGGTTGCCGCCGGTGCGGTCGTAGCTCGATTGCTTGAGCGAGCGGTAGTGCTGCGCCCGCGCATAGGCGGGCAACGGCGGCGCAAGCGTGTTCCCGGCTTGCGCCTGCGCGGCGGGCGCTGCCGCGGCGCCGATGCCGGCCGCCGCCAGCGCGCCGCGCATGAAATCGCGTCTCGGATTGGCGCTCATAGTCTCCTCCTTTTCGGACTTACCTCGCCAGCGCCTTGGCGATGGCTTTCTCCGCCAGCGGCGCCATCACATCATAACCCGCAGCGTTGGGATGCAGGCCGTCGTAAGTCAGTTCCTTGCGGAACATGCCTTTGTCATCCACCGTGGCGCTGAAATAATCGAGGTAGACGAAATTGTTCTTCTCGGCGTAGTCCTTGAGCCAGCCATTGAGCGCCAGAATCTTTTCGGGTGGCCTCTGCGCCGTCTGCGGCTTGATGTAGTCGCAAACCGGCGTCAGCGAGGACAACACGACCTTGATGTTATTGGCGCGCGCCATATCCGTCATCGATATGAAGTAGTTTTCGGTCGACTCCAGGGTCATCGGGCCGACATTGCCGCCAATGTCGTTGGTGCCCGCCAGTATGACCACGACCTTGGGCTTGAGCGCGATCACGTCCTGGTAGAACCGCAGCAGCATCTGCGGCGTAACCTGGCCGCCGATGCCGCGGTTGATGTACGGCTTGCCGGGGAAGAAAACGCCGCGGCCGCGGCCCCAGCCATCGGTGATGGAATCGCCCATGAATACCACGCGATCCTCGCCCGCCGCCGGCGGAAGCACTTTCGCATCCTCGGCCGCATAGCGCGCCGTGTTGCCGTAGTCGTTGACCATTCTCGCCAGTGGATCGAGCATGGGCACGCGCGGCAGCGGAACATCCTGCGCCGGAGCCTGCGCCTGGGCGCGCAGCAGGAGGGTCGAAAGCACTAACAGAGCGATTCGCATAGGCACCTATTGTAGGGCAGATACACGTGCCGCGGACGTCAGGTCGCGCGTTGCCGCCGTGAATCGGCGGTGCAGCTCATCCGTTCGGCGATCCAGTGGCGCCAGGAGTCGAGACCGTTGCCGGCGGTGCAGGAGGTTTCGATGATTTCGATATCGGCGTGAATGCTGCGGGCGTTGCGCCGTGCCGCTTCCATGTCGAACGGCACGTAGGGGAGCAGATCGATCTTGTTCAAAACCATCAGGCGCGACTTGGCAAATGCCCCCGGATATTTGAGCGGCTTATCGTCGCCTTCGGTCACGCTCAGAATGACGATTTTCGATTCCTCTCCCAGATCGTAGCTGGTGGGGCAAACCAGGTTGCCGACGTTCTCGATCAACAGCAGGTCCAACTTGCCCAAGCCCCAGCCTTGGAGCGACTTTTCGACCATCCGCGCATCCAGATGACAAGCTCCGGCGGTAGTAATCTGGCGGACCGGAAAGCCGAAGCGGGCCAGGCGGCGCGCGTCGTTATCGGTCTGAATATCGCCGGTGACGACGGCCACGCGCGTTTCCGGAGCGAAGCCTTCCAACGTCCGCTCGAGAAGCGAGGTCTTGCCGGAACCGGGAGAACTGATGCAGTTCAGCACCAGCGTGCCGCTTTCCGCGAACCGCTCGCGCAGCGCTTGTGCGATGCGGTCGTTCTCACTCAGCACCTTTTTCTCGATGGCGACGCGTTCCACTTCAATCCTCCAGTTCCAGGTAGGCGATATCCAGCTCGGACCCGCGCGGGCGAAAGTCGATGTCGAGCGCTAGCGGCTCCAACTCGGTGCCCTTCACGAGAACTTCCAGGCAGAACCGCAGAGACTCCACATCCACGCCGGACCACTCGCCGAGGCGCAACCCCACCTTGCTGGCGCGCGAGCCCGGATGGCGCGTGATTTCGCCGCGCACCGCATCGATCACCGAGCTGGCAATGCCCATTTCGTGCATCAACAGATCCTGGGAAGCTGATCGCCGGGCAGCATGTCGACAATCCGCGTGGTTCCGAAAGGCGTCCGCAGCAGCACCAGCCCGGGATGCATATCGGTGACGGCGCCGACGAGCACGGCGTCGCGCCCCAAGGGATGACGCCGCATCGCCGCCAGCACGGGCTCGACCGCATGGGGGGCCACGAAAGCCACCAGTTTCCCTTCGTTGGCAACGTAGAGCGGATCGAAGCCGAGCATCTCGCAAGCGCCGCGCACTTGCTCGCGCACCGGGATGGCGCTTTCCTCAATCGTAATGCCCACTTGGGCGCGGGAAGCGATCTCATTCAGCGCGCTCGAGAGTCCGCCGCGGGTGGGGTCGCGCATGGCGTGAATGTCCAGTGATGCTCCCAGCATGGCGGCCACCAGGCCATGCAACGGAGCGCAATCACTGGCCAGGTCCGTCGAGAACTGAATTCCTTCGCGTTCCGCCAGAATGGCGATTCCGTGATCGCCGATGGGGCCGGAGAGCAGCACGCGGTCGCCCGGGCGCACCAGCGCGGGCGAGAGCCGCACGCCTTCCGGCACCAGTCCGATGCCGGTGGTATTGACGAACAGCCCGTCGCCGCTGCCCTTTTCGACCACCTTGGTGTCGCCGGTGACGATTTCGATCGGGATGGCGTCGGCAGCACTGCCCATCGACTCGGCCACGCGCCGCAGGGTTTCGATCTCCAGACCCTCCTCCAGAATGAAGCCGGCGCTCAAGTAAAGCGGCGTTGCGCCGCCCATAGCGAGATCGTTCACGGTGCCGTGCACCGCCAGCGATCCTATGTCGCCGCCGCGAAAGAACAGCGGCTTGACCACAAACGAATCGGTCGAGAAGGCGAGGCGCGCGCCATTGATCTCGAATACCGCCTGGTCGTCCAACCGGTTGAGGATCGGGCTGTGAAAGAAGGGCAGAAAGACATCGCGTAGCAACTCGGCGCTGAGCTTCCCGCCCGAGCCATGGCCGAGCGCGATGCGATCCTTCACCGCCAGCGGCAAGGGACAAGTGAACTGGACCGGCCCGCTCAAGCTTGGGCTCCCGCCGGCGTGGCATGGCGCCGGTATTGATAATAGGCGGCGCAGGCGCCCTCGCTCGAAACCATCGGCGCTCCCATCGGCGCGGCCGGCGTACAGCGTGTGCCGAACATCGGGCAATCGACCGGCTTCTTCAACCCCTGCAGCACCAGGGCGCTGATGCATTCGGGCGGCTCGGGCGCGGAGATCGTCTCGACACCGAAGACCCTTTCGGCATCGAACGCGGCATACTCCGGGCGCAGGCGGTAGCCGGATTGGGCGATGGACCCGATCCCGCGCCAGTTGCGGTCCACCACCTCGAACACCTCCATCATGCGCCGGCGAGCCGCTTCATTGCCGCCGCGGCTCACGCTGCGTACATACTGGTTCTCGACCTGCGCGCAGCCCTCTTCCAATTGCCGCACCAGCATCAGAATGGCTTCCAGCAGGTCGAGCGGTTCAAACCCGCCCACCACGAACGGCACTTTGTATCGCGCCGCCAACTCCTCGTATTCCTGGTAGCCCATCACCGTGCAGACGTGCCCGGGGGCAATGAAGCCCTGCACGCGGCTGGCGCGCGATTCGAGCAGCAGCCGGATGGCCGGTGGCACCAGCACGTGCGAAACCAGCATCGAGAAGTTGCGCAGCCCTTCCCGGCTGGCCTGCCAGACAGCCGTCGCATTGGCCGGAGCGGTGGTCTCAAACCCGACCGCGAAGAACACCACCGGCCGCTGCGGATTTTCGCGCGCCAGCCGGACGGCATCCATCGGCGAATAGGCGACGCGGACATCGCCTCCGGCGGCCTTGACCTGGAACAGATCGCTGTGCGAGCCGGGCACGCGCAACATGTCGCCGTAAGAGACGAAGATCACCTCCGGAATCGACGCAATGGCGATGGCCTTATCGACGATTTCGAGCGCCGTCACGCAGACCGGGCAGCCCGGCCCATGAACCAGCTCTAGCCCGGAGCCCAGCAGTTCCTCAATCCCATATTTCACCAGCGTATGCGTCTGGCCGCCGCAAATCTCCATCAGCACCCACGGCTGCGTCGCGTTGCGGCGGATTTCCTGGACCAGGCGGAGTGCCAGGGCCGGATCGCGATACTCGTCCAGGTATTTCATCCGCCGTCCTTGCCCAGTTCCGCTTCGAGCGCGCCCGGCTCTTCTTCCAGTGCCTCCATCTGGTCCAGCAGGCGGTAGGTGCGCTCGGCTTCTTCGGCATCCACGCGGCTGATGGCGAATCCCACGTGTACGATGACGTAATCGCCGCACTGCGCTTCCGGCACGAAATCGAGACAGGCCTGCCGCGTGACGCCGCCGAAGCGGACGGTGCCCATGCGCATTCCGTCAACCTCCTGCGCTTCGATGATTTGTCCCGGTATCGCCAGACACATACGCGTTTCGCCCGTTATCCGAATTGCCCGCTACTCCCAGCCTACACCGACTTGCTCTCACCCACCCGATTGCCGTATTGTTCTTGTCTTGCGGCGCAAATTTCAGATTGCTGGCATCGTGCAAGGCGTCGGCTTCCGGCCCTGGGTGTACCAACTTGCGCAGCGGCACCGGCTTGGCGGATACGTTTTCAACTCCACGCTCGGCGTCACCATTGAAGTGGAAGGCCCGGAAGAGGCACTCAACGCGTTCGAGACTGCGCTGCGCGCCGACGCACCGCCTTTGGCCGAACTCGACCATATCCGCGTCGAGCACCTCGAACCAATTGGCTATCAAGAATTTACAATTCACGATTCACAGGACGCCGCGGGCCAGTTCGTGCTTGTTCCGCCGGATATCGCCACTTGCCCGGACTGCCTGGCCGACCTGCGCGACCCCGCCAACCGCCGCTATCGCTACCCCTTCACCAATTGCACCAACTGCGGACCGCGCTACACCATCATCCAGGAAATTCCGTACGACCGGCCGCACACCACCATGTCCGGGTTTCGCCAGTGCCCAGCCTGCGAACGCGAATACCACGATCCGGGCAACCGGCGATTCCATGCCCAGCCGAACGCCTGCCCCGATTGCGGCCCCTGGGTCGAACTGTGGGATCGGGAGCGGGTGCTGGCCCAGCGCGCCGAGGCCATCGACCAGACACGGAAGCTGCTGAAAGACGGAACCATCCTCGCCATCAAGGGCCTGGGCGGGTTTCACCTGGCCTGCGACGCCACCAATGACGCCGCCCTGCGGCGGTTGCGCCAGCGCAAGCTTCGCTCGGGCAAGCCGTTTGCGCTGATGGCGGCCAGCCTGGAGAAGATTGCGGAATTCTGCGAACTCGCGGCCGAAGAGCGCGCCGCGTTGAGCGGAACCCGGCGGCCCATCGTGTTGCTCGAGCGCCATCCGGTGAGCCGGATTTCAGCCGAGGTAGCGCCGGGCGTCCCTACGCTGGGTGTGATGCTGCCCTACACGCCTCTGCATCACCTGCTCTTCGAAGGCGGCGAGTTCGAGGCGCTGGTGATGACCTCCGCCAATATCAGCGAAGAGCCCATCGCGTATCGCAATGAAGAAGTGGTGACGCGGCTCCACCCGCTGGCGGATTATTTCCTGCTGCACAACCGTGCCATCCACACGCGCGTGGACGATTCCGTGGTCCGCATCTTTGAAGGCCGGGAGCGCCTGCTGCGGCGTTCGCGCGGTTACGCGCCGCGCCCCATCGAGCTGGGGTTTCCGGCACAGGAAGTGCTCGCCTGCGGCGGAGAACTCAAGAACACTTTCTGCCTGACCAAACAACACTACGCAATCTTGAGCCAGCACACCGGCGACCTGGAAAACCTGGAGACGCTGGAATTCTTTGAGGAAACGCTGGCCCACATGAAGCGCTTTTTCCGCGTGGAGCCGCGCGCCGTCGCCCACGATCTGCACCCGCAATACATGACCACCCGCCTGGCTTTGGCAATGCCCGGCATCGAGAAAATCGGCGTGCAGCACCATCACGCGCACATTGCCGCCTGCATGGCCGAAAACGGATTGCGGGAGAAAGTGATCGGCGTGGCGCTGGACGGGACCGGATTCGGAACCGACGGGCTGATCTGGGGCGGCGAGTTTCTGATTTGCGACTATCTCTCCTTCGAGCGGAGGTTTCACTTACGCTACGTTCCGCTGCCCGGCGGCGACACCGCCATCCGGCAGCCGTGGCGCTCCGCGTTGAGTTACCTTAGGGACGCGGAATTGGCCGTCGCGCCGTCGCTGGAGGCGGTTCCCGCGGGCGCGCGCCGGGTGGTGGAAGCCATGCTCGCGGGCCGCGTCAACACCGTGGACACCTCGTCCTGCGGGCGGCTCTTCGATGCGGTATCGGCAATTCTCGGAATCCGGCTGGAAACCACTTACGAGGGGCAGGCAGCCATCGAACTGGAGGCGGTAGCCGCCCCAGGCATTACCGAGGAATACCCCTACTCGATCGGCGCCGAATCAGTCGACTTCCGCGAAACCATTCGTGCGATTGTGCGGGACGAGAGTCCGCGGGAGGTTCGCGCAGCCCGCTTTCACAACACGGTAACCGCAGCCGTTGTCGAGACTTGCCGGCGGATCGGCGAGCTGGACCGGCTGACCAACGTGTGTCTCTCGGGCGGCACGTTCCAGAACGCCTATTTGCTGAGCCACACGGCGCAACTGCTGCGCGCGGCCGGTTTTCAAGTGTTTATGCACGCTACGGTCCCGCCCAACGATGGGGGTCTTTCCCTGGGCCAGGCTGTCATCGCCAGCAGCCTCCTCAGTTAACCGTTCTATTCGGTAATTTGATACCCTATACTCTTAATAGGGGAAAACTCCGGAAGCCAAGGAGGCTGCGGTGAAGATTCTCAGGCTTCGCAAGGAGAAGCTCGATCTCTTTGCGTCAGTCGTCCAACAGTTCGGCGAGCTTCATGCGCCCGTCGAACAGGATGGCAAATACGTCTTCAAACGATTAACCCGGTGGGCGGAGGCGCGGCTCGATTATGACCGCACCATCCTGCCTCCCAAGAAATACTTTCTTCCACCGAGGGAAACCCTGTTCCGCTACCGGCCGGGCGAGGGGTTCCTGCCCAGCACGGACGGCCTGAATCAGCGGATTATTCTGTTCGGCCTGCATGCCTGCGACGTTTATTCCCTCAACATCCTGGATCGGGTTTTCGCCGGGAAATACGCCGATCCATACTACCAGGCGCGGCGCAGAAACATCGCCATCATCGGCATCGACTGCACGCCGGACAAGCAGTGCTTCTGCCGATCCATGCGGGCGGATTTCGTCGACCACGGCTTCGATCTCTTCTTCTACGACACTGGCGACTATTACCAGGCGCTGGTAGGTACCGCCTTGGGCGACGACATGGTGCTGGCCACCGGCAACCTGTTCGAGGCGGTGGATGCGGCCGATATCGACGAGTACAAGCGGCGATCATGGAACAAGCGGCGCGCGTTTCATCTCGACGTCGAGATTCGCGACCTTCCCGAGATCTTCGAGATGGAATACCAGAGCGAGATTTGGGAGGAACTGGGCGCCAAGTGCCTGTCTTGCGGCAGTTGCAGCATGGTTTGCCCCACCTGCTACTGTTACGACGTCGGCGACGATGTGGAACTGGGCTCGCGCGCCGGGAAACGCACGCGCTCCTGGGATTCCTGCCTGTTCGCGGACCATGCGCTGGTGGCCAGCGGCGAAAACTTTCGCGGCCCGCGCGCCAGCCGCATCAAGTTCCGTTTCTATCACAAGCAGCGCGGCTTCGTGGCCGAATACGGGCGGCCAAGCTGCGTGGGTTGCGGACGCTGTACCTCGGCCTGCCCGGTCGGCATCGACGTGGTGCAGGTAATTGACCGCCTGCGGAGGGTGCAAGATGTTGCTAGTCGATGACGTCGCGACCTACCAGCCAATCGTGAGCGGCAATCCCTATCAGCCGCACATGGCGCGCATCGTGCGCATTTACAAGATGGTGGAGAACAACCACCTCTTCACGCTGCGCTTCCTCGAGGACAACCTGGCACATACCTTCCGGCATCAGCCCGGCCAGTTCATCATGCTGAGCGTGCCGGGCGCAGGCGAGATCCCCATTTCGATTTCTTCTTCGCCCTCGCGGCCGGAGGTCCTGGAACTCTGCGTGCGGCGCGTGGGCCGGGTCACCCAGGCCCTCTACCGGTTGCATACCAACGATGTGGTGGGAGTGCGCGGCCCCTACGGCAACGGCTACCCCATCCCGGAAATGCAGGGCAACGACCTGCTGCTGGCGGCCGGTGGGCTGGGCATGGCGCCCTTGCGGTCGCTCCTGTGGTACGCTCTCGACCACCGCGACAAGTTCAACAACATCATCCTGATGTACGGGACCAAGCGGCCCGAGGATATGTTGTTCCGCGAAGAACTGCTGGCCCTGGTGGATCGCACCGACATGAATTGCCTCCTCACCGTGGACGCGGACCCCGCGGGAACCTGGAAGAACCATGTCGGCCTGCTGCCCACACTCTTCGACTATGCCAAGATCGAACCGCTCCACACCTATGCCAGCGTGTGCGGCCCGCCGGTAGTCTACAAATTCATTCTGCAGCGCCTGCTCGAGCTCGGCTTTCCCAAGAACCGGATTCTGATGTCGCTCGAACGCCGCATGAAGTGCGGCATCGGCAAATGCGGCCACTGCAGCGTCGGGTACAAGTACACCTGCCTGCAGGGCCCCATTTTTACCTACTGGGATGCAATCAACCTGCCGGAGATGATCTGATGAACAAGCCTACCGTAGGGATTTTCGGGCTCACCGGTTGCGCGGGCGACCAACTGGTGATTCTGAACTGTGAGGACCGCCTGTTGGACCTGGTCGCCTTGATCGACGTCCGGGAGTTTCTGATGGCATCTTCGGAAAACGATACCGCCTGCGCGCTGGACGTCGCCCTGGTGGAAGGCGCGGTGGTGAGCCAGCGGGACGCCGACCGGCTGCGCGCGATTCGGCAGCGGGCCAAGATCCTGGTGGCGCTGGGAACCTGCGCCGTATGGGGCGGAGTGGCGGCTATGGACCGCGGCGCCGACCGCCGCAAACTCCTCGAGGAGGTGTACGGCAAAACGGGGCTGAGCTACGACTCGCAACCGGCCCAGGCGTTGCACGAAGTGGTGAAGGTGGATCTCAATATCACCGGTTGCCCCATCGAAAAAGACCACTTCGTGACGGCCATCGCCAATCTCCTGAACGGGGACGCCCCCGTCTATCCCAGCTACCCGGTTTGCACCGAGTGCCGTATGCAGGAGAATAACTGCCTGTTAATGGAGCGCGGGGAACTTTGTTGCGGGCCCATCACCGCCGCCGGCTGCAAGGCGCGCTGCCCGGATCTGCGGGTGCCGTGCGTGGGTTGCCGCGGACCGGTAAGCGACGCCAATCCGGAATCGCTGACCGCGATGCTGACGGAAAAGGGGTTCGACCGCCAGTTGATCGCCGCCCGCCTGCGGACCTTCGCACTCCAGGGAGCTGCGCAATGAGCAAAATCGTAATCGACCATCTGGCGCGCGTGGAAGGCCACGGCGGAATCACCGTAGAGGTGGACGGCGACACGGTCGGCAACGTGCAATTCGATGTTTTCGAGGGCGCGCGGTTGCTCGAGCCGCTGGTTCGCGGAAAGCGTTACGACGAAGTGGCGCCGGTTCTGTCGCGGATCTGCTCCATCTGCTCAGTGGCGCACACGCTGACCTCGTTGAAGGCCACCGAAAACGCGTTTGCCGTGCGCGTCAGTCCGCAAACCGAACTGCTCCGCGAGTTGTTGTTCCGCGGCGAAAGCATCGAAAGCCACGCGCTGCACCTCTTCCTGCTGGCGGTGCCCGACTACTTGAATTATCCCAGCGCGATTGCGCTCTCCGCCGACAAACCGGCCGTGGTCCTGCTTGGTCTGCGCCTCAAGAAGCTCGGCAACCTGATCCAGGAGACCATCGGCGGGCGCGCCATCCATCCCGTCAACGCCGTGCCGGGAGGTTTCGGCAAGGCGCCGGTGATCGAACAATTGATCGAGCTGCGCAGCGCGCTTATGCAGGGCGTGTCGGATTCGGACGCGGCCATGGATCTGATGACCACGCTTCCACAGGTGGATTTCTGCCATTGCGACACCGTCTATGCCGCCCTGCGCACGCCGAGCCAGGACAGTTACTACGCCGGCGACGAGGTGATGGCCGTATCCGATGGCAGCCGGGCGATCGTGCACGCCACCGATTACAAAACGCTCACCAATGAGCGCGCCATGCCGCACTCACACGCCAAACACAGCGCCTTCCGCGAGAAGCCCTTCATGGTCGGATCGCTGGCCAGGCTGACCGTGAATCCGCGGCGCCTCATCGGCAAGCTGGCGGTAGCCAAGAAGCGGCTCAAGCTGCAGTTGCCCGCCGACAATCCGATGGACAACAACAAGGCGCAAGCGCTCGAGTTGATCAGCGACGTGGAGCGGGCCCTGGAAATCATCGAACAACTGCTGCGGGCGGGCATCAAGGATGAGCCCCCCGTGCCCGTGCAACCGCGCGCCGCCACTGGGACAGCCATCACGGAAGCTCCGCGCGGGTTGCTGATTCACAGCTATACGTATGACGCGGAAGGCCGCATCACCGCGGCCGACGTCATCACACCAACCGCCCTCAATGCCGCCAGCATGGAAATGCACTTTCGCAAGGCCGTGGAGCAAAGCGCGGAACGCGACGATGCCACCCTTTCGAGAAAACTGCAAATGATCGCCCGCGCCTACGATCCGTGCATCTCCTGTTCCGTGCACCTGCTGCGCAGGCAATGAAGCCACTGCTCGTCATCGGCCTCGGCAATCCGCTGATGGGCGATGAGGGAATCGGCTGGCACGTGGCGGAGCGCCTGGCCGGCGACGCGAGGCTGCCGGCCGGTGTGGAGGTCGTTTGCGGCGGAACCGACCTGCTGCGCCACGCAGATCGGATGGAGGAGCGCCGCCGCGTGATCGTGGTCGACGCCCTGCGGGACGATGCCGAACTGGGAAGTGTCCGGGCCTTTGACGCTCCGGCCGGGCTCGACAATCGCCAGGATAACGCTCACTGTCTTTCCGCTGTCCAGGCGATTCAACTGCTTCGCATGACCATTCCGGTTCCCATCACGCTACTGGGCATTTCCATACCCTGCGCCAATACTCAGACCGGTCTTTCGCCCGAGCTCACCGCCCGCATGGCGGCGATCCTGGAACGCGTGCTCCGCGAACTCGGCTGAAGCGCCGGAAATCAGCGCGAAGACACCGGCGTCTGATCTACTTTCCTGTCGCACATGTGCCGGCAATTGGAAACGGAGTGCGTTACGTGGCGGATGCTAAACTGAGGTTTTAGTCTGCCATGCTCTCGATCGTCATCCCCATCCACAACGAGGAACGTTCCATCCTGCCGCTGTATGACAGGCTGACGGCGGTGCTCGAGCGATTGCAGCGGCCGTACGAGGTGCTGTTCGTCGATGACGCGTCGAGCGACCGCAGCTTCGAGCTGCTGGCCAACCTGGTGGAGATCGACGGCCATCTCACGGTGATCCGGCTGCGCCGCAATTTCGGGCAGACCGCGGCGCTGTCGGCCGGCTTTCACGAAGCCCAGGGCGAGATCGTCATCGCCATGGATGGCGACCTCCAGCACGCGCCCGAGGACATTCCCGCCCTGCTCGAAAAAGTCGAACAGGGATACGATATCGCCAGCGGCTGGCGGCAGCACCGCGTCGACAATCCGCTGCTGCGCAAGATCCCCTCGCGCATCGCCAATTGGATGATGGCCAAGGCCTCCGGCGTGAATCTGCGCGATTTCGGCACCACTTTCAAGGCCTATCGCGCCGAGGTTTTGAAAGACGTCCACCTTTACGGCGAGCTGCACCGCTTCATTCCGGCGCTGGCCAGTTTCTATGGCGCGCGCATCGCCGAGGTTCCCATCAGCAACTCCCTGCGCACGGCCGGCGATTCCCACTATGGCCTCGGGCGCACCTTCCGCGTGTTGTTCGATATCGTCACCATCCGGTTCCTGCTCAGGTATTTGACCCGGCCGATGCATTTCTTCGGCACGCTGGGTCTGGCCGGGACCACGCTCGGCGGCGCCATCATGCTGTATCTCGGCGTGAACAAGATTCTCGGCCAGGATATTATCGCCGAGCACGGCCCGCTGATGGTTCTCGGGGGCCTGCTGCTGCTCGCCGGGTTAATCATGTTCAACACCGGGTTCATCGGCGAGATGCTGATGCGCACCTACTTCGAAAGCCAGGACCGCCGTATATACGCCATCCGCGAAATCCGCACCCGCAAGCAGCGCGGCGTGGCAGGCACGCGCTAAGCCGCGCGTTTCGAGCCTGTCTTCGCCCGCCGGTATAATAGGAGCTATGTTCTTTCATCGAGCGCGTGTGGAGATCCCCACTTTCGACCAGCGCATCGACAAACTGCGCGCCGCTGGCTTCGCGGTTACGCCGTTGGACGCAGCGCTGCGGGTGACGCGCGGGCCATGCGCGATCGATTTGAAGGAACAGGACGGCGCGGCCATCGCCGTCTGCCAGGCGGGCATTCTGATGGGCGCCGAAATCGGCGCGTTGGTGGACGGCGGCTACCAGAAGTTTTTCCGCACACCTTCCGGAAGACAAAAGCCGGCCCTGGCCGACGAACTGAAGGCCCTGCACGATTTCGAAGAGGACCTGTGGCAGGCGCTGGGCCGCCAGAGCTATTACAACCAATCTCTAGGCACCGTCTCCACCTTGTATCTGTACGACCGCGTCCAAGACCGCGACCGCGGCGTCCCGCGACGCGTCTGGGAAGCGTAGAAATCCGCGCCGGGTAATCGCGCGCGTGAAGAGCTCATTTGGCTATCCTTTTGCAAGCCTTCGGAGCGCAGCGCGCGTGGCCGGTGGCCGCCATGCTATCCTGAATTCTTCACGGTAGAGGTGCGGCGGCCATCAGTACGGCGGGTCGGGGTTCCGGTTGCGCTCCGGAGATTCGCTCGAAAGGGGCCGGCAAGAGTTTCCGCCGAAATCGCGCTGGGGGTAGTGCAGTTCCCGGCGGTTGGGGAGCCAGGCTAATACCGGCTCACTGTCACCCGAGTCATGCGTATCATGGCGGGTGGAGCGCTATCGGGATCGAAGACGTGCCGCGGTTCGGGTGCTCTCTCCTTCTCCCTGCCTCCCCCGTTGGTGAATTGGATGGACGTATTTGCACTAACGCGGACGCTGGTCGATATCGAATCGATCACCAACAACGAGGAGCGCGTGGCCCTGTATCTCCGCGACTGGCTGCGCGCGCTGGCGGCGCGCTACGGCGGGCGCGTCGAAACCATGGAGGTGGAACCGCGCCGCTTCAATCTGTTCGCGCAGTTTGGCGACCGGCTCGACGTCACGCTTTCCACGCACCTCGACACGGTGCCGCCGTTCGCCGCCTCGCGCGAAGATGACACGTTTGTCTGGGGACGCGGCTCGTGCGACGCCAAGGGCATCATTGCGGCCATGATTTACGCGGCCCAGGCGCTGCTCGAATCGGGCGAACGCAATTTCGGGATTCTCCTGCTGGTGGGCGAAGAGCGCAATAGCGCGGGCGCATACCAGGCCGCCCGGACGGCTCGCGGCTCGCGGTACCTGATCAATGGTGAGCCGACCGAAAACAAGCTGGCCCTCGGCTCCAAAGGCGCCCTGCGCTATGAACTCGTTGCGACCGGCAGGATGGCACACTCGGCGTATCCGGAACTGGGCGATTCGGCCATCCACAAGCTGGTGGACGCGCTGGCCCTGATGCGAGGCATTGCGCTGCCAGTCGATCCGCTGCTCGGCGCCAGCACTTTGAACATCGGCACCATCCATGGCGGGCGCGCGCCAAACGTGGTTGCCGACGAAGCCAAGGCCGAGATTCTCATTCGCCTGGTGGGCGATTCGAGCGAAACCAAGCAAGCTCTTGTCCGCGCCGCCGAAGGCCGCGCCGAAATGCGCGAGGTGCTTGAAATTCCGGCCCTCCGCCTCAACCCGCTGGACGGCATCCCGACCACCGTGGTCGCGTTCACCACCGATATTCCGGCGTTGAACGGCCAGTGGGGCGAACCCTTTCTGATTGGTCCCGGTTCCATCCACGTCGCGCACACGCCCGACGAGCGCGTGGCGAAGGCGCAACTCGGCGAAGCCGTCGAAATCTACATCCGCATGGTGAAGGAATTATGCAAACGCGCATCGAAGTAGGCATCCTGGGCGCCACCGGAATGGTGGGCCAGCATTTTATCAAATTCTTACAGGGCCACCCCTGGTTCGACGTGAAGTGGCTCGGCGCGAGCGACCGCTCCGCGGGCAAGAAGTACAAGGACGCCATGACCTGGCACCTGCCCGGCGCCGTGCCCGTCACGGTGGCGGATTTGACCGTGGAAGAATGCCAGCCGGGGAACGCGCCGCGGCTGCTGTTCTCGGCCATGGACGCCTCGGTGGCGACCGAAATCGAGCGCGCTTTCGCCGAAGCCGGTCACGTGGTGGTATCGAACTCGAAGAACCACCGCATGGAGCGCGACGTGCCGCTGCTGGTGCCCGAGATCAACCCGGATCACCTCAAGCTGGTGCCGGAGCAGCAGCGCGCACGCGGCTGGAAAGGGCAGATCGTCACCAACCCGAATTGCTCGACGGTCGGGCTGACGATGGGCCTCGGACCGCTCAAGCCATTCGGCATCACCAAGGTGATCGTCACGACCATGCAGGCCATCTCGGGCGCCGGCTATCCCGGCGTGGCTTCGATGGACATTGTGGGCAACGTGATCCCCTTCATCGGAGGCGAAGAAGAAAAGATGCAGGTGGAAACGCAGAAGATCCTGGGCGAGTTTCGCGGCGATCACATCGAGCCGCTGGCGGCCAAAGTGAGCGCCCAATGCAATCGCGTGGCCGTGGTGGACGGGCACACCGAAACCGTCTCGGTGGAGCTTTCCTCGAAACCGTCCGAGCAGGACCTGCGCCGCGCCATCGCCGGGTTTTCCGGTGTGCCGCAGGAGCGCAAGCTGCCCAGCGCGCCGCCCGCGCCGGTGGTCTATCTGGAAGAGAGCAACCGGCCGCAGCCGCGCAAGGACGCCGAACGCGAGCGCGGGATGGCGGCCTTCGTGGGCCGGCTGCGTCCTTGCCCGGTGCTCGACTGGAAGTTCGTCGTGCTCAGCCATAACACCATTCGCGGCGCGGCGGGCGCGGCCGTGCTCAATGCCGAGCTGATGCATTCGGAAGGAATGCTCGACCGATGATCGTGATGAAATTCGGCGGCACCAGCGTGGAATCGGCTGCCGCCATCGCCCGCGTCGCCGCCATCGTCAAAGCGCGCGAGGATCGCCGCCCGGTGGTGGTGGTCTCTGCCATGGGCAAGACCACCAACAAGCTGCTCGCCATCGCCAACGCCGCCATTCACGGGCCGCGCGAGGAATACTTGCGGCAGATCCACGACCTGCGCGATTTCCACTCCCGCGAGGCGCGCCAGGTGGTGCCGCTGGCCGAGCGCGCGGAGCTCGACCGTTTTCTCGACGACCATTTCCAGGAGCTGACCGAGCTCGCCAAGGGCCTGGCCGTGCTCGGAGAACTCACGCCGCGCTCCATCGACGCTATCTCCAGCTACGGTGAGCGGCTTTCCAGTTACATCGTCACGCAGGCCTTCCGCCATTCGGGCATGGAAACCGAGCACCTGGATTCGCGCGACCTGATCGTCACCGACAAGCGCCACACGCAGGCCGCGCCGTTGTTTCCGCAGACCTACGCGCGGCTGGCCGCGGTTGTGCCGCCGCTGGCGGAGAAGAGCGTGATCGTGATGGGCGGCTTCATCGCCGCCAGCGAGGACGGCGTCACCACCACGCTCGGCCGCGGCGGCTCCGATTTCACGGCTTCGATTGTGGGAGCCGGCATCGGCGCCGAGGAGATCCAGATCTGGACCGATGTCGACGGCATGCTCACCGCCGATCCCACCATCCTGCCGGGCGGCCATCGCGTCAAAACCATTTCCTTCGCCGAAGCCGCCGAGCTGGCCTATTTCGGCGCCAAGGTGCTGCATCCGGCCACTGTCCTGCCGGCCATCGAAAAGAGCATTCCGGTGCTGATTCTGAACTCGCGGCGGCCGGAGGTCCCTGGCACGCGCATCGTGGCCGAACGGGTACATTGCGAAAACGCGGTCAAGTCGATTGCGTGCAAACGCAAGATTACGGTCGTCAACATCCACTCCACGCGCATGCTGATGGCGCACGGATTTCTGCGCCGCATCTTCGAAGTGTTCGACCGCTTCGAAACGGCCGTCGACATGGTGGCGACCTCCGAGGTCAGCGTGTCGCTCACCATCGACAATCCGGCGCGCCTCGAGGAAGTGCTGGCCGAGTTGCGCCAGTTCGCCGAAGCCGAAACCGAACGCGATCAGGTGATCGTCTGCCTGGTGGGCGAGAATATCCGCTACACACCGGGCGTGGCCCGCCGCGTGTTCAACGCGCTCGAGGGCATCAATGTGCGCATGATCTCGCAAGGCGGGTCGCTGCTCAACATCAGCTTTGTGGTGGCGGAGAAGGATCTGCGCGCCGCCATCGAAGCGCTCCACGGGGAGTTTTTCAGCGAACTGGACCCAGCCGTGTTCGATCGCAATGAGGCGGTTCATGTCTGAGCCGCGCAGTTTGGCGATTGTTGGCTATGGCAAGATGGGCAAGCTCGTCGAGCAGCTTGCGCCCGAATTCGGTTTCCAAGTGGCCCTCAAGCTGGACGAATTCAACAACACGAACTTCGAAGGGCTGACGGCGGAGAACTTTCGCGGCGTCGACGTCGCCCTGGATTTTTCGATTCCCTCCGCCGTGCGCCGCAATGCGGAGGGGATTGCCGCGCTGGGCGTGAACCTGGTGATTGGCGCTACCGGCTGGCTGGACGATTTGGAAGCTGTCAAGGCGGCGGTGGATTGGAACGGCACCGCCGCGGTGTGGAGTCCGAACTTTTCCGTAGGCGTGAACGCGTTTTTCCGGCTGGTGGCGGAAGCCGCGCGCCTGCTCGCCAGCCAGCCCGAGTATGGCGCCTGGGCGTGGGAGATTCACCACTCCAGCAAAAAGGACGCGCCGTCGGGTACACTACTGAAACTGGTCGAGGAGATGAAGAGGGCCGGGTATGTGCGCTCGATCGACGCCGCGTCCAACCGCGCCGGAGCGCATCCCGGCACGCATGAGATCGGGTTCGATTCCGCCGCCGACACGATCACCTTGCGCCATACCGCGCGCAGCCGCGAAGGATTCGCCCGCGGCGCGCTGAAAGCCGCGCAGTGGATCGCCGGCAAGAAAGGATTTTACGAATTCAGCGAAGTGGTGTTTCGATGAGGTAGGGTAGGCTTTAGCCTGCCAACGCCCGCTTGCGGTGGGTTGTTTGGGGAGGTGGAACATGTTTACAGGATGCGGCACGGCGCTGGTTACGCCGTTCAAGAATGATTTTTCGCTCGACGAGAGTGCTTTGCGCAAGCTCTTGCGCCGGCAGATCGAGGCGGGCATCGACTTTCTGGTTCCGTGCGGCACCACGGGCGAAAGCCCCACGCTCACGCGCGCCGAGCATCTGCAGGTGATCGAGATCGTGGTCGATGAGGCAAAGGGGACTATCCCGGTGATCGGCGGCGCCGGCGGCTACAACACGCGCGAGGTGATCGAGCTCGCCCGCGAGCTGGAGTGCCGCGGCGTCGATGGCATTCTCTCCGTCACGCCGTATTACAACAGGCCCACGCAGGAAGGTCTCTACCGGCATTATGAGGCCATTGCCGGCGCCACCCGTCTGCCGGTCGTCGTCTACAGCGTGCAGAGCCGCACCGGCGTTAACGTGGAACCCTCGACGCTCAAGCGCCTCGCGCAAATCGAAAACATCGTCGCCGTCAAGGAAGCTTCCGGCAACATGACGCAAATCGTCAACGTGCTGCACGAAGTCCCGCCGGAATTCACCGTGCTCTCCGGCGACGACGCCGTCACTATTCCGGTGATGGCGCTCGGCGGACGCGGCGTCATTTCGACGGCCGCCAATCAGATTCCGGGTCCGATGGCGCAACTCGCCAAAGCCTGCCTCGCGGGCGATTTCGCCGCCGCCCGGCAGATTCAAGCCCGCTACCTGCCGCTGATGAATGTCAACTTCGTCGAAACCAATCCGATTCCGGTGAAGGCGGGGATGGCGTTGATGGGCCTTCTCGAACCCGTCTGGCGCCTGCCGCTGTGCCCACCCGCCGCCGCCAATCTGGCCCGGATCGAAAAAGTGCTGGAGAGCCTGGGCCTGCTCGGGAGCGTGCCGGTTGCAGGCTGAAATCGAGCGGCTCTACGACGAAAAGCCCGCGGCTTACACCGACGCCCACTTCCGCCTCTTCGCCGAATTCAAGGCCGCGCTCAACGAAGGCCGCGCGCGCGCCGCCGAACCCGACCCCACGGCCGCCACCGGCTGGCGCGTCAACACATGGGTGAAAAAGGGCATCCTGCTTGGCTTCCGCATGGGCCGCGTCATCGACATGTCGATCGACTCCGCACGCCAGCCCTTCTTCGACAAGCACACATATCCAGTGAAGAGCCTGACCGCAGCCAGCGGCGTGCGCATTGTGCCCGGCGGCTCCAGCATTCGCGACGGCTGCTACATCGGCAAGGGCGTCACCTGCATGCCGCCCATGTTCATCAACGCCGGCAGCTTCGTGGATGACGGAACGATGATCGATTCGCACGCGCTGGTCGGCAGTTGTGCGCAGGTTGGCAAGAACTGCCACATTTCGGCCGCTAGCCAGATCGGCGGCGTGCTGGAGCCGGTGGGCGCGATGCCGGTAATCGTCGAGGACGAGGTGCTGGTCGGCGGCAACTGCGGCATCTATGAAGGCGTCATCGTGAAGCGCCGCGCGGTGCTCGGCACTGGCACCATCCTGAACGCCTCCACCCCGGTCTACGATCTGGTCCGCAACACCGTGTATCGCGCCACCGCGGAACAGCCGCTGGTGATCCCGGAAGAGGCCGTGATTGTGGCCGGCGCCCGCGCCGTCACCAGCTCGCCCGGCAAGGAATGGGGCATCTCCGTGTATACCCCCGTGATCGTCAAATACCGCGATGCGCGCACCGACTCGAGGATTCAGCTCGAGGATTTGTTGCGGTAACCAGTTCGCCCAATGGCCGACGCAGGCGCTGTTCCGCATATCCGGATCGCGCTAGACTTTGAATTGCCACGATGAGCGCGCGCTCCGATCCCCTGCGAATCGTTCTGCAAGTTCTCCTCTATGTTGCGCTGTATTACCTGGCGCTGCTCTCGTTGGCGACGGTGTCCCAGTGGCTCGGCCTGTATCTGGTGGGTGAGACGGCTACGATGCTCTTCGCGGCGGTCTTCGCCAACTGGGTTTCGTTGCGCATCCATCACGGCCACCGGCTCTGGGATGCCGGGCTATGGTGGCGGCGCGCTTCGGCGGTCAATCTGGGGTTGGGCCTCGCCGGCGGCGCCGCGGCGGCGTGCTTAGTGCTGGTTCCGCCGCTTCTGGTGGGAGCGGCGCGGATCGAATCCACGCCGGCCGATCCGGGTTCCTGGGGCAGCGCCCTGTTTCTGGCCGTCGTGCTGGCCATGGGCGCGACAGGGGAAGAGCTCTTCTTTCGCGGCTATGGATTTCAGGTGTTGATGAACGCGCTTGGGCCATTCGCCACCATTCTGCCCGTGGGCGTGGTGTTCGCCCTGCTCCACCTCGGCAACCCGCACGCCACCTGGTTCGCCATCGCCAATACCGCCGGGTTTGGCATTTTATTCGGGTATGCTTACTGGCGCAGCCTCGACCTGTGGTTGCCGATCGGACTCCACTTCGGATGGAACCTCACATTGCCGCTGTTCGGTGTGAATCTCAGTGGGCTTACAATGAATGTGACGGGCTACGCGGTAGCGTGGTCTGCCGGCAGGCTGTGGAGCGGCGGCGAATACGGTCCGGAAGCCAGCGTGCTTACTTCCGCCGCCCTGGTGGCGCTGTGCGTATATCTCCGGAAAGCGCCGGTGCGCCGGCAAACCTCGCCGCTGGTTGGCCCGGCGACGGAAGATATTCTATGCGAACCATCGCGGCCCTCGGCATCCTGACGCTGGCTCCCGCGCTGGGCGCCGCCGACAAGCTCACCTGGCAGGATCGCGTCGAACTCGCCCGCGGGCTCGACTTTGAATATGCCAACGTCAAGGTGCTGCTGCCGCATTCCCGCAAGCCGCTCGAATTCAACGCCGATGGCACTTGGGACAAGACCGCCTGGGCGGCCGTCGCCAAGCAGGCCGGCCCCGCCGCGCGCGAGGGCGACCTGGTCCAGATCACCAAGGTGACGATCGAATCCGACCGCCTGCTGCTCGACATCAACGGAGGCTTCGCCGGCGGCCGCCACTGGTACAGCAACGGGCAGATCGGCGGCGGCCCTTCCAGCACTCCCACCATGACCCCTATCGCCTCGGGCGATTCCAACGCCAAGAGCGGAACCTGTCTGGTGCTGCTGTTTCACAAGCCGCTGGAGCCGATGAAGGCATCCGAGGTGAAGAAGATGCTGGCGCCGGTGCTGGATTTCGAAAAGCACAGTGCCGCCGAAATCTATGCCGAAACCCTCACGCCCGTCATGCAGGCGGCCATCAAGGACAAACGCGCGCTGGAAGGCATGACTCGCGATCAGGTGGTGATGGCGCTCGGCCGCCCCGCCCACAAGTCGCGCGAAACCACCGACGGCGTGGAACTGGAGGATTGGGTCTATGGCCTTCCGCCCGGGAAAATCACCTTTGTCACTTTCAGGGGCGACAAGGTGGTGAAGGTGAAAGAAGAGTACGCCGGTCTGGGCACCATCGCCCGCGAGCCGCCGTCGCAGTAGGGCTCTCCAGTACATTGGTTTGGACCCGCAAGCCAGTCCAACCGTTCCACCCGCTCAGTGTTTCTTTGTGGATTTGCCGGCGCATCCCGCGGCTCAGCATGTAGTTTCCCGCCTGAGAATCTGACGATAGATCCGGTAGTGCTACGGCGAATCCGCTCTCATCATTTGGGTAATAATATACTTGACTTTCCTGGCTTTCACCGGTTACGCTTGGGGGTGGCGTGACAGGCTAGCGCTTCTTCTCTGGAGTAGGCGGCGTCTCTGGATTGCGATCTTCGTCATTACCTTCTTGAC
>JBEKXZ010000004.1:0-233727 GCA_049511495.1 Bryobacteraceae bacterium | reverse complement strand
ACCTGCAACAACTCCCGGCGATCTTCATCCGTAACCACAAGCGCGGCGGCAGGAGCGCGGGGCATCGCTCCTTAAGTATGGGCCAATCCCAGGCAAAGGTCAAGCTATTTATGAGACACTACACTAGGAGATCTGCCATGGCCCGCAAATTGCCACCCATTCACCCTGGAGAAATCCTCAAAGAAACGCTGGACGATCTGGGAATTAGCATGAATCGTTTGGCCCAGGCGCTTCATGTGCCAGCCAACCGGATTTCCAATATCGTCGCCGGCCAGCGTGGAATCAGCGGGGAGACCGCCTTGCGTTTTGCTCGTTACTTCAACACCACGCCGGACTACTGGATCAGCATGCAGGCGCAGTATGATCTCGAAACCGCACGCGACGAGTGGGATGCGAAGATCCGGTCTGAAGTACGCCCGCGCTACGCGGCCTGACAAATCTTGAACCTCGTCGCTCAGGCATGGATCGGGCAAAGGAATTGGAAAAGGCCTGGAACAATATATCAAGAAAGTGTTGCGGCTAAAGCAGAAGAAAGGATCGCCAAGCATGCTGCGTTATCGCGCCAAATCTTCCAAGGACACCAACGATACGATTCTGGCCGAGATTCCGGATGTCCCCGGAGCCGTCACCTACGGCGAGGATCGAGAAGAGGCACTCCTGCGCGCTCCTAATGCCATTGAGACGGTCCTCATCGGCTATGCGAAAGCGAAAGGCATTCCGGTTGTGGATTGTGCTGCCGGAGAGCGCAAGCATGAGCTAGCCGAAGAAGACCTGGCAAAAACCAAAATCACGCAAGGCGTGTTTCTGATTCTGGTCGGCCGCGCCGAAGCGCCGATATGGGATGTGGGCAGCAACCACCACCTGGAGCGGAAGAGGCCCTATGTGAACCACTACTCGTTTCATATCCTGGACCTTCAGTGGGGGCACATCACGATCAAAATCAGCGGGCATCCTCCGTTTCCCGCCCAGGTGATCCTGAACGGTCATGAATACGTGGCTTGCAAGGTGCGCAAAGCCAGGACCGGCTATCGGCCGAAGCGCGCATCAATCTAGGGCAATTCCATTTCACACAGGGCAAATTGGCTGAAGCCGAGGCCGAGATCCGTCAGGCCGCCGAACTGGACCCCGGCACGTTCCTGCCGCGGGTTTTGTGGGCCCGATTCCTGGTCCGCGCGGGCAAACTGGCCGAGGCGGAAAAACTCTACCAGGGAATCAAAACGATTGCCCCCAACGACCCGCAGGCTTACCAGGCCCTCGGGCATTTTTATGTATCCACCGGTCAGAAAGAGAAGGCTGTCGCCGAGGGCCAGAAACGGCGTTCTGGGAGCTGCGAAACGGCCGCAATTGGTCCGACTCTGCCCGTTAAGACCTCTCCACGGACTCGGCGCAACTCGTTTATTTTCAGTAAACCCTCTGCGCCGAGTCCGTGGTTCAATACATCGCGCCCGGCCGCGTGAGTACGCTGATATCGGTAGCAGTCCAACCCCTCCGGCGCAACTGTCGACTCCAAGATCAGGGGCGTGACCTTGATTCCCTATTCGGAGGTGATAGGGGGTGGGGCAAGGCACGCCCCTGTGGGATCGGACCATACGCCGAACCCAAAACCGGAACTATCCAAGAGCGATCACGCTTTACCGCTTGCCTTTCGTAGCCTCCTCGCTCGATACATTCGCCTCAACTCGCGCTCAAAATATTTGATCAATATGGAATCTCACCGCTGCACGGCATATCGGAGTTCCTGAAGCAAGTTATTGAAATCGTGCTCTCGCTTGTCTTCGGAGTCCAGCTTGTGCGTCCAACTCGCAGCGGGGGTGAAAGTTAGTGCCATAAGAGCTATGTTCCAGTTGCGGCCATTCTTTGTTTGGTTCGGTTGGCATGGAGCTTGTGTCGGTCCTGCCAGCGTTGCCAGGCCAAACCCAGAGTGCGGACTACTTCTGTGGCGTCGAACGGCTTCGCCAGCACGCCGTATGCGGTGGATGCTTCAAGGCGGTTGTATTGCTTCAGCATGTGCCCTAGGAGCACAGCAGGCTCATCTTCCAGAACGAGGATCGTCGTGGCCGGCCTCTTCAAGGCATTCGCGCGGGTGACATCGAGTGCGTCGTCAAGGTGCACACGCTGTTCTCCTGTGATCCTCGGAATAGCCATGGATCCCCTCTTCCCTCACGTGGTCGCCCAAACCCTCGGATACCCGCTAAGATAAGTCTGAGGGGAATGCAGTATCTGTTCAATATTGCTCACTTTGCCATTATTTTTCACTTGTGACGACGCCGTCCTGAACCCTGGGCTCGCAGCCCGACTTAAGATTGCCGGTGTTGATTGCGTTGTCGGCGAACCGTAGCTTGGGCCCGTCCAGGCATGAACTGCGCCCCGCTCCACGCGGGCGTTATCCCACGTTATCGGACACTGTTTCGCCATCGACGTCCGGGTGGATTGCTTCCGATTTGATGACAACCCCGTCCCGGAACCAACTGCCGAAACGCTGAAACGTTCGCAATGCAGAGATAAAACTGAATCCCGCGCTCACAAAGAACGCGTCGTCAGTCGTGCAGGACCGTCAAATCAAGCTGGGCCAGACGGGCCGGATCACGAAGCACATCGATTTCGACAATGCTGTCGTTCCTGACGATAAATCCCAAAACGGAAAACGGCTGTCCACCCGGAAGCCACGAAATGATTCCTGCGGCTCCGTTCACCAGCACACGTTGCATGGACTGGGCGAGCCGCGAGAACATGAGTGCCTGCTGGGCTACCGTCCGAGCCCCGTGGCTCACCTTCAATCCGCCTGGAATGTGATCGGATCGCAGTACGACGTCCGGATCGAGTACCTCGAGCAGCGCTTCAAAATCGCCGCCGCGGACGGCAGCGAGAAGCGCGTCCACGACTCTTCGTTGCCGCTTAAGATCAACATCGGGAATTGGGGCGGCTCCTTGCACTCTGCGGCGCGCGCGACTGGCGAGTTGCCTTGCCGCAACTTCAGAGCACCCCGTGATGGAAGCAATCTCCTCGAAAGGGACTGCGAACATGTCGTGCAGCACAAAGGCGAGCCGCTCATGGGGATTCAGAGTTTCCAGTACGATAAGGAGCGCGAGGCCGACCGAGTCAGCTATCAACGCACCGCGTTCGGGATCGACCTGTTCTTCGCGGCTTAAAATCAAATCGGGCAAGCGCCCGTCGAGGGGCTCCTCGCGGCGCGACTGGCGCGAGCGCAACATGTGGAGGCACACCCGTCCGATGACGGTCGCACGGCATCAAGATCATGACCCCAAATACCGAGGCTGGTGATCGGGTTCATGAGACCAAGCTTCAGCATGCGCTCGCAGCCGGCGGTACATCTCAGTGCGGTTCATCGGCTCACTACCCCTGACGCGCTCAGGCGAACTCCACCGTCATTCGCTCTCCGGTTCCCATCGGCACGCGCACGGTGCCTTCGTCGCCCGTCTGCACGGCCACCTTCGAAGCTGGCCGGCCGTTTTCGACGTGCCGGATTCGGCCAATCCTTTGTCCCTTCGGCGGGCGCAGAATGAACTCGTTTGCGCCCGTGGCCCGCAGTTCGGCGCTGGTCGCTTTGCCATCCTGCCAGGCGATGTCCACGCTCAGCCCGCCACGCGCGCGCAGCCCGCGAACGCGGCCCTGCGCCCAATCCGGGCTCAGCGCCGGCAGCAGCGCAATCTCGCCCTGATGGCTTTGCAGCAGCATCTCCGCAATACCCGCGGGACCGCCGAAGTTGCCGTCGATCTGAAATACAAACCCGCCGTTGCCCCACGGATGCGTGTCCAAAAGGTTCCGGTTCGTGCTCTGCGTCAGCAGGTGTGCGACCGCCTCGCCCGCCTTCGCGCCATCGCGGAAGCGCGCCCGCAGGCACACAACCCACGCAGCACTCCAGCCCGTATACCCGCCGCCCGCTTTCAGTCGCAGCTCCAGTGACTGCTCCGCCGCTTTCATCCACTCCGCCGAGCGGCTCCAGTTGAACACTTCCGAGGGGTACACCGAGTAAAGGTGCGACATATGCCGGTGGCCCGGCTCCGTCTCTTTGAACTCCTCCCACCACTCGAGCAACTGCCCCTGGCTGCCCTTTTGGAACGGCTGCAGCCGCTGCAGGGCAGCCTCGAGCCGCCCGACAAATTCCTGGTCCGCCGCCAACAGGCGCCCCGCCGCTATCGAGTTTGTGAACAACTCGCGAATCATCGCCAGGTCCATCGTACAGCCCGCGCTGATCGCCGCTTGTTTGCCGTCCACGGTCAAAAACCTGTTCTCCGGCGAAGTGGAAGGGCACGTCGTGAGCCGCCCGTGACCGTCATCCACCAGCCACACGAGCAGAAACTCCGCAGCGCCCTTCATCACCGGCCACGCGCGCTGACGCAAGAATTCGCGGTCTCCTGTGAAGCGGTAGTGCTCCCACACGTGTTCGCAAAGCCACGGCGCGGCCATCACCCAGTTGGCCCAGTTCGGGTCGCCCTTCCCGTCACCCACCGGATTGGCCGCGCGCCACAGGTCGGTATTGTGATGTGCCGTCCAGCCGGGCATCCCGTACAACTCACGCGCCGTCCGCACCCCGTTTCGGCTCAACTGCTCGACCATGTCGAACAGCGGCGCGTGACACTCGCTCAGGTTGCACGTCTCCGCCGGCCAGTAGTTCATCTCGACGTTGATATTGGTGGTGTAGTTACCGCTCCAGGCCGGCCGAAGGATGTCACTCCACACCCCCTGCAGATTCGCCGGTTGCCCGCCGGGGCGCGAACTCGCGATCAGCAGGTAGCGCCCGAACTGGAAGTACAACGCCGCCAGCGACGCATCCGGCCGCTGCGCGTAGTCCTTCACCCGCTCGTCGGTCGGCAGCTTCGCGCCGGGTCCGCCTGGGCCTAAACTGAATTCCACGCGCCGGAACAGCCGCTGATAGTCGGCCACGTGCGCCGCTCTAAGCGCCGGCCAACTTTTCCGCGCTGCCGCATCAAGCGTCTTCGCGCATTCGGCGTGGATAGCCGCCATGCTCAGGTCCGGCATTTTGTCGAAACCCCGAAAGCCGGTCCCGGCGGCCACCAGCAGCGTGGCCGCGCTCGCATCCTCAATTCGTAGCGCGTCGCCATCGGCGCGTACCGCGCCGCCTTCCGCCCGCGCATCCAGCAGCGCCTCGCAGCGCATGCCCTTGCCCTCGGCATCGTCCCAGACCACCGGATTCGGCGAGCCCAAATAGTCCGGATCTACGTGCGCTGGCGCCTTCGCCTGCAGCCGCAGCCGCGCCGCCTCATCGACTGTCACGCGGTGCTTCAGTAGACTAGCGAACTCCACGCGGCAACTCAGTCGCGCCCCGCCGTGCGCCTCCAGCCGCACTGCGATTACCTGATCCGGCGCAGAGACCAGCACTTCGCGAGTGATCGCGCCCACCCCGGCGCCGTGCCCGGTGGTACACACCGCCGTGTCGATGTTCAGCTCGCGCCGGTAGCCGTCGAGATTCGCGCCTTCCAGCGTTATTTGCAGTTCGCCCAACGGCTGGTAGCTCTCCGTGTAAGTGCCCTGCAGCTTGTGCGCCGCCTGGTCCGCTGCGCAATAGTCTTTCTGCTGCAGCACCAGCCGCCGCACTTCGGCAAGCGTCTTCTCGCCATCCGGCGGATTAACATTGTGCGGCGAGCCAGACCACAGCGTAGCTTCGTTCAGCCAGATGAGTTCCTTGGGCGCGCCGCCCATCACCATTGCGCCCAGCCGCCCGTTGCCTAACGGCAGCCCGTCCACCCACTGCTCGGCCGGACCGGTGTACCACAGGGTCAGGTCCTGCGCACTGCTTTCGCCCGCCGGGTCGGCCGGAGCGCGCAGCGCGGTGACCGAGAGGGCCGGGATCGTCATCAGAAATTCGCGACGCTTCATACTGGTATGAGATGAGCATAGCGCAGCGCACCTCCAACTCGCGATTTTGGCATGCGAGTGTCCGCAGGCCAATCCGGTTCCTGGCGCCCACCAACTCAGGTTTGTGGGGAACGATATCGCGCCTTATCGGCAACTTACAGTTTCTCCCAGGCGGTTCATTCCGGTGGCCGTTTCCCACACGCCGGGGTTGGCGAAGCGAACCGCGTACTCCGGGCGGTCGCGGAGAGATGAGGCGGCATCGGGCAAGTGCAGCAGGAGGTCGTACTCGCCAGGCGCGAGGGTGCCGGTGATTTGGAAGGTCGCGGATTCGGCGGGCATCCACCGCCGGGGGTCGGAGGCGACCGGAATGCGCTGGACCCGGCCCGTGGCGCGGTCGCGGAGGATCAGGTCCACCGGGCGCGGATTATAGAGGTTGGCGAAGCCATCGTTACGGATCGTAACCGACACACGCAGTTCCCGGCCCTTGACTTGAGCCGAGGCGTCGATGAGGCGGAATCGGTAGCCGAGACGGCGGCGGATTTCGGGCATGCAGCCACCCTTCGTCCAGGAGTCAAGCACGTCTTGTTGGAATCCGCTGTTGAGTGTGTTGAAGCGCTGGAAGGCGAGCTCCTGGAGAGCGTTTTCGCAACCGATGAAAGGCTGGGCTTCCTCGTCAAAACTGCAAGTTTCGCCGCCCTGCGGGACGAAAAGGTTGTCCTGATGGTAGAAAGCTTTCTCGGCCCCGGCGTTCCTCGACCAGGTGCCGAGGTCATCCTTCGAAGCGAGGAAACAGTCGTTGTGGGCGCCGATGCGCGCCTTGGGAATGGCTGTGAAGGCTTCCTCAGGGGTAAGTGGTTGCGGGTCGTACAGATTCATCTTGTGGCGCGGGTAGCGCAGGGCCAGCATTCGGTCGGTCGGGAGCACTTCGAGGATTTTGCCGACGATTTCGTGACTGTGGCTCATCAGACCGTTGGTGGAATCGTGCCACTCGCCCCAGGTGCCGATAAAACCGGCTTCCAGAAATGCGAGGACGTCGGCGTTCTCGCGCAACACGGGCCGAAGTTGATCGAGATGGGCAAGCACGCGATCGAGGGGGGCGTCGGGTGCGCCGATGGGGCCGAAATTGTAAGCAAAGCGGCCAATCACCTTGATGCCGGCGGCGCGAGCGGCAGCGAAGTCAGCGCGCACCCGATCGAGCATGGCGGGGGAGAGCGGCCGGTCGCGGAATTCGGAGAGTATCCAGTACATGCGCAGGAGGCTGATGCCGTTGTCGCGAGCACGGCGCAGCCAGGCGGGGTCGAGCGGGTGCAGTTGGCCGCGCTCGGGATTGTAGACTGTCTGCACATAGAAGCCACGCTCAGGGTTGGGGAAATCCTCGTTGGAAGGAGCGTAAGTAGCGGCGGCGAGCGCGAGAGGAAGAAGCAGCAGTGTCCCGCTTGCAGATCGCAGAAGCATGAGTGACGGTTTCGATTATATCTGCTTTTGGTCTGTCGAGCGCCGATGTGGGATTCTCAGAGCGGCGTTAAGACCTGATATCAGTAGTCGGCTGCTGCCAGCCCAGCCCAGACACATCCGTGGGTTGCGCGTGGTCCGCCCATGTTCACCAGCATGGCTGCCTCCTGCTAGACTGCCAACAATGGCGGTTCGCATCCAACAGGTCAGGTTCGACAAATCCGCCGGCCCTTTTCGGCGTGCGCTCCAGTATGCCTCCTACGACTGGACTCGCGAGATGCCGAAGTCCAAACGTTTCATCACATGGGTCGGATATTTGATGCAGGGATACGCGTTCTGGGCCCTTTGGACGCGGACTTTGGCGTGGCCTCTGATGTGGCCGAAAGGGACACTCCTCTATGCGAGTGTGTGCCTGCTTTACATGCTTGGCTGGGGGCTGATCAACGCGATGCTGACTTCGGAGCTTGTCCGCAAGACCCAACTGGAAGCCGACCAGATTGCCGCACGACAGATCCAGCAGACGCTCCACCCCCAGAAACTGGACGAGTTGCCGGGCTACGAGGTGGAGGCGTTCTATAAGCCCTTCCGTGACGTGGGTGGCGACTACTTTGACATGATCGAGCTTGCCGGTAACCGAACGCTATTCGCGGTAGCGGATGTGTCCGGGAAGGGAATGCCGGCGGCGCTGCTGGCGGCCAACATACAGGCTCTGGTCAGGAGCATCGCGCATGTTGAAGCGGACCCCCTGGCGATGGCTCGGCAAATCAACAAGCACCTGAGCCGCTACACCCCGAGCGATCGCTTTGCGACGGCAGTGTTCATCGTGCTGAACCGCGATTCGGGAGAATTGACCTGTGTGAATGCCGGCCACAATGCCCCGATTGTGTTTCGTTCCGGATCAACCACATTGCTGGAAGCCACTGGCATGCCGCTTGGATTGTTTAGCGACGCGGAGTATGAAGCCTGTGTGGCTGTGATTCCTCGTGGTGGCGGGCTCCTCGTATTCACCGATGGATTCACCGACTCTATTCAGGGAAAGGACCCCGCAAGCCGTTTGCGCGATGCTTTGGCCGACACTTCGAGACCAACGATGTTTATTCTCAAATCCTTGGTGGACCCGACACACAACGAAGACGATGTCACGTTATTACTGGTGAAACGAACTGGAGATTCTGCTTCCGGCGGCGTGCTCGCATAGGAACCGCTTATCGAGCCTCTCGACGCAATAACTGACCGGATCGTCGGCGATCCACGTGGACGCGTGGTCAAACCCTAGAATTGGCCCCTTCCCAGGGGATGAAAGGCGCCAGCCCAAGGCGAGCGATATTATTCAATATCGTTAGATATTCGCCAGCTCAAAAGTCCACAGGTTACTGGCGCGCCCGGAGGGACTCGAACCCCCGGCCTACTGGTTCGAAGCCATTGCCGCACGGACAATCAACAACTTGACCGCGACCCACCAAACGCTACGGATCATTCTTTTCAATAACTTCCATTCAAGGAGTAACGATTCGTAGCCGTGCAACTCTGCATGTGGTGGGCATGTTTTTTGGCATACCTCGTCGATTAACCGCGTGTCGCCCGGTGCAACCCATTCCGGGGGCCGTGATCGGCTCAGAGTCTGGTAAGCTGGAACCAAATCTGTTGGAGGCGACATGCCTTTTGACGAAATGCTCCAAGCGAAAAGCGGTCTTGAGACGAGGGTCGACGCTGCGTACCGGCTCATCCAATTGGGGATCCAGAATGCTTGGCGACGTAACGATTGCCATGGATCTGCACGCCCTTTCCGAGACGGACTCCTACGGCCTCGGCCTCACCATCACTTCGAACGGCCAACTCCAAAGTCCGATCCCAGTCAGAGAGGCCCCACCCGATCGGATCTAGCGACAACCAATCCACGCGTACAGTCCGATGCGAAACCCAAAGGCCCACAACCCGCCAGAGTGAACGCAGCGACGATCGAGTCCCGCGAGAGCAGATTGTGTACGTTCGTGCGAGAGCACCGCACGACGTACGCAACAGTTGCGGATTCAGCACCTGTAGCTAAGGTGGATCTGAGGCGATGGCGAAAAGGTGTACACCCGGACAGTTCCGCAGTGTCCATTAGCATCGAAAACGTTTTATCTGGCAGGACTCGATTGCTCACACGTGATGAGCGAGAGCCCTTCTTAATGAAGCGGCGGAAGAACCGGAAACAGTAAAGCGATTCTTCTCCCTCGCACGGGTTTTTTCTCCCTTTTCTCTCCTTTCATTTCCCTACACGTTATTGCAGACTCGTTCCACGAAGCCGATATTTCAGCTAAGGAGGAAGATGCAATGACTGATGGCGCTATTAAGTGCCACCTCAACGACAAACAGGCCGCGCAGCGGCTAGGTGTGTCACCTGCGCTTCTGCGCAAGTGGCGGCGCGTCGGAGGCGGTCCTCCCTGGCGCCGCTACGGACGCTTGTGTCGCTATCCCATCGATTTATTGGACCGCTGGGCACTTGCCCAGCAGAAAGAGGTGAACTAAATGCGTCCAACAGACGCACAATTACCCAGCAATTCTCAGTGGTTGCTGATCGTGGTCCGCTGGACGGCGATGGCCGCGCGGACGGTGAAGGCCCTTGTGGACTTCAAGACGCGCTCAGGCATGATCATCCGCGAGTGTGGCTACTGCGAGTCCGGCGAAAATCGTTGGATAAATGCCACGCAGCGGCAAGGCAAAGAAGCCTACGGCGAACCTGAATGGGTTAACTTGATTGAGTTCGTTTCGGACGAACTTAAGGCTAGGTTCCAGCATGAAGCCTTGCAAGCCGTCGACCGCTACCTGGAGGACATCCAGCACGGCTTCTAGTTCGGTGAACTAACTGGGGCCGGCACTGGGCTGGCCCCCAATCTACAGCGTGCACGCCAACCAAAAACGTGCTCTGCCGTCGCAAATAGCACTTTAGGAGACGTTACCTTCATGACCGACATAGTATGCGAGTCAACTCACACGGACGAATTGACTACTGAGGACTTGGAGCAGCTTTTAGAGCTTCTCGGTGGCGCACACAAGGTTGCACTGTTCAAGGAATCCCAATTCTGCCAGGAAGCCGGGTGTACGCCAGACCAGTTGGAACACTGGCTGAAGGCCTATTGGCGGCAACATGATATTTCGATGGTCCTCGGCGGAACTAAGCGGGTTGAGCGGTATCCCACGCTTCTAGTCAAGGAGCACGATGGATACCTCACTCTGCGCTTGTTCTCACCCACCCGAGGACTGCTGGGCACTTCTAAACGGAAGCCTCGAAGAGCGGCAACGCAATAACTGCAGATCAGAGGGTAACGAAAACATGGCAGACAACCCAGTTTTTCCGACTTTATCTTCGGGGAGCGGCGCCACGGCGCCTGGGGACCAGGCCAACGATTTCCGCTTCGGCTCTCGATTTTCGAATCCACCGCCAAGGCCTTTGGGGGCAGCTGCCTTCTGCGGTTTGGCCGGCGAGATTGTCAGGCGCATCGCTCCGCACACAGAGGCTGATGAAGCTGCACTGCTGGGAACCAACCTAGTCTATTACGGTAACTGTGTTGGACGGTCGCCCCACTTTCAGATCGGCGGTGACCGTCACGCCACAAATCTGAACATCAGTCTGGTCGGTCCCACGGCTAGTCGCAAAGGAAGTGCTGAGCGAACGATCGGACAGCCATACCGGGAGGCTGATCCCTACTGGTACGGTCGTTGCATCAATTCCGGCCTAAGTTCCGGTGAGGGGATCATCCACGCGGTGCGCGATGCTGTCTGGGAAACTCGTGCGACAAGGCGCAATGGTGAGACCACCACTGACGAGGTTCTGGTAGACGCGGGCGTTGAAGACAAGCGTCTCCTGGTTATACAGGAGGAATTCGCCGGAGCCCTCAAGGCGATGGAACGTCACGGGAACACTCTCAGCGCCATCATGCGACAGGCTTACGATGGTTTGACGCTGCGGACGATGACGAAGACTCCGATGCAGGCGACAGATCCGCATATATCTTGCATCTTCCACATTGGGAAGTATGAACTGAATTTGACTTTCGGCACCGTGGAGTCCGCCAACGGGCTGGGCAATCGAATCATTTGGGTTTGGGTCAAGAGATCCAAGTCACTGCCGCATGGAGGCTCATTGAATGCCGATGAACTCCTCTCCCTTGTCGATCGTCTGGCTGCGGTAATCCAGTTCGGTCGTAGCGTAGGCCGGATGATCCGCAGCCCGGAAGCCAATGAAATATGGGAGTCTGAGTACCCGAGACTTAGCGCTGAACGGCCAGGGCTGTATGGATGCATGGTCGCCAGGGCGGCTCCTCAGGTACTTCGGATGAGCATGATATACGCCCTGATGGACGGCCTTGATTTCATAATGCCAGAGCACCTCCTGGCAGCGTTGGAATACTGGCGTTATTCCGACGAATCTGTACGGTTTATATTCGGCGGTCGACTCGGCGACCCTGTGGCGGATCGGATTCTTGAATCGTTGCGTACCGCGGGAATCGAAGGACTGACACGGAGCGAAATTAGCGAAGTTCTTCAGCGCAACACACAGTCACACGCAATCGAGGCCAGCTTGCAGATGCTTGTTGATGGCGGCCTGGCCACCTGGAGAAACGAAGTTACCGCGGGTCGCCCTCTTCAGCGATGGTTCGCCATCGAGATGGACCCCTCAAGACCACAAAGCACGGCCTGACCCAATTCGTACGGCTTATTTCGTTTCTTTCGTTGCGCCGGGGAAACCGCCCGGTTCGCAAAGGTACTTGGCTCGATAGCCGATGAGCGCTTGACGTTTGTGCTGGTGCGGGGTGACACGGATGGCGCAAGAAAAGAAAGGCTGGGCAGAGGAAAGCGAACCCCGCAAGCGGCCTAAGAGGCCACCATTTCGCACAGAATCATTGTCAGTCAAACCTAAACTATCGTGATTTCCAACTCCCGGAAATCTCTATGTTAATGCCGTTGCTCTTTCCGAGACACAGCGATTTGCCTTTAATTTTGATCCCATTTGCGAACATCCGACACGCCTGGATATATGGAGCCTCAATCGGTTTTATAATCTGCCCCGGCTGTATAGGAGTTCCATCCATATAGACTACGGGTTTTGGCTGTCCATCCTGCACAGTAACCGTTCCTGTACAACCTGTCTGTGGCGCGGATAGCTCAAGGCGGCAGACATAGAGATCAGTATTAACTGGAATAGTAGCATCCAACTTAGCGATGTCAGTAAGAATCTCTGGCAAGATCTGTGCTCGCAATCTCCATGGATGGATTTGCATAGGTGGGGGAGTCGACTCAACAGCAAAATGTCCATCGCAGCTTAGTGGCTCATCGAAGTGGTAGGTTCCCGTAGCCTGAGTAGGATCGCCCATTCGTGGCGCTGGAGTTCTTGTAAAGTACGAGATTGCCGCTTCTATCGCGGCATGTGAAGACTGCTTGTGAATGACGTTGATCTCACGGATGCCGTGCGGTTCCATGCGATATATCCATATGACCATAGTCGGCTGCTGCTTTCTATCCACACATCGCAGCCCCCTCACATCTGACAGCGTCGAACCCTCGATTATTGGCCTAAAACTGCCGACGGGTATGTTATGTGTGGAATCATCGAACCAAGAACCTTTAGAAAGTTTCAGCTTTAACTGCACTTCATAAGTGAATGAATCTGTCTCGTTGCGGACGATGAACTGTAGCATCTCTTGAGGGATCGAACCATCAAAAGAGATGCGGTTTGGCTCGACTACGACTGCTGGTTTTGGTGCCCAAGCATCAAGACCCCAGAGGCCGGCCACTAAAAGCGGTACGATCAGCGCCCTAACGATTACCTTATGGGTAAGGCCACTCGTCAATATCCACCCGGCAGCCAACAGAGAGCCGCCAAGAAAGGCGAGGTCTATACGTGAGGCGCGTAAATCCACAACGCCCCGCAGCTGTAGAAAATTCTGAAAAAACCACCCCGCCATTCCTAGAAGTGCAATCGCAGAGGCTGTCTTGAGGACGACTCGTACAGATGAGTGCGTCACAGCCCACGGACCGATCCGCACTGTTTTAACCGGTGGCAATACCTCCGGCGACAGTCCCCTCTCGCTTGGGGTTGGCAGGTCGTTCTCCGGCATGTCCACAGTGTAGCACTACGTGAGTAAAGTCCTTTATTGCCAAGGTCTGCGGCCTTTCCGGGCGAACGAAAGAAACGAAATAAGCCTGAAATCAGCTCTTTGAACGCCCCCTGGTTACCGACTACCGATTGAAGCCGTTCAATTCGTCAACCTCGCAGGCTCGCCGGCCCTCAGCAATAAATGGCTGATAGGGGCCGTATCACCGCGTATTCTCTTGCCAGGGTCGGTCTGGCAAGGTTCCCTTTTGAGGCCGCGAATCGCCTCCAAAGTGTACGGGGCTCCTGTGACGAGATTGTAGGAGCCGTCCGCGCCAATCGGGTCCCCGTTAGGTTGAACATGTGGTAGTGGTGTTACGATGCAAACATGCTGAAGCACGCCCTGATACTATCGGCTGTGTTCGTGTACCCGCTTCAGGCAAGCTTGATTATACAGGCAATGACTAGAGACGGCCTGGTTGTCTGTGGTGACAGACGAATGGAGAATTCCGCCACGAAGACATTCGATGATACTGGACATAAAATCCGGCGCCTGGGTCCCGCATGCGGAGTGTGGGCAACAGGCGTCTTGGAGCTTCTAGAAAAGGTTCGAGATGGATTTACGCCGAGCTTTGATTTCCTGACCTTTACTGAATCGTGGTTTCGAGTGCATAATTGCAGTGATGTTCTCTGGGATATTGAAGAATTCCGAAAATCTTTGGAAGGCTCCCTGCGACAAACACTACAAGGTAGCAATAGTAGACCTCCGGTATTGGTTGTCAATGGTAAACCGATTCTATGTAACCTGACCATATTTTACCGGGCGACCAAAACAACCTACAGCGCTAGAGATTTCGTTGTGAATTATCCGTCTCAGACCGACCTGTCAAAACTATCGGTAACCGTCGAAAACATCATTGCGTTCATTAATGTCTTTGGCAATGCTCAAGTCTATGCTGAACTGAGAGATGGCAAGCGTAAAGACTTCGATAGATATAGAAGTGAGCCCATCATCAAGGCGGTGATGCCGAATCTAATACGCGGTGAATCAATGGCCCTACCATCTGAACTGTTCGCAAACTTCTGCCATCGCCTGATTGAGATAACAGCGGAGCGTGATGACCTTCCCGGAATGCGGAAGGGGGCAGTAAGCAGAACCAGTGAATGTGTTCTGCTCAATAACAACGGACTTAACTGGATTGACTGAGCGACGGCTGCGAATCACGTTCGCACCCTACTCAATCTCAACACCTCTGCCGTGAAATGGCGCTACATGCGGCTCTTTGAGTGCCCATGCGTTGGCATCCCACCATTCAAGTGGCCGCCGGCCTTTGCCGGCGGCCCGGCCCGCCGCGAAGAACGGCTGATAGGGTCCTATCACCCCGTACACCGGCCTGGCGCCTTATCCTAAGACCAAGTCAATTGGCGTGGGTTTCACCAGTCTTGGGAGCGGCACGAACAATCGCCGTCGCCCCCTCACGGCTTAGCCCCGCTCTCATAAGCCCGTGTATCGCCTTCTCCTCAGGAGATAATGGCGGACGGCCTCGTGAGGGGTGCTGACTTTCGTCCGGGCTTGACGTCGGCACGCCAGCCGCAAGGACCTGAGGAGCCAGAGCACGGATGAGACGCGGCTCTAGCTTCATCCTGCTCTCGTCGATATATGGCCGAAGACTGCCAATTGGGTCCTCCGGCTTGATATGTAGCCCTTTCTTTCCACCAGCACTGTGCTTAATGGTCGCTGCGCGGTACACGACAACATCCACCAGCACTGATGCTGCCCTCATCTGCGCGATTGGGTCCGTCTCCAGTTTGGTGTTGAACTCACTTTCCGTATCGCCAAAGATCTGCCGGTGCAGTGCGTATCCAGCGTTGATATACAGCTTGTCCCCGGCTACATCACCCAGCACATCTCGTGCGAGGTCCTCGTAATGGAAATCCCGAAATGCTTCGTTGCCTGGGCTTCGTTCGAGCTTCAAGCGGCACTTTGCATACGCGTATTTCCCATCAGAACGTTTGGCCTTCGCGCGTAACGTTGCTCTTTGCCCCCATCCGGAGCCTCGAAACGGGACGCTCAGTCGCGCGATCCTCGAACCGGTCATCACGTGCTCAGCTGTCACCTTAACGGTCAAGGCATCCTGTCCATCCGCCAAGACAATATGCCCTTCAACTTCCTCCAGCCAGAACGTAACCACCGGCATTCCGGGAAACGCTGTCAAATTCACCAGCAGAGCAGCCGTGTAGGTTCTGTTCGGAACTGACGAGAATCGCGATGCTGAGAACGCGATATCCGTGGGCGGTTGAAGAACCGGCGGATCGTCAACTCCAACGATTTCCATGCTTGCGCGCAACTCGCCACCTTCGTTGTCAAGGGTCAGGCCCGTAATGGTCCCCCTCTGATCCTTGATGCTGCACGTGATCTTAAGGTCGATGCGCTGGTACCCCTCGCCGGCGGTTATGGTCCCGGAATCAGGTTCGACCTCAATCTCTGCGTTATCGCTTTCGAACAATACGATCTCGCCGCTCTTGACACGTGTCCGATCAACGTAGGCGTGCGCCGTTCTGCCGATTCCTGTGTGCAGCCTGGCAGTTGCTACGGAGAAATAGATGGGACCGGCCTCCTTCGGAGGACGCGGGGGTGGATCCCCTCCGCCTACTTCGTCCGTTTCTTCGGAGTTGAACTGGTTGATAACCTTGAGTACTTCTCGTACGCGCTGGTCCAGGTTTCCGGACCGGTGGGTGTCGCCTTTCCGTTGGGATCTTTCTTCCGCCTCATATAGCGGTTTCACATGTCGCTCGATCAACTCAAACAGCTTCACCACGAAGGGGTTCTTTCGCTCGAAACCGTCTCGGGTTGACGTCAACACTGCAACCGCATCTTCAGCCTCAAGGTACGACTCCAGAACTGACCGTATTCCTGTGATGCGAACAACGCCGTATATGTGCTTTAGGTACGGATTCCTGTCGTACTCGGGCAGCAGCGTCAAATCGAGTACAGCATCGTTATCGTCAACAAAGAGAAGTCCGTTTTCCCGACGGTCAATGTGGTCCGGGTCGCCCTCTAATGGAACATCCGCGCGCGCCACCAGAATATCTACGGGCAGTTGTCCGTGACCCTCAGTCTGGAGCGCGTCTGTTCCGCGTCCAACAACTGTGCCAATCGGAAGGTCATACGACAACGTGCTCGCGTGTGAGCCGTCCGCACGATGTCTAATCAATTCAACGCGGCTGTTCGGATCGGCAGCGATAAGGCGTAGCATGTAGAAGCTGCTCAGGCGTGAGACGATCTGGTCCTCCTGAAGGATCGGGGTGCCTTCCTTGAGCGTGAACGACACAAATGTGCCGGAGCTCAGGATATCCCTTGGCAACTTCTGAGCGTTAAGTAGGGGCTCTGACACCGCACCCAAGTCTTCGATCTCGCATAACGCATCGTTCTCCCAGTAAATGCGACAGCGAGACAGCCGACCGTTCTTTACGGAATATATGGTCGACCCCTCGTGGTACAACAGAACGTCGAGAGCACCGCGGCCAAACAGACTGCGCGTCCTTTCACCCTTGGCCTTCGCATTTGCGTATTGACCGAAGTTTGCCTCTAACTCCGCAGCAGTCATGCCGGGTCCTGAATCAGTTATGGAACAGAACCGTGACTTCCTCCCGGACGTATGGACGCGAACCACAATTTGTCGGCAGTGCCGCTTCGGGATCTTCTTCTTAAGATCTGCGCTGTTCAAGCGATCGTCGACTTTCAGGTTGAGCAGCTGATCCACAAGACCTGCCGCATGCGCCACGCCGGCTTGCTTCTTAAGTGCAGAGTCAGAGTTAGTTATCGGCTCGGTGATCGTTTTTACGAAGCTCCGACCGACCGCGGCGAACACGGCCCGCCTTTTCTCGCGCGGCGCCCATTGGATAACACGTTTCAACATGTCAGTTTCCCCTGCCCTGCTTGTTTCCTTTCTCCCTGAAGGCAACGGGGAAGGCGTGACGTACATCAGCTAAAAATCTGCGGGCATCCTCATCACCAACCTCATTGGCACTCGATTCCAGCTGCCTCATCGCAGCGCTTCGCACCTTAGCGGGTGTATGGTCGAACACGCCGAGTAGGGAATGCACGTGGATAAGGTCACGATCACTCATCACCGCTTGGGACCACTTTTCAAATAGTTTGCTTTCGCGGACACGGCGGACGTCTTCTTTCGGTTCGAGGGTCCTAATCTGCTGTTTCTTCGAAGAGCGTTCTTCTGCCGTGGGTGGCACACCGAGCTCTATGCCATCGGCCTTGGCTGGAACGCCGAGCTTGGAGACTAGTTGACGCGCGACTTCCATTCCTCGCTCGTTGAGGCTGAAGCCCTTGCTCGCGGCCCCCGTCAGGAGGTTGCGGTATTTTGGTTGTCCCTGGAGCAGAGATCGATTTGTCCTAAATGCGTCTGGATACTGTGGGAATCCAACCATGCCAAACTTGTTCGGGAAAAGTCGCCAATTGAGTACGGCAACGGCTTCGATCGAGCGACGAAGTTCCCAGCGGTGCAACCAGTACAAGCTGTACGCCGTCAGGGCAGCGAGCGAAACGTCTGAATACAGGGCGGAATTTTTGGAAGCAACAGTGACGAGCTCCTGCTCGCTATCGATTTTCGTCACAGCCATGGTCGCCATGCCTCCTTGTGGTCCTGCGGCTCAAAAAGCGGTCACCGGGCTCGGTGATGGCGTACGTTACTCTAACGCCCTGGCGAAGACGTCGTACCAAGTCGAGGTCGCACATGCGCGAGATCGCACCCGAACGCTGTGAAGCGATGAACGATTCTGTGAGCCCCCGATCCATCGATGGAGGAGCCTCCCGCCGTAATACTTCAGCGATCTTCTCTGGAGTGTTCGCTCCGGTCTTAATGGCCGTTAGGATAGTACGGTAGGCGAAGGACTCGGAAGGTACTGATTGAGCCACATGGTCCAAGAGGAATTCCGTCTCTTCGCTGCTGAACTTCCTCACAACGCGACCGTGCCCTTCGTCCAGCACCGGGTTCGAAAGCAACGCGAAACTCAAGCCAGCGTCAGTTAGCGCGACGCGGGGCTGGTCTTGCTTAGCCAGATTGATCAGTTTCAGGCCCGCAAGGAGGCCCGAGATTTGTCTCTGGCTGTTTACGGTACCTAGAAACTGGTTGATGTAACGACGCCGACTTTTGTCGGCGTCATCGATGGCGGATGGGAACGCAGTCGAAAGAGCTTCATCGCGGTCCAAGCGCTCCCGGCGATCATGGAATCGGAGGATTTCACCTAAGCGCGTCGCGGCCGCTGCGATTTCCTGCTCCACATCCGGCAGAGCAACCCCATCGCGACCCTCACGAAGATAATGGAGCAGCGCTCGGCAGTTTACCTTAGCCGGTAAAAGCCGGTTGTACTGCCCCAACAACCATCTCTCGATAGGCACGTTAGGCGCGGAGAACAGGTCATCCGCGGAGCTGGGCGCGCATGAAACCGTGCCGTCCGAAACCCCTTCCAAAGTGAAGATCTCCGGTACTGAGAGTTCTCCTGAAATGGTGGCCTCGCTTCGGCGTTGAAGAGAGCTGGCAGCGCACACTGGCCCACTCCCTGTTTCTGAAACGGCCTCTGTTTTCAGAACGAACGTCCCGCCTGTACCCATCCGGTTGTGGAGCAGACTCTGATTCGCAATCGAGACTGCGATGGCCTCACTGTAGTCGTTATAGCTGCGGGTTTCTAGCAACCTGTCGAGCAACCGCTTTGTCTCGGAGGAACACTGAAAACATATAATCATTTAACTGTAAACAGTATTAATCAGTTTATATTATATGTCAACAGATAATTGCCAGAGGGTTCTGCTGTGACTGCTCGAAGGATCACCACATGGCTGCGGTCGGTTTTGCTTTGGCAGTAAGACTCTGATTCTGCGTATGTTATCATCCGATCTCAGCCGTTTTACCCAGGATAGCTGGCAACATCAACGGGTTGGTATTGACGTGATGATACTCAAAGTCCGTGGACTTATGGTCATCAGTGGTGATGGCATGATCTTGTGGTCCGAGAACGGGACGAAGCGATAAAGGCAGCCTTCGGTCAACGGGTGCGCGAACTGCGCAGCGGCAAGGGCCTGTCACAGGAAGCTCTCGCGCTGGCTTGCGATCTTGACCGGACATATATTGGAGGCATCGAGCGCGGTGAACGGAATGTCAGCCTCGTCAACATCCAGAAGATTGCCGTAGCGCTGGACGTGCCTGTCCGGGAGCTGTTCAGCGAGGGCTCCCTGTGAGAATTGTCCAGGAAGAGACGCTGCTGTCGTGCGGCAAATATGCGTCGTCGGCAGAATGGAAGAAAACCCGCAAGAGCCTGCACAAGGCGATCCGGGAGGTGGACTGGCCGCGCGGCTCCAACACTTTCACCATATACCCTGAGCTCGGGAAAGCACGCGGCCGGGGCAACGGCGTGACGCCTATCAAACTGGGGTTGATGGAAGAGTTGAAGAGGCAGGGCTGGAAACTGGAAGAACCGCTCGACATCGCCATTCTGAAAAGGCCCGGTAAGCTGGACGCGGTTCTTCACACCAACTTCGGCCCCGTCGCACTGGAGTGGGAAACCGGAAACATCTCGTCAAGCCACCGGGCGCTGAACAAAATGGCGCTGGGGTTGTTGAAAGGCGTCCTGGCGTGCGGGATTCTCGTGGTGCCATCGCGCGAGCTTTACAGGTACTTGACCGACCGCGTTGGCAACATGGCAGAACTGGAGCCCTACCTTGACCTGTGGCGCTCGATCCCCTGCTCGCAGGGTGTCCTTGAGATTGTGGCCATCGAGCATGACGCCACGAGCACGAAGGTTCCGCGTATCCCGAAAGGCACGTCAGGCAGGGCGCTGGAATAGAGCGTCACCGTTCTACATAATCGCCATTCTTGTGCGCGCGGATCTCGTCGCCTTCCAGACGGGCAACGATATCATCCGCAAAGTCGATTTCTGTTCCTATCCATCGGCGGTGTCTTGACTCGCAGACGACGTAGGTTGTCCCGCTGCCTCCGAAGGGGTCGAGCACAACGTCGCCGAGCTCAGTGGACATGTCGATTACCCGATCCAGGATCTTCGTTGACAGGGCATTGGCCCGACGGTTCTTTGACTTAAACTTCCAGTGCCGAACTGGGGGAATATCCGTCCACACGTCCTTGAGTGTGACACCCTTGGGGTTCATCGCGCCTCTGTGGCCCCCGTAGTCCTTTACCTCGCCGCCGCAATGACGGCAGGTCAGAATGGGCGTCCGGATGCGGTAGAAGGTCTTTGGCTTGCCCTTGCTGTAGTAGAGCAGGCTGTAGTGGCTCGGATGCAAACGGCTCGGGATGGGCAGGCAAGCGCTTATTTCAATTGCGATCCAGTGGCGGAACTCAAGCCCCCGCTCATGGAGAAAAGCTCCAAGTAGCACGTTCCATTTCGGAAGGTTGTAGAGGAAGAGGGATCCGCCGGGCTTCAACACCCGGACACATTCTGAGATCCATCGCTGGCACCATTGGATGTATTGCTGATCCGGCAGATGATCATCCGTGTTTTTGCCGTACTCCTTGCCGAGATTGAACGGAGGGTCCGCGAAAACTGTGTCAACAACCTCGTCTTTGACCATCGGAAGCACCTGCATGCAGTCCGCGGCATAGAGGGCACCTAGCGATGTTGTATGGAAAGGCACGAGGTTGTGCTCGGCAGCCTTCAAAAATGAGGTCACGTCGAATTTTTCGTCAGTCCACTTAAGAACAGCTTGGCGCATATACGGTACGCATAGTCATCATCGCTCACGGCGGGTTTCGGCGTCAATAGGTTCAGTCGTCGTAGCTCTTCCGATTGACGACAACGTCGTGACAGCGCTCCCCATGCGTGAGGTTTCAAGCGCTCCAGCATCCTCACCCTCGCCACGGTATCTTGCGGCAATAAGCCAGGAGGGTGATTTCAGACGCTGCCGCTCACTTGCGATCATTCCACCTCGTGGGTGTGCTCGTCGTGGAACTCCAGCTGGATGTAATCGCCTGGCGTTTACAACAACGTTCGCGTCGCTCCTGGTTGTTGTTCTTTCCGATCTGCGGAGGTTTCGCAGCCGTCCGCCAAACCAGCGCGGTGGTGCTCAGCTTGGGGGCTTTCTTTTTTTCTTTGGCCGCCCTGGTGGAAGGTATTTAACGCCGATCTTAATGCCGTCGATTTTTGCGATGATTTCCCTTCGTCCGTCCTTCCGCCCTTGCTCGTAGACGGCTTCCATGACCTCTCCCAAGCGAACACCGTGGTACAAGTCCATATCCGTCGTCACCTCTTGCAATGCTGATCGGATCTTTGACCCTACGTAGAGAGTCAGCTCGTTGGAAGGCAGTTGCACGTTAGTTTTCTGGTACCGCGGTTTCCTTGGCGAGGGTTTCGTGGGCATTGTTGGGACAATCGTAGCATACCTACAGGACGAAAGCTCGGATGGGCGTGCCTTTCGGCTGGTCCCGCCGCGGGCGCCGGCCCGGCCAGTGCGGCCGCGCTGCTGACGGGCAGTACTCCGCCACAGTGTTCTGATGGCGGCTACGAGCGCCTTCAGGTCGTGGACCACAAGACGAGTACCAACAAGAGTCAGGAGTACCAGTGCGAGAAGTTCGACAATGCGTCCTCCAAGCTGTGGATTAGTCACCACCCGTACTCCCTTAGCTGAGTTTAGGTCGAAGCAGGAGTCTTCAGTCGGTTCAATGAAGCTAAACTAATGGGTTATCGGCACCTTAGATTCAACAGCTTGCCGATCTCCAAAGAAAACAAAGGGCAAGCAATCCACAGCAGAACGGCCTGCTTCAAGTCGATCTCATACTTGCATTGATGATAATCGTGTCCCAGACTGGGTTCGGCGGCGTCCCGGCGCGCCGCCGGCCCGCCGGCCAGAACCGCTGATAACACACGTACGAGGCGCTATACCGCGGTCTCCGGCCCGCCCGCGGCCCGCGGCGGCGGGCGCCCGGCCCGGCCGGTTACAGGGCCTTTTACGGCGTAATTCGGGGTTTTTGAGCCACCTCTACTTTCCCGATTTCAATATCGAATCAGCCCCATGAAGGATGCGTTGAGCCAATTTCTCTGGAATCTCGTCACCGTGGAGCCAATGCTGGATATAACCACGTGCGAAGTCGGCGCCATCCAGACCAAGCGATTCGCAGCAGATCAACGCCACGGACTCCGCCTCGACCTCTCGTAGCGACTTCGGGATCGACTCTCCATCGCTCAGCGATCCCTCAGCCACGTGCCCAAGAACGATGTGAGCTACCTCATGGAAGAACGTCTTGTGTGGGACTGCGGCAATCGGCGAAATCGCAATCTTCCGATCTCGCGTTGCGTAGCCCTGGCAGTTCCCGTCCGTCATCGTGAACGGCTCCTCCTGGATTCCGAGGGTAGCAAGTGCGGCGGCCCGGTCCCAGTCCGGGATCGGCGCCGGCGAGTACGGCTCACCATCAGTCTGAGACAGCGCGAACCAATGCGGTCGGAACACGAATACGGTTTTGACACCTGGATTGTCCGTATTGCCAGGAGATTCCGATTCCGCATCCGATGGCTCCGAGGTATCCCGGCACTTCACGGTTACCGGCATGCACAGCGTCAGAGCCTTCTCGCCCTTCCGGACATGTCGACCAAGTTCTTTCCAGCGCTGAAAGGTGGCAATCGGACCAGGTTCGATATTCCTGGCCTTGCATTGCATCAACGCCAAGATTTGATTGCCGAAACTGTAGTTCCAGAATCGGGTGTATGCCTCATGGATCACCCCAGGTTGAGTGACCGCAGTATGAAGCAGCTCCGACCAGGAGACACGACGATTGTCTTTACCATTTTTCATCTCGATAATTCCTTTCTGAATAGAAACCAGGGTTTATCAGGGTCAACCGCGGGGGTTGCGGGGGTATGCGGGGGCTTTCCCGGCCAACGCGGGCGCCGGAAAGAAGTCGATAAGGGTGTGCGCCGCCGCGGGAACGGGCGGCGGGAACCCCCGCAAGGCCCCGCGCCCCCGCAGATCTACCCCGCGGGTTGCGAGTTCTGGCGCCTTACGCTCCAGAGGACAACTTTATTGCGAGCTTCACCAGCCTTGACCAGGTGAAATCCATCCCGACCGTACCGCCTCTCGAGACGCTGGCGGAAGGCATTGGCGATCTTCCGTTGGAATCCATTACCAGGGCGATCATCATCGGGAAGATCGTCCGGCAGTGCTTTCTTGATCTCATTACCGCTGCGGATCAGGTCGACCAGTTCGTGAATCGTGAATGGGCGGTCTTCGTACTCCTCGGAAATCGCCGTGAGAAACGACTCCCACTGGAGTTTGGAGGGATCGGACTGCTCGTACAGCGATTCCAGATTCCCGAGGAAGCCCTCTACGCCGGCATACTGAACAATGCCGCCAACGATCTTCGACCATCCTTCGAATGAGCCGAGTACCGGCGTTTTCGATTCCGGACAACCTACGGAAAACCAGGCCCGGCACATGACCAGCAGTGCCGCCAGAAGTTCGCCACGTTTCTCCCGGGCCCATTTCTTCAAATCTGGAATCTTGAATCCGTCCCGCTGCCATGGTTGAGGAGTCCGGGCATCCAGGCGAATCCAGTAGCAACGCCGTGGAAGATCACCGCCGAGCAGCAGATTGTTGCCGGTGACGATCCAGGTGGTCCGCTGTGGAACTGTGATCGTCAAGCTCTGCCCGAGGATACGGTCTGTCCAGGTGGATGCCGTCACCGCCAGGGCAAGACTGCCGCAATCTAGCCGGTACATGACGTTGTCGAAGATGGTCAATACCGTTCCGCTCATCAGAACGGCACTCAACGTCTTCCGCCACTCCTCATCGTCGTGAGATGGTGCCGGCTTCATCGCCGCATCAACACCGGTATGGATGATGGCGACGAGTTCCGCCATCAAGCTCTTGCCAGTGCCTGCCTCCGGTGCGTCGATCAACGCAATCGGGACGTTCCCTTTCACTGCCCTCCTCACAATCGGCGTCACGAGAACGGCGAATGCGTTGGCTCGACTGGCCTGATCCACGAACGGGAAACCCTCGATGGCCTCATTTACCAGCGATACAGCCTCGATTACCTCATCGGAGATCGGATCGTCTGGGATTGGAGGTAGTTTCAGATCAGATGACGGAGCATAAACCACCTTGGTCATGGCGTCGTAGCCGGCCGTAGCCAGCACCGTCCCGTCCGGCCGGAGAATAGGGGACTCCGTGACGGATTCCAATGGTGGGAACTGCCACTCCTCCGCAGTCAACGCCTGCAGATCGCGGACTGCATCGAGTGGTGGGTTAGTGGGAAACTGCCGAATGCTGCCATCCCTGTTCCTCCACAATCGGCAGAAATTGGCAGTCCTCGTCATCCGACCTCGGAGGTACGGCTCTGATGCCTCCTTGACCGAGTGACGTCCCTGCTCATCACAGGCTACGAAGACGATCTGGCCAGTCCGGACAAACAGCGACGGTGGATCATTGCAAGCCTGGAGTGCCTTGATGCAGTCCTGCGTGACATCCCTCAACTCGCGATCGTTTACGACGATGTTGGGTAGCTGGCTATTGGACTCGACCGCAACGACATTGGTAGGCGGATAGCGATGGTCTCCATTCCGACCGTTGCTCGATTCCCATGGTGCTCGCCTCGGCCGTTTGAAGGCCTGCCTGACACTCTCGACTGCCTCTTCAACCGTGTATGCCTCGTTCAGTCCTTTGCCATTCAAGCTGGGCGTCTGGACTCGATACGCACTGACCGATTCCACTGCCTCAGATTCCGAATAGCCGTTATCCCGGAGCTGAGTTGCCAACCAGAAACCTGCATCGTTCCGACCACTACCAGACTTCACCAGCTCCAGTGCTCTTCCGACCAGATCAATGGCGGCTACGCTACGGTTCTCATCCGGTTCTACAAGACCCAGAAATGCTCGGAGGTCCTTGGAGAGTACCTGTAGTGAATCAGGCTCCATCCCGCGGACCCATTCGTAAGGGCCGTTCTCGTTGTAGCCAGCGAACACTGCGTACCCTCCGTCACCACGCATATCCAGTCCCGGATACTTCTCGCCGAGAATTTGTTTGGATCGTCCATTGACCGTCGGGACAGACCATCCGGGATACCTGAAATACACATGGGCACCACCACTACCAGTCTTGACGTGAGGTTGGAGTTCCAGCCTGGCCATCGTGGTGAGTCCGGCCTCACCATCGAAATCCAGAACGACAACTCCGCTCACCTTCCCAGTCACGACTGCCCAGGCATCCGGTCTCTGAGCCCACCATTCGTTCAGCTCCTCAGCGCTTGCAGGTCTCTCCTGGTAGACCTTCCACGCTACCCGTGGTCTCTTATCGCGGTTGACCGGAATGATGCTGAACCCGCGGGCATGGGCCTCTTTCAGGACGTGAATCACGTCGCTATTCGGCATGGCCACCTCCTGCGTTCTGCTGCTCAGGTAGTTGGTCAGGTCGTCCATACCGGCAAAACAAATTGTGGACCTCTGGTTTAGAGGTAAGGTGTTTGGCAACCGAAAGTTTCGTCTTGAAGCCGAAACTATCGTGTGTTAAGCTTGCGATGCAGACCACTTTGATATCCTCTTCAGTGAGTTGTTCAAAGTAGAAAGCACTGAGGCTCACCGTTCCGGCGGTGGGCCTCGCTTCCTTCAGGCACATATCGTTCTCCTCGAAGTTGATTTTGGGAATCGTCGGGACAACCTTCATCGGAATGTCCCGCAAACCCCGCCCCGCCCAGAGCAAACCACGAGCCAACTACCGTCTCTGGTTATAGTTCTGGCAATTAGTCGTAACTATCGCTTAACTTACTAACTAATACCGTGGCTCTTTAACCCCGGCTGACTTTAGGACTAATTGCGCGGGAAACGCGGGCGAAGTTGGCCCTTGGTTTGCTTTCCCAAAAAGGGCCCCTTTCGGGACACCCAACAAACAACTAAGTGGAGTAAGTCAAATGATCAACGTAGCTATCTATGCTCGTGTTTCTACGAAGGACAAGGGTCAAGACTGCGAGAATCAGCTCCGCGAACTACGGCAATTCGTCGAGCGGCATGGCGATGAATGGGTTCTGTTCCAGGAGTACGTCGACTATGCCAGTGGCGGCGATGCGGACCGTCAAATGTTCCAGCAGCTTTTTGCCGATGCCGCACAACGGCGATTCGATCTCGTTCTCTTCTGGTCACTCGACCGGTTCAGCCGTGAGGGTGTCCTTGAAACCCTCCAATACCTGCAGAGGCTCACGAAAAACGGGGTAGATTGGTGGAGTCTGAAGGAAGAATATCTGCGGAGTGTCGGAGTCTTCCGGGATGCGGTGCTGTCCATCTTGGCGACCATCGCCAAGCAGGAGCGAATCCGGTTGTCTGAACGAGTGAAGGCTGGATTGGAACGGGCCAGGGCCGAAGGCAAGAACCTCGGACGGCCCAAGGTGATCGTGGATCGGACGAAAGTGCTGGAGCTACGTCGCCAAGGTCTGGCTCTCTGGGAGATCGGCAATCGACTCGGGATCTCGAAGTCGAGCGTCGGGCGTATTCTTGAGGAATACGCGGAGGCCAGTTGATGGCCTTTCGAGTCGGTCGAACTCGTCGTCACTCCAAGTGGCTTCAAATCAACAGGGTGAAAGCACCCGGGTGATATGGCGTGCGAGAGCGATAGCACCCGGTCCGGGCTCTTTCACTAATCATAACTACTCACCTATAATTAGCGGCGGACACCTTGCGGTACCTAGGCTCTGGTGGGTTTGGCGTGAAGAGCTACGGTTGCAGGCATCAGCCACTTCAAAACCTCCAAAGCGCCAGCTACAGTCTCCGGCTCCAATGGATACCGATCACGTGGCTTGATGATGTTCAGATAGCCAGAAGGTTTAATGCTGAATGTGCCTTCGCTGTTGCGGAGATATGTCTTGTAGCAATAGCCGTTCGTCACGAGCACGACCCGACAATCCGGGAAGTGCTTCGCGTAGGCTTGTGCCTGATCCGGTGCGTAGTCGAGACCGGAGGCGAAGCCCTTGGTTTCTATGAGCACGACGGCTTCTGCGTTATTTCCCTTGAAAGCCTCTGGGAAGCACGCGATGTCTACGCGGCCACCGCCAGCAGGCAACTCGATCTTCAACTGCTGCTCAGCCCAGCCAAGCGCCAGCAACAATGGAACAACCAAGAAAGTTCGAGTTTCGTGCTCGCGAATGTCTCGCCAGGTCCAATTCTCGTAGTAGTATTCGGCCAGAAGGCGGATGCGCCGCAATGCCTTTGTGAGTTCATCTGCGGCGGAGACCCGAAGTCCCTGTTGGATTAGGAAGCCTAGTATGGCATCTTCGGCGACTGATTTTGTTTGCGCCGGCTCGTCCAGGAATGGATGAGACGGTGCCCCAAGAATGCTCTGAAGGGTCGCCAAGTGCTGGGGTTGGCTGGTTTGGTAGATCGTGCCCATTCTAAGTCCTGAGGCCGGCTCAGGTGTTACGGGGACGTGCCAGTCCACGTAGCAGTATGCCGGGAGATCCCAGCCATCGAAGTCGCTCAGCCAATCCTTTTCGCCATCTCCCGAGTGAACACCGTTTCGCTGGGCGATGGTACCTGCAGCGACGAACTCTGAAAGACCGCGCTTCAGGAGAATCCCATCGCCGACCGCAACCTGCTTCATCGAAGCTCGATGCGCTGGCCCGCCGACAAAAGCCATGCCAAAGCGCAGAAAGAACTCGGTGTAATCACGGCCGTCAGAGCCGGCTGATATGATCCACGTTGCCATTGTGAGACTCCTCAGTATTAGCGAAGACTTCTGGCGGCCCTTCTCCCCACTTCAAATCTACGAAGGCGTAGAAAAACTTCTCTCCGCGCAAGTATTTGCCCTTCTCGCCGACGTCAAATACCCACCGATCCTTCTCCGGATTCCGCTTGAACGTCCGCTTGGCACCGCTTGAGGTCTTTACTTGGATCGAGACCGATCGAGCGCCGGTAACGTCGCTAACCAGCAGATCGATACTCGGAACGTTGGCTCTGGGGATCGCCACCACGTAGCCACGGGCGGAGAGCTGGTAGGCGACGTAGAACTCGCCAGCAGCAGCCGTAATCGCTGTCTGTCGATCGGGCATTCCGAAAGTCTCCAATAGTCGAAGTTGGACTATTCCAAAACCGACTATACCCTACATCTTTCGGAAATCCAAGGGTCTCAATGGAGAAGTCGCTCTTCACCGAGGGCTACCGGACGTTTCTGCGCCAGCTCAGGGCTGCCAGGAAGACGGCCGGCCTCACCCAGGAAGAGCTCGCCGCCAGGCTGAAGGAAACGCAGTCGTTTGTGAGTAAGTGCGAGCGAGGAGAACGGCGGATTGATGTTGTAGAATTACACAGTTTCTGCAAAGCGATTGGGATTTCGTTCACTGATTTCACTCGGCGCCTCGCCAAATCGCTCGCAAGATAGCGTTCTTCCGTGGTCACGCACCAAGGAATCCTGGCTCAGCAGCAAGAGATTCCGTGAAACGAAGTAGTCCGGCCCGAGAAGCGGGAGCGTTCAAAAGATCGCTTCTTGGGCGGAGCTCATATTCGGCCCGATCTGTTCGATTGAGTTGTTTTTCCGGTGACCGAACGCCGCCGTGAAGAAAAAACAACGCGCTACGAGCCCGTACACCGCGTCGAAACGGGTCTCCGCGGCCCGCGCCCGCGGAAACTTCCTCGAACCCGGTTAGAACGCCTGCCAGCGCGTAATTCGGCCGGCTCCGCCGTTTGGGGTTGAAACTCATCGACTTCTACGCGTGAAGTCGTTCGGGATTTCGCCGAAGGACCGGCTTGCGCTGAATACTCTCGTGAGGACCGTACCTCAGGACCGAGCGCGTGGTGCGGGTGGCAAGGGCGGCGTAGCAATTCAATCAGGGGCTTCCCTGAGCTTAAAGGATACGCTGTAATACCGAACGTCAATGTTCTTTGTCATTTCTAGCGCGTAGGAAAGTTTAGGGTCGGGATCGCTGCAGATGACTAGGCCCTTCACACCCTGACCAGTCACACATAGATTCTTCTTGACCCAGCCCATATAACGAAGAACCTGGCCAACTACCTGATCGGAGGGCCGGCCCTTCTTGAGTTCAATCACCACAAACGACTTGGACTTCGGCTCGATGGACAGAATGTCAATCGGCCCAGTTTCGGTCGCGTACTGCTGGCCATCGTTGCCCTCGGCGTCTCGATAGATCTTTAGGTCGCCTTTGAAGATCGCCTGAAAATTGCTGACAATGAATTCCTCCAGGTATTTCTCAAGGACGAACGCATTGTGGTCTTCAATAGGCTCTGGAGGCTCGGTTGGCCCCGACGGTACGTCCGAGTCAGTCAGGAGATTGCGGAACTGATCCTCCGTCAACTCCATGAGCGTGTGCATTGGGAAAATGATGCTTGGATATACCCTGTTGCGGGGTTGGGGCTGCCAAGACACCTCAAGAAAGTTGGGACGCCCGTGAGCGGGGTTCCTTCCAGGCGTATACACTGCCGGCCCACCTACTCTACCGATGCCAGCTAGCGTTTTGCGGCCTCGCCGAGCGATCACGTAGTCCTCCGGGCCGATCTCATGAAAAAAATTCCAGACCATGTTCGCGTAGAGCGACTTCGTCGCCGCAGGCTTGTCGGGGTAGGTCTTCGCGACAGCCGCTGATAATTCCGCCTTGCTCAGCTTCGATACGTCGCCAAGCTCTTTCCAGCCGATGGATATGAGGTTGTTCGAAAGGTCGAATTGCCAGACCTTGTCAAAGAGCTCAGGCGGGTCTGATTCCACTGGTGCAATTACCCAATAGCGAGGCATCGATTCGTCTCCAACTTCAGCTCACCATTGTAGTTTAAAGGGTGCCTCTGGATTTCAATAAAATCGCAGAAGGACGTCCTTCTGGCTCGTCACCATGGCATTGTCCGAACCTGTGCAAAATCGATGCGAGGTCGTCGAGGATGGCAAGCCGTACCGCGAATTGTCATTTCCAGCAAGGTCCGCTAACGAGCGAGCTACAGTTCGTGACGTGACCAAGGAAGGGCCTCTTACCTGCGGCGAGACCGCCGCTTTTCCCACGGCCCGTCCGATTGAAACATCAGCCTACTAAAATGTTTGCATTCCAGCCCGTCCTCCGCTAGGCTATTCCAGTGATGGGTAGAAGGACTCTCGTCGCATTGGCGTTCCTGCCACTACTGCCGTTTCGGCGACGAGCCCAACTCAAAGTTGGCGATTGGGTCCGGATCGTGGCCCTCCCGTCGTATGCCGCTCCGTTCGCATCAAGCACGAATCGGGACCTCAGGAGAGTTGCTTGGCTATATCGACGCTGGCTCGGGGGACGCTTTCCGATCATTTACATCGGAGACGACGGCCGACCTGAACGGGACGTCAGTCGGGATGTCGCTGCGGCAGTGGGCTTGATGGGATGTTGCATATCGATCGAGCCTGAGTGCGTGGTTCACGCTCGGTCCCTGTAGGTATTGGCCTACTGCGGAATCCCCCACGCGGTGGCGGCGTATGCAGGAATTGGGACCGGGGTTGGGAAGGTGAAGTCCCATTCCGGGATGTTCACCGTCGTGCCGGACACCGTCACCTGGGATGCGGGCGATGTGACGCGGGTGAGCGCACCGTTCTGGATGGAGAAAGTGAAATCCCGCAGCGTTAGCGACGAGGGGGCGACCAGAACGGATGCCTCCGTCGCGTTTATCGGATTGGCGGAAAACATCTGATAATTCGGATAGTTGTAGAGATGCAACTCCAGCGGCGACCCGGTGGTGAATATGGCAGCTACGATGAGGGTCTTCTGAAGCAAAATGGTGTGGCCCTGGGAAGCCGCGTAAACTGCTTGTTCAAGCATCGAACTGCTTTGCGTCGGACTCAGGCGTGGTGTGGCTGAGTCGCAAGCCCAGTTCGAAACGATTGTCATGAAATCCTCATACTCGTTAGTGTCGCCCCATGGGATCGGCCTATTGGTAGGCATTGGCCGAGGGGGATATCCGGAAAAGACGTCGGCGGTATCCCAGATGGGGTTTGTGCTCTGCTGCCAAAGAACGTCCCATTCCTCTCCGAGTGGCCCAGGATGCAAACCATTGAACACCGTAGCCGCAATCTCGTGCGGAAGCTCACCGTATACGAATGGCCCGGTGCCCTCGATACTGCTTTGGCCACCTCCGCCATAATTTCCAACCGATGTGATAGACGCGGCGGCTGGAACCATCTCATTAACCGGCCCGATAACGATGAAGTGTTCATACTGCAGTAGCAACGGCGGAAGATCATCCAAGTACTGCTTCAACGTGGCGAGGTCGGACGGCTCGAAATACTCGCCAGTAGCGGATGGCAGAAACACGTCGTAGAAAGGGAAAGTATTACCCAACCCAGCCTGATATGTCATTGCCAGCGGCAGGTCCGTTGGGTCAGTCATCATCAAGCCCCACGCCTGCTGGCCGGCGTACTCGGTGACCTGTGAGCGAAGCGCGAGCATGGAAGAGCCTCCCTGCCCTTGCATGTTGTCAGCCATCGCGCCGAGCGAGTCGCCAACGTCCACGTAACGCTGGATATCCTGGACGAAAAGGAGGTTTGGCTGCAGCAGGGAAAGATAGCTGAAATCTGGGTCGGGTCCGGGAGTATATGGATTGCCCGCCGGTGATGGCATGCTATCGGGGCGAAAGGGAGGTAGCCCGTAGATTTGTTGCAGAGCCGGCATCCCGCCGGTTCTGACGAGCGCGGAACCACCGGCTGAGAAGAACTCCGCGGCGCCCGGAATCGGCAGCGACGACACAGCAGCCGTCGGAACGACCAAGTCAGGTGCGTTATCGAGGGGTTTGCGCTCCGCTGTGCACACGCGAGGCGGGCGGCCGTGCCCGCCGGATTGATCCGTTCCGGTCCTCAGCATGCGGATCGCCTGATTACCCCAGTCGGAGATGTAGATGGTACCGTTCGAATCGACCGCAACCGACCACGGCGTGTTCAATTCCGCTTGTGTGCCGTCGCAACCGTCTCCCGAATAGCCCGGTGTGCCATTCCCGGCAATGGTCGAAATCGTCCCATCCGTTCCGACTCTGCGCACGCGCTCATTTAGCGTGTCGGCAATATACAGATTGCCAGCCGCATCCACGGCCACCGACCATGCCGCGCTCAGTTGTGCGCTGGTCGCGGCTCCGCCATCTCCCGCGTAGCCGAATACCCCGTTGCCTGCCACTACGGCAATCGTGCCACCCGGTTTCACCTTTCGAATGCACGCATTCCCTGTGTCCGCGATGTACACATCACCGGACGAATCGACCGCCACTCCCTGCGGAACGTAGAGCGTCGTCGCGTTGGCGGTGGTCTGATCGCTCAGAAAAACATCCGCGTTAGGTGCGCTACCGCCGGCAATCGTACTGACTTGGCCGGCTGGCGTGATTTCAAGTACGCAGCCGTGTCCTGAGTCCACAATGTAGAGGTTGCCTTTGGAGTCGATCGCCAGACCCGCCGGATCGAGAAGCTGCGTAGCAGTGGCCGCACCGCTGCCTGGGCAAACACCCGTGCCGGTGCCAGCAATAGTGCCGATTGTATGGTCTGCACCCACTTTCCGGATGACATTATTCCCGGAGTCAGAGATGTAAAGGTTCCCGCTGGCATCGACGGCGACGGCGGACGGGCTGTTCAACTGCGCTCCAATTGCCGATCCACCATCGCCTGAGTATCCCGGCGTCCCGTTTCCCGCGACGACGGTTAAGGTCCCATCAGTGCCGAGCCTACGTACGACATGGTTTCCTGCTTCCGCGAAATAGACATACCCATTAGGATCGGTTGCCAGACCTTCCGGGTATTGGAGCTGGGTGCGCAACGCAACGGTGCTGCCCGGCGGTACGCTGCCGCCCTCCATCGTGCTGATGATTCCGTCCGGCCATACCATCCGCAACCGGCTGTCGCCCCCATAGATGTAAAGCTTGCCGGCCGAGTCCACGGTCACGCCCCACGCCGCGATCTGAGCGCCGGTCGCCTGCCCTCCGTCACCCGAGTACCCCTGAATCCCGGTGCCGGCGAAAGTTGAGATCGTTCCAATCGGCCAGACCATGCGAATCCGACTGTTCCCGCTGTCCGCGATGTAAAGGTTCCCCGAGGAATCGACTGCCACGGCCGAGGGTTGGTTGAGCTCTGCTGAAGTAGCAGTCCCTCCATCGCCACCGTAACCAAAGGAACCGTCGCCTGCGACGGTCGTGATCACGCCGTTCGAATCGACCATCCGCACGCGGCCGTTCATTCGGTCGGCAATATAGAGGTCTCCGTGGGAATCCACCGCTACGCTTTCAGCGAAGCTGATCTGCGCGTTCGTCGCTTGCCCGCCATCGCCCAGGTTATATGGTCCGGTTTGCCCATTTCCGGCAACAGTGTTGATGATCCCGCCGGCCGAGACCATGCGAATGCGATAGTTGCCGCGATCGGCAATGTACAGGTTACCTGCTGAATCGATGGCGATGCCGGTGGGATGGTTCAACTGTGCATTGATCGCCGGGCCGCCATCCCCGGCGTAACCTGCAGTTCCATTGCCGGCGACGGTGGTCATCGTTCCGTCAGTGGAGAGTTTCCGGATCCGATTGGCGCCGCTCTCCGCAATGTAGAGATTCCCGGCCTTGTCAAACGCCAGCCCTTGAGGTGAGTTCAGTGGCAGTTCGGCCGCGTCAACGCCGCCACGAGAATCGATTGCATTGACCCCGCCAACACCAACCACGCGAGCAAGGAGGCCGCTCTGGTCGATTTTGAAAACGGAGCTCTCGCTCGCCGAGCTGAAATAGACGTTGCCCGCGGAATCGACGGCGCAGCCATTAGCGGGTCCCATGGAGGCTTGCGTGGCTGCGATGGATGTCAGTGGGGCTGCGCCGCCAGCCACAGTTTCGATTCTGTACTGGGCCAGGGCAGGCAATGTCATGGTGCATGTGGCGACCGTGGCAACGCACCATGAGGTCCGTTCAAACATCGTCTGCTACCTAAACCTGGCGAACCAAAACCCGTGGACAATTGTATCAAGAGGGAATACTGTTCGGCTCTGAAGAACCAATCAGTGTAGCGTGAAGGCCTGAGTGCGTTTAGGAAATTACGCGCTACAAGGCCCTACACCGCGTTGGGCCGGGGCGCCGCGGCCCGCGCCCGCGGGAACCCGCGGCGACGCTAAATCGGGCCTGATACGGGCCTAATCGGGCCCGTTCCGCCGGCCGCCGGCCCCGCCCGGCGGGCCGGAAACGGTCAACGCCGGCTACGATCTGATTCAGTCCAAACCACGCCTGCAAAAGCCTCCAGTGAATGCCTGAATCGGGGTTTTTGAGCCATCCTCGACCGAGTCGGGTAAGTTCTGGTCCATCATGAAACCTGCTCGAATCTCTGCTGCACACGCGATTGGGGGAGGTCTCCCGGTCAGGGCATCAGAACGCCACATTTAGGAAAGCCCATTAAGATCGCGCCATATCCATCCAGGCAGATTGCGAGAAAGCCGCGGTTCTGGACCGGTGTCTACCGGTTCTCCATCAGACACAACGCCGGAACAGACAATCCCAATCGCTGACCTGTTCTTGGCCAGGATCGGTGAACCCGACATGCCGCCACGAATTTTCTCGGCAAGTTCGGATATCCAATATGGGCCGTCGAACTCGTACTCGTACTCTACTTTGCATTGGAACCACCGCCCATCCAGAGACAGCAACCATGCCGGCCCCTCTGGCGGACCCTCGGACACTGACAGGGGGACCACTTCGTCAACCATCGCTTCGTAGTGCTCCGCCTGTTCGATGAATTTTTGATTGTCTGGTGAGCCGAGTACGGCAATATCTCCGATCGGATCCGCAAACAGACATTCTGCCCAGACCGTAGTCTTTTTCCCGAGCGGCCCGAGCAGGGATCTGTAGGTGCGCTCCTCAGGGTATGAAATGGTGGCGCAGGGGGGAAAACGGGGCAGGCAGTGTGCAGCTGTGATAACGAATCGGTCGGCCTTTCCCTCCACAACAAAACCGCGACCATGTCCCACTCTGATAACCGCGCTCTTCGCTCCATCGAAGTCCGTCACTCGATGGTTCTTGGTGCGTCCCCGTCTCGTGCCTGATGCCATACTCGCTCCCTTTGGCTGATCTGCGCCTGAGCTCTCGCGTGACGCGCAACGCCGTAGAATTCTCCCTGCGTCTATACTAAGCCCTTTCCTTGCACGAATACAGGCTGTCTTGATTTCCTAACTGAAACAGTTTAGGATAGATAACCTGTGAACAAGACACAGATCAAGGAATTCACGAGTTGGCTCGGCAAGCGGTCCTACAAGGTCCGGCTGAAGCGTCTCGGATTGAAGCGTATCCAGGAAATCGCCCGCCAGAACGGCAGACATGGTGGACGTCCAGTTGGGAGTGGCAAGAAGCCGGCGAAGAAAGGCGGCAGGTGATGGCGGTCTACAAGCAGGCGAAGAGCAAGTACTGGTGGTACAAGTTCACCTGGAATGGGGAACAGATCCGCGAGAGCACAAAGCAGACCAACAAACGCGTGGCCGAGCAGATGGAAGCTGCGCATCGGACCTCCCTTGCGAAGGGTGAAGTGGGAATACGCGAAAGAAAGCCCGTACCCACGCTGAAGGAGTTTGCTGAACACGACTTTCTGCCGTTCGTCCGCTCTACATTCACCGCGAAGGTGAAGACGCAGAAGTATTACGAGTACGGCGTCAAGGCCCTGTTGTCGTTCGAGAAACTCGCTAATGTGCGTTTGGACTCCATCACCACCGAGGCAGTCGGGGCTTTCGTCGCACTGCGGAAGGGCACAAACGTTCAAATCAGCAGCATTAATCGCGAACTGCAAGCACTCCGCAGAATGTTCCATTTGGCGCAGGAGTGGGGCAAGGTGGAGAAGGCTCTACCAACAGTGCGTATGATCCCCGGCGAGAACCACAGGGAGCGGGTACTCACTGCGGAGGAGGAAACCCTGTACTTCGCCGGTGCGAAATCGGAGGCGATGAATCGCCACATGGACGCTAGCTTGCTTTCGGACGTGGCAAGCATCCTCCTGGATTGTGGACTCCGGCCCGAAGAGTGCTTCCGGCTACGCCCAGAAAATGTCCGAGACGGGAAGATTGAGATCCAGTACGGCAAAACCGACAACGCACGCCGTCGAATTCCGATGACCCCACGGGTGCAAGCCATTCTGGATATGCGCCTGTCTAAGACCAACGGTAGCGAATGGGTCTTTCCGGCTCCCACCAGAAGCGGACACATGGAACCTTCAACCCTTAAGAAGCAGCATGCTAAGGCCATTGAGCAAGCTACTGCCATCCTCCGCAATGCCACCAAGCGAGAAGACGTGGAGTTTCAGGGATTCGAACTGTACACGCTGCGGCACACCTGCCTAACGCGATGGGCGCCGCACATGGACCCTTGGACCCTGGCCTACCTGGCCGGTCACCGCGATATGAACATCACGAAACGCTACGTTCATCCCCAAGAGCAGACGATCCGCGCTGCCATGGACAGGGTGGAAGCGGGAAAAGGTGGGCATACTTCTGGGCATACCGGCCAAAAAGCAGATTTGGAGAGCGCGCCGGTCCTGACACCAACTATCTGACTGGTTTGAGGTTAACTGGCGCGCCCGGAGAGACTCGAACTCCCGACCTACTGGTTCGAAGCCAGCCGCTCTATCCACCTGAGCTACGGGCGCGCTACCGCAATTCTAGCAGGGACGTGCGGCGCAATCCTCCTCACACGCGTTACCGCTCGGCGACGACGGGGTTGGCGAGTTCGCCGAGGCCGTCGATCTGAATTCGCACTTCATCGCCGGGCTGGAGCCAGCGCGGCGGCTTGCGGGCGAAGCCTACGCCGGCGGGGGTGCCGGTAGCGATGATATCGCCCGGCTCCAAAGTGAACACGCTTGATAGGTATGCGATGAGCTGGGGCAGCTTGAAGATAAGGTTGCTGGTGTTCGAATCCTGCATGGTTTCGCCGTTGAGGGTGAGCGAAATGCGGAGGTTGTGCGGGTCGGCGATCTCGTCGGCGGTGACGATGGCGGGGCCGATGGGAGCGAATGTGTCGAACGTTTTGCCGATCATCCACTGCGACGTGGCCATCTGAAAATCGCGGGCGCTGACGTCGTTGAGTATGGTATAGCCGAAGACATGGTCGCGCCAGCGATCTTCCGCTACGTGGCGCCCGCGGCGGCCGATCACCACGGCGAACTCGGCCTCGTAATCCGGCTTGGCGGAGTTCCGGGGCAGCACGATGGGGTAGCCGGGGCCGATCACCGCCGTCGGAAACTTGGCGAACATGGTGGGCACCTCCGGGATGGCCAGCTTGGATTCCGCGGCGTGGTCGCGGTAGTTGAGGCCGATGCAGATCAGCTTGGGCGGGCGCGGAATGGGCGCGGCGAAGGTGAGGCCGGCCGAGTCCAGACTGTGGCTCGCAGGAGGGCCGCCGACCCAGCGCCGCACACGGTCCAGGGCATCGGCGCCGCCTGCAATTACCTCGAGCAAGCTGGAAAAACCAGCGCCGTTGATTGGGATCACCCGGCTGTCGAGAAGGACGCCCGGTTCCGTACAACCCTCCCGTTGAATCGTTACGAAGCGCAGTTTAACTTCTCTCCGCTGGAATTGTATCATTGCGCGCCCGCCCGTTCTGCTATGATTAACCAACGACTGTTTTGAGCCCGGCCGGGAATCTGAGCGCAGCGCACTAAACAGAATCGAATCCCCGCACAATCGAGGGGCACTGGGAAAACAAATGAATATTCTGTGGATGTTGGCAATCACTCTGGCGATCCTGCAACTGTCTGTTTTCTGCACGACAATCTATCTGCACCGGGCGAAAACCCATCGCGGCTTGGAGCTGCACCCGGTGGTGGGCCTGCTGATGCACCTCGAGCTGAGCCTGTTCACTGGCGTGGTGCCGCGCGAGTGGGCCGCGGTGCACCGCAAGCATCATCATTTTTCCGACGCGGAAGGGGATCCGCACAGCCCGTACATCTACGGAATGTGGACGGTGCTGTTCGGCAACTACTTCATGTACCGCCGGGTATGCAAGGACCAAGCCGTGGTGCGCAAGTACACGCCGGACTGGAAGAACGATGCGATCGACCGGCTGCCTTTCATGCGTTACGCGGCGCTGGGCGGAATCGCCATCTTCATGCTGATGTTCGGCGTGTGGTGGGGCCTCGCGGCGTGGGTGACCCACGCGGTGCTGTACGTTCTGCTGAATTCTTCCGTCAACAGCGTGTGCCACTGGGTGGGCTACCGCAACTTCGACAACAAAGCCACCAACCTCAAATCGATCGCCATGCTGACGGCCGGCGAAGGGCTGCACAACAACCACCACCAGTTTCCGACCTCGGCGCGGTTTGCCTGGCGCGGCCATGAGATCGACCCGGCATGGCCGGTGATTCGAGCGCTCGAAGGGCTGGGCCTGGCGCGGGTGAAACCTCTGCCCGCCGAAAGAGTGGCGGCGTAAGCGGCTCGTTAGAGGCCCTTCTTCGGCTACGAAAACGCGCCCGCAAGCAGGCGTTGGCAAGCTAAAGCATGCCCCACCTGTTATCCTGAAGCCAGCACCCTCGTTTCGGACACACGCTTGAAAATCGGTTTTGTCAGTCTGGGCTGTCCCAAGAATCTGGTCGACAGCGAAGTCATGATGGGCGCTCTGGTGGCCCGCGGCCACGAGCTGACGCCCCACCCCGGCGACGCCGACGTGCTGGTTGTGAACACCTGCAGTTTCATCGATCCCGCCAAAAAGGAATCCGTCGACACCATTCTGGAAATGGCCGAGTACAAGAAAACCGGCCGTGCCCGAAAACTGATTGTCGCCGGCTGCCTGGTGGAGCGCTACCGCGGCGAAATCCGTAAGGAGATGCCGGAAGTGGATGCGCTGGTGGGCACCAATGAGCTCGAGCGCATCGTCGCATTGTGCGAAGGCGCCGCGTTGTGCGCGCAAGACGGCACCGGCGCGGCGCCCGCACTCCCCTATCTCTATCACGACCTCACGCCGCGGGTGCTTTCCACGCCGCGCCACTTCGCCTACATCAAGATTGCCGAAGGCTGCGACCACCCGTGCAGCTTCTGCGTCATCCCGCAATATCGCGGCGCGTTCCGCAGCCGCCGCTTCGAATCCGTGGTCGCCGAAGCCACGCGCTTGTTTCAGCTGGGCGTGCGCGAAATCAACCTGATCGGCCAGGATACCACCTGCTACGGCGAGGACCTGGGCCTGCGCGATGGACTGGCCGCTCTGCTGGAACGGCTGGCGCAAATCGAAGCGGGCCACGAAACCTGGGTTCGCTTCCTTTATGCCTATCCGAACAAAGTAACGCAGCGCTTGTTGGATGCAATCGCCGCGCATGGTCCGCTGGTGAAGTATATCGACATGCCGCTGCAACACGCGAGCGCGCGTGTGCTGCAGCGGATGAAGCGCGGCGGAACGGCCGAGATTTTCCTGCGGCTGATCGAGCGCATCCGCCGTACCATTCCCGGCGTTGCCATCCGCACCAGCTTCATCGCCGGCTTCCCCGGCGAAACGGCAGCGGATTTCGACGAGCTCTGCCAGTTCGTCCAGGCCGCGCGGTTCGACAACCTGGGCGTTTTCCTTTACTCGGATGAAGATTCCAGCCGCAGTTACGCGCTCGATGGGAAAGTGGACGCCCGCACCAAACGCAGCCGCCAGCGGCGCTTGATGGCATTGCAGCGCAAGATCGCCCGCGCACGTACTCGCGCGCTGGTAGGCGCGGAAGTTCCGGTGCTGGTGGAAGGCCTCTCTCAAGAAACCGATCTGCTGTGGGAAGCTCGAACGGCCACGCAGGCGCCCGAAATCGACGGTGTCGCGTTGATCAACGATGTGGAGGGCGCCGCGCCGCGGCCCGGTGAAATACGCCGCCTGCGCGTCACCGGATCGCACGATTACGACCTGGTCGGGACGCTGCTCGAGCCTACCGAAGCCGCGCCCGTGCTGCCGCCGCCGGGCCTGGTACACATCGAGCCGCTGGCCGTCCGCTTATGAAGTGCCCCGTGTGCAAGAAAAAAGAGGTCGCGCTGGGGGACGCCGAATTCCCGTTTTGCAGCGAGCGCTGCCGCACCATCGACCTGGGTAACTGGGCGTCGGGGAAATACGTGATCTCGACGCCGCTCCCGCCGGGCGGACCGGACGCGACCGAAACGGACGAGGATGACTAGCGGCCCGCGCACCAGACTCGCTTTCGCCATCGCCACCTGGTTCGGCTGCGGCCGCTCGCGGTGGGCGCCGGGCACGGTGGGCTCGGCTGCGGCCGTCGCCATCGCCGTCGTGCTGCATCGTTACGCTGGATTCGCGCCGTGGCACTTTCTGCTGCTGGCCGCCGCGCTCGCCTGGCCCGCGGTGTGGGCCGCGGGGGTGGCGGAGAGCGCCTCCGGTTTGAAAGATCCCGGCTTCGTTGTGGTCGACGAAGTGCTGGGCCAGTGGATCGCGCTGGCTGCGGCGAACCCTTGGAACTGGAAAAGCTGCCTGGCCGCCTTCGCCCTCTTCCGCCTGTTCGATATTTGGAAGCCGCCGCCGGTGCGGCAATTGGAATCGCTGCCGGGCGGGCTCGGCATCAACGCAGACGATTGGATGGCCGGCGCCTACGCCGCACTTGTGCTATTGCTGGCGGGATGTTTCAATCTATATTGAATGCCCCTCCGGAAATCGCCCGCTACCCGGCCTCAGATTGCTCAGGTCTCCCCGCACGCCGCCATTGCCGGCGGCGAGTTCCAGATCCGCGGAAAGGGATTTGCAAAGACGGACCGTCCGCGCGTGATGATCGGGGACGTGGGAGCGCCGATTATCATCGGCTCGGATTCCTTCGTCATCGCCCGCGTGCCGGAGGGCGCCACGGCCGGTGAGCTGGTGATCGAGAGCGGCAAGCAGGCGAGCGAAGCCTGGGCCTGCGACATCGGCGTCCCCATCGCCGACAACCTGCACCCGGTGGGCAATCCGGCCATCGACGCCGTAGGCAACATTTACAGCACCTTCAGCGGTTCGCGCGGGCAGAAGGTGCCGGTTGCGGTGTTCAAGATCGACCTCAACTTCAACATGAAGGCGTTCCTCAACGACCTCATGAACGCCACTGGCCTGGCGCTGGATGCGGAAGGCCTGCTCTACATTTCCAGCCGCTATGACGGCTTTATCTACCAGGCCGCGCCCAGCGGCAACATGACGGTGTACGTGGAAGGCATGGGCGTCGCCACCGGTATCGCCTTCGACCGCCAGCGCAACCTGTACGTCGGCGACCGCAGCGGAACCATCTTCAAGATCAACCCCGAGCGGCAGGTTTTCGTCTTCGCCACCATCGAGCCTTCCATCGCCGCCTACCATCTGGCGTTCGGTCCGGACGGCTACCTTTACGTCACCGGTCCCACTACCTCCAGCTTCGATTGCATTTATCGCGTTTCCGATCACGGCGAAGTGGAAGTCTTCTATCGCGGGCTGGGCCGGCCGCAGGGTCTGGCGTTCGACGAAACCGGCAACCTGTACGTGGCGGCTTCGATCGGCGGCCGCAAGGGAGTGGTGCGTGTGACGCCGGAACGCGAGGCCGAACTGTTCCTCTCCGGGCCGGGCATCGTTGGTTTGGCCTTCGCGCCGTCGCGCGCGCTGGTGGTCGCCACCACCAATGCGCTCTACCGCGTGGACATCGGCATCAAGGGTCTGCCTCTTTTCTGATGAACGCCGAAATCATCGCAGCCGGCTCCGAACTGCTGACCGCGGAGCGCGTCGATACCAATTCGCTTTACCTCACCGCCGAGCTCAACAACCTGGGCGTGGAAGTCACCGCCAAAGCCGTGATCGGCGACGACCGCGACCGCCTGGCGGAAGCCGTGCGCGCGGCGCTTTCGCGTTCGCCCATCGTCATAATCTCGGGCGGGCTGGGGCCGACCGAAGACGATGTCACGCGCGAAGCGGTGGCTCTGGCGCTCGATCGCAAGCTGGTCTACCGTCCGGACATCGCCGCGCAAATCGAAGCACGCTTCGCGCGCATGAAGCGCAAAATGGTGGAGGCGAATAAGCGGCAGGCGTTCGTGATCGAGGGCGCCGATGTACTGCCCAACGACCGCGGCACCGCGCCCGGCCAATGGGTGGAGGACTCGGGCGGCGTGGCGATGCTTCTGCCCGGCCCGCCGCACGAGCTGAAGGCGATGTTCGAGCGCCAATGCCTGCCGCGCCTGCGCCGCATCGTGCCGGATCATTCCATCCGCACGCTGCTGCTGCGCGTCACCGGGATGCCGGAATCCGATCTCGATCAGCTCATCTCGCCGGTGTACAAGAAGTACCTCAACCCGGTGACCACCATCCTGGCCGGCAACGGCGATATTCAGGTACACCTGCGCGCCCGGTGCGCCAGCGTGGGCGAGGCGGAAGCGCTGCTGGCCGAAGTGGGCGCGCCCATCGAAGCGCTGCTGGGCGACAAGATCTACTCCCGCAATGGCGATCCGCTCGAAGTGGTGGTCGGCGAGATGCTGCACAAAGCCCACGCCACCGTGGCCGTGGCGGAGAGTCTCACGGGCGGCATGATCGGCGAGCGTTTCACCACCGTCCCCGGCAGCTCGCGCTACTTTCTGGGCGGCTTCATCGCGTATTCGAATGCCATGAAGGTGGAGCTGCTTGGCGTGGACCCGCAGCTCCTGGCGCACTTCGGTGCAGTGAGTCGGGAGACCGCCGAAGCCATGGCCGCCGGCGCTCGCCGTGTCACCAAAGCCACTTACGCGCTGGCCGTTACTGGCGTGGCCGGCCCCGAGTCAGGCGCGGACGCGGTGCCGGTTGGGACGGTCTACATCGCGCTGGCCGATCCCGAAAAGACCGTCGCTGTCCATCGCCAGTTCCTCGGCGACCGCACGAGAATCCGCATGTTCACCACCCAGATGGCGCTCGATGTGCTGCGCAGAAGGCTGATGGGCCGGGCGGGTTGACAAACGAAAGCGTCTGCCCCACCTTGCCGCACGAAGGATTTGCGGGCAAGTGGGGCAGGCGCTTCCGCCTGCCGGCCCGCGTGCCCAATTTAGCTTGGCAAATCTCGCCTCAGCCAGCCCTTTTCAGGCCCTTGCGGATGGCTTGCTTGAGCACGGTTTGGTAGCCGACACCGGTCTCTTCGGCGATCTGCTTCGCCTGTTCAAGGTCGGCGATCGGGACGCGGATTGAGATGGAGCGCGTCGCGTTCCGCTTGGCCTGTTCCACGAGCCGTTCCAGCACTTTCGGAGCGGTCTTCCCGACATTCGATCCCGTCGAGCGAATCAGCGTCCCGTCCTTGAGCGCGCGGGCGAACTCGCGCTCGGTCTGCCGGCGGCCTTGCGGGGTTGCGTACCAGCCGGCCTCCTCTGCCTCGGACTTGGACCTAGGAACGTCAGTCGATTTGCGGGGCATACTTCCTCCTCTCTGCGGAATTCATTTCGTAAGCGGTCACGGTACGAAAAAGCCTCCGGCGAACCGTGAACACCACCACCAGATGGCGGCCGGGTGCCGTTTTGCCGAAGAGCTTCCAGCGTTTCTCGCCGTTGACCGATTTCGCCGGAACGATCACACATGTGCCGCCCGCGACCTCTTCAACTTCGAAGGGCGTAACAGCGTGGCGCAGGATATGGCCCACGTTGGCGGTGTCCCAATCGAAGCCTTCGATGTTTTCCAGCACGATTTCAGTATATACGACCACTGTATATACAGCGCCGTCGGAGGATCGTCTGCCTCAGAACCCGTTGCTCCTGTGATTCACCAGCGCTAAAAATTCGTCGCGGGTTTTCTTGCGGGTGCGGAAGGCACCTAGCATGGCACTGGTCATGGCGCCGGAGTGCTGTTTTTCCACGCCGCGCATCATCATGCAGAAGTGGCGGGCTTCGCAGATGACACCCACGCCGACGGGGTCGATCACTTCGTTAATTGTCTGCGCCACTTCCTGGGTGAGGCGCTCCTGGATTTGCAGGCGGCGCGCGAATACGTCCACGATGCGCGGAATCTTGCTCAACCCGATCACCCGATCCCGCGGGATGTAGGCCACATGAATCTTGCCGAAGAACGGCAGCAGGTGGTGCTCGCACATGCTGAAGAATTCGATGTCGCGCACCACCACCATTTCGTCGTACTTCACTTCGTACAGCGCGCCGTTGAGAACCTTGTGAACGTCGGTGCGATAGCCGCTGGTGAGGAACTTGAGGGCCTGCTCGACGCGCTCGGGCGTGCGGCGCAGGCCCTGGCGGCCGGGGTCCTCGCCGAGCTTCTCCAGAATTTCGCGAATCTGCGGAGCGATGCTCAGGTCGGCGCCAGGAACGATGGCGGGTTCGGGCCGCTTCGGCGGCATCACTTTGACCAACGCTTTATTGGATTTCATAAGCATCCATTTCAAAGATGTTGCGCGCGGTCTCGGCGATGCGGACCTTTTCGAGTTTGGGCCATTCACCGGGAAACGCTGCCGGCCAACTGCGCTTCAGGCGGCGGCAGATTTCCACCGCGAGATTCTCCGACGTCGGCGTCAGATCGCGGAACGCCGCGACATCGCAATTGAGATTTCGATGCTCGAATGGTTGCAGCACCTCGCGCGCCACCAGCTCATCCAGGCGGCGTGGATCCACCGCCGACCCGGTGTCCGCGTCGGCCGGGCCGCGCGCGCTCACTTCCAGCACGTAGTTGTGGCCGTGCCCGAACAGGTTATTGCATTTGCCATAGAGGCGCCGGTTTTCTTCGTCGCTCAGGCCGCTCGCGTGCAGGCGATGCGAGGCGGCGAACTGGTAGCGGCGGGTCACGCGGAACACGGCTGCTCTCCGAAGTAGTCGACGTAGAGGTCCGGCGTTTCATACAGCCGCACCGAATGCAGGCGGCTGCGCGGACGCGCGAAATGCGGCTCGATGCGGCGCCAGATATCGCGCGCGATGTTTTCCGGCGTCGGAATCACGCGGTCGAACGGCGGCACTTCGTGATTCAGAAAACGGTGGTCGAACGGCTCGACTACCTCGCGGTTCAACACGTCCTTCATCTCTTTCAGGTCGAATACCATGCCGGTAACAGGGTCGGGGTCGCCCTCCAGGCTGACCTCCAGCAGGTAGTTGTGCCCGTGGCCGTTAGGGTTGGCGGCCAGACCGAAAATGCGCTGGTTCTCCTCGTCGGACAGCCGCGGATTGCGGCAGACGTGCGAAGCCGAAAATTCAACTTTCCGGGTAATCAGCATGGACAAGTATTCGACGTCCGAGCCGGCCTGGAGATACAATTAATTATAGTTTCTCTCCATGCAGAGCGTCAAAAGCGACCTATTTCTGAAGATTGCCATCGCCGCGCTACTGGCGTTGCTGGTCTATGCCATCTACGACGGCATTCACGAGCGGGTGGTCGCGCAGGGCGATTCCGCGCCCGCCTTCACCGTGGTCGCCGATAGCGGCGCAACAATTGGCGTTCCCAACTTCGGCGGCAAGGTGCTGGTGCTCAACTTTTGGGCCACCTGGTGCCCGCCATGCGTGCAGGAGACGCCTTCGCTCAGCCAGTTCGCCGCGCAATTCAAGGACAAGGGCGTGGTGGTGCTGGCGCTCAGCGTGGACCGCGACGAAAAAGTCTACCGCGCGTTCCTCGACAAATACAAGCCGGCTTTTCTGACCGCGCGCGATTTCACGGTCCACGCCGATTACGGCACCTTCATATATCCCGAGACCTACATCATCGACGCGCGGGGCAAAGTGCAGATGAAGATTCCCGAGGGGGCGGACTGGAGCGATCCGCGCCTCGCGCAGTTCGTCGATTCGCTGCTGTGACCCTGGCGCCGCTGGCGGTTGGCGCGCTTCTCGCAAGCGCTTCCCTGGTGGATGAGGTGCGAACGTCGACCGCTCACCGGGATTTCCCCGCGGCCGAACGCGCCGTGCGTGCGTACCAGACGCAAAACGGCGCCACTGCGGAAATCGCCGCGGCGATTTCCTGGTTGGCCCGCGGAGAGCTTGACGCCGGCCGGTACGATGAGGCCGACGCCTACGCCGCCGAAGCGCGCCGCGTCGCCGACCATCTGCCGGGCGTTCATGAACCGGATCGGGATCGTTGGCTTGCGACGGCACTGGGTGCCGCGATCGAGGTCCACGCGCAAGTGCTCGCCGCGCGCGGCGAGCGTACGCAGGCGGTGGCCTACTTGCGGGGCGAGTTGGCCACTTTCGGCAAAACCGGGATTGGCGAGCGCATTCAGAAAAACATCAACCTGTTCGGCTTGATTGGCACGTCGGCGCCGCCGCTCGATGAAGCGAACTGGCTGGGTCCCAAACCCGCCACTCTGGTCTCTCTGCGGGGCCACCCTGTGCTGCTCTTTTTCTGGGCCCACTGGTGCCCCGATTGCAAAGCCGAAGCACCGGTGCTCGCTCAGATCATGCGCATCTACGGTCCCAAAGGCCTGGTCTTAATCGGACCCACCAAGCTGTACGGCTACGCAGCGCAAGGCAACCCTGCCGCTCCCGCCCAGGAGACGCGATACATCGACGCCATCCGCCACCAGTTCTTCGCCAGTTTGTCCGATATGGCAGTGCCGGTGAGCGCCGCCAATTTTCTCGCCTTTGGCGCCAGCACCACGCCGACGCTGGTGCTGCTGGATAGCAACGGCATCGTCCGCTTCTATCATCCCGGCGTGGTCTCGGAGGCGGAACTTGCCGGGAGAATTGAGGCCTTGCCGAAACGGTAGGAACGATTCAGGCGATCTTTAGGAGGCCGGCAGCTAGGCGCTTGGCGCGCAGCCGCCGGTAGTCTTCCAGGTGGCGAATGGCCACGGCCAATGCTGCCCGGCGGGCCCGGAGAAATGCCAGCCGTTTTTCCGCGGCCTTGCGGAGGCAGACCTTGCGGCAAAGCATGTCACTATAGTCGCCGGAGCCAAGGAAATATCTCAAGAAATAACGTAGTGATATCTCGACGAAGAGAGGGGTTACATCTGACCGCAGATGCGGGGTGTCGCCGAACTATTCGCCAAGCAATCCGGCGATCCGTTCAGCCTCAGCAGGCACCACCACTGGCGGGTTGGCGTAAGTGCAACGCAATGGCGCTCCGTCCGGTGCATTGAGGGTTCCGGTGTGATAGCGGTGGATGTAGTCCGGGTCCTTGAGGACGTTGCCGGTCAGCACCGCGACCACATCCGCGCTGCCCGCCATAGTTCCCGCGGCAGTGAGTTTGCGAATGCCCGCCAGGGTGGCCGCAGACGCGGGCTCGCAGCCGATGCCGCAGTGGCCAATCACCGCCTTGGCGTCGGCGATCTCCTGCTCTGAGACTTTCTCCACCACGCCACTGGACGCGAGCACCTCATGCAAGGCCTTCGGCCAGGAGATCGGATCACCGATCTTGATGGCGGTCGCCAGCGTCTCCGGGTGGGTCACGGCCGTGAGCCGGGAGCGGTCGGTGGCACGATATAAGTCGAAAAACGGCGCGGCGCCTTCCGCCTGGATCACCGCCAGCCGCGGCAAGCGGCCGATCAGGCCGAGCGATTTCATCTCTCGCAGCGCCTTGCCGAACGCCGAGGTGTTGCCCAGATTACCGCCCGGCAGCACCACCCAATCGGGTACCCGCCAGTCGCGCTGGTCCATCATCTCCACCATGATGGTTTTCTGCCCCTCGATGCGAAACGGATTGATGGAATTGAGCAGGTAGATGCCCAGGCGTTCCGCCAACTGCCGCACCAGCGCGAGGATCTGGTCGAAGTTCGCCTCCACCTGAAAGGTGCGCGCGCCGTATTCGAGCGCCTGCGCCAGCTTGCCGAATGAGATGTTGCCGTGCGGGATGAAGATAATCGGATCGAGGCCCGCCGCGCTGGCATACGCGGCCATCGAGGCCGACGTGTTGCCGGTGGAAACGCACGCCACGCGGCGTGTCCCCAGCCGCAAAGCCTGCGCCACGCCGCACGTCATGCCGTTATCTTTGAACGATCCGGTTGGATTGAAGCCCTGGTGCTTGAACGCGATGCGGTCGAGGCCGCCATATTGGGCGGCGCGCGGCGCATCGAGCAGCGGCGTGTTTCCTTCACGCAGCGTCACCACCTGCCGGTAATCGTCCAGGAAGGCGATCAACTCGCGATAGCGCCAGACGCCACTCTGATCGAGCGGCGCGTTCGAGGTGCGGCGGTCGCGCCACATCCGTTTCCAGTCGGCCGGATGGCCCTCTGGAGCGGGATAAACGGTCTCGAGCAAACCTCCGCAACGCGGGCAGTTATAAATGATTTCGGTGATCGAAAAGCGCGCCCGGCAGCGCTCTTCGAAGCAGGCAAGTTCCGCTGGCATGAAGCCTTATTATAAAGGAATGCTTCGCGTGCACCTCGAAAACGGCGTGGTCTCGGTGGCTGAGGCGCCGCTGCCGGAGCGGCCTGGGGGCTACGCGCTGCTGCGCCTGCTGGTCGCCGGAATTTGCAATACCGACCTGGAACTGCAGCGAGGCTACTATGGCTTCAGCGGCACGCCCGGACACGAATTCGTGGCCGAGGTGGTGGGGGCGGACGACTGCGCGCTGCTGGGCCAGCGCGTGGTAGGGGAAATCAATCTCGCCTGCACGCACTGCGAGTGGTGCCGCAAGGGTCTGGGCCGCCATTGTCCCAACCGCAGCGTGCTCGGCATCGTCCGCCATCCGGGAGCGTTTGCGGAGTACTTCACTCTTCCCGAACGCAACCTGCATGTGCTGCCGGAGAGCATTCCACTCGAACGCGCCGTCTTCACCGAACCGCTGGCCGCGGCGTGTGAGATTCTCGACCAGGTGACCATCCCGTGCGGGGAGCCCATGGCGGTTCTTGGCGACGGCAAGCTGGGGTTGCTGGTGGCGCAGGTGCTCGGCGCCCACGGCTACCCGGTACGCCTGTTCGGACACCACAAAGACAAGCTGCGGATCGCGGCCGGCTCAGGCATTGCCACGGAAATGTCGAACGGAGAACTGTCCGTCGCCGACTACGACTGGGTGGTCGATGCGACCGGCTCGCCCGACGGCTTGCGGCAAGCCGTTGCCATGGCGCGCCCGCGCGGCACCGTGATTCTGAAATCCACCGTGCACGGCACCGTGGGCGTGGATACGGCGCCTATCATCGTCAATGAAGTAACACTGGTGGGCTCGCGCTGCGGCCGCTTTGAAGCCGCCATCCCCCTGCTCGACCACGCGCTGATCCGAACGGAGGATATGATCGCCGCCCGCTTCCCGCTGCGCGATGCCGCCGAAGCCTTTAGGGAGGCCGCGCAAAGAGGCGTGTTGAAGGTGCTGCTGGAAGCGTGAGGGGAGCCGACGACGCTCTTCTTGTGGGGCAGGATGGCATCCTGCGCGGCGATTGAGAATCGCCGCGCGTGCCGATTGCCAATCGGCACGCAGCTTGGCAAGCTGCCCACAAACCTACTTCTTTAAATCCAGCACTTCGTTGAGGGAGCCCTGGCGGTAGCCTTCCAGGTCGAGGGTGACGTAGCGGAAGCCCAGCGACTTGAAGATTTCGGTGAAGTGCGCCGCCATCTCCAGCGTCAACGCTTTCGGCATCTCGTCGCGCGCGATTTCGACCCGCACGACTTCGCCATGAAAGCGCACGCGAAACTGGCGGAAGCCAAGCGCCTTGATCTGCTCTTCACCGGCTTCGACTGTCTTGACCGTCTCGATCGTCACCGGCGTTCCGTAGGGGATGCGCGAGCTGAGGCACGCCGAAGCCGGCCGGTCCCAGGTCGGCAGACCGGCCACGCGCGAGAGTTCGCGGATGTCGGCTTTGGAAAGGCCCGCTTCGGCGAGCGGCGCGGCCACGCGGTGCTGGGTAGCGGCGGTCTGCCCCGGGCGGTAATCGCCGAGGTCATCCACGTTCACGCCGTAAATGATGTGCTCGAAGCCGCGCTCGCGGCCCACTTGTTCGAGCCGCGTGAACAGCTCGTCCTTGCAGTGGAAGCAGCGGTCGGGATCATTCCGCGTGTAGTCCGGGTTCTCGAACTCGCGGGTTTCGATATATTCATGGGCGATGCCGAACTGCGCGGCAAACGCTTCGGCATCGCGCTTATGTGATTCCGGAATGGAGGCGGAATCGGCCGTAACGGCGAGCGCTCCCGCGCCCACCGCGCGGTGCGCCGCCCACGCCAGGTAGGCCGAATCGGTGCCCCCGGAAAAAGCCACCAGCATGCGGCCCATGCCCCGCAGGATCTCGAAGAGCCGATCTTCCTTTTCCCGCAAGCGCGCCGGACTTGTCAGTTCCACCAGAGCGGCCATACAACCAGTCTACTGGACCGGCAGCAGATCCTGCGTGCCGCCGTTGCCGTTTTCCGTATCGGGGATCACACTTGCCGCAGCGACCTTGTCGCCTTCCTCGAGGCTCACCAGGCGCACGCCCTGTGACGAGCGGCCCACCTGGCGGATGGTGGCAGCCTCGATGCGAATGATTTTGCCGTTCTGGCTGACAATCATCAAGTCGGAATCTTCGTTCACCGAAAGCACGGCGACCACCTTGCCGGTCTTGGCGGTGGTCTTCATATTGATGACGCCCTTGCCGCCGCGCGCGGTCAGCCGGTAAGCCTCCAGCTTGGTGCGCTTACCGAAACCGTTTTCGGCGATCGAAAGGACGAGACCCTCTTTTTCGACAACTTCCATGCCCACCAGGAAATCACCCTCCGCCAGATCCATGGCTCGCACGCCGCGCGCCGTCCGGCCCATCGCGCGCACCTGGCTCTCGGCGAAGCGAATGGCCTGCCCCTGGTGTGAGCCGAGGAAAATGTAGTTGCCGCCGTTGGTGATCTTGGCGCCAATCAGCTCATCGCCTTCATCGAGCGAGACCGCGATGATGCCGCGCGACGTGGGATTGTCGAACTCGGTCAGCTCGGATTTCTTGATCACGCCGTGACGTGTCACCATCACGACAAACTGGTCGGGCACGAAGTCCGCCACGGCCAGAAACGCCTTCACGGTTTCATCCGGTTGCAGGTTGATGAGGTTGGAAATGTGCTTGCCCTTGCCGGTAGTGGTGGCGTCCGGAATTTCGTAGGCCTTCAGCCAATACACACGCCCGCGCGTGGTGAAGATCAGCAGATAGGCGTGCGTGGAGGCGATGATCAGGTGCTCGACGAAGTCTTCCGTGCGCGTCCCCATCCCGATGCGCCCCTTGCCGCCGCGCGTCTGCCGGCGGTAGGTATCGACGGACGTGCGCTTCAAATAGCCGCCGCGCGTCACCGTGACCGCGGTGTCTTCCACGGCCACCAGGTCCTCCAGGCGGATCTCGCCCGCGTCATCGATGATCTGGGTGCGCCGCTCGTCGCCGTATTCCTTTTGAACTTCCTTCAACTCCTTGACGATCAAATCGCGCAGCACCTTGTCGGAGCCCAGAATTTCGAGGTATTCGGCAATGCGCCGCTGGATTTCGGCCAGCTCATCGAGGATCTTCTGCCGCTCCATGCCGGTCAGGCGCTGGAGCTGCATTTCGATGATGGCCTGCGCCTGCCGCTCGGTGAACTCGAAACGCGCGGTCAGCGAATCGCGCGCCTCGCGCGGCGCCTTGGACGCGCGGATCAGCTTGATGACTTCATCCAGATTGTCCAGCGCCTTCTGGAAGCCCAGCAAGATGTGCTCGCGCTCACGCGCCTTGCGCAGTTCGTACTCGGTGCGCCGCCGCACCACGTCCACCCGATGGTCGATGAAGCACTTGACGATCTCCACCAGGCCCAGCTCGCGCGGCTGGCCATTGACGATGGAGAGCATGATGATGCCGAACCCGGTTTGCAGTTGGGTGTGCTTGTAGAGGTTGTTGAGCACCACCTCCGCCTGCTCGCCCCGCTTCAGCTCGATGGTGATGCGCATGCCGTCGCGGTCGCTGTGGTCCAGCACGTCCGCCACGCCCTCGATGCGCTTCTCATTCACCATCGCGGCGATCTGTTCGAGCAGCTTCGACTTGTTCACCTGGTAGGGAATCTCGGTGACCACGATCTGCTCTTTGTCCTTACCCACTCGCTCGATGGCGGCCTTGGCGCGCAACTTGAGCTGGCCGCGGCCCCTGGTATACGCGTCGATAATTCCCTGCCGGCCCAGGATGAACCCGCCCGTCGGGAAGTCCGGCCCCGGCACCATTTCGAGGATTTTGGCGAGCGGCGCGTTCGGATGCTGCACGAGGTGGATCGCCGCATTGACGATCTCGTTCAGGTTATGCGGCGGAACGTTGGTTGCCATGCCCACCGCAATGCCGGACGAACCGTTGACCAGCAAGTTGGGAACGCGCGTCGGCAGCACCTCGGGCTCTTGCTCGCTGCCATCGTAGTTGGGTTTGAAATCGACGGTTTCCTTGTCGATGTCCTCGAGTACTGCGGTGGCCACCCACGACAGGCGCGCTTCGGTGTACCGGTCGGCCGCCGGCGGATCCCCATCCACCGAGCCAAAGTTGCCCTGCCCGTCCACCAGCGGATAGCGCATCGAAAAATCCTGCGCCATGCGGACCAGGGCGTCGTAGATGGCCAAGTTGCCGTGTGGATGATACTTGCCCATGCAATCGCCCACGATGCGGGCGCACTTGCGCGTCGCACGATTGGGCGCTAGTCCCATCTGCTGCATCGTGTAAAGGATGCGCCGGTGCACTGGCTTCAACCCGTCGCGAATGTCGGGCAGGGCGCGGCCCACGATCACGCTCATCGCATAGTCCAAATAGCTGCGCCGCATCTCCTCTTCGATGTTGATCGGGACGAGGTTTTTGTCGCCGTCGCCGCCCGGCGTTCCGGGCAAAGGCAGCGTCCCGCCGGATGGCGGCGGAGGCGGCCCCTGAGGTGGCAGTTCCTGGTCTGGCAAGTTGGCTCCTGTCGCGGGGTAAGTCCTATTTTAGCAAATGCTTAGTTGCCGGAACAACAATCGGCTTTTCGCCATATATTCGCCTGTCAAGCCTGCCACCGGCGCGTGCATGTATGATGGGGTTCGTGACTCAACTCCGGAGCCGGAAGCGTGCCCAGCCCGCGCCCGTTTCGCCGGTGCAAACCGGATCTTCGCGCCGCCTGAGCCTGCTGCTGGCGGGGCTTGCCGGCGTACTCTGCCTCGGCCTGCTGTCGCCGGAGATTCGCGACTCGGATTTCTGGTGGCATTTGAGGACCGGCCAGTACATCGTGGAGACGCGCTCGCTGCCGGTGCCCGATCCGTTTGCGTACACTACGGCCGCAGCTCCGCTTGCGTACCCAGGCGAAGATGCCGTGCGCCACTTCAATCTGACTCACGAGTGGCTGGCGCAAGCGTTCCTCTACGCGGCTTATCGAGCTGCCGGCTTTCCCGGTGTGGTGGTGTTGCGCGTGCTGCTGCTGGCGGCCTTCTGCTCGCTCGCCGGACTGGTGGCGTGGCGGCGTTCGGGCGCGCCGGACCGCGCCTGGATGGCCGGCCTCGCCGCGGCCGCCATCGCGGTCCCATTCGCGCTCGACCGGCCACAGCTCTTCACCTACGTGTTCCTCGCGCTGACGGTAGCGATTCTGGAATCGCGCCGGCGGCTATGGCTGCTGCCGCTTTTGTTTTTGACATGGGCCAACTGCCACGGCGGATTCTTCCTGGGCTGGGTGGTGCTGGCGGCGTATTGCGCCGAAGCGCTGATGGCCCGCGTGCGGCACAGGCCTCTGGCGGAAGAGCGCGGACTGCGGCTGTGGTCCGCCGCGGCGGTATTGGCTTCGGGAATCAACCCCAACGGCTTCCGCGTCCTGCAGGTTGTGTTCCTCTATCGATCGAGTGCGATGCAATCCCACCTGCTCGAGTGGGCGCGGCCGCCGCTGTGGCCTCCGCCGCTATTCGCCCTGCTGCTGGCCACCTCGCTGGGCACGATGGTGTGGGCACGGCGCACGGTTCGGATCGGCGACTGGCTGCTGCTGGCCGCCTTCGCTGCAGCCGCGTTCACTGCCGAACGGAACACCATCTTCATCGGCTTTTTCGCCCCGGTGTTCCTCGCCAGCTATTTGCCGTGGAAACGCGCGCTGCCCGCACTGGCCGGTTGGGCTGCGGCGATCGCGTTGGCCGCCGGCGTCATTTGGGGAGTGGTGGCAGGCGATTTTTTCGAGCTTCGCGCCGCGGAATGGCGGTACCCATCGGGCGCGGCCGAGTTTCTCTCTTCGCACCAGGTCACCGATCGCATGTTCAATACTTACGAATACGGTGGCTATCTGATATGGCGGCTGTGGCCGCGCCAGCGCGTCTTCATCGATGGCCGCGCGCTGAGCGAGCGGGTGTTCGACGATTACGCCCGCATCCTTTACAATCACGACGACTCCGGCGGCAAGAACGCGGCGCAACTGCTCGATCAGTACGGCGTCAACGTGATCGTGATGAACACGTTCGAGTATGCGACCGGCACCGTGTATCTGCTGGCTCCCGCGCTGGCCACTACCGCGCAAACCGAATGGAAGCTGGTGTATCGCGACGCCCAGGCGCTGATATGGATGCGGCATCCGCCCGCCGGGGTCACGCCGCTCAATCCGATGGAAGTTTTTGGCCAGATGGAAGCCGAGTGCGGCCTTCACCTCGACCGCGAGCCCGGCCGTCCCCGCTGCGCCCGCAGCCTGGCGCAGACCTTCGCCAAGATCCACGATTTCACGCGTGCCCGGCGATGGTTAGGAATGTATCTGGACCATCCGCACCCTCCCGATCCCGAAGCCGAGCAGGCCTACCGGCAGTATGTCAGTGCCGGAAAATGATCGTCAAGACAAAACTATCGGTGTTCGGATTGTTACAATCGCGATACTAGAGGCTGGACTTGCCCGCAGACGATTGCGCCGTCGCCCGGCACCGCCCATACCGCCGTGTCAGTGTCCGATCTCACCCGGCCTGATTTAGTGGGGCTGAAACCGTTGGCACATTCTCCGGCACGTGGCGTGTTTTTCAGCACCAATTAGAGATGGGACACTTGCTCGGCCGTCTGCCGGCTAGCCAACTTATTGACGACTTCAGACATTGAACTTGTATATCCATTGGCCAGTGCATTGCTTGTGCTTGTGCCATGCTGCAGACCAAGCACTCACCGATCGAACGCTTCGGCTTCCATCTACAAGGGCTAGATGATGGCTCTGTCCGCAGGGCCTCTTCGATGTCGTCGTGGGACAGCAAGGAGAGATGCTTTCCGGAAGAGGTTCCTCGCCCACCGATTGAGGCGCATGTTGTCGGCATGGCCGACAATCGCTTCTACGCTCAAAAAGGCAGAGAAGAGACCTTATACGTCTTGCCGAGAGCGGCGTTCGTGACCCGGGGCAGCGCCATTTTGGCGGATTGCAGGGGCGACGTGGACGTGTGGCTACCGTGCCCGCAGGACGCGCCCGAGTATCTCGGCGGTGTTGGTACGGTCATCATAATCGGTCTCACTGGAGCTGAAGAAAATCGCCGTTGTGAGCAGGTAAATTGCTCCAGTTGCAGGAATCCGGAGTGTCTGGCCTACGTGGGTCCGCAAGGGCACGGCGCTCCGTCATGGCACACGCTTTCGCCACGCGGAAAAGTGGCGAGCGCCTGGACCTTGGCAGATAAATTCCGTCACCAGTGAATAACGCCACGAGACGGCTCCCAAGTACCGACAATAGGCCGGCCGGGCACCCGCCACCGTGACTGCCCGCAGAAGGTCCGGAGTTTACGAAGAGGCGCGGCAAACACTGCATGAACTGGTGGCGACGCTATTCACCGCCCCCAAGATCGATGCTGGCGTGAAGGGCTTTCTTATGAACGCAAAGTCCCCGAGAGCGTGCTTGGCCGATTCCGTGTCTGCGAAACCCGAGACCAAGACAACAGGGATAGTTGGGAACTCATTTCGGACGGCATAGGCTAGATCGACCCCATCCATGTCCCCTGGCATAGTAATATCGCCGACGATCAAATTCAGATCGCCATTGAGCTTTTGAACCAGTTTGAATGCTTGAGCCGCATTCTCGGCTTCAAGCGTCAGGTACCGTTCCCTCCGAAGAATCGCCGTCAGATAAGCACGGATAGCTGGCTCGTCGTCAACGATAAGGCAGCTTCTCTCCATAGTCTTCCCCCTTGAACTGAGCTTGCCAGAGAGTGGCCAACGCACGTCAGTTTGTCGTCTCTCCTGCCAGGATCCTTGCCAATTCTTGCGCGGCCAGACAGGAATTGGCGTCCACTTGTTCGGCATCCATGCGCAGCAGTCCGGCACAATAATGGCAAGGCATCGCCATCAGCACGCGCAACACAAAACACCGGCGAAGCAGCGGCGAAAGGCGCAGCACCCGCCGGAGCTCGATAGGGAGTGCGGCCGGCGCTTCGTCAGCCGTGTGCTCCGACTCTCGATCTCCCCGCGTGATCGCCGCATCGATTGCCTTCCAGGACAGGCATCCATCCCGGGTTGCGTTGGCATCCAACTGCTGAATGCTCTCTGACACCACCGCTTCAGCTTGTCGCGCGCTACCCGTCAGCAGGTAAGCCGCGATAAACATTCTCGAAAGGCCCTTATCAATCACAAGCGAACCGGCCTCTAAGGCAGTCGCATCGATATCCGCCGCAGTAACCGAACCGCGCATTCGGCGAACCGGAATACCATAATCCTCGGCGGAATCTGGAAACTCGCCGGCCAATTCATGACCCGGCGCGCAAGACCGCTCCATTGTGAACACCATAGGAGTTGATAAGTGAAGTCTCGTTGGTGGATACATTGATCGAACCATCGCTCGCGTCGGGTATGCAGCGGCTTTTCAGCGAATGCGGTGAGCCTGAGACACCCGGTTGTTGTCAAACAGCAAAGCACCGTGTAGAGGAAGCGCTGGTGGGCAATCGCCAGGAACGATTGTCCGAATCTCGCATTCCTCGGCTTCGGCCATCCCATCGTCCTGCGGTACCCTGCTGGCCATCCAGTCCAGCATCGCCGCCGCCAGATGTTCGAAATGTGCGGACAGCACAATGCTGACATCGGAGTTCAGTTCCGCCGTTTCCACCGCAAAAATATGCGTAGCCGATGGTTCCGTCCGCAGGGTCTCTTCGATGTAGTCGTTGATTTGGAGTTCACAGCCACTGTTGATTGGCGCGCCGAGAAAGCTGATGACAGTCATTAGTTCAAAGGCGAAATCATCTCTCAAAAACTTTCGCCTACCCTGGGGGACGACGGCCACAATTCCGACCGGACCGGCGTGTGAGCCGTCCAAATGAACAAGGGCGATGCCGGCGTCTCTGAGCTCGTAAACTGCCGTGTAGAATTCGAGGCAGGGAAGTCCGGGCACGGAACACCGGAGCTTTCCCTGAAAAGCGCCTTGCGCGGTCCTCACTTTTGAAGTGAACCGAGCTCCGCGCCTGCCGCGTACCAGTGGAATCGGCCCGTTCCAGGATTCGGTCTGCGCGTCCCATCCGTGTAGAAGGACGTCGCAGCGCTCGATCGGTGAGTACTTGGTCTTGTACATGGCAGACGAGGAAGCAATGCACGGGCCAGTGGATTTGCAGGACTCAATAGCCGTAAATCTCAATCTTTAAGCAGGCGGCGGGGCAAGCATCAGATCTCTGACTGGTGCTGAGAAAACCGGCAGGGTGTCATAGAATGTGCCAACGTTTCAGCCCGTCGCTGATTGAGTGCCCTGCTACAAGAGCACGATAGAGCTTTGGAACATGGCTCCTGACATGCTCTGGGTAGAGGAAATATGTCTATGCCTTCGGAAAATGTGTTTGTCGCCGTATGCAACGTGGCGGCAGACGCAGGGGCGGCCATCGCCGAACTCCGCCAACACGGTCTGGAGCTCGATTGCATCTCCCTCGTGGCCGTTGACGAGCAAAGCGGATTGATGCCCGTCGCATACTATTTTGAGGGCGGACGCCTCCGCGGAACGGCGGCGCGGGGAAGTTTGTGGGGGCTTTTGGAAACGCTTCCCGGGTGCGCAGTGTTGGTCATCCCTGGCGAACGGACAGTTTTCCTGGCAGGTCCCTTTGCAGCGTCCGTCGTGCGGACGCTGAGTAACGAAGGACTCTTCGGAGACCTGGGCCCGATCGCGGGCGGTTTTTACAATCTTGGAATTCCACGGGACGAGGCGCGCGACTATGAACTCACGGCCTTGCAGCGGCGCCCGCTCGTGATCGTGCATGGGCGCGCCAGAGACGTGGAGCGCGCACGCAATATTGTGGCGGTTCGGCTCTGAGGGGGCTGGAGCAGCCGAAACCGTAGACGCGGACAGGCCGCTGGCGCTTCTTACCCCGCGTGACGAGAGCGGGGGAGGACGCCAGCGTCCTCTTCCGTGTCGCGCGCCACGCCGGCGGGCCAATCCTCCTGAAGCAGCCGCGCCAGCGTCGCACGGTGGATCCCGAGTATCCTGGCTGCCTGCACCTTGTTTCCGTTCATAGCGGCCAGCACCTGGGCGGCGTGGCGCCGTTCCACCACCGACATGGGCACAAACTCAACCTGTTCGGGATGGGAACGGGGCGGCGGGTTATGCAGATTCTCCGGCATATCGGCAACGTCGATCACGTCGCCGTCAGTCATCATACAGGCGTGCCCCAGCACGTTTTCCAACTCCCGCACGTTGCCCGGCCACGAGTAGCGGGCCAGGACGGCTTCCGCACGGCGGGTCAGCCGCTGCACCGGCTTGGCATACTCTCTGGCGAAACGCTCCAGGAAGTAACGTTCGAGCAGTGGAAGGTCTTCGCACCTCTCGGCAAGCGACGGCAGCTTGATCTCGATCATGGAAAGACGGTAATAGAGATCTTCGCGAAAGGTGCCCTGAGAGGCAAGTTGCCGCAGATTGCGGTTGGTGGCAGCGATGATGCGAACGTCGGTCTTACGCGCCACCGGCGACCCGACTCTTTGGTACTCGCGATTCTCGATCACGCGCAGCAATTTGGTCTGCGTGGTCAGCGGCATGTCGCCGATCTCATCCAGAAAAACCGCGCCGCCCGCCGCGTATTCGAAAAAGCCCACCTTATCGGCAACCGCGCCCGTGAAGGCACCCTTTACGTGGCCGAACAATTCGCTTTCGAACAGCGTCTCCACTATCGCGGAGCAGTTGGAAACAGCCAAGGCCTTCGACTGCACCGGACTCAGGCTGTGCAGGGCCCTGGCGACGAGTTCTTTGCCAGTGCCGGTTTGGCCCGTCACCAGCGCCGTCCGGAAATGCGGAGCCACGCGGCGGATCCGGTCGAAGACTTCCAGCATGAGAGGGCTGCTACCGACCATGCCCTGGAACTGGCAAGTCTCCATCAACTCGGCGTTCAGTCGATTGGCGCGTGCGCGCCGGCGCTCTGTCTCGAGCAGTTTGCCCACCCGCTCGCGCAACAGAGACACCTCCACCGGCTTGGTCAGATAATCGCTTGCTCCCTTACGTATGGCTTCCACTGCGGAATCGGTGGAGTAATTGCCGGTGACGAGAATGACGTCGGTATCAGGAGAGAAACGGATGATGTCGTCCAGAACCGACATGCCTTCCGCTCCCGGAATCACCAGATCCAGAAGGACGATTCTCGGCCGCAAACGCCGGACGGTTTCGAGGCCCGAGGAAGCGTCCGAAGCGGTCGCGACGGATACGTCAGGCTCCGCTGAGAAAACGTCCTGGACCAGTTCAAGGGCTCGCGGGTCGTCGTCGATCGCAACGATAGTAAATGAGCGTTCAGCCATGACAGCCATTCAGGAGCACCTCCACCCGTTGCCGCAGCTCGGCGATGCGCACCGGCTTGGTCAGGAAATCCGCGAACCCGGCTTCGAGCGCCTTGGACCGTTCGCCGGGCATGGCGTTCGCGGTGACGGCCAAAACCGGCGTCCGGGCACAGTCCGGGTCGCGCTGCAGTTCGTTGAGAACCGCAAAACCATCCATGTCGGGCATGGAAAGATCGAGAAGAACGAGATCCGGCTTCATCTCGCGCGCGGCGGCCAGCGCCGTGGCTCCATCCGGCGCCTCCGTGACTTCGAGCGAGAGCGGGCGAAGGATATCCACGATCAGCTCGCGACTCGGCTGATTATCGTCAACCACCAGCACCTTGCGCATTGACCTACATTCCTCCCGGCGCCATCGATTCTCCCGCAACCGGCAGCGAGACCAGGAACCTGCTACCCTTCCCCGGCTCGCTTTCGACGCGAACGTCGCCGCCGTGAAGTCGAGCCAGTTTGCGCGTAATCGCCAGGCCCAGTCCGGCGCCCGGCGGCGCCAGTTTTCTTGCGGACGCCACCTGGTGAAACTCCTCGAAGATGGCTTCCTGCTCGCCGGCGGCGATCCCGATGCCCGTATCGCCCACGCAGATAGTGAATACCTCTCCAGACGTCGCGGCCTCGATCCACACCCGGCCTTCTTCCGGCGTGAACTTCACGGCGTTGCTCATCAGGTTGTAGAGGATTTGTTTGAAGCGCACGCGGTCTGCTACCACGGCCGTGCCGCGAGCAACGCGGTTCTCGACCGGGATGCGCTTGATCTCCGCCAGGGGTGTGATGACCGACAGGACTTCGTCCAGCACTGCGGAAACCTCGAATCTCTCGAGGTTCAACTCGATGCGGCCGGCTTCGATTCGGGAGAGGTCCAACAGATCGTTGACCATGTCGAGCAGGTGGCGGGCGCCCTCCTGGATATTGGAGACAAACCGCGGGTATGGCGGCGGCAGGGGTCCCGCTGCCTGCTCGCCGAGGAGGTCGGCGTAGCCAACAATGGCGTTCAGCGGCGTCCGCAGTTCGTGGCTGCTGCGCGCCAGAAACTCGGTCTTCATCTGGTTCACGCGCTCCACTTCCCGATTGCGCTTCTCCAGTTCGGCGGCGATGCGTTCGAGTTGGATCGTCCGCTCCGCCACGCGACGCTCCAGGTCCTGGTTCAGGCGCAACACTTCCAGCTCCGCCTGTTTGCGGTCGGTAATATCCCGGTTGAACCCGATCATGCGAACGGGCCGGCCTTCCTCATCGAAGGACACTTTGGCGTTCGCCACAATCCAGCGGACTTCGCCGCTTCCGGCACGGCGGATCCGCCATTCCGAGAAGAACTCGCCGGTCTTGAGCGATTCTTCCAGACAAGCTCGCGCGTGCGGCAGGTCTTCGGGGAACACCAACGCCTCCCAATCCTCATACCTCCCGCCGAACGTGCCGGGCACGAGTCCGTACAACTCCTCGACTTCGGGTGTCCAGATGTTCACGTTGTTGCGGATGTCCCACTCGAACGTGCCGGAGTGCCCCACCTTCAGCGCCAACGCCAGCCGTTCCCTGGCCGATCGAGCCTCTTGTTCAACCCGTTTCAGATCGTCGATATCGGTGCAGGTCCCGAACCACTTGACGATCCGGCCCGCGGCGTCGCGCGAGGGCACTCCCCGCATCAGAAACCAATGGTAGCTGCCGTCGGCCCGCCGCAGCCGGGACTCGACCCGGTACGTCTCACCGCTTTCGACTGCGTGGTTCCAGGCCTGCCAGGCGGCCTGCTTGTCGTCCGGGTGGAAGGGCGTGTTCCAGCCCCTGCCATAGCTCTCCTCCACCGTCAGCCCGGTGTATTCCACCCACCGCTGGTTGAAATAAACATTCAGACCATCGGGATTGCATATCCAGACCAATTGCGGCACAGACTCGGCGAGCGTTCGAAACGCGGCTTCACTTTCCTGCAGAGCAATCTCCGCCCGCCTCCGCTCTTCGACTTGCGCCGCCAGGATTTCGTTGGCCGCGGATAGATCCTTGGTCCGTTCCTGGACACGCTGTTCCAATTCGTCGCGCGATCTCCGGAGGGACTCGTCGACCCGCTTGCGCTCCGTGATATCGGTCAGGAAGCTGTAGTAGAACTCCACCTTGCCGGATTCGTCGTGGGCCGCGTGAACCAGCAGTTCCACCGGCACGCGCTGCCCGTCCTTCCTTACGTATTCCTTGTCATACCGGACCGGTTTCCCGGTCCGCTCGAGCTCGGCCAGCGCCGCCATTTCCTTTTCGGCCCACTCGGGAGGAGTCAGCGGCGCCTCCCACGAAATACTCTGCAACTCTTCCAGGTTGTAGCCGGTCAGTTCACAGTATGCGCGGTTGCAGATTCCCAGCCGTCCATCCGGATAGCCAATGGCGAAGGGCTGTTCGGACGTTTCCAGAATCCCCGCCAGAAAGCGTTCGCGGCGCACACTCTCTCGCAGCACCTCTTCCGCCTGCTTGCGCTCCGTGATATCGACGCCGTAGATTCGCAGCCGCTCCTTTTCCGCGATGTAGCTGGCGGATTGCTCATAACAACGGTCGCCAACCATGACCTCCCGGCGAACGCTATCCCCACTTCCTTTGGACGCTTCCGCCACCTGCTCCAATCCCGCCAGCCAGGGATGGGAGAGCCCTCGTTCCTGCAGGTCCGGAAAAAGCCGCCGGCCTGCCGGATTGACATACTGGACCACGCCTGTTAACGGCTCGACCTCTGCAACTGGACTTACGTTCCGCTCCGGGAACGACGACAGCCAGGCCATCTGCTCTTCCGCCCGCTTGCGCTCGGTAATATCGAGTTCGATGCCATCCCACGTCGTCGAGCCATCCGGATTGCGGGTTGGCGTCGAGCGCATCATTGACCAGCGGGTTTCTCCTGTTGTTCGGTGCCTATGGCGCACCTCTACTTCGAACCGCGTTAACCGTTCGCGCGACAATGCGATTGCAGCGTTCAGTCGATCGCGGTCTTCAGGCAGAACACTCCGGATCACGGTGCTAGCGTCGGCCACGAACTCGGCCGCAGGCACGCCCGTCAGCCGTTCGATGCCGGCGCTGATGAAATCGACGTGGGGTTCGCCATGGGCGTCGTGACGGTACCGGTAGATCGCGCCCTCCGGCAGGTTGTCGCTCAGTGCGCGCAGCCGGGAATCGCTCTCCCGCAGTGCCTCTTCCGCCCGCGTGCGCTCGGTCAGGTCTAGGTATGTGTCCACGGTGTGCCTTTCAAGCACCTTTCACACGGCGTTTTCAAGTGAGCACTGGAGCGCGGGGGGGCTGGCGTCACCATGGGCTCGGACGGCTTTCTCGCGGGCGTGGAAACTGCCAGGGTGGACTCTCGGGCAGTCCAGGAGTTGTCGGCCAGATCATGCTGCCTTTTCCGAAAACTACGAGAGGATCAGGCTGCTCTTCAGCCCTGCCTGTCACGGGGATCCGCTTCGGTAATTTAGGCTATTCAGCCTCTTTACTACTGTATCCTCCCGCGCGGCGCTTTACAAGGATCGGGTAGTGCGCTTATTTCGGGTTGATGTCGCCGCGAGAACCTCACGACCCGAAATTAGCGAACTACCAAGGATCGTAGATGCGGCTGGCTTGCCGTTGGCGCCCGCTGCCGTGCGAGATTCATATGTGTTACGCGACCCACGCCTAGCGGTTTCTCGGACAGCATCCGGCAGGGGCAGCACACTGCTCTCACTTGCTGTCTGCTGCATCCTCCGCTCGAACCGACGTTGGCTGACCCGCGACGGCGCTCCTCCCCGTCAACGGATCAGCTCGACTCGGACCGTCTCATCGAGACTGATTCGAGATCGCCGAGCGGAGGTCGAGCGTGAGGACGACGCGGGCGCTTGTCGTGAGAGGCAGATTCAACCCCGAAGTTAAGGCCGAAAACTGAAACCGCCGGAGCGGCATGCAGCCACCCCGGCGATCTTCTGCTTAATTCGTTTGAGCGCGGCCCACTACGCAGCCTGCCGTGTTCTGTGCTTTAAGGCCTCACCAGCCGGCGGCGCATCAAGAAGATTAGGCCGGCGAGGGCCGAAAGCTCGACCGCTAAAGTAGCTGGCAACGACGCCTCGGGTGTGCTGACGACCAGGAATTCCTGGGAGGCACCTAGGGGAGAAGGCGTGTACACGGTCGTATCGCTTCCCACGTATCCGCCTTTAGCGGCGGCGAAGGCTGCTGCTATTAGGCTTGCCGCCCCTCCGTCCGGGTCAATCGCCTCGCCATCGAAGATATCCCAAATCGCAAACGAATAATTAGTCTGGGCGGTCGCGTCGGTAACGTTCGGGCTAGCCAACAATCCGTTGGCGAGCCATGCGACAGCATCGTACGCCTGCTGATCCGTGACCGTATCGGTTGTAGTAGCAAACGGGTCGGAGTACGATGACGCGGTGAACTTCTGGTCCCCGTTCAAGGCTCCCGCATTAGTGGAGCCGGCGCTCCAGGGATCGTCCGGATACGACTCTGTATTGAAGTCATCGCAAATCAGGTACCCGGTGTAGATTATGCTGCCCCCTTCGCTAATCGTACCCCAGTACGGACTGACGTACACGCCATCGGCATTAGCTCCGTCGCCGACGCCCGTTAGGTCTATCGTGTATTGTGCGAACCCGACAGAAGCAAATACCAGCAACAGAAGACCGGCAATGCTCAAATAACGAACCTGTCTAATCATGCGGCCCATATTTCGCGTCCTTTCCTCCGAACGGAATACCAACTACCCTTCGACATCATCACGCGTTACCCTGAGTTAATACTTCATCAAGATTACAGCCCCTTAACGGCCCTGTCAATCGTACCAAAGGGCAATGCAAACGCGTGGGAACAAAGGGATTATCCTGGCGCGTTGTCGCCAAAGCACTTGGCCCGTCGAAAAGTCCTAGTACTTATGGAAGTTTGTAATCTGGTACTGCTGGCAATGTATTGAACTGTATCCATTGGTAACATTGTGCCAGGGGCAATCGGCCCGAACCCGAGTTGTTTGGGCACTGGGTGAGTTCATGGATTTGACACACGGCACCACGCTATATCGAAGGGTTCTGCTCGCCTTGCTGGCAATCGCTTTGGCCGGTTGTTCTTCAGATCCCAATCAGCGGAAACTCAAATACCTGAATAGCGGCGAAGCGTACTTCAACGCCGGCAAATACCGGGAAGCGGTCATTCAGTTTCGAAACGCGGTGGCCCTCGACCCCAGATTCGCGAAGGCTCACTCGATGCTCGCTCAAGGCTACTTGAGGCTGGGCAGTTCCGAGGCCGCCTACCGGGAGTTCCTGGAGGCGGTAACCCTGGATCCCAAGGACTCGAACGCGCAACTGGAGCTGGCGGACCTGCTGATCGCCCACAGGCAGTTCGACCAAGCCCAATCGGCCGCACAAACAGTTTTGAAATCCGATGCAACGAGCGCCCGTGCTCACGCGATACTCGGCGAGAAGCATCTGTTGACCCGCGACATGCCGAGCGCGATTCGCGAATTCCAGCAGGCCATCGATCTCGCTCCCCACCAGGTCGAGCACTCTACAGTCTTGGCGGCTGTCTACCTGTCCGCAGGGCAGGCAGCAGAAGCGGAAGCCGTTGACCGGAAGGCAATCGAGAGCAACCCGAACTCGGTCCAGGCGCACATCAATCTAGGGCAATGCTATTTCACGCAAAACAAATTGGCTGAAGCCGAGGACGAGATGCGTCAGGCGGCCGAACTGGATCCCAGTGCGTTCCTGCCGCGGGTTTTCTGGGCCCGAATCCTGGTCCGCGCGGGCAAACTGGCCGACGCCGAGAAGCTCTATCAGGGAATCAAAACGATTGCCCCCAACGACCCTCAGGCTTACCAGGCCCTCGGGCAGTTTTATGTATCCACCGGTCAGGAAGAGAAGGCGGTCGCCGAATTCCAATCGCTGATGACCTCCAAACCCAAGGACGATTCCGTCAAGATGAGCCTGGTCGAGGCCCTTATCGACCTCAATCGCATGCAGGACGCAGCCGCCCTCGAACATCAGGTTTTGGCCACCAGTTCAGATAATCCACGGGCGCTGCTTTCAGACGGCCGGATCCTGATCGCACAGGGCAAGCAGCAGGAAGCAGCTTCGGCTCTCGAGAAGGCGGTCCGTGCCGATCCGCAGTCCGCCACTGGATACTATTTCCTAGGCGTCGCCCAAAGGGCGCTCCGGATGTCTGACTTGGCCAAGGCCTCTTTCAGTCGGGCTCTTTCCCTCTCTCCCGGAATGGTCGACGCTCAAGCTGCGTTGGCTTCGCTCTCGGTTGCAGCAGGAGACAACGACGAAGCCCTGCGATTGGCCGACAGCGCCCTGAAGGCGCGCCCTGGTTTGCCTCTGGCGCAGCTTGCCAACGCGAAGGCCCTGCAAGCGAAGGGTGAACGCCAGCAAGCTGAAGCCGCGCTGCAGGACTTGCTCAAACAAGACCCCACATCGCTTCACGCCCTGGCGCAATTGCTCAACCTGTACCTGGTTCAGGGCAGGACCGCGCAAGCCGTGCAGCGCCTTGCCGGCTTGGTTCAGCAGAACCCGCAGAACGCGGGGTTACACTTCCTTCTGGCGCTAGGCTACTTCGACCTGAAGGACCTGGATCAGTCCGAATCCAGCCTGAAGCAGGCGATGGCGCTTGATCCGAAGACGCCCCAGGTATACAGCCTGCTCGGGAACATTCACCTCGCCCGGGGCGCCGCTGACCAAGCCAAACAGGACTTCCGCAAGGCGATTGAGGCCAATCCCCATAACCTGTCAAACTACCTCGCCCTGGAGGCTCAATACGAGCGAGAAGGCAACTGGGACGAGGCGAAGAAGCTTTGCGAAAAGGCGCATGAGATCGATCCGGAATCTGCCATCGCCGCCGGATCGCTGGCTGTTCTGTACCTTGATCATGGCGGCGATGTCAACGTAGCGTTATCTCTGGCCCAAAAGGTGAAGCAGAAGATGCCCCACTCTCCGCTAGCTGCGGATACGCTTGGCTGGGCCTACTACAAACTGGGATCTTTCGGCTCCGCCGTGGCGCAGTTGCAGGAGTCCGTGAAAGGGGCTCCGAATAACGCCATGTTCGGATTTCACTTGGGAATGGCCTACCAGGCGGATCGCCAACCCGAAGCAGCCCGAAGAGCCCTGCAAAAAGCCCTCCAGGACGATACGCAATCGCCTTTCGCCGCTAGCATCAGAGAAACGTTGGCGAAAATCACGACCGGCACGAGATAACCAGCCTTGTGGGCGTCCTAAATCTGGCCCGCAAGAACGTGCGCGCGGAGCGTCCCGCTCGCATCGCGATTGGACTTGACCCTTAGAGCCGGCGGCTGCACTGGAACCCACTTGCCGGGAATGGCCGATCATTGGTTCACAGGCGAACGATTTTGGGGGAGCGAAGCCGCCTCAAAGGGTTTCGCGCGTCAACTTACACGGCAGCGAACAACTGTCGACGATCGTGCCCGATGAGGTGAGCGGGCAAGCCTGGCCAGAACAGATCAGCCTGCTACGAGTACTCGAAAGTCACGGAGCTTCCCGCGCCTGCTGCCACCTGTGCCGTGTGAAATCGGGGAATTTCACCGGGGAGCTGCCAGCGCCGACGGACTGTTCGCTCAACGGGCCGGGGGCGCTCCAGGCGGCGGCATCGTAGACATCGATATCGGGCGCGGTGCCTTCCTTCATGCATTCGATCAGCCGGTATGCCATCACGAAATCCATGCCGCCATGGCCGCCAAGCTGGCGCGCCAGTGCGCCTACCCTGGTCCAGTACGGGTGTTCGAATTTGGGCTTGTACGGGTCGATGGATGCGAATTCCTCTTTGGGCGAGCCATCGACGTAAATGCGCGGCGGGTAATCGCGGAAGATGCCTTTGGTGCCGGCCACCAGGTTGATGCGGTCGTAGGGCTGCGGCGTTGAGGTGTTGTGTTCGAGCGTGATCACTTTCCCGCGCGCGGTGCGGATCAGGCTGATGTTGAGGTCGCCGCAGCGGTAGATTTCTTTCTGGCGCGGGTCGCCGGCGGCGAGATGAGTTTTGCGGTACTCGGGGAGAGAGGCAACCGGCGAGCTCATCGAAACCAGCGTGTCGAAGCGGTCGCCCCGGTTGATGTCGAGGTAGTGCGCCACCGGGCCCAAGCCATGCGTCGGGTACAGATTGCCATTGCGGTCCAGGTGCTCGAAGCGCCGCCATAAACCTTCGCCTTCGTTGGAGAAAAGGACCTCGCGCAGGTCGTGATTGTAGGCGCAGGCGGCATGGGTGATTTCGCCGAACAGGCCGGCGCGCACCATGTTCCACACCATCATTTCGTTGTAGCCGTAGCAGCAGTTTTCGAGCTGAATGCAATGGCGGCGGGTAGCTTCGGAGGCGTCAACCAGAGCCCAGCAATCGTCGATGGTTCGGGCGGCAGGCACTTCCACGGCGACGTGTTTGCCCTGTTTCATGCCGGCCAGCGCCATCGGCACGTGCCAGATCCACGGGGTGGCGATGATGACCAGGTCGAGATCGTCGCGCGCCACCAGCTTTTCGTAAGCGTGGTCGCTTTGCGTGTAGAGCGCCGGCGCGGGCTTGCCGGCTTGGAGCAGGCGCGCTTTCGCCTTTTCGGTTTTCTCCGGCACCACGTCGCAGAGCGCCAGGATCTCGACGTCCGGGACGGCGGTGAACTCATCGATCAGGGAATTGCCGCGGCCGCCGATGCCGATGAAGCCGAGCCGGACCTTTGCTCTTTGCTGGAAGCGCATGCCGGCCACGCTCTGCCCGGGCGGCCCGGCGTCCTGAGAGGCGCGCGCCAGACCCGCGCCGAGCGAAGCCAGCCCGGCAAGGCGCAGCAAGTCGCGGCGCGAGGCCGCCAGATCGTGGTCGTCCATAGTCACCTCCAGATTCGTTGGATCACGCGTATCAGCGCGCTTCCGCTAGCCAGGAAAATCACCAGCAGGAAGAGCGTGTAACCGGTTCGTCCATAGAGAAAGTTGCCTACTGTAAACAGCGCCGACCAGATCATGGTGCAGCCGAGGAACCAGCCGGCGAGGGCGAGCGGCACATGGGCGGCGTCTTCAGCGGCCTGTTCGGCGCCAATGCCGGCCATGGCGCGGACGGCGTTCCAGCCGGGGCCGGGTGGGTGCACCTTGTGGTAGAAACTGATGAGCACGTCGGCGTCGGTGCGCGGCCCCAGGTAAGCGGTGAGAAGCCAGCACACGGTGGTGCAGGCGACGGTCAGCAGCAACTGCCGCGTGGTGCCCAGGGCGATGCCGCTTTTTACCAGGATGAGAAAGACGGTCGAGATACCGAAGGAACTGGCCATGGCCACGATCTCGCACCACGCCGTGACGCGCCACCAATACCAGCGCAGCAGGTACAACAGGCCGGTGCCGGCGCCGACTTGCAAAATCAGACTGAAAGCGTCCTTGGCGGTATCGAGCAGAAAAACCATTCCCGACGAGAGCACGAACAGCAGAACGGTGGCGGCGCGGCCGGCGGTCACGTAGTGGTGTTCGCTCGAGTTGCGGTTTATGAAGCGGCGGTAGAAATCGTGCACCAGGTAGGACGCGCCCCAGTTGAGGTGGGTGAGGATGGTCGAGGAATTGGCGGCCACCAGACCGCCCAGCATCAGCCCCAGCCAGCCTGCCGGCAGGTAACGCAGCATCACGGGGAAGGCGATGTCGTGGCCCACCAGCGAGGGGTCGAGGTTCGGGAAGGCGCGCCGTATATCGGCCAATTCGGGGTACACGACCAAAGACGCGAGGCCGACCAGGATCCACGGCCAGGGACGCAGCACGTAATGCGCGACGTTGAAGAACAGCGTTCCACCAAGCGCGTCCTTTTCCGATTTCGAGGCCAGCATGCGCTGCGCGATGTAGCTGCCGCCGCCCGGCTCGGCGCCCGGATACCAGACGGCCCACCACTGCACCGCGATGGGCATGATAAACACGGCCACCGCCAGATCCCAGTTGCTGGTGAAATCGGGCAGCATGTTGAGATAGTGCAAACCGCCGGGCCCGCGCACGTGGGAAAGCTTGTCGACCAGGCCGGTGAGACCGCCCACTTGCGGCAGGGTGACCGCGAAATAAGCGGCGGCGATGACGGCGGCCATTTTGATGAAGAACTGGATCATGTCGATGACCAGCACTCCCCAGAGGCCGGAATGGGCGGCGAACACCACGTTGAGCAGGCCGACCGCCAGCAGCGTCTCCCAGCGGCTGAAACCGAACAGCACCGCGGCGATCTTGCAGGCGGCCAGATTCACGGTGGCCATGATGATGCAGTTGAAGAACAGGCCGAGGTAGACGGCGCGGAAGCCGCGCACGGCGCTGGCGGCCTTGCCGGAGTAGCGCAGCTCGTAGAATTCCAGGTCGGTGAGCACGCCGGAACGGCGCCACAGCCGCGCGTAGAAGAAAACCGTGGCCACCCCGGTGAGGGTGAAGGCCCACCATTGCCAATTGCCGGCCACTCCCTGGGTGCGCACGAAGTTAGCCACCAGGTTGGGGGTGTCGCTGGAAAAAGTGGTTGCCACCATGGAGAGGCCGGCCAGCCACCACGGAACGGAGCGGCCGGAGGCGAAGAACTCCGCCGTGCTCCTGCCGGAGCGTTTGCTGACAAACAGCGCGGGTGCAAAACAAACGGCGACCGAGGCAAGCGCAATGATCCAATCGATCGCGTGAAGCTGCATGGGTATCTAAACGAGTCTACGACGTTTTGGGACAGCGGGATGGCCCACGCCGACGGTACCGCCGACTTTACTTTGGTGGGTTGGGGATGCTAGCCTAAGTGTCTCATAATGCGTACAGTTGACTTGATCCAGCGCAAGCGCGACGGGGCCGAGCTGGCTCCCGAGGAAATTGAATTTCTGGTGGACGGCTATACGTCCGGCGAGATACCGGACTACCAGATGTCGGCGTTTCTCATGGCCGTGTTCTATTCGGGCATGACCGACCGCGAGGTCAGCCGCCTGACCGAGTGCATGTTGCGATCCGGCGAAACGGCGGACCTTTCCGCCATTCCCGGCATCAAAGTGGACAAGCATTCCACCGGCGGGGTGGGCGACAAGACCAGCCTGGTTGTGGCGCCTCTGGCCGCCGCCGCGGGTGTGGTGGTGCCGATGATGTCGGGCCGCGCGCTGGGCCACACGGGCGGCACGCTCGACAAGCTGGAGTCGATTCCCGGCTTCCGCACCGATCTTTCGAGCGACGAGTTTCAACGGCAGCTTTCCGAGCTCGGTCTGTGTTTCATCGGGCAGACCGACCAGTTCGCGCCGGCCGACCGCAAACTTTACGCGCTACGCGACGTCACCGGCACGGTGGAATCGATTCCGCTGATTGCGTCTTCGATCATGTCGAAGAAACTGGCGGAAGGCGTGGATGCGCTGGTGCTGGATGTCAAGGTGGGCAGCGGCGCGTTCATGAAAAAGCAGGTGGATGCGCGCCGGCTGGCGCAGACCATGGTGGGCATCGGCCGCCGCATGGACAAGAAGGTCCAGGCGCTGATTACCGACATGAGCCAGCCGCTGGGCTACGCGGTGGGCAACGCGCTGGAAGTGATGGAAGCGTCGCAAACGCTGCAGAACGCCGGCCCGGCCGACCTGACCAAGCTGTGCCTGGAACTGGCCGCGCGCATGATCTTCCTCGGCAAGAGGGCGGCAACGCTCGAAGAAGCACGCCTGGCCGCCGAAAGACACCTGGTGGATGGCTCGGCTTATAAGAAGTTCAAGGAGGCAGTGGCTGCGCAGGGTGGCAACCCGCAGGCGCTGGATAATTTCGTGCTGCTACCCAACGCCACGGGCGCGCGCGAAGTCGCTTCGCCGCGCACCGGCTACGTGAGCTCGATCGACGCCGAGGACATCGGCATCGCGTCTAATATGATTGGCGCCGGCCGCGATAAGAAGGAGGACTCTATCGACCCGGCCGTCGGGATCATCCTGGAAGTCAAGGCTGGCGAGAAGGTGGAAGCCGGCAGCATCCTGTGCCGGCTGTATTACACCAGGGAAGACCGGGTGGACGAAGCGGCCGAAAAAGTGGAGGATGCTTTCCACATCTCCGCGCAACGGCCGGAAGAACGCGAATTGATACTCGAGGTCGTTGGATAGAATGGGCCGTTTCGCCGGTCTGCTCGGGCTGGTGGCTATACTCGGGGTGGCTGGGCTGTTCTCCAATAACAAGCGCGCCATCAATCTGCGCATCGTGGCCTGGGGACTGGGCCTGCAAATTATTTTCGCGGTGCTGGTGTTGAAGACCGATCTCGGCAAAGTGTTCCAGGCCATCGGCGCCGGTGTCAACGCCATGCTGGGATATACGGAAGCTGGCAGCGAGTTCGTCTTCGGCCCGATGGGGAAATCGAGCGGCGGGTTCGGCGTGGTGTTTGCGTTTCAGGTTCTGCCGGTCATCATTTTCATCGCGTCGTTCTTCTCCATCCTGTACTACCTGGGCATCATGCAATGGATCGTGCGCGGCATGGCGATCGGGATGCAGAAGGTGATGGGCGTGAGCGGCGCCGAATCGCTGAACGTGGCGGCCAGCGTCTTCATGGGGCAGACCGAGGCGCCACTCACCATCCGCCCGTTCCTGGCCGGCCTCACCGAATCGGAGCTGTTCACGATCATGACCAGCGGCATGGCTCACGTCTCTGGCTCGGTGATGGCGGCCTATGTGAAGATCGCCGGGGTCTCGATCACGCATCTGCTCACGGCGGTGATCATGACCGCGCCCGCCACCATCTTGCTGTCCAAGATTCTGGTGCCGGAGACGGGCCGGCCGGAGACGGCGGGCAGGGTGGACCTGAAAGTGGAAAAGACCGCCGTCAACCTGATCGATGCAGCGGCGCAGGGCGCGGGCGACGGTCTCCGCCTGGCGCTGAATGTGGGAGGCATGCTGATCGCCTTTCTGGCGCTGATCGCGATGGTCAACGGCATTCTGGGCGGCGTTCACGGGCTGCGGTGGATGAACTGGCTGCCGGCGTCGCTCGAACAGATGTTCGGCGTGGTGTTTGGGCCGGTGGCGTTCCTGCTGGGGGTGCCGTGGAAAGATGCGTCCGCCATCGGCAACCTGCTGGGCACGCGGTTGGTGCTCAATGAATTCGTCGCGTTTCTCAAGCTGGGTCCGCTGAAAGCCAGCCTGGACCCACGCTCCTTCGTCATCGCCACCTATGCGCTGTGCGGTTTCGCCAATTTCAGCTCGATCGCCATCCAGATCGGCGGCATTGGCGCGCTGGCGCCGAACCGGAAGTCCGACCTGGCGCGCCTCGGCCTGCGCGCAGTGGCGGCCGGGACGATGGCCAACTTCATGTCGGCCTGTATTGCGGGAATGATCTTATGATTGCGGAAGCCAAATCTCTGCTGAAAAGCCGCACCGACCTGCGCCCGGCCATCGGCGTGGTATTGGGCAGCGGCCTGGGAGCGTTCGCCGACGAATTGAGCGATCGCGCCGTTATTCCGTACGCCGAAATTCCCGGCTGGCCCGTCTGCACCGCCGCCGGCCACGCCGGCAAGCTGGTGATAGGCAACCTGGACACGCTGCCTGTCGCCGTGATGTCGGGACGGCCCCACTTATACGAAGGGTATTCGCCCTCGCAGGTGGTCTTCCCGGTGAAGGTGCTGCGCGCATTCGGCGTGCGGTCGATGGTCTTCACCAACGCCGCGGGTGGCATCAACAGCTCACTCGAACAAGGCGGCCTGGTGCTGATCTCGGACCACATTAACCTGCTGGCATCGAACCCGCTGACCGGCCCCAACGACGATTTGCTGGGCCCCCGTTTTCCGGACATGTCGGAAGCTTACTCGCGCCATTATCGCGAGCTTGCCGCGAACGTGGCCGCGGAGCTCTGCATCTTCATGCCCGAAGGCGTCTATGCCGGCATGCTGGGCCCCAGCTACGAAACGCCCGCGGAAATTCGCTTCCTGCGCACCATAGGAGCGGACGTGGTGGGTATGTCCACGGTGGCCGAAGTGATCGCCGCCCACCACATGGGAATGAAAGTGCTGGCGGTTTCGTGCGTCACCAACATGGCGGCGGGGCTCGGTGAGCGGAAGATCAGTCACGAGGAAGTGCTGGAAACCGGCGCGGCGGTTCGCGATACACTGGTGAAGTTCCTGCGTATGGTGCTGCCGCGTTTGGACCAGGATGGAGCGTAGAGCCGAAGCGGGCCACGACGGCGCGCCGCCGGCCGGATGAGCCGATGCACGATCCACTCCTCGATGCCGCACTGGCCGCCCGCCAGCATGCCTTCGCGCCTTACTCGAAGTTCCAGGTTGGTGCGGCCATCGAAGACTCGAGCGGCCGCATCCACACCGGCTGCAACGTGGAGAACGCGACCTACGGCCTCACGGTTTGCGCCGAGCGGGTAGCGGTGTTCAAAGCCATTTCCGAGGGCGTTCGAGAGTTCCGCCGCGTCGCCGTGGCCGCCGATGCCGACGTTCTCACGCCACCCTGCGGCGCGTGCCGCCAGATCCTCTGGGAATTCTGCGGAGACGTGGAGATCGTGCTGGTCAACCCACGCGGCAAAATCGAAACTTATCGTATGCGGGATCTCTTTCCCAAGCCATTCGATGCCTCGTATCTGTAGCTTCTTTTTAGTCGTCTTTGCGCTTTCGGCGGAACAGGCCGACTGGATCTGGAGCGCGCGCTACGTCATCACCGAAGATGCGGGCGCGCGCGTAATCGAGAACGGCGCCGTGGCGGTGCGCGGCGCGCGCATTCTGGCGGTCGGCACCCGCGCCGAGATCGACGCACGCTTCACGGCCGGGCAGCGCCTGGACCGCCCCGACGCCATCCTCGCTCCCGGCCTGATCAACACCCACACGCACGCCGCCATGTCGCTGTTTCGCGGCATCGCCGGCGACCTGCGGCTCGAGGACTGGCTCGAAAAGTTCATCTTCCCCGCCGAAGCCAACAACGTGAACGCAGATTTCGTGCGCTGGGGCACGCGCCTCGGGTGTCTCGAAATGCTGCTCGGCGGCACCACCACCTTCACCGACATGTACTACTTCGAGGACGTGGCGGCCGAAGCTGCCAAAGAGGCGGGGATGCGCGGCGTGCTGGGCGAAACCATCATCGGCTTCCCGGCGCCCGACAACAAAACACCCACCGGCGCGCTGCGCTTCACCGAGCGCTACCTGTCGCGGTTTGCGGGCGATCCGCTGATCGTTCCCGCCGTGGCGCCGCACGCGCTATACACCAATTCCGACGAGACGCTCAAGGCCGCGCGCGCCCTCGCCAACCGGTTTCACGCGCCGTTGCTTATCCACGTCGCCGAAACCAAGAAGGAATGCGACGACGAACTGGCCAAGCGGCACACCACGCCCGTTGGGACGCTCGACGCCCTGGGCGTCTTCAACGGCCGCACCGTGGCCGCGCACTGCGTCTGGGTGACGGAAGCGGACATGGCGATTCTGAAGGTGCGCGACGTCGGTGTGGCGCACTGCCCTTCGAGCAACATGATGCTGGCGAGCGGCGTGGCGCCGGTGGTGCGCATGCTGGCCCTGGGCATCCACGTCGGCTTAGGGCCGGACGGCCCGGCGGGCAGCAACAACGATTTCAACCTCTTCGAAGAAATGGATCTGGCCGCCAAGCTGCAGAAAGTCACCGCACTCGATCCGCAAGCGCTTTCCGCGGCCACCGCGCTCGCTATGGCCACCATCGGCGGCGCGCGCGTGCTCGGCATGGAGAAGGAAATCGGCTCGCTCGAAGCCGGCAAACGCGCCGACATAATTGTGGTCCGTTTGGACCGCCCCAACGCCGTGCCCGTCTACGACCCGGTTTCGCAAATGGTCTACGCGCTCAAGGCCGAAGACGTTCGCGACGTGATGGTGAACGGCAAACCTGTGGTGCGCGACGGCGGCATTCTCACCTTGAACCAGCCGCAGATTCTCGAAAAAGCCCGCGAGTATAGAGACAAAATCCGCGCTTCGCTGCGATAAACCACTTGGCAGAGGTAAGACAGACGATCGGTTTTTGTCGTCTGTCAAGGTGTTCGCTTTGGCGCAGCGCGACAGACCACAAAAGGCGATGGCCTGTCCTACCGCTCACCGGGTGAGAATCTTCAAGTCCTGGGTGACCTTATCGCCGGCGCCGATAGTCACCGTTTCGGTGACGGGCGCATACGCATCCCACTCGTCCCCGCCCTGCAAGACCGCGCTGATTTCGTTCAGGGCAATTACGGCCACCTTGTAGGTGCCGGGGATCACGGAATTGAAGGAGTAGCTTCCACCGGCGCCGATAGTGCCGGACTGCAACCGCCCACCGCCCGGTTCCCGGCTATCGGGCAGCATCACCACCTGGAGACTGGCCGTGGCTGCTCCGTCAGTCTGCACGGCGCCGGACAGGGAGCCGAACTGCGTGCTGACTACGATGGTGAGCGCAACGCCGGCCGCGCCGTTGCTGAGATCGAGGAGGGCGCCCGCGATCTCGGTGGTTCCCAGCCGCATCGATTTGACGTACCCCGGACCGCCGATCAACATCACGGTATAGCGGCCGGGCGCGACTTTCTCAATTGTGAAAGCGCCGGCCGCATCGACGTGCCCCAATCCGCCCCAATTAGTGCCATCAACTCCCTGTAGAAACACTTGCGCCATGTTGCGGCCGCCCGGTTTCGTTCCCTCCGCCGGCTCGGGCGGCTTGGCGTCGTCGCTTTCGTACTCCACTTGACCGGTGAGATCGGCAGCCGCCACCATGCGCAGCTCGATGCCGTCGATGTTCGTGTCGCCCACAACAATGTCTACCGGCGCCGCTGCGCCCATGGGGCCGCTGGAGCCGTTCCATTGCGCGCCGAGGTGGTAAGGGCCGGGAGCCAGCCGCCACAGCGCGAATGTCCCGTCCTTCTTCACCTGTGTGCTGCCGCTCCAGCCGCGGTTCCTCACGAAGCTAAGGCCAAAGCCTGGGTTGTCGTCGCGCTTTGGCTGGGCCATCAGGAGGACGTTCTCGGTGCCTTGCGGAATGCCGGTCACTCTGCCGCTGACCCGCACGATGGGCGTGCGCACCAGGCGGATTTCGTTGCCGCCGGCTTCGGTTCCGGCTTCGACACTGACCTTCGCCGCGCCTGCCTCATCGAGCGAGCTTGGGTAGTAGGTCTGGCTATAATGCACCTCGGCGGTGCCATCGGTGCGGATCTCGGGCGGAGTGTGCGGTTCGTCTGGCGTGGCTCGAATCCGGTACTTGCCGGGCGTAAGGCCGCCGATGCGAAACCGGCCCTGCGCATCCGACTGCGAACCTTGCCCGAAACGATTGGACTCAGCCATCACGTTGCAATTCTCCACCGGCTCGCCATCGGCGTCCACCACCGTGCCGGTGATTGCGCTGGTGGGAGTCAGCTTCAGAACGACGTCGTCCTTGTGGTCGCCCGGCTTCAGGGAGAGCACATTCGGGCCGCGCTGGTCAGCGACGAAGCCCAAACGATCAGCCGCTATGGAGTAGTTGCCGCCGGGTAGACCGGTGACAGAGAACTTGCCTTCCGCGGTAGTCATCGCGCCGTAGCTCTGCTGCTTGCCGTTGGCGAAGCCGCGAAGCGTCACGTGGGCGCGCGGTATCGGATCGCCGTTTACTGCGTTGACCACCGCGCCCATCACGCTGGCGGAGTTCTGATCGGCGGGCGTCCCGCTCTGTGCGAACAGCGCCGCAGAGACGACCAGCAGAAGCATTAACGCTCGCACATGAGGCCGAACATTACTTCGATGGCTTCGCATCCGCATCCTCCTTCGCGAGCAACTTCAGGTCCTTCACTTTGCGGTCGCTTTCTTTGATCTCGATTTCCTCGGCCGCCGCGGCGAGCTTCTTGACCGATTCCGGAAGATCGGGCCCGTCGCCGAGCCAGTCGGGATCGAGAGCCAGCAGCCGGTACTTGCCGGGGCGAATTCCTTGGAAACGGTAGGTTCCATCTTCGGCCGTTCCGAGAGAGCGTTCCAGGTCGATCTCCTTCGGGTCGGCCACCAGAAGCACCGATGCCGGCACCACGCCCAACGGGTCACCGTCCTGGTCCAGCAGTTTGCCTTGAACCTGGCCGCCGTTGCGGCTGACCACGATCTTCAACGACGATCCCTGCGCGGCGCGCGAAAGGTCCAGTTCGCCATCGGGCGCCTCCACGCCATCCAGCCGGACTGATTTCAGATACCCGTTTTCCGGCATCGGCGCCACCTTCAAACGGTAACGGCCCGGCGCGATATCGGCGATGCGGAACGCGCCATTTTGATCCGCCTCGGCGGTAGGGGATGGTTGTCCCAAATAACCGTATGGGATCAGATCCAGGCTGACGGAAAACTTCTCCTTGCCCGGACTGCCCGCTATCTCCAACTTCCCCGTCAATTCTCCGCCTGGCGCCAGTGGCAGATTCACGTTAGTCACATCGCCGCCTTCCAGACGTACTTCCAGCGGTTGGCTGTAGAGCTGCGTCTTGTCGTTCAGACTCCGAGCGAGCAGCCGGTATGTACCCGGCTGCAGGTTGGCGAGCAGGAAGTGGCCGTCCCGGTCGGCGCCGGCGCCGCCAGAAGGTCGCATGTGCCGCGGATCATCGCCCTCGAGGAGCATCACCGCGCTGCCGCCCGCTTCCGCCGCGCCGGTGACCACGCCGCTAATGCTGCCGCCGCGCGGCTGGCGCACCAGATGAATGTCCATGTCCATAAGCTCGGCGCCCCCCACGGCTTCCACCAGCACCGCTCTTGCCTTGGCCACCGAGCTGGCGTAATAAGTCTCTCCATATGTCGCTTCGACGGTGCCATCGGTGCGGATCTCCGGCACCTGGTTTATGCCACGGTTGCCAGGATTCGCGACGATGTAGTACTTGCCTGGCGGGACGGCAAGGTGGAACGTGCCTCGCTCGTCGCTGTTAGCCCAGCGGCCGCCGAGGTACACGGGCCGCCCGGAATCGGCCTCCGCGTGAACGCCAGCTTGCACCGGGTCGCCGTTATCATCCATTACCCGGCCGGAAATGGTGGCTTCCTGTGCCATTTCGATCTTGAAATCCGTGAGCTGCTGGCCGGCCTTGAGTGACACACGGAGAACCATTGCCGCGCCCTTCGGTGGCATACGGAAAAAGCCGCGCGCCTCGGCGTCGGCAATGTAAACGCCGGCGGGCAGTCTGGCGATGGAGAAGTGACCGGTGGGGCCGCTGATAGCGCCGTATGGCTGCCCTTCGGCGGAGGAGGAGGCGCTGAGGAAGCGGACATGCACACCCGCCATGGGTTGCCCGGTTGTCTGGTTGACTACCACGCCTTCGATCGCGGCCGGCTGCGCGCCCAGGCACGCGCAACAGGCCAGCAGCAGCGCCGCACGATGCATCAATTTCGAATATACCGCCGCCGGCGGTGGCCGGAATCGCGGAAAGCCGGCCCGAACGCCCGTTACCGGTCGCGCGCCACGTCCTGGTAGATCTGGAGTACCTGGCGGGCGGAGCGTTCCCAACTGAAGCGGGCGGCTTGGGCACGGCCGCGGCGGATCAGCTCGGCGCGCAGCGGCTCGTCAGTCAGCACTTCGCGGATGCCGCGCGCGATATCGAATACGTTTCCCGGGTTTACCAGCATGGCCGCATCTCCGGTCACTTCGGGCAGCGAGCTCACGTTGGACGTGACCACCGGAGTGCCGCAGGCCATGGCTTCGAGCGGCGGCAATCCGAAACCTTCATGGCGCGAAGGGAAGACGAACGCCGCCGCCGCTTCGTAAAAGCAGCGCAGCGTTTCGAACGGCACAAAGCCGAGGAAGCGCACGGCGTGCTCCATCTTGCTTTTGAGCACGGCCTGCCGCACTGCCGGATACTGCGAGATGGTGTCGCCGATGATCACCAGCCGCAGGTCGCCATAAACCGGGTGCGCCGCCAGTTGTTCGCGCAGCACGGCGAAGGCTTCCACCAGCCGGGGGATGTTCTTGTGATGGCGGATGGCGCCGGCATACAGGAGAAACGGGCGATCGATCTGGTAACGCTCCATGATGCGGCGGCGCTCTTCCTCGCCGGCGGCCGGGTCGCGCCCGAGAAAGCCAGGATCGGGGGCGTTGTAGACGCGCGTAATGCGCGCCGGGGGCACGGCCAGCAGGTTCTCGACGTCGTGCCGGGTGGCCTCGGAAACCGCGATCACACGGCTGGCGCGCGTCAGGCCGCGGCGGAAACGGAAGCGGCGCAGATACATGTGTACGGCGGAAAGCTTTTGCTCGTCGTAAAACAGGTTCACCATGTCGTGGATCGTCACCACATAAGGCCGACTCATCAGCAGCGGCACGCGGTTCAGCGGAATGTGCACCAGGTCCGGCTTGAGACGGCGCAGAAAAAGGGGAAACAACAAGTGATCCGCATAAGCGTGATCGTCCCGCGCGTAGATGGCGATGTGGAAGTTATCCGGCAGCGCGCCCCACACGCGCGCCTCGCCGGCGCCGGTGATCACGGTGTAATGGTTCTCCTCGTCGATCCGGCTGAGCGCGTGTACCAGGCTTCGAATGTAGGTGCCGATGCCGAAGTCCCGCACCCGGCGCGCGTCAATGACGATGTCCAGCGCCATGACTGGAAAAAGTTGGCGGCCCCCAAAGGCCTAGCCCACTTGCACCGCGCTTTCCGGCAGCACGGCGGAGGTCTCCGCCGGTCTCCGCTTCTTCCACGGGTACAGCGGGAAGCGGGCCGTCAGCGCTTCGACTTGTTGCCGCACGCGCGCGATGGTCGCTTCGTCGTCGATGTGCTCCAGCACTTCGCCGATGAGAGCGCCGACCTCGCGCATCTCAGTCTCGCGGAAGCCGCGCGTGGTCGCCGCGGGCGAGCCCAGCCGGATGCCGCTCGGATTGAGAGGCGGATTGACGTCGAACGGAATCGCGTTCTTGTTCACCGTGATGCGCGCGCGGTCCAGCGTCTTTTCGGCTTCTTTGCCGCGCACGCCCTTGGAGAAAACATCCACCAGCATCAGGTGCGTGTCGGTGCCGCCGGAGACGACGCGGAAACCGGCGTCCTGGATGCTCTCGGCGAGCGCGCGGGCATTGGCCAGCACCTGCTTCTGGTACTCCACAAATTCGGGCTGCATGGCCTCGCGCAGACAGACCGCCTTGGCGGCGATGACGTGCACCAGCGGGCCTCCTTGCACGCCGGGGAAAACCAGCTTGTCGATGGCGGCGGCGAATTTCTGCTTGCAGAGGATCATGCCGGCGCGCGGGCCGCGCAGCGTCTTGTGCGTGGTCGAGGTCACGATGTCGGCCCACTGGCACGGGTTGGGATGCAGGCGCGCGGCCACCAGGCCCGCAATGTGCGCCATGTCCACCAGCAGGACCGCTTCCACGGCGTCGGCGATCTGGCGGAAGCGCGCGAAGTCGAGCGTCCGCGGGTAAGCGCTGGCGCCCGCGATGATCATCTTCGGCTTGTGCTCGCGCGCCAGCCGCTCGACCTCGTCGTAATCGATGCGCTCGTCTCCCTGACGCACACTGTAAGGCACCACGTGGTAAGTCTTGCCGGAAAAATTGAGCTGGTGGCCGTGCGTCAGGTGGCCGCCGTGGGCCAGGTTCAGACCCATGATGGTGTCGCCGGGCGCCAGCACGGCGGCATACGCGGCCTGGTTGGCCTGCGAGCCGGAGTGCGGCTGCACGTTGGCGTGCTCGGCGCCAAACAATTCCTGCGCGCGGTCGCGAGCCAGGTTCTCGACGATATCGGCGTTTTCGCAGCCGCCGTAGTAGCGCTTGCCCGGATAGCCTTCGGCGTACTTATTGGTGAAGACGCTCGAGGTGGCTTCGAGCACGGCCTCGGAGGTGAAGTTCTCGCTGGCGATGAGTTCGATTTGCGCGTCCTGCCGCTCGACCTCTTGTTGGATCGCCCGATAGACTTCCGGGTCCACCTCGGCTAGCGCCCGCTTCATTTGTCTTTCTGGCGTCATGGCTGTCGAAATCCTCCGTTTCAGAGCGTTTTGCTACGGCCGCTGCCGGCTGGGGCCGTTCCAATTGCGCGATCTTGCCCACGCGGCGCGCGTGACGGCAGCCGGCAAAATCCGTGTGCAGAAAGATGCGCCGATGGCGTTTTTCATCGGGAAAGACTTCAATTCTACCATGCTAAGATCAGTGTTTATCCCTCAAGACTATGCTCTGGAGCAAGCTCTTTATCCCCACGCTGCGCGAGATGCCCGCCGAAGCCGAAGTCGCCAGCCACCAGTTGCTGTTACGCGCCGGATACATTCGCCAGCTCTCCGCCGGGATTTACAGCTTCCTGTTTCTGGCGCAGCGGTCGCTCTTGAAGATTCAAAACATCGTGCGGCAGGAAATGGACGCGATGGGCGCGCAGGAGTTTTCCTGCCCCGCCCTGAATCCAGCCGAAGTGTGGCAGGAATCCGGCCGCTGGGACGTGATGGGCGACAACCTGTTCCGCTTCAAGGACCGTTTCGGCCGCGACATGTGCCTGGCCATGACGCACGAGGAAGTGATGACCGCGATCGCGCGCGGCGAGCTGCGCAGCTACAAACAGCTTCCGCAAATCTGGTACCAGATCCAGACCAAATTTCGCGATGAGCCGCGGCCGAAGTCCGGCCTGCTGCGCGTCCGCGAATTCATGATGAAGGATTCCTACACCTTCGACATGGACCAGGACGGTCTCGACGCGGCTTACGATAAGCATTACAAGACTTACTGCCGCATCTTCGACCGCTGCGGCCTGGCATATACGGCCGTGGAAGCGCACTCGGGAGCGATGGGCGGCAGCCAGTCGCACGAATTCATGGTGGCGTCGGAAGCCGGTGAAGACTTCGTGGCCCGCTGCCCGAACTGCGGCTATGCCGCCAACCTGGAAAAAGCGGTTTCAATTCCCGCCGCGCCGGCCGCCGCCGACCCCGCCGGCGACCTTAGCCCCGAGGAGTTCCACACGCCGGGCCGCAAGACCATCGCCGAAGTGGCCGCCTTCACGGGCCTGCCCGAGACGTCGCAAATGAAAAGCCTGGTGGTGGTGGCCGACGGCAAGCCGGTGCTGATCCTGTTGCGCGGCGATCACCAGTTGAGCGAAACCAAGGCCGGCTCCATCGTGAACGATCCCGAGTTCCGCCCCGCGCATCCCGAGGAAATCCGCCAGTGGTTCGGCGCCGATGCCGGATCGCTCGGGCCGGTTGGCGTGCGGAACATGCCGATCTTCGGCGACCGGGCGCTCGAAGGGCGCCGCAACATGATCGCCGGCGCCAACAAGAACGATTACCACCTGCGCCATGTGACACTCGGTGAGGATTTCCAGGCAGAACTGCACGATCTGCGCCAGGTGGTCGCGGGCGACGTCTGCGCGCGCTGCGGCGGCACGCTCGAGGTGATCAAGTGCGTCGAGATCGCGCACATCTTCAAGCTCGGCTATAAGTATTCCGAGCCGATGGGGCTTCGCGTGCTCAACGCCGACGGCAAGGAAGTCACCCCTATCATGGGCTCCTACGGCATCGGCATCGGGCGCATCCTGAGCGGCGTGATCGAGCTCAATCACGACAAGGACGGCATGGTGCTGCCACCAACGATAGCGCCCTTCGAGCTGATCGTGACGCCCGCCAACAACGCCGACCCGGCGCAAATGGAGGCCGCGCACGCGATCTACCAGGAATGCCTCGGCCTGGGCATCGACACCCTGCTCGACGACCGCGACGAGCGGCCCGGCGTGAAGTTCAAGGACGCCGATCTGATCGGCGTTCCCTTCCGCGTGGTGGTCGGCAAGAAGCTCGCCCAGGGCAAGGTGGAACTGGTGGAGCGAAGAACGCGTGCCTCGACCGACGTCGCGTCGGGCGAAGCCGCCCGCGCGGTTCTCAAGCGCCTGGGCCGTTGAGTTTCGCAGACTCTCGCGCCGTGCGCCGCCTCTCGACGCGCGCAATTGTATTCTGAATAGAGGGTCTTGAGGACTTATGACCAGGGATGAGATCGTTCTCGCCAACAAGCAATTCCTGTTTCCGTCGGTTTTCCATTACTACAAGGAACCGCTGGTGGTGGTGCGGGCCAAGGACCAATATCTCTGGGACGCCGACGGCAACCAATACCTTGACTTCTTCGGCGGCATCGTCACCGTGAGCGTCGGTCACTGCAATGACCAGGTGAACGCCGCAGTTCACCGCCAGATCGACACGTTGCAGCACGTCTCCACCGTGTTCGCCAATGAGCCGCAGGCTGCACTGGCCAAGAAGATCGCCTCGCTCACGCCAGGCGGCCGGCTCACCAAATCGTTCTTCACCAACAGCGGGACGGAGGCCAACGAAACCGCCATTCTGGCCGCTCGCTGTTACACCGGCAACACCGAAATCGTCGCCCTGCGCCACTCCTATCACGGGCGCTCCGCCATGGCCATGTCGCTCACCGGCGTCGGCTCGTGGCGGCTCGGCCCAGCTTCGGCCGGCATCGTGCATGCGCACAACGCTTACTGTTACCGCTGCCCGTTCGGTCTCACTTATCCCGACTGCGGAGTGCGTTGCGCGTCGGACATGGAGGAGCTGATTCGCAGCTCCACCGGTGGGTCCGTGGCTGGCTTCATCGGCGAGCCGATCCAGGGCGTCGGCGGATTCATCACTCCGCCCAAAGAGTATTTCCAGATCGTCGAGCGCATCATCCGCAGCCACGGCGGCATCTTCATCAGCGACGAAGTGCAGACCGCGTGGGGACGCACCGGCGGCAAGTGGTTCGGCATCGAACATTACGGCGTCACTCCGGACGTCATCACCGGCGCCAAGGGCCTGGCCAACGGCAGCCCCATCGGCCTGACCGTCGCCAAACCCGAGGTGGCCGACTCCGTCAAAGGACTCACGATTTCCACTTTTGGCGGCAACCCGGTGACGGCCACCGCTGCCAACGCGGTGCTTGAATTCATCGAAGAACACAACCTGCTCGCCAACTGCGCCTCCACCGGCGCCTACTTGCGCGCCGGCTTGGAGGAGTTGAGAGCCAAACACGCGCTGATCGGAGACGTTCGCGGCATGGGCCTGCTGCAGGCCGTCGAGCTGGTCACGGACCGGCAGGCGAAGACGCCGGCGGCCGTCGAAACCTCCAAGGTGCTGGAGGCCGCGCGCGAAAACCGGATCATCATCGGCAAGGGCGGAATGTACGGCAACGTACTTCGCATTTCGCCGCCCATGAACGTGGGCCGCGCGGACGTGGATCAGTTCCTCCTGCTGCTGGACCGCAGCTTGGCGGCGTGTGAGGCCATAGGCGCCATGGAGGGTGACTTACACTAGTCCCAGAAAGGCCGGCGCGCCGGCCTGCCACAATTGCTAACATGTTGTTTGCAAACTAGGTTGTCCGCTTCCCGCGAAGCGGCGCAGGCTATCATGGCTGCGTCGGGAGAATTCAGCCCGCGATACGGGTCGAGCAACTTATTCTCCCTCGCGGGCGTTTTATTAAAACTGCGCCTTAAATGGAAGGATTAGGACCAAAGCTAATGAAGATCGCGATTTTGGGTGGTGACGGCTACTGTGGATGGGCTACCGCGCTGTACCTGTCCCGGCAGGGCCATTCCGTGGCGATTGTCGATAATTTTCTTCGGCGCCAGTGGGACCGGGACCTGGGAACGGAAACGCTCACGCCGATCCGCACCCTGGCCGAGCGCATCGAAGTGTGGAAGCGCGTCACCGGCAATCCGATCGAAATCTTCGAGGGCGACGTCACCGATTTCGGGCTTCTCTCCTCCATGTTTCGCGAGTTCCAGCCGGAAGCGCTGGTGCACTTTGCCGAACAGCGCTCTGCGCCGTATTCGATGATCGACCGCCAGCACGCCGTGTTTACCCAGGCGAACAATGTGCTGGGCACGCTGAACGTGCTGTTCGCGATCAAAGAGCTGCAACCCGAATGCCACCTGGTGAAGCTCGGCACGATGGGTGAATATGGCACGCCCAACATCGATATCGAAGAGGGCTACATCGCTATCGAGCACAATGGCCGCAAAGACGTGTTGCCGTATCCCAAGCAGGCGGGTTCCTTCTACCATCTGTCGAAGGTACACGACAGCCACAATATGTTGTTTACCTGCCGCATCTGGGGACTGCGCGCCACGGATCTGAACCAGGGCGTGGTTTACGGAACTATGACCGATGAGACGGCGCTGGACGAAGCGCTGATCAACCGGTTCGATTACGACGAAGTCTTCGGCACCGTGCTGAACCGTTTCTGCGTGCAGGCGGCCGTGGGCTTTCCGCTGACGGTCTACGGCAAGGGCGGGCAAACCCGCGGCTACCTGGACATTCGCGACACCGTCCGCTGCATCGAGCTGGCTTGCCTGAACCCGGCCGCCAAGGGCGAATGCCGCGTGTTTAACCAGTTCACCGAGCAGTTCACCGTGCTGGACCTGGCGCGCCTGGTGCAGACGGCCGGGCGGAAGCTGTCGCTCAATGTCGAAATCCAGCACCTGCCAGACCCGCGCGTGGAGGCCGAACAGCATTACTACAACGCCCGGCACTCCAAGCTGGCCGATCTCGGTCTGCGGCCGCACCTGCTTTCCGAATCGTTGCTCGATTCGCTGATGAACATCGCCATGCGCTACCGCGAGCGCATCGACGAATCGCTTTTCCTGCCGCGCGTCAACTGGCGCCAGCCCGTCAACCGCCGCCAGCCCAAAGAAGAGATACTTCTCACCGCGGGCGTGCCGGAGCGGTAGGCCGGCAAGTTGGCTGAGGCCAGCCGAATCAACCACCTTCAAAATCAGTTTCCGGAGAGCTTGCCCTCACCCCAGGCGGCGTAGGCAGCTCGTGCGGGGAAAGGATGCGCGCCTCCATCCAGCCGGCCTGGCGCAATCGCGCGGGCGAAGCGGTGAACGCCAGCTTGTAGCTGGTTTCCTCGGCCGGCCCTTCCACGATGGGGCTGCGCTGCGGATAGACCAACGCCAGGTACCGCAGGATGGCGTAGATGTCGCCATCCTCGGGCTGGCGGAGGCTGTAGCCGTTGGAGCGGAAATGGACCGAGGCGCCCTGCGCGGAAAGCCGCCACGACAGGAAGGCGCAGCAATGAACGGCGTGTTCGAACCAGGGGTCGAGGCTGGGCGGCACGTCGCGGTCCAGGAACAGCTCGACGGTCCGCTCCTGCTCGCGGGCGAATTCCCGCACCTGCAAGGCGCCGGTGTGCGCAGTGGCCTTCCAGTCCACGTGGCGCGCGCTCTCCAGCGCTTCGTAAGGGCGGATACGATAGAAGTCGCGCCCAACGGCGCGATAGTACGTCTCAATTTCCTCGGCGATCGCCTGCAGCATCTGTTCGAAGCCGGGCACTGCGGCGAGCGGCGGGTAGACCAGCGTCTCGCGGAGCAGGGTGACGCGCGCGGTTTTGCGCAGAAACCCGAACGGGAACGAGGTAGAGAACGCGAATCCATTTTCGCGGTAGGCGCCGCGGCGCGGGAACCGCGCCTCCACGATTTTCTCGAGGGTGACTCCGGCCGGGATGAGCGGAAAATACACGGCGGATTCGAGGCGCGCCCCGCCCGTGTCCGGAATGCCATCCACGCGAATAGAAAACGAAGGCATCAGCCATTTCACATTGCGCACGCGCATTTGGCCGGGAAAGCCGCGGGCGGCGAAGACGTGCTCCGGCGCCACGAAGTCGACCTCCAGCCCGGCCAGGGAGAGGCTGCCGAGCAGGCCGGAAACCAGCAGCGTCGAGAGCATCGCCGCCAGCACCAGAAACAACAGGTTGTTGGCGGAGACAAACGCGCCCAGCGCCGTTACCGCAAGCGCGGCCAAAAACCACAGCCCGCCGCGCGTGACGCGATAGCGAATGCGCCGCTCCAGAGCGTGCCGGAAAGTGTGCCACCGTTGGCGCATGCCTGGTCTCGATTTTACCGCCCGCGGCAGGGCGGTGCATTACAATCGTCATGTATGCGCCGCAGCCTTGTTCTCGCGCTTGCTTCCGTGGCGATGTTGTTCGCCCAGAAGCGGCCGTTCGATGCGAACGCCCTGCTGGAGCTGAAGCGGATCGCCGATCCGCAGATTTCGCCCGATGGCAAAACGGTGGCGTTCACCGTGCAATCCGTGGACGTGGCCGCCAACCGGAAACCGCAGCAGGTCTGGACGGTGCCGATCGAGGGCGGCGCGCCGCGCCAGATCACGCACAGCGGCGACAACAACACCCGGCCGCGCTGGTCGCCCGACGGCAAAAGGATCGCGTATATCTCCGACCGGGGGGGCTCCTCCCAGATCTGGCTGATGGACCCGGACGGCGGCAATGCGAAGCAGATCACCAGCCTGGCGAGTGAGGCCGACGGGGAGATGTTTTCGCCGGATGGGAAGTACCTGGTGTTCTCGAGCAGCGTCTACCCGGAATGCGGCGGCGACGACGCCTGCAACAAGAAGAACCTCGACGCCGACAATGCGAATCCGGTGAAGGCGCGCGTCTACACCGAGCTGCTCTACCGGCACTGGAACGCCTGGGCGTCGCGCCGGCGCAGCCATCTGCTGATGGTGTCCGCCGGCGGCGGACCGGTCCGCGATCTGACGCCGGGCGACCGCGACGTGCCGCCGTTTTCGCTGGGCGCGCCCGACGATTACGATATTTCACCCGACGGCGCGGAACTCTGCTATGCGGTGAATCTCGATCCGGTGCCCGCCGTCAGCACCAATACCGATCTGTTCGTATTGTCCCTGGGCGGCGGCGCGGAGCCGCAACAGCCGGTGAAGATCACCAACGGCCCGGGCGCCGATGACACACCGCGCTATTCTCCCGATGGCAAGTATCTCGCCTGGCGGGCGCAGGCGCGGGCTGGCTACGAGAGCGACCGCTGGCAGTTGATGTTGCTCGAACGCGCCACCGGAAAAGTCGCCAGCCTGACCGAAAGCATCGACCGGTGGGTGAACAGCTTCGTCTGGGCGCCGGATTCGAGCAGCCTGTTCTTCACCACCGGAGACCGCGGGCGGCAGGCCATCCAGTGGATCGCGGTTAAGGGCGGTGCGATGCATATCGCCGCGGCCGGCGACAGCGAACTGGATGACATGATGCTGGCGCACGACGGCAAGACCATGGTCTACACGCAGCAGACCGGTGAATCGCCGATCGAGATCTACCGCGCCTCCTCCTCCGGCGGCGCTCCTTCGGCGCTCACCCATTTGAACGATACGGTGCTGAACTCGCACCAGCTCACGCCGCTCGAAGAATTCTGGGTGGATGCGCCCGATGGCGCGCATATTCACAGCTTCCTGATCAAGCCCTATGGCTTTGACCCGGCGCGCAAATACCCCGTCATCGTGCTGATTCACGGCGGCCCGCAGGGGAACTGGGGACACAACTGGACCTACCGCTGGAACGCACAGGTGTTTGCCGCCGCCGGTTACGTGGTGGTCGAGCCTAACCCGCGCGGCTCGACGGGCTACGGGCAGAAGTTCATCGACGAAATCAACCAGGACTGGGGCGGCAAGGTGTTCGACGACATCATGGCGGTCACCGACCACGTGGTGGCCAACATCCCATACGCCGACGGCAGCCGCATGACCGCGGCCGGAGGGTCCTACGGCGGCTACATGATCGACTGGATACTGGGCCATACGCAACGATTCAAGGCACTGATCAGTCACGATGGCGTCTACGATCTGACCGGCGAATTCGGCGGCACCGAAGAGTTATGGTTCCCGCTGTGGGAAATGGGCGGCACGCCATGGGACAAGCCGGAGGAATATCAGAAGTGGTCGCCCTCCAGCTTCGTGAAGGAATTCCATACGCCCACGCTGGTCTTCCATGGCGAGTTGGATTTCCGTGTGCCGGAAACGCAGGGGCTGGAGCTGTTCACCGCGCTGCAGATGCAAAAGGTGCCCTCCAAGCTGGTGATTTTTCCCGATGAAGGACATTGGGTGCTGAAGCCGCGCAATAGCTTATTCTGGTACAAGACGTTCCTCGATTGGCTGGATAGCTGGGTAAAGAAATGAAAACTGCTCTTGGGGTAACGCTGGGTGTAGTGATAGCGGCCGGCGTGTTGCTGGTTCTGTTGTCTGGCCACACGGCGATCCAGCCGATCCCGGCGGTGACGAGCATCGGTATCAGCACTCCGGTCACGGTCCGCCTTGTCAATCCGCACGGCGTGCGCACGGTCCGCGGGTTCGTGGAACAGGGAGGCGCGCAGTACCCGGTGTTCGAGTCCAAAAGCGCCGCCACGCGCCTGCTCTGGCGCAGACACGAAGCGCCGCAGATGGTGACCTTCACCGCGGGCAAGAACCAGGCGCCGAATTTGAAGGACGGCCCGGCCCGCCTGGTGGTGGAAGCCGTCTCCAACGATTTCGCCGCCCACACCGATTCCGCGGCGTTCGACGTGACCGTGGTGCTGGAGCCACCGCGCGTTGCCGGCGATGGCGAACGGCACTACATCAACCAGGGTGGTGCGGAGCTGGTGGCGTTCACGCCGGGAGGCTCCTGGAACGAAGCCGGAGTGCGCGTCGGCAGTTACACGTTTCGCAGTTTCCCGTTTCCCGGCAACCCGGCGCAGCGATTCAGTATGATCGCCTATGCGTGGGATCTGCCCGGCGACGTGGTGCCGGTGGTCTACGCGCGCAATGCGGCCGGCGCGGAGGCGACTGCCCCTGTGACCGTCACCATCAAGCCGAAGAAGTTTCGCGCGCGCGACTTTGAATTGACCGACGCGCTGATGGAGAAGCTGGTCGATTCGGTGGATTCCAGCGGCACCCTGGCGCCCGGCAAAGACCTGTTGGCGCGCTTTCTTTTCATCAACGGTCCGATGCGCCGCGCCAACAACCAGCAGCTTGCCGATCTGCGCCTGCAAACGGAGGAGAAGATTCTCTGGACGGGCGCGTTCCTGCACTGGGGCAAGGAAGAAGCCAACTTCGCCGACTTGCGCGACTACGTCTACCACGGCAAGAAAGTGGATCGGCAGGTGCACCTGGGCTTCGATCTTTCCGATGTCGCTCACGGGCCCGTATTCGCCGCCAATAATGGGCGCGTAGTGTGGGCGCGGGATCTAGGAATTTACGGCAATTGCATTGTGCTGGATCACGGATACTCGGTGCAATCGGTCTATGGCCACTTGAGCGAGATCGGCGTCAAGGTGGGCGACTGGGTCGATAAGGGCCAGCGAATCGGCATCGCGGGCGAGACCGGCCTGGCAGGCGGCATCCACGTACATTTCGGCATGCAGGTGGATGGCGTCCAGGTCAACCCGCGGGAGTGGTGGGACGAGCATTGGATCCACGACCACGTGCTGATCCGCCTGCAGCCCGAAGCCGGCCATAACCGGAAAGCCGCCGCTGCGCCTGCGCCGGCTCAGCCGCACCATCACAAGAAGAAACGGTAAGCGCGCGGGGCATGATGGTATCCTGCGCGCGGTTGGCAACCGCGCCGCTGGCCGGCGAGCCAATCGGCCAGCAGATTGACAGGCTGCCCCACACGCCGGACTTGGCCGGCCGCCGTTCACAGCCGTCAGAGAATCTGTTCCGTCACTGAGATGAGGTAGTCGCGGTCGAATGGGCCGGAGTGGTACGTGCGGGATTCGAAGTAACGCCACATGTTGCGGCTCCGCTCCATGGTGTAGAACAGCGGCTGCTCCTCGATCAGGTCCTTGTCCAACATTTCCCGATTGAAGGCGCGGACGGAGCCTTCCAGAATGTAGGGAATCCGAAAGTCCTCGGTCGAAACCAGCTCCGCGGTGGCCGCGAACGAAATCTGCAGGATGCGGCCGTGGACGTTGATCTGCACCAGGTTGGGCGACTTGTCGCTGTAAGAGGCGGCGCTAAATTCGGGCGGGTCGAGCAAGACCAGGGGCTCCGCCAGCATACCGTTGACGGCGGCCACGAAGTCTTCGCAGATGGAGTGCAACTCGCGGGCGGCGTCGCGCCGCATGGCTTCCACCTCATGCGCGCGGCGCAAGCGGCGTTCGTCGGTTTCCTCGAGCGATCGAATGCGCTGCGCCAGCCGTTGCAAACGGTCCTCTTTGGGCCATGAGCGCAGACGCCGCACCGATGTGTCCTCCCGTACCATAGTGCCCGACCGGAAGTGGGCAGCGCAATGCCCACCCGCCTCTAACTTAACGAACGGCGGCCCAGGCCGGCGACCAGTTCGCTGGATCGGAACAGATCCAGCGTGTCCAGATGCACAGCTAGGAGAATGGCGTCGGCCGCATCCATGGACAGAGACCTTTTCCCCTTCAGGACGTTATGGATGTGAGGTTGGGAAAGACCGGTCAGCCGGGCGGTACCCCGCTCGGTTAGTTCACCGCTGCGGATTCTTTCCCGCAGCGCGGATACCAGGCGCGATTCGAGTTGCCTGAAGCCGGTCATAGGGGGCGGGTGGATCGGAGGTACTATTTCTCACAGAAATAGTCCGGTACCAAAGCCGTTGAATCCGCGCTTGAATTATTACACACAAGCTTACAAAACACCGCAGTTAGCAAACAGCATAAGTATCTAGTAGTACTGGAGATAACGCTATATATGTCGTTTGTTTAATAGTTTTAAATTTGAAATAATATTTGAAACTGGTTGACGTTTTCTATTGTCGGCGTAGATTTGTGGACAGGTTAGCAGAATCGGGGCGGCCGAATCTGATGTGGTGCCGCCACCGGGAAGGAACATTCTCTCAAACATGCGCTGGAATCGATCAAACGCGGTGGGTGTCGCTAAGGCATCGTGCGCGTACTGCCATGGATATGGCACGCGTTTTGTAAGAAATGGAAAGGAAGTGCCCTGCAACTGCGCCTTACGGGCGATCTTCAGGGCTTGTTTGGCGCGCTTTCGGGACTGCGCCGAATCCGGAGCTTACCTCGGCACGGTGTCGCTGGAGTTTTGCAGCGGCCGCAACAGCCGGCGCGTGTATTCCCGGAAGTCGGAAGAGTATATGGCGGATTTTTGCCTCGTCAGCCGCCGCGTGCTGGACGAGGAGGAGCACCGGGTTTTCCGCTACCATTTTCTGCTGGGCGCGGACTGGAAACTTTGCTGCCGGAGACTGAACATGGACCGCGGCAATTTCTTTCACGCGGTCTACCGGATCGAGCAGAAGCTCGGCCGGACCTTCGCGGAACTGGAGCCATATCCGCTGTACCCGCTCCGTGACTACTTCAGCGGCGTCATTCGCCGCCAGGTGTTGCCGCTATCGGCCTGAACTCCGCGGCCGCGGCCCGAAGACGCCCGCCGGGCCGCGTCCGCGCGATGGTCCGGGACGCCGGCAGTCAGCGTGCGATGCGGGCGCCGCCGCCGCGCATCAGGCGCAGTACTTCATCGAGCGTGGCCATCGAAGTGTCGCCCGGAGTAGTCATCGCCAATGCGCCGTGCGCGGCGCCGCACTCCACCGCCCACTGCGGCGGCTGGCCGGTGAGGAATCCATAGATCAATCCCGAAGCGAACGAATCGCCGCCGCCCACACGGTCGAAGATCTCCAGGCCAGGCCGGTGTTTGGCCTCGTGAAACTGGCCGCCGGCGTAACAGATGGCGCCCCAGTCGTTGCGCGTCGCGGTGGTGGCCTTGCGCAGCGTGGTGGCGACCACGGCGAAGGGAAACTCGCGCAACACCTGTTCGATCATCTGGCGGAACGAGGCCACTTGGAAATCGCTCAGGCTCTCGTCGGCTCCGGGAACTTCGAAGCCGAGCGCCGCCGAAAAGTCCTCTTCGTTGCCGAGCATCACGTCCACCAGCGGCGCGATGCGGCGGTTGACCTCTTGCGCCTTGGGCTTGCCGCCAATGGCTTGCCAGAGCGAGGCGCGGTAATTGAGATCGTAGGACACCACCACCCCGTGGCGGCGCGCGGCCTGGATGGCTTCAATCGCCACGGCGGGTGTGGATTCGGAGAGCGCGCAAAAAATTCCACCGGTGTGGAACCAGCGCGCGCCCTGCCGGCCGAAGATGGAGTCCCAATCGATCTGGCCAGGCTGGAGTTGCGAGACGGCGGTGTGGCCGCGGTCGGAACATCCCAGCGCCGCGCGCGCGCCGAATCCACGCTCGGTGAAGTTCAGCCCGTTGCGCACCGTGCGGCCGACGCCGTCGGACGGCACCCAGCGGACTAGCGATTGGTCGACGCCGCCCTGGTAGATCAGGTCCTGCAACAGCCGTCCGACCGTGTTGTCGGCGAAAGCGGTGACAATCGCCGTATCGAGACCGAAGCAGCGCTTGAGGCCGCGCGCAACGTTGTATTCGCCACCGCCCTCGTACACGTCGAAACTGCGGGCCGTGGCCACCCGCTTGTCGCCGGGATCGAAGCGCAGCATCACCTCGCCCAGCGCCACCAGGTCCCAGCGGCAACCCTGTTTAGGTTTGATTGTCAATGGCATGGTCGTATTGAACCGCTAGGATAACAAGCTGCGGGCGATAGGGCAGGCGAGCGCCTTTTGTGACCTGCCGCCAGAGGAAAATCGTCGCGCTCTCGCGGAATCCGGTAGTGTCCTAATTCTGCGCTGGGGTGGTACAATTCCTGCCGAGTTCACCAGACGTTAATCGCGATGGAACCGAACCTCACCGATCATGTCTGGGAGCTACAGGAGCTATTACGCTAATGGAAAGCGACACAGCAAACGAATTGGCTGATCTTTACGATCAACTGCGCTATAACCTAGAACTGCTTCGGGGTTTTGTTGTTACGATTGACGCGGCGGTTCGGACGACGCTTCAGTTTGAACAACTAGCCGAATCCTTCCAGGCAAAGCTGGGAGACGGGAAATACCTAACGAATAGTTCCGAAATAATTCAGCAAGTCGATCTGGCGCTTCTCGGAGTTCGCGCGAAAGCCGAGCGTTTGCGCCGCGCTCCTCTTCCGCCAGAACCCGATCGGGTGAATTGATGGTCTGCACGCGATGCCTTTCCGGGTACACACTACGCCCTAGACGTGGAAGATTGCGACCAGAGAGCGGGACCAGTGCCGAGCGGCTGGACGCCTCTGGCTAACTAACCTGATTCCTGCCCCGTCCTCCACCGCAATACTGAGCGGTGGTATTATCCCACGCAGGAGCGAAGAGATTTCCGCGCGACGCGCCGCAGAGAGCACGAGGCTTACTTATGGGCCTTCTCGACTGGAGCATGAAGCGTAACGTCAGGTCCATGTTGGGAGCCTACTTGCGGGTTCGTTCTAGTGGACACTCCCACTCGGCTGCTCTGCTAGACGTTCTCAACTCCACGCATCTATCCCAGCAGCAACGATCGGATGTTTGGGAGAGATTTCAGTTCCGCCAAACCCATCAGTTCACGGCGGAAGAGCTAGGGGTGCCACCCGGAACCACCCCAAGAAGCGAATATGAGCTGTAACATGCTGGTCCTCACTATCATGTGTCGCACCCTCGAATCTGATACGTCCATGCTCATGCGTTTGAGCGACATCATTTTTCAAGTGCTCCACGAGCAGCCAATTCAGTGGGAGCAGGGTGCTGTATTGCAATTTGCAATCAACCGCGATTTCACCAGACTTTGCGTGCCACGCCCACGCTGGAAGTCGGGACCACCAATCACGTTTGGAGGATCCAAGAATTGCTTACGAGCCGCTGAAGCCAGCCAGAACGAAAGGCCGTTAGGGATCCGTGGCTCTGGAATGATCGAACAGTTTGTTGCCCGAAATCTCCTGCGACGAGATAAGCCATGATTTCGTCTGACGAAGCGTCGGGAACCATTCTCACGAATTGGCTCGTTGAGCGAACCCCGCTGAGCGTCCGCCTTGAGGTCCGCTCTGGAGCCTTCGTGTCGGTTGTACTTGAATGCGACGTGACATTACAAGCGTTCGATTCAGAAGCGATGGATTTCGAATCACGTATCCGCAGCGTGTCCTGCGGAGTGACCTTGATGTTCGAGTCAGGTGAAGCGAATATCTCCGCGCCGGTGCCAGCCGCGAATCGCCCAGGCTCCGTTGCTATTCTGGTTGTCTCTGGGTCAGTGTCCTGTTCGATTGTTGGAGAGCCCGTCGCGTATGGGCGAGGTGCAGTGTAAGAGCTGCCGTTCTGATCTTGCGCTTTGGCACACCTCCAGCACATAATTGGATTGCGCCAAGATTTCAGGGAGGCCCGATTCGCGGTCGGGCCTTTCGTTTTTCCCGCCATTAGCTTACCATTTCCAACATGAATAAGCGACGCGCTTTTCTCGCTCGCCTGACTGGGACAACCGCTCTGCTCGCGCTGGCGGGTTGCGGCTCTCATTCTCACCAGAGCGAAACCGCTACCCCGTCCACAAACGTACACATCCACCAAGCGGTTCTTGCGATGGCATTCGCCCTCGGTGGCCTACAGGGTTCGGTCGGCCAGTTCAATACGAAGAATTGGAGGTATGTCGTGCCGGAGGTGCAGGCCGATACCAAGAAGGTGGGCGCTGCCTTTACCGAGTTGAAGAGGGCTCTGGGCTATGTCGTTGACCTCTGATTTCGGCGAGGGAGGGATCAACGCAGATTTAGGACACTGCCCCCGGAATCCATACGTACTACTTCTCTGCTATCATACGTGTATGGCCAAACTCACCTTGAGCGTGGACAGCCGCGTCGTTGCGCGAGCCAAGCGATACGCGAAGCGGCGAGGCGTCTCCGTATCGAACATGGTTGAGGGTTACCTGGCAGCGGTGGCCGAACCGCCTTCTTCCGCCATGGACGCTGCACCAATCCTGCGATCCGTCCGGGGGATACTCAAGAATGCGGACATCGACGATTACCGGAAGCATCTGGCAGCGAAGTATCGATGAAGAGAATCCTTTTCGACACCAATGTCGTCCTGGACGTTCTGCTCGACCGGCAACCTCATGTGGAGGCCAGCGCGGCGGCCTGGGCCGCAATCGAGACAGGCGTCACGGAAGGGATGCTGGCCGCCCACGCGGTAACGACCATCCACTACCTGGTCCGAAAAGAGATGGGCGCTATCAGGGCCCGGCGGCTTGTCTCGGCGCTGCTGAGAGTCTTTGGAGTAGCTGCAGTCGATGGTGGAGTCGTCCAAGAGGCGCTGCAATCGTCATTTTCGGACTTTGAGGATGCGGTTACCGCGGCCGCAGCGCGACTGGCGGGTTGTGAGTGCATCGTGACGCGGGACCCGAAAGGGTTTCGCGCGTCTCCGGTCCGCTCCCTGACACCAGAAGCGGTAATGCCGCTCCTCGGACAGGGGATGAGCCGGACAGATCGCTGAAACCCTGCGAGTGCGGCTCAGCCCTGCCCTGCCGCCTCTTCGGCCAGCACCAGTGCACCCAGCACGCCGGCGCGGTCGCCCAGTTCTGGAAGCACGACGAAGCTCTCCATCTCCTCGACGATCTCCACCGCTTCGATGTACCCGTTCAGCAGCCGCATCAACTCCGCGCGCAACATCGGCAGCAGGCACGGTTGGTGCAACACGCCGCCGCCGATCACGATGCGCCGCGGCGAAAGCGTGCACACCAGGTTGTGCAGGCCGAGCGCCAGATACTCCGCTTCCAGCGCCCAGGCCGGGTGCGCTGGCGGCAACTCGCGCGGCGCCATGCTCCAGCGCGCCCGCATCGCGGGCCCGGATGCCAAGCCCTCCAGGCAATCGCCGTGAAACGGGCAGGCGCCGCCGTACGGATCGCGCGCGCGATCGTGCGGAATCCGTAAGTGGCCCATTTCCGGATGCAGCAGCCCGTGCAGCAGTTTTCCATTCACCATCGCGCCGCCGCCAATGCCCGTGCCCACCGTGAGGTAAAGGAAATCGGCGAGGTCTCGCGCCGCGCCCCACCGCGCTTCCGCCAGCGCGGCCCCGTTCACATCCGTGTCGAAACCCACCGGCACGCCCAAGCCTCTGCCGACCGTGCCCGCCACGTCCGTGCCGCGCCAGCCCAGTTTGGGAGTGCAGGTAATGTAGCCGAAAGTGGGCGAGCCCGGATGCGGATCGACCGGCCCGAAGGATGCAATCCCCACCGCTCTAAGCTCGCGGCCCGCCTCCCGCCGGAAGAACTCGATCACCGCCTCCAGCGTCTCCGCCGGCGTGGTGGTCGGGATCTGCGTGGTAACCAGGTCCTCGGGCGTGGTGCCGATCCCGCAGACGAACTTGCTGCCCCCAGCTTCGATTGCGCCTAACACGTTGTCGATTAGCTCCTGCCCCTTGGCGCTCTCCGCCATCTCCGATGTGGCTGATGATAACACCGCAGCTACGGGCAAGCTAAAGCATGCCCCACCATACTCAGCACTTCCGTTACACTGGTCTTTCTTTCAGGCCGCCGTGAACGCCATCGAGTTCCAAGCAGTTTCCAAGAGCTACGCCATGTACCGTGCGCCGGGCGATCGGCTCAAGGAACTCGCGTCCTTCAACCGTCTCAAGCGCCACACCGATTTCTGGGCGCTGCACGACGCCACCTTCGAGATTCGCCGCGGCGAAACCTTTTGTATCGTCGGCGAGAACGGCTCCGGCAAGAGCACGCTGCTGCAAATCGTGGCCGGCATCCTGGAACCGTCGAGCGGCTCCGTGCAGGTTCACGGGCGCGTTTCGGCGCTGCTCGAGCTCGGCGCCGGTTTCAACTCGGAGTTCAGCGGGCGCGACAACGTGTACCTGAACGGATCCATCCTCGGCCTCAGCACGCGCCAGATCGATGAACGCTACCGCGAGATCGAATCGTTCGCCGAAATCGGTGAGTTCATTCGTCAGCCAGTCAAAACTTATTCGAGCGGCATGGTGGTGAGGCTGGCCTTCGCAGTCGCCATCCATGTAGATCCGGAGATCCTGTTGGTGGATGAGGCGCTGGCGGTGGGCGACATCTATTTCCGCCAGCGTTGCATGCGCAAGGTGCACGAGCTGCGGGCGCGCGGAGTTACCATTCTGTTTGTGTCGCACGCGGTCGGCGATGTGAAAGCGATCGGCGACCGGGCGCTCTGGCTCGAGCGGGGCCGCATCGCGGAGATCGGCGACCCGGCCTCAGTGGTCTCTCACTATCTCGCCGCCATGACGGAAAAGGACTCCAGCTATCGCCTGTCCGACTCCGCGGCCGCGCCGCGCGCGATGGACGGCCCGGTACGCGCGCCCGAGATTGTCGAAACCATCCCCAACATCGATCACCGCTTTGGCGACGGCCGCGCCGAAATCCTCGGCATCGCCGTGCTCGACGAGCAGGGCCGGCAGATCCAGTCGCTCGAACCCGGCTCGCGCATCCTCGTACGCATCAGCGCGCGCGCCAAGCAATCGCTATCGATGCCGATGGTTGGTTTCATGCTGCGCAACCAGTTGGGCATGGACTTTGCGGGCACCAACACGGCGCGCGAAGGCGTGCCATTGCCGCCGCTGGGCTCCGGCGACACCGTGACGGTCGATTTCCACCTGGAGCTGCCCGAGCTTTACCCCGCTGCGTTCTCTTTTTCCCCGGCCATCGCGGATGGCCCCCTGACCGGCTACGCCATGTGCGACTGGATCGACAACGCCATCGCGCTGCAAATGAGCCGCACCGTGGGCCAGATCTACGGCTACGTTCATCTGCCCTGCCGCGTGGAAATCAATGCGCGCCTGGCGCCCGAAGTGGAGCAGCGCCTTGGCTGAGTTCACCGGCGAGCGTCTGATTCCCGGCCAAGTGGATGTCGATCTCCTGAACGAGCACCTGGCGCGCTATGCCTTCGCGGCGCGGCTGGCGCACGGCAAGCGGGTTCTGGACGCCGGCTGCGGCGCCGGCTACGGCTCGGCCGAGCTGGCCGGCCAGGCCGATTCGGTGACCGGCGCCGACTTGGCCGCCGAAGCCGTGGATTTCGCCCGCGCCCACTACGGCGTGCCCAACCTCGCCTTCGAGCAGGCTTCCTGCGACCGGCTGCCGCATCCCGATGCGTGCTTCGACCTGGTGGTGGCCTTCGAGGTGATTGAGCACCTCGAAGGCTGGCGCGAGTTCCTGCTGGAAGCCCGCCGCGTGCTTGCCCCCGGCGGCCAGTTGATCGTCTCCACGCCCAACAAGCTCTACTACACCGAATCGCGCGGCGCCCACGGCCTCAACCCGTTCCACGTTCACGAATTCGATTTCGAGGGGTTCCGCGGTGCCCTCGAATCGGTGTTCCCGCACGTGGCGCTGTTTCTCGAAAATCACGTCGAAGGCGTCACCTTTCAGCCGTACCAAACGGGCCATACGGTCGAAACGCGGGTGGATGCCGGCGATCCGCGCCCCGACGATTCGCACTTCTTTGTCGCCGTCTGCGCCCACCGCCCGCAGGTCGGCAACCCCACTTTCGTGTACGTGCCGCGCGCCGCCAACGTGCTGCGCGAGCGCGAACGCCACATCGCCCTGCTCGATGGGGAACTCGCGAAGAAAAACCAGTGGCTCGAAAAGGCCCAGCAGGATCTCGCCGAATTCGAGCTCCAGCAGCGGAAACTGCTGGGCGAGCTGGAGCAGAGCAATCAGTGGGCCAGTGCGCTCAACCGCGAACTCGAGGAGCGGCGCGCGCGGGTGGACGAACTGCAACAGGAACTCGCCCGCGCGCAGGAAAACGCCCAGGCGCAGATTCTCGAGCTCGAGCGGGAACTCGCTCGGGAGCGGGCAGACGCCCAGGCGCAACTCGCTCGGGAGCAGGCAAACGCCCAGGCGCAGATTCTCGAGCTCGAGCGGGAACTCGCCCGCGCGCAGGAAAACGCCCAGGCGCAGATTAGCCGGCTCGAACAGGAGCTCGCCCAAAAGATCGAGTGGGCGCGCAACATAGACGCCTCACTCGAAAAGGAGATCGCCGAGAAGAAACACGCTGTCGATTTGCTGCATGAAACCGAGGCCGAGCTGGCGGACCGTACCGCCTGGGCGCAGCGGCTCGACCGCGAGCTGGCTCGCGTTTCCGGCCAACTGACGCTGTACCAGGCGTCGCGCTGGGTCAAGCTGGGCAAGAAGGTCGGTCTCGGCCCTGAAACGCCCGCCAGTTGACATGCTCTTCCTCAGACGCCTGTTGCGCGCGCTGCCGCTGCTGGTGCTCTCGCCGTTGCTGGTGGCCGCGACCATTGCTGCGCTTTGGCTCGCCGATGCCCTCTCGTTCCTGGTGCGCGGGCTCCGGAGAACGCCCGCCAATCCGCCGGCGCAGGAGCCGGCGCAAACCCCTGCGGCGGCCAGCGCCGTTATCCCCAACTGGAACGGCCGTGAGCTGCTCGCCAGGTATCTGCCCTCGGTCGTCACCGCGCTGGCCGGCAACCCGGCCAATGAGGTCATCGTCGTGGACAACGGATCCACCGATGACAGCGCCGCTTACGTGCGGGCCCATTTTCCGCAAGTCAAACTGGTGGCCCTGGACCGGAACCTCGGCTTCGGCGGCGGCTCGAACGCAGGTTTCCGCGAAGCGAAGAACGGCATCGTTGTGCTGCTCAACAACGACATGCGTGCGGAGGGCGACTTTCTCGATCCCCTGCTCGAAGGCTTCGCCGACCCGGCAGTGTTCGCCGTCTCCTGCCAGATTTTTTTCAAGGACCCCGACAAGATCCGCGAAGAAACCGGCCTGACGCAGGGCTGGTGGCGGGATGGCGCGTTGCGCGTGCGTCACCGCGCCGACCCGGCCGTGACCGGGCTGTTTCCCTGCTTCTACGGCGGCGGAGGATCGTGCGCTTTCGACCGGCGCAAGTTCCTTTCCCTCGGCGGCTTCGACGAGCTGTATGCGCCCTTCTACCTCGAAGATACCGACCTCGGCTACATGGCGTGGAAGCGCGGCTGGAAGGTGCTCTACCAGGCGCGCAGCGTGGTGCACCATGAACACCGCGGCACCATCGGCAAGACCTTCGGCGAAGATTTCATCCAGGGCGTGGTCAAGCGAAACGCGCTGCTGTTCGCCTGGAAGAACATTCACGAGTGGCGGCGGGTCTGCGGTCATTTCGCGTTCACCTGGGCGGGCGCAATGCTGAACGTGATCTTCGGCGAAATTCCGGGCCGGCCCACTTTCGCCGTGCTGGGGCGCGCGTTTCTGCGGCTGCCTTCAGCCGTGCGTTCGCGCTGGCGGGCCAGAGCGCTGGCAGCCGTCAGCGACACGGAAGCCTTCCGCCGTCCCTTGGGCGGTTACTTCCGCGATCGCTTTGCCTCGCTCGCGGCCGCGCCAGAGCCGCTGCGCGTGCTCTTCGTTTCGCCGTATCCCATCCTGCCGCCGGTCCATGGCGGCGGCGTCTTCATGTACCAAACGCTGCGCGAGTTGGCCGGCCTGGCCGACGTACACGTCGCCGGTTTGCTCGACTTTGCCTGGCAGGAAGAAGCCAATCTGGAACTCCGCCAGTTCTGCGCGTCGGCCGAATGGCTGGTGCGCCCCAGCGGCCATCCCAAGCACGGCGGCCCGCTGGAACCATACGCCGTGCGCGAATTTTATAACGAAGACCTGGAATGGCTGATTCACCGCCAGATCTACTCGCGGCAGATCGACGTGGTGCAGCTCGAATACACCGTGCTGGCCCAGTATCGTTGCGACTTCCGCCGCATCGCGGTGGCGCTCTTCGAACACGATATTTACTTCCAATCCATCGGCCGCGGCCTAGGCCACATGCCCGGCATCGCCGCCGAGCTGAAGGCGCGCGCCGAATACCTGCGTGCGCTGCGCTATGAGTTGCGGGCGCTGCCTCGCTTCGACCAGGTGCAGGTGTGCACGGCGGCCAATCGCGAGTACCTGCTCGGCTTCCTGCCGCGTGTGGCCCCGCGGGTTGCCACCCGTATGCGCGCCGGCATCGACATCTCACGCTACCGCTTTCGCGCCGAGGGCCGCGAGCCGTTCACCATGCTGTTTGTCGGCAGCTTCCGCCACGATCCCAACCGCGCCGCGCTGGATTGGTTCGTGCACCAGGTGCTGCCGCTGATTGTCGCCCGCGAACCGCGCGCGCGCCTCGCCATCGTGGGATCCGATCCGCCGCCCGCCCACACCTACGCTGATTACGCCGCCAACCTGGGAATGCTCGGCGCAGTGGCCGACATTCGGGAACCGCTCGAACGTTTCGCCGTCTTCGTCTGCCCGGTGTTGAGCGGCTCCGGTGTGCGGGTCAAGCTGCTGGAGGCTTTCGCCGCCGGCATCCCTGTGGTTTCCACGCCGCTAGGCGCTGAAGGATTAGCGGCCGAGAATGGCCGGTTTTGCGCGCTGGCCGACTCGGCCGGCGACTTCGCCGCGCGCGTCGCCGAACTGTTCGCGGACCCGGCACAAGCCGCGGCGATGGCCGCCCGCGCCCGCGCCGAGGTGGAAGCCAACTGGTCGATGGCCGTTCTCACCAGCAACCTGGTCGACGGCTATCGCCGCCTGGTGCGGCAGAAGCGCGAAGCGTAGCGGCGCGGGCTGTCCGGGCATCGGCGACCAAACAGCGCTATAGTGCGATGCATCACATCTTTTCTTGGGGGAGTGGAAGCGCACTCACAAAACGCCTCGCAAAGTGGCGTTGAGTCACACAATGGCCCCGCGTGGCGCTACAGTACCGGTACTTTTGACGCCCTAACGGTACCGGCCCCCAAAAAACTTCTAAAACTCGGTTGAATTCCTCTCTTGCCAATGCGATCATTTAAGGAGCTAAAAAACATCCGGCCAACGAACCGGCCGACCGGGACGGCAGAGCCGGGGTCCCGAAAGCGGAGGACACACAAAAAATGAAACTCGGACGTCTTATTCAATTTGCCTTGATCGCGGCGGCGGTCTTGTTACTGGCTGCGAGTGCCAGCGCCAGCACCATCAACTACACCACGAACTCGGCGAGTACAGTGTTCGTCACCGGCGCCGGCACTATAACCGATAGCGGCCTGGAGTTGGAAAGCAATTCGGGCGTAGCTGCGACGCTCACGTTCACCCCGAACACAACCAGTGCCGTCGGCGTACCGTCCAACATCGATCTCGGAGACTTCCTTCTCGTGTGCTCGACTTGCACGACACAAGCAGCAGGCACCGGCGAGGCGGTCTTCGGCGCTTTCACGTTTGATTTGGTCGTCGACGATACGACTGACGGCGCCACCGGCAAGTATGTCGGCACGTCGTCCGGCGGTGACGTCTACAGCGACGAAAGCACCATTAGCATCTCTTGGTCGCCGCTGGTACTCGGGCCGGGCACAACCAATGCGCTAACCGGCAGCTTCGGCCCAACTTCTTTCACGATCAGCAGCCCAACGCTGATCGTCGCTCCCAATTCCGGCACGCCTCCAGGGGATACGACGGTTCAGGGAGCGGTCAATTCCACTCTCATCCCCGAGCCTGCAACCATGGCGATGGTAGGCGGTTTGTTCGTCGGGCTCGCCGCTCTGGCGCGCAAGCGCCGCCGCTTGTAATTCTTCGAGCAGCCATACTTCTCAAGAAGGCCGGTGCATCCGAAAGGCGCATCGGCCTTTTCCTTTTGTGTCTTCCTTTGTGGCGCAGGCCCCCGGCCCGCGAATGCAATCTCCACGTCTTGGGTTGAGTCAGAGGTGGGACAGACGATCGGTTTTTGTCGTCTGTCAAGGTGTCGCGCATTGGCGCAGCGTGACAAGACCACGAAAGGCGATGGTCTGTCCTACCTGCGCCGGCGGAATGCTGACGCAGGTAGAGACCGGCTCCTCATCCGCCCCCGCGCGTTTGTTCCACCGGCGGGTCCATGGCTGCCGCCCGTTGCGCCGCGATCAACTGGCGCGCGGGCCCGCGGATGCGCGCCAGTTGGGTCCAGTAAACCACCGCTGCAGTCATGCAGACGATGCCGCTGCCGGTGACCGTCCAGGGGGCGCCGATGCGGCCAGCCACCACGCCGGCCAGCAGCGCGCCGAAGGGCGCCATTCCCATGAACACCATCGAATAGACCGACATCACCCGCCCGCGCAACTCGTCGGGCACCATGCTCTGCAGCAGCGTGTTGGACGAAGCCATTTCGATCATCATGCTGAATCCCACCGGCACCAGGATGCAGGCGGACAGCCAGAACACCCGCGACCAGGCAAATCCGATCAAGGTCGCGCCGAAGGCAAACGACGCCACCGGAAGCCATCGGTTCAGCCCTTTTAGCTCGGTGCGGCTGGCCAGCCGCAGCGCCCCGCCCAACGCGCCCATTCCGGCGCAGCCCATCAGCCAGCCCATCGCGCGCGCTCCGCCATGCAGAATGCGGTCGGCGAAGATCGGCATCAACACCGTGTACGGCATCCCGGTGAGGCTCACCACGCCCAGCAGCATCAGGATGGCGTGCACCGGCACATTGCGGATCACAAAGCGAAACCCCTCCACCACGCTGGCCAATGGGGATTCGCCCTCCGCGCCGCGCTCGCGGTCCTCGACGGTAATCAACAGTAGACCGGTGATGACCGCGATGTAGCTGGCGCCGTTGGCAAAAAAGCACCAGCCTTCGCCGATCGCCGCCACCAGGATTCCCGCGATGGCGGGGCCGATCACGCGCGAGGCATTGAACAAGGAGGAATTCAGCGCGATGGCGTTCATCAGGTCGGCCTTGCCCACCATCTCCACCTGAAACGCCTGGCGGGCCGGAATGTCGAAAGCGTTCACCACACCCAGCAAGGACGCCAGCACGAAAACGTGCCAGACGCGTACCGTTCCGGTAAGGGTGAGCGCGGCCAGCGCGAAAGCCAGCAGCATGGAAGCGGTTTGGGTGGCGATCACGATGCGCCGCCGGCTGAAGCGGTCGGCGGCGATTCCTCCCAGCGGCGCCAGAAAAAAGATCGGAATCTGGCCCGCAAAACTCGCCGCGCCCAGCAGCACCGATGAACCCGTGAGGCGGTACACCAGCCACGCCTGGGCGATGTTCTGCATCCAGGTGCCGATGACGGAAATCAGTTGCCCACCGAAAAAGAGCTGATAATTCCGGTACCCGAGGGCGCGCAACGTCGCCGGGAGTTTCATTCAGCTTTTATTGTAATGTGCGAGCCTGGAACGGCCCGCTGCGATGGGTGGGGCAGGATGGCATCCTGCGCGGTGGTTGCCAACCACCGCGCGGTCCGATTGGCAATCGGACCGCAGCTTGCCAAGCTGCCCCACAATCTTCTCATGTGCCCGTCGCCGGGCCGAAGGACTGCTCGTAAGTGCGGCGGCAGAAGGCGTCGGTCATACCGGCGATGTAGTCGCAGACTACGCGGTGGGGCGGGTCGGTTTCGGCCAGGCGGGCGTAGGGGTCGGGCAGCCGGCGCGGGTCGTCGACGAAGAAGCCGAACAGTTCCGCGATCATGGAGACGGAGCGGCGCCGGTCCTCGGCCAGCTCGGGCGCGGCGTAGACCCTGGCGAAGAGGAATTGCTTCAGAGCGCGGCTGGCGTCCGCGGTTTCCCCCTTGAACGCGGCCACTCGGTACGGCAGATGGCGAACGGCCTCTGCATCCGTTACCCCGGCGCGCGCGGCGTTGGCTGCGGTTTCTTCGACGAGGCCGGAAACCAGAGCGTCGATCAACTGGCGCAGCGCTTCGTGGAACCGTTCGCGCGCGCTGGCGCCGGGAAACTGGGTGTCCACGGCTTCGAGAATCGCGCCATATTGGGGCACGCGTTCGCCGGCCTCGTCCGCGGTGAACATGCCGGCTGAAAACGCGTCATCGAGATCGGCGGCGTTGTATGCGATTTCGTCGGCCAGATCGATCAATTGGGCCTCTAGCAAGGGCCGCAAACCGGGCAAGTAGGCATCCAGCTCCGGCCGTTCGCCAGGGCCGAAATCGCGCGAGTGTTTGGCCATCCCTTCGCGCACTTCAAACGTCAGGTTCAGGCCGGGAAACCGCGCGTAGCGCTGCTCGAAGCTCTCCACGATGCGCAGTGCGTGCAGGTTGTGATCGAACCGATCGCCATAACGCTGCATCTGGCGGTTGAGTTCGTCCTCTCCGGCGTGGGCGAACGGCGGATGGCCGATATCGTGCGCCAGCGCCAGCGCTTCGGTGAGGTCTTCGTCCAGCCCGAGGACCCTGGCCGCGGTGCGCGCGATCTGGGACACCTCGAAGGTGTGCGTCAGCCGGTTGCGAAAGTGATCCGAAATGCCGGGCGCGAACACCTGCATCTTGGCTTCCAAGCGGCGGAAGGCGCGCGAGTGGACAATGCGGTCGCGGTCGCGCTGGAAGGGGTTGCGATAGGGGTGAGCCGGTTCGGGATATTGCCGGCCCCGGCTTTGGGCGACCGGGAACCGCAGACGGGCCAGCATCCGGCAGCCACTTACTGCGGCGGCAATTGGCCGTAGAGGGACAGCGCCAATTGTCCCACCGGGCCGGCGACGATCTTCAGCGGATCGAGCAGCTTGCGCGCCTCGGCCGGCCGCTTGAGGATCAGGTAGCGTGCCAGGGTGATGGTCGCCTGTTCCTGCGATACCAGCACGGTAGGGTGTTCGATCAGATCGCGCAGGATTTTTTCGCCCTGCGCGTCGCGGCCATCGGAAAAGTAAATCTGCGCGAGCGAAAGCTTGGCCAGAGACGCGAAATTGGCGTTGCCGTGCTGCGCCACTTCCTGAAAGCGCTTTTCCGCTTCGGCCATCTTCGACTCGTCGGCCTGGATGGCGCCCAAGTAATACTGAGCGACTTCGCCTTCGGTGGTTCCCGGGTACTTGGCCGCCAGGCTGGAAAAGGCTTTCGTGGTTGCCTCGTCCTTGGCCGCCTGGGTGGGGAAGGTAAGGCCGCCGGAATTGGGGGCGCCGCCGATAGGCGCTTCCTGCACCAGGATGGCACTGGCCAGCGCCTCCTCGCGTCCGGCCCGCTGGTGTTTCTGATATACCAGCCAGCCGGCGATCAGGGCGGCCACACCCAGCGCAACCGCGCCATAACGGAGGATCTCTTGACGGTGCTCTTCGAAGAAGCTTACCGTCTGCCCGACTTCGAGGGCGAACTTGTCACTTTTTAACTCTTTACGGGTGATTCTAGCCACGAAAACCTCAGCTTGGTGGAAACCTACATGGTATCACGCGCGCGGCGGCAAGGCGGTTTCGCTCGGGCTTCACGCGGCCATGCGGGAGCCGCGGGCAGGGCGGCGGGAATCGCTTTTTTGCGTCGGCCGGCTTGGCGGGCGCGGAAGGCGCCGCTTTCAGCTTGGCCGGACTCGTCCGCGAGCGTTCTTGAAATCAGTTGCGTCGTCGTGGAGCGTCAGCTACCTGCCATCCACTCCAAAATCGTAGATAACGACCGTGGCGCCTTGTGCGGACCCAGCCATCGTCGTGGTAGCGATGAACGCATATTCGCCGGCCTTCAAACTCTCCGACGCAACAACCTTGTACGCACCGGAACGTATCCTTTCGGCACGGAACAGGGATGTTTTCTTTGCGTCATTACCGTAGCTAATGCCACCAAACAGCGCCACCTTTGCTACGGCAGTTTCCCGGTGATCCTTCTTATCCTCCAGAGAGAGCAAGGAGAACTGCGTAGGGCTGGAAATTGAACGTTCGTCGCCGATGTTACTAGTTGGTGGGAAGTACATATAAAAGACGGGGTTCGCGTCCGTGGTGCGCACGGCCGCGCGGGGACCGGGTATTTCCGCCTTCATCGAGGCCTTGGCAAAGCCCCGGTGCGCTTTCTCGCGTCCTGCGCCCACCCGATCGATGAATATCATCTTCCGCTTCCCGTCCTGCGTGTTGGCCAGGAGGTAAATGCCGGGGTCATGCGGCGCCATCGGGTCGTCCGGGTCCTGTGCGGCTGGAGCTGGAGACGTTGGAGCCGTAGCGGCCGGCGCGCTACCGGCGGCCTTGGCCACAATTGCCGCGACCACTTTGTCGCTGACACCTGCGCCCTTCAGGGCTATCAGCCCATCGGTGGAGGTGTCATAGGTGCCCGGTTGCGTGTTGATGGTGCTGACAATCAGGTCTTCCGACAGGCCAGCTCTCACCAGCTTGACGACGGCGTCGTTGTTGAGCGACTGCTGCGATACTAGCAGTGGGGAAAATGCCAGAAATATGAGTGGGAAAAGCCTCTTGCGCATGCAGTTTCTCCTTAACACCGTACTCTCATGTTGGACTTCCAGGTCCGATTTAGTATAAACCAAACCGCCGTCTTTTGGTCCTGCGAGCTGCATTTTGCCATCCAGAGATATTGCCATCCAGACGCAGATGAGGGCAACGGAAGGCACTGAAGCGGTCATCCTGAGGTTTCCCAACCCATGGCCGCGGCCAAATCCCGCTACACTCAAGGTAGTGAGTCCGACTTTTGCCGGGCTGCGCGCGTCTACACACCAGGAGCCAAGGCTTGATCTTTCGGGCGGTCGAGGATGGCGATCTGATTCGCCAGGCTTCCCGGGGCAGCGTGGAGGCGTTCAACCTCCTTGTGTCCCGGTGGGAGAAGCGTGTCTACAACTATCTCCTGCGGCTGACCGCGAACCGCGAAGACGCTTTGGATTTGACGCAGGACGTGTTTCTGAAGGCGTACCAGAATCTGCGCAAGCTGGATGACGCGGCGCGTTTCGCGCCGTGGCTGTATCGCATCGCCCACAACGAGGCCTATTCCATGTTTCGCAAGCGAAGGCCGGAGAGCGATGTGGCGGATTTGCCGCCGGCGGCGGCGGAGACGGGAATCGCGGTGGGAGGCAACCCGGTTTTTCCCATCGAATTGAGCCTGGCGGTGGCCAGCGCGCTGGAGCGGCTAACGCCCGAACAGCGTGAGGCCGTGACGCTGAAGATTTACCAGGGGTTCAAATTCGAGGAAATGGCCGAGATTCTCTCCTGCCCTGTTTCCACCATCAAAAGCCGCCTGTACACAGCGCTGGAACTGCTGAAGATCGAGCTGGCTCCGATTGAAGCACGAGGTGTGTCATGAGTTGCTCGCCATTCGATTTGAAGGATTACTTTTTCGAGGAGCTGGACGGCGCCCAGCGCAAACAAGTGGAAGCGCACGTCACCGCCTGCGGCGCCTGCCGGGAGGAATTGAACCGGCTACGGCTGACCGGCACCACGCTCTTGAGCCTGCGGGAGGAAGAGATTCCGCGGCGGATCGCCTTCGTTTCCGATCCCGTGTTCGAACCTTCGCCCTGGCGGCGCTGGCTGGCCGGGTTCTGGAACACGCCGGCGCGGCTGGGCTTCGGCTCGGCGGCGCTGCTGTCGGCGGCGCTGGTTGTGTTCGCACTGGCGCGGCCGGCGGCCATCCAGCCGGTGCGGCTGGTTCAAGTGCCGGCGGTCAAGACGGCGCAGCCGGTGCCGGCGATTTCCGAAGCCGCCATTCAGGCTCGCATCGACCAGGCGGCCGACCGCGCCGTGGCGGCGCGCACCCGGCAGTTGGACGCCGAGGTGGCTGCCGCGCGGCAGGAGCGCCAGAAGCTGCTGATGGTGGCGGCGGAGCTGGAGGTTGACAGCAGGCGGCAGCACGCCTTATACATGTCGGCGGCCGGATATGGCCCGCCGCGGCAGCCCGCTGGGGAGGCGAAATGAGACCCATACTTGTCATTCTGCTGGCTCTGGCGCCGCTTTCGGCGCAGGTGGCGCGGCCGGTTTCGGCCACGCTGCAGACGGGCGCGGCGCGTGTTTCGCTGACATCGCTGGCGACGCTCGCTCGCGGCTTCGACCGCGATCTCCGGATGTTCGCGGTGAACGACCCGATTGACCTGCTGGGCAACACGCGCGGCATTTACCTGGAGGGCTTCGGCGCGGTGTTCACCACCGAGTTGAGCCCCATCCTGACGCCCAATGTGGGCCCGTTCCGGCCCAACATGAGCGACCAGGATAGGGCGAAGGTGCGGCAGCGCAAGCTGGCCCGCATTCCGGCAGTGGAGCGGCTGATGGACTCCATGCTCCAATCCGCCGCCAAGGACCTGGCAATTCCGGACGATCAGCAGATCGTAGTGGCGGTGAACTTCGTCTATTTGCCGTACGAAGACACCACCGGCCTGCCCGGCCAAATGGTGGTGAAGGCCACGCGGCGCGCGATTTTGAGCGGCGCGCAGATCGAAGCCACGGTGAGCAATCAGTGACCCCCGAGCACCTCGCATCGCAGCCCGGCGCAGCGCCTCCCGTGGGCGTGCTGCGCTTTCAGCGGCTGGGCGAGATGCTGGTGGAGCGCAGGAAGATCGAAGCCGAAGAACTGGAGCGCGCGCTCGAACTGCAACGCGAGCGCGGCGACAAGCTCGGCAAAATCCTGGTGGATATGGGGCTCGTAGCGCAGCGCGACGTGCTGGCGGCGCTGAGCGAGCAGTTGGACGTGCCGCTGGTGACGATTGACGGGCCGCCGCCGCCGGCGCCGGAAATCGACGGCCTGTCGTACCGCTTCCTGCGGCAATCGCACGCGTTCCCGGTGGCGCTGAATGGCTCCGTGCTGACGGTCGCCATGGCCGACCCGATGGATTTCGAAACCGCGGCCGCCATCGGGTCGTTCTCGGGCCTGGAGATTCGGACAGCCCTGGCGGCCGAGCAGGAAATCGCCGACGCGGTGGACAGGCACTACGCCGACGGCGAGCGCCAGGTGCTGTCCGGCGGCGGCGAAGACGAGGAGGCGCTGGCCGATCTCGAGCACCTGCGCGACATGGCCAGCGAAGCGCCGGTGATCCGGCTGGTGAACGCCATGATCGCCGATGCGCTCGAGAAACGGTCGAGCGACATCCACATCGAACCGTTCGAGAAGGAATTCCGCGTGCGATTCCGCATCGATGGCGTGCTCTCCAGCCAGGAAACTCCGCCGCGCGAGCTGAAGGCCGCCATTATTTCCCGCCTGAAGCTGATGGCCAAGCTGAATATCGCGGAGCGGCGCCTGCCGCAGGACGGCCGCATCAAGATCAAGATTCTGGGCCGCGAAGTGGACCTGCGCGTTTCGACGCTGCCGACGCTGTATGGCGAAAGCGTGGTGATGCGCCTGCTGGACCGTTCGGCGGGCGATTTTTACGACCTGCGGCGGCTGGGCTTCGACCCGACGCTGCTGCAGCAGATGGAGCATTTCACCAGCCTGCCCCACGGCATTTTCCTGGTGACCGGGCCGACCGGCAGCGGGAAATCGACCACCCTCTATTCCGCGCTGAAGCGTATCAATCTTCCCGACAAGAAGATCATCACCATTGAAGACCCGGTGGAATACCAGATGGACGGGATCAACCAGATCCACGTGAATCCGCAGATCGGGCTGACCTTCGCCGCCGGGTTGCGGCACATCGTGCGGCAGGACCCGGACGTGATCATGGTGGGCGAAATCCGCGACCGCGAAACCGCCGATATTGCCATCCGCGCCGCGCTCACCGGCCACTTGGTGTTTTCCACGCTGCACACCAACGACGCACCGAGCGCCGTCACGCGCCTCGCCGATATGGGGATCGAGAGCTACCTGCTGACTTCGTCGCTGGTGGCCGTGCTGGCGCAGCGGCTGGTGCGCGTAATCTGCAAGAACTGCAAGCGGCCGGCGGGCGAGGCCGTGGCGCCGGATGGCACCCGCGTCAGGAGCTACCGCGGAGCGGGCTGCGCGGTCTGCAACGGTACCGGCTACATTTCGCGCGTCGGCATCTTCGAGATGATGCAGCTCAACGACGAGATCCGGCGGCTCATCATGGAAAACGCCGACGCTGCGAGGCTGACCGAAGCGGCGCGGCGCAGCGGAATGCGCAACCTGCGCGAGGATGGCTGGCAAAAGGTTCGGGACGGTGTCACCACGGTCGACGAAGTGATGCGCGTGACGCAGGAGTTCTGATGCGGCGGCCTTTCGAGAATGATCGTTTGTGGGGCAGCTTGGCAAGCTGCGTGCCGATTGCCAATCGGCACGCGCAGGGATTATCAATCCCCGCGCAGGATGGCATCCTGCCCCACAAGGACCTGAGCTGATGGCGGCCACGTTCTTTTTCCGCGCGGTGGCCTCGGACGGGAAGATCCGCACCGGGAGCCTGTCTGGCAACGACGAGAAGGTGGTTGCGCGCGAGCTGCGCAAGCAGGGGCTGACGCCGGTTTATGTCGGCCCGACGCCCAAGAGCGCGGCGCTCGAAATCAAGCTGCCGAGCTTCGGCGGCCGAAGGCGCAGCGACGTGCTCTTCTTCACCCAGGAGCTGTCCACGCTGCTGAACGCGGGCGTGCCGCTCGACCGCGCGCTTTCGATCACCGCCGAGCTGACCGACCGGGCGCAGTTTCGCTTTATCGTGCTGGACGTGCTGCGCGTGCTGAAGGGCGGCCGCACGCTGGCCGACAGCCTGGCGTCGCACGGCGAATACTTCTCCGAACTGTACATCAACATGGTGCGGGCGGGCGAAGCCTCCGGCGCCTTGGCCGTCATCTTTGCCAGGCTGGCCGAGTTCGAACGCTCGCGGGACGATCTGCGCAACTTCATCGTCTCGGCGATGATCTATCCGGCGCTGCTGGCGGCGGTGGCCGCGGGCTCGGTCTTCATCCTGCTGAGCTTCGTGGTGCCGCGCTTCGCGGTGATCTTCGCCGACGGGCACATGAAGATGCCGGCGCCGACGCGGATCATGCTGGAAGTGAGCGACCTGGTCAAGACTTACGGCTGGTTCGTCCTCGGCGGCCTGGCGGCCATAGCCATCTTGTGGCGCATTTACACGCGCACGGCGGCGGGGCGGCTGTGGTGGGACGGCGCGCGGCTGAAAGTGCCGCTGCTGGGCGTGGCGTTGCTCAAGGCGGAGACGGCGCGGTTCGCGCGCGCCATGGCCACGCTGCTCGAAAACTCGGTTCCCCTGGTGCAGTCGATCGGCATTGGCGCGGCCACGCTGAACAACCGGATGATCGCGAATTCGCTGGCCGGGGTGGCCAACGGAGTCAAGCGCGGCGAGGGCATCGCGGGGCCCACGCGCAAGGCGGGCGTGTTCCCGCCGCTGGCCGCGCACCTGCTGACGGTGGGCGAGGAGACCGGCCGGCTGGACCAGATGTTTGCCCGCATGGCCGAGATTTACGAAAATGAGACTCGGGCGGCCATCCGGCGCTTCACCAGCATCTTCGAGCCAGTCGTGATTCTGGTGATGGGTATCGTGGTCGGGTCTTTGATCTTAAGTATGCTGCTCGCGATAACGAGCATCAACGATGTGCAGGTGTGAAATGAAACAGACGGCGAAGAGACGGAAGCGGGGCGAGGCCGGCGTCACCCTGATCGAAATGCTGGTAGTGGTGACGATCATCGGGCTGTTCGTGGCCCTGGTCGGCCCGCGGCTCTGGCAGAACGTGGACAAGGCCAAGATCACGGCGGCGCACGCGCAGATACAAGGTTTCATGGGCGCGCTCGGCACCTACAAGCTGGACAACGGGAACTTTCCTACCACCGAGCAGGGCCTGGCGGCGCTGCGCGTGAAGCCGCCGGACGCGCCCCAGTGGAACGGGCCGTATATGCCGCAGGAGATTCCGAAAGATCCGTGGGGCCACGATTGGGTATACAAGTTCCCCGGCGACCACGGCGATGAGCCGGACATTATCAGCTACGGCGCCGATGGCCAACCCGGCGGCGATGGAATCAATGCCGATATCGTCAGTTGGAAAAGCCAGTAGGGCAGGACAGACGATCGGTTTGTGTCGTCTGTCAATGTCCCGCGCTTCGATGAAGCCCGACAGACCACGCAAGGCGATGGTCTGTCCTACCGCGGGTGTGACGCTGATCGAGATGCTGGTGGTGGTGGCCGTCGTCGGGATCGTGGTGGGCGTCTCGATTCCCTCGGTTTCGGCCGGCCTGGATAGCGTGCGGTTGGCCTCCACCGGCGACGCCATCGCCAGTTTCCTGAACGGGGCGGTGACGCACGCCGAACGCAGCGAACAACCGGTGGTGGTGACGATCTCGCTCAAAGACGGAACCATTTCCGCGGACGGCAGCGGCGTCTTCGCGCGGCGATTCCAGGTGCCGCAAGGCATCACAATAGAAAAGGTGCTGCCGGAAATCGACGGCTCCGAAGGCGGCGACCGCCAGTTGTTGATCGTCCCTGGCGGGACGGCGCCGGCCATCGGCATCGAGTATTCCAACCGCCACGGCGGGCGGCGCAGGGTGCAATTGGACCCCATGACCGGCTTTCCGCGCGTGGAAACCGTCAATACAGAGTGAGGCGCACGCGCGGATTCACGCTGCTCGAGATGATCGTCGCCACCCTCATCATGGCGATCGCCGTGGTGGGGCTGCTGGGGGCCATTTCCGGCGCCGCGCGTAACGCGGCGCGGCTGCGCGACTACGACCGGGTGGTGCAACTGGGCCGCTTGCGGATGAACGACATCCTGGCGGACCCCGCTGCGCCGCTGAGCGGGACGTTCGACGCCGATTTGACTGGCGGGCTGGAGGCGGGATGGGTGGCGCAGATCGCGCCCTTCGAAGCGCCGCCGGCGCCGGCCCCGGGCGCAATCGCGCTCGACCACGTGCGGCTGGAGATATGGTGGATGGCAGCCGACCAGCGCCGGAGTTTTACCCTCGAGGGTCTGCGCCGCAGGGTGCTGACGCCATGAGGCGGGCTGGGATGTGGGGCAGGATACCATCCTGCGCGGCAATTGAGAATCGCGGCGCGGTCCGATTGGCAATCGGACCGCAGCCTATCAAGCTGCCCCACACTGCGCGAGCGCACCGGCAGGCCGGCGTGACGCTGATCGAGGTCCTGATCGCCGTGACCCTGCTGGGCGCGCTATCGGTGGCCATGCTGCTTTCGCTCGACGTGGCCTTGCGCGCGTTGCACAAGACGGATGAAAAGCTGCTCGCGGACCGGCGCGTGGCCGGCGCACAGCGAGTCCTGTTGCAGGAATTGGAAGGACTAATCCCGGTGGTGCCGCCTTGCATGGGACGCCCGGACTTGACGGCCTACCAGTTCGTGTTATTTCAGGCCGAGCCGCAGGCGATGCGGCTGGTTTCCACATTCTCGTTGCAGCAAGGCTGGCGCGGCCCGGCGCAGATCCTCGAGATTTTTGTGATTCCGGGCGAGGAGGGTGCGGGAGTGCGGCTGGTGGTGAACGAGACGCCTTACACGCGAATTGGCGCCGGCCGCGCGTGCGCCGATATGATACCCGATCCGCTGGGCGGGTTGATGGCGCAATTTCCGATCCCCGTAGCCAGTCCAAAGTCTTTTGTGCTGGCGGATCAACTGGCCTATTGCCGGTTCTCTTATCTGGTGGCGCCCCCGCGGCAACCCCAGTTCCTGCCGCCGCAGTGGGCGGCCAGCGCGACGGGCACCGGCTGGCCGGTAGCGATTCGGGTGGAAATGGCGCCGCTCGTAGCCGACCCCTCGCACCTGCAGCCGGTCACGGTGACGGCGCCGATCCGCATCCACCGCGCGTGGAATATCCATTATGAGGACTTCTGACATGGCGCAGGGTCCGCGTGTCCCCCGCGCGCGCCGCGGCAGCGCGCTGTTGGCGGTGCTCTGGCTTTCGGCTGCGCTGGCGGCGATCGGGTTTTCGCTGGCGACCACGATTCACGGAGAAACCGAGCGCACGTCCACCGCGCTCGACGGCTTGCGCAGCTACTACCTGGCGGCGGCGGGCATCGATCGCGCCGCGGTCGAGGCTCTGTGGGGTATCCAGAACCCCGCCGCGCGCACCATCCCCGAGTGGGCCACTCAGGTGACCTACCATTTCGCCAGCGGCGACGTGCGGGTAGAATTCATTCCCGAAACGGCCAAGCTGAACGTTAACCGGGCCACACTCGAGGATCTCACCCGCCTGGGAATGGCGCTGGGTTTGGACGAGGTCCGGGCGGACGCGCTGGCGCACTCGATCGACCAGGCGCGCTCCGGCGCGGGCGGTCCACCGGAACTGACGCAGAGGCCGTCTTTTCGGCCCTCGGGCGCGTCCTTACAAGAGATTGAGGAACTGTTGTCCGTGCCCGGCGTAACACCCGAACTGTTTTATGGAACCTATAGCCCGCAGCAAGACGCGGCCGGCGGCATGCATCTGGCGCGCCGTCCGGGGCTGGTGGACTGCCTTTCGGTCTATGGGCGCGGTTCGCAGGTGGATGTGAACACCGCCTCGCCGGCCGTGCTGGCCGCGGTGGGGATGAACCCGGCCGCGATTGCCGCGGTGCTGGCGCGCCGCAACGCGGGTCCCATTCTGCAGGATCAGCTTGGAGACGTGACGGGAATGGCGGGTGAGGCTGCCGGCAGGCTGCGGGTGGGGGGCCACTCCATCCTCACCATGCGGGCGACGGCGCGCCTGCGCCTGGACGACGGGCACTTCTCCGACCTGCGGCGCACCTTGGCGGCGACGGTCAAGTACATGCCGCCGGGCTATGACGCCCCGATTCACATTTTGCGCTGGTACGACACGGCGTGGAGCGAATGATCGCGATGCCGTTCGCAATTCCCAAAGACGCGCGCAAGCTGCTCGAATTCGGCTCCGGCGTGGGCATCGTCATCGGCGCCATGGACCTGGAGGTGGTGGTGGCGCGGGTGCGGCCGACCGGCGTCCGGGTGCTGGGACGACTCGTCATCGAGGGTTTCGACGGGCGCCCCGCCGCGGAATGGGGCGGCGAATACAGCCGCTTTTTGAAATCCGCCGGCGCCGGCCACCTGAGCGCCACCGTGCTGCTGCCGCGCCGCGAAGCGATTGTCCGCCAACTGGCGCTGCCGGGGGTCGCGGCTCGCGATACGGAGAGCGCCATCCGGCTGCAAATCGACATGCTGCATCCCTACGGCGACGACGACGTGGTATGGGGCTGGTCCCCGCTGCCTTCGGGCGGCGTGCTGTTGGGTATCGCGCGGCGCGCCGCGATCGAACATTACATGGAACTGTTCACCGCGGCGGGCGTCGCGGTTTCCACTTTCACCTTCTCCGCCGCCGCGGTGCATGCGGCCGTCCGCCTGAACGGCCATCGCGACGGGGAGGGCTTCGTGGGGCTCGGCCGCACGCCGGCGGGCGCGGTGGAAGTGTACGGCGAAAGCCCGGCGCGGCCGGTGTTTTCCGCCGAGTTCGAGATGCCGCCGGAACGCGCCGCGGCGCTGGCTCTGGCCGAGTTGCGCCTGCCGCCGGAAACCCAGCCGATGACGCTGGAGGAATTGTTGCCCCGGCCCAGCGTCAATCCGGTGGAGAACGATTTATCCCGCAACGCACTGCCGTACGCCACGGCGCTGGCAGGGGCCTGTCCCCGGCTGGCGCCGGCGGCGAACGTCCTGCCGCGCGAGTACCGGCGCTCGAGTTCGCGCGCCATGTTTGTTCCCACCGCAGTGCTCGCCGGCCTCGCGCTGGCGGTGCTGATTGGCATGATTGCATGGCCGAAGTTCGAAGATCGCCGCTATCTGAAGAGGCTCGAAGCCCAAATCGCGCGCGTCCAACCCGGCGCCGTGCGCGCCGCCGCGTTGGACCGGGAAACCGAACGAACGCGCGCCCGCACCGCGCTGCTCGACCAGTATCGCAGCCGCACCCGCGCCGATTTGGACGCGCTCAACGAGCTCACCCGGCTGGTAGAGCCGCCGGCGTGGACCAATGCCATCGAACTGACGGGCGATGCTGCACGCATCAACGGCGAGGCGCCGCAGGCCGCGCCGCTGCTGAAAATTCTCGACTCTTCTCCGCTGTTCCGGAATTCGCAGATGGATATGGACCAGCACGCCGCGGCAGGCACCGGAGAGATGTTCCAGATCCACACCAGCAGGGGGAGGCCATGACGATCGGAAACCTGGACCGCCGCTCGCGGGCGATGCTGGTGGCGGGCGCGGCGCTGTTGATTCCCGCCGCGGCTTGGCGGTTCGGCCTGTTTGCGGGCTCGGACGCGGGAACGGTTGCCGCCGCCGAAGCCATTCCCATCGCCGAGAACCGGCTGGAATCGTTACGCGTCAAGGCGGCCTCCGTGCCGGAAAAAGAAGCGCGTCTCCGCCAGGCGCAGGCGGAGTTGGCCACCCGCGAAAAGGGCATCCTCAAGGCCGACACCAAGGCCCAGGCGCAGGCCCAGTTGCTCGAGCTGGTGCAGGCCATCGCCAAGGCAAACGGCATCGAGGTGCGAGGCGTGGAGCGGATGGGCGAATTGGTGGTCAGCGGCGACTACGGCGAAGTCAGCGTGGAGGTGGCTTTCGTCTGCGGCATCGATCAACTGGTGAACCTGATGGCGGCGCTGGCCGATCAGCCGCAGATACTGGCCACCAACGAGCTCCGCCTCAACGGCGGCAACGACAAGAAGAAAAACATACAGGTGCATCTTACCGTGGGCGCGCTGGTGGCGCGCAAGTTGTTGCCCGAAAAGAAAGGGGGGCAGGGAGAGTGAATCGCAAGTTTTGGATCGTCCTCAATCTGGCCCTGGCGTGCGCCGTGGTATGGGCCACTGTCGAATTGCGGGACGCGTGGCGCGCCGCCAGGGCGCACCAGGCCGCGACGCTGGGGCGCCGCGTGGCCGCGCCGCCGATGCCGCCCTGGCAACCGTTGCCCAACCCGCCGGCCGTGCTGCCGGCCGCTTTCAAGGATGTCGCGCAGAAAGACCTGCTCGACCGCTCGCGCGATCCCAACGTTCCGATCGAACCGCCACCGCCGCCGCCGCCACCGCCGCCGGTGCCGCCGCTGCCGGTCTATCACGGATACATGAATCTGGGTGGAGGGCCGATCGCCATCCTCAGCGTCACGAAAGCGTCCGCGCATGAAGCCGTGCGTCCGGGTGAGACGATCGGCGAATTCACGCTGCGCAGCGTCAGTACAAAAGAGATCGAGTTTGCGTGGGGAGACCAGGTGATTCACAAATCGGTGGACGAGTTAGAAGATAACGCGAGCCCCGCCGTGCAGGCTGCCGCGGCGCGCACCGAATTGCCTCCTCCCGCATTGGCGCCCGCGCCGCCGCCGCCCGCGGTGCAAGGACCCGGCGAACAGACCCGCTTCGGAGTCAAACTCTGCAACCCGGGCGACACGTCGCCGGTCGGATCGGTGGTGGACGGCTACCGCAAGGTGATGAGTCCCACGCCGTTCGGTGCGGCCTGTTTGTGGGAGCCGGCGCAGTGAAGGTTGGGCGCTACCGGCCGATACCTGCGCGAAGTGAGTAGATCCGGGAGAGAACGATGAAAACATTTTTGATGCTTTTGGTTTCGATGATGGCGCTGCGGGCGGCCGAGCCGGCCGGCGGGACGGCGCCGCTCGCCATACCGGCTGGCGCGGTGGCGGTGGCTTCCAACCTCTACCGCCATACCGACGCGCAAGGCAAGACGTGGATCTATCGCCGGACCCCGTTCGGCATTACGCGGGTGGAAGCCCAATCGGCGGGTCCCGTGCGCCCCGAGGTGTGGGCCAACACCAGGGCCTGGGACGATGGCGACGCTGTCCGCTTTGAACGGACGGGACCCTTCGGCGTTTACCGGTGGCGGACCAAGAAATCGGAGCTGGACCCGGCGGAGCAAGCCTGCTGGGCGCTCGAGCAGGCGGCCCCGGCAAGCGGGCGGGAGTAACCCGATGCGCCACAGTTCCTTTCTTTCGCTGGCGGTCGCCGGCGCCATGATTCCGGCGTTGCTGGCGCAGGCTCCGTCGAGATCGATCGAGGAGATCATGCAGCAGCGGCAAGCGCAGCAGCCCCAGCAGCCGCCGCAACCGGCGCCGGCCCAGCCGCAGCAGCCCGCACCCGCTAAGGCCACCGCACCGGCGCAGACGCCAAAAATGGCCGACCAGGGCCTGCTCTCGATGGACAACGTGAACCTCATCGAGATGGTCAACCTGATCGCCAAGATGCTGAAGATCAACATCCTGATCGATCCGCGCGTGAGAGGCTCGGTCACCATTCACACCTATGGCGAAGTGAAGCCGGTGGATCTGATGCCGCTGCTGGAAACCATCCTGCGGGTCAATGGCGCCACCATCGTGAAGGTGGGCGACCTGTACCGGATCGTGCCGGTCAACGCCGTGTCCCAGCTCCCGCTGACGCCGATCATCAACGCGGACGCCAAAACGCTGCCCGACGACGAGCAGATGATTCTGAACCTGATTTTCCTCAAGTACGCCACCGCCACGGACATGGACAAACTGCTGACGCCATTCTACGGCGAAGGCGCCACGCACTCCACCTACGATCCGGCGAATCTGCTGATTCTCGAGGACAACAGCCGAAACATGCGGCGGACGATGGAACTGATTGGGCTGTTTGACAGCGACACCTTCGCGACCAAGCGTGTGCGCCTTTTCGATGTCGAGAACAGCCGCCCCACCGACCTGGCCAAGGAACTGGACACAGTCTTCAAAGCCTATTCGCTCTCCGAGAAGAATGCTGCCGTGCGGTTCATTCCGGTGGACCGCATCAACATCCTGATTGCCGTGGCGCCCAATCCAGGTATTTTCGCCGAAGTCCAAAAGTGGATCGCAAAACTGGACATCCCGGTCAAGGTGACTTCGGGATCGACAAGTAACTGGGTGTACCGCTTGAAATACGGCCGCGCCGAGACGGTAGCAATGGCCATCATGGCGCTGTACACCGGGAATCCGATGGCGCTGATCGGATTGGCGCAGCAATCTAACAACAGCATGTACGCTTCGGGGCTCGGCTTGAATGGCACGGGCTACGGCATGGGTGGTGGCGGCTATGGCGGTGGCATGGGCTATGGTGGCTCCACCGGTTACGGCGGCTCCATGGGCTACGGCGGTTCTATGGGGATGGGCTACGGCAACATGTTTGGCGGCTACGGCGGGATGTCCGGTAATCCGTATGGCGGCTACGGCGGCTACGGCGGTTACGGTGCGTATCAGACGCAAGCGACGCCCGTGCCGATGCAGAGTACGGCCACCGGTGGCCTGGCGCAGCCGGCCGCGGCCGATCGCACCGGGAGCTACTTGGGCCAGGGGGCTGCCGGCGAGCAGGCCGCCCGCATGCCGCACGTCATCCCCAATCCGTTCGATAACACACTGCTGGTTCAGGGAACGCCGCAGGAGTGGGAGGAGATTCAGAATCTGCTGCGCCAGTTGGATGTGCCGCCCCGCCAGGTTTTGATCGACTGCAAGATTTACGAGGTGGATCTGACGGGCAGTTTCGCAGCGGGCTTGCAAAGCTGTCTGCAGTCGGCGGGAAACACCGGCTGCAGCTCCCTAACGAACAATAGTGTCACGCCGCAAACCAACGGGCAGAGTCTGATCGGCGGGATCACGACGTCGCTAGCGCCATTCGCCGCGGTCGGTTCGGGCGGCCTGGCGTTGACGGCCGGCATGGTGGTGGGGAAAAGCAAGCAACTGTTGGGGCTGCTCCAAGCGAACGAAGGTGTCGGCCGCGCCAAAGTGATTTCGTCGCCGAGCATCATCGCCACCGACAGCGTGCCGGCCACCATGAACGTGGGTAGCCAGATTCCGGTGGCCACGTCCTCGGGCGTGGCGGCAGGCGTGCAATCGAGTGGCAACTCGGTTTTCGCCCAGACCATCAGCGGCCAGAGCACGGGAGTGACGCTGGACATCCTGGCCCATATCAACTCGAGCGGCGTGGTGACGATGATCATCAACCAGCAGGTAAGCGCTCCCTCAGCTAGTGCGTCGAACAACTTGGGCCAGGGGTTCTCGAACCGCTCCATGAGCACGCAGATCACTATGCAGGACGGCGACACGGTTGCCATCGGCGGTGCCATTCTGGAATCCAAAACCGAATCCTTGAGCGGCGTCCCGATTCTGGACCGTATCCCGATTCTGGGCATGGCGTTCGGGAGCAAGAGCGTCAGCACTCAGCGCACCGAGCTGATTATCTTCCTGACCCCGCGCGTAATCTATGACACGAGCCAAATCGTCGACGCCACCGACGAGATCAGGAGCAATCTGAAGCGCGTGAGCAAGCTGATGCAGGACGACCACCCGTAGCGCGCTCTCCGGACGCGCCCGTCCCGCGTCACTCGCGGACTTCGATCAAGCGCCGCAGTTCTTGCTCGTCCACCACGGCGATTCCCAGCGCGCGCGCTTTATCCAACTTCGATCCGGCGTCTTCGCCCGCCACCACGTAGCTGGTCTTCTTGCTCACCGAAGCGGCCACTTTGCCGCCCGCCTGCTCGATCAGCGCCTTGGCCCGATCTCGGCTGAGGCTGGGCAGGGTGCCGGTCAGCACGAAGGTGAGGCCATCGAGCGGGCCGCCCGTGGGCCGTTCCGAGACGTAGGTGAAATCGAGACTGGCGGCGCGCAGCCGCTCCACCAGCTCGCGGTTGCGGGGCTCGCGAAAGAACTGAAGGATGCTCTCCGCCACCTTGGGCCCGACCTCTTCCACGCCTTGCAACTCCTCGGCGCTGGCTGCCGCCAGGGCGTCCAGGCTGCCCAACGCCTCGGCCAGCAGCGTCGCCGTGCGCTCGCCGACGAAACGGATTCCCAGCGCGGCGATCACCCGCGGCAGCGGATTCAGCTTGGACCGGGCGATGTTAGTGAGCACGTTGGCGGCCGACTTTTCGCCCATCCGCTCCAACGACAGCAGTTGTTCGGCGGTCAATTGGTAGAGATCGGCTACGCTCTTGACCAGGCCGCGGTCGACGAGCTGATCCACCAGCGCCTCGCCCACGCCGTCGATGTTCATCACGCCGCGCGACGCGAAGTGGAGAATCGATTCCTTCAGCCGCGCCGGGCAGTCCACGTTGATGCAGCGCCGCGCCGCTTCGCCCTCTTCGCGCACCACTCTGCCGCCGCAAACCGGGCAGTTGACGGGCATCGCGAAGGCCGTGCGGCCTTTGCCCTGCGCCCAGACGCGGACCACTTTGGGGATGACGTCTCCGGAGCGCTCGATAATCACCTCATCGCCGACCTTCAGTCCCAGGCGGGCGATCTCGTCTTCATTGTGCAGCGTGGCGCGGGAAACCGTGACGCCGCCGACCGTCACCGGCTGCAAATGCGCGACCGGGGTGAGCGCCCCGGTGCGGCCCACCTGCACTTCGATCCCGACCACCGTAGTGCGCTCCTGGCGCGCCGGGTACTTGTAAGCAATGGCCCAGCGCGGCGCTTTCGCAGTGAAGCCGAGCGCGTTCTGCTGCTCCACCGAATCCACCTTCACCACCACGCCATCGATCTCGTAAGGTAAATCCTGGCGGTGCACTTCCCAGTGGGCGCAGAATTCGAGCACCTCGTCCACGCCGGAGCACAGCCTTCGATGGGGGTTGACTTTGAAACCCAGGCGGACCATTTCATCGAGCGAAGCCCAATGGCTGGGGAGCGCGAAGCGGCCGCCCGTCATCAGGAAGTACGTGTAGTAATCCAGGCGGCGCGACGCCGTGATGCGCGGCTCCAGCACGCGCAGCGAGCCGGCCGCGGCGTTGCGGGGGTTGGCGAAACGCGACAGCTCCTGCTGGTCGCGCTCGGCGTTGAGGCGCTCGAAGGCGCGCCGGTTCATGACCGTCTCCCCGCGCACCTCAAAAGCTGGCCAGATGGCATCCACGCGGAGCGGCAGGGAACGGATGGTACGCGCGTTCTCGGTGACGTCCTCACCCACCGTGCCGTCGCCGCGGGTCACCGCCTGGCGGAGGCGGCCTTCCTCGTATTGCACGGCCATGGAAAGGCCGTCCAGCTTCAGCTCCGCCACGTACGCGTAAGCTGCGCCCTCCAGCAGTTCGCGCACGCGGCGGTCGAAATCCCGCAGCTCGCCTTCGTTGAGCGCGTTGTCGAGGCTGAGCATCGGCGCGCTGTGGCGAACCTTGACGAAGCCCTCGCGCGGCTTGCCGCCCACCCGCCCGGTCGGCGAATCGGGAGAAACCAGCTCCGGATGCGCCTCCTCCAGTTCCCGCAGGCGGCGCATCAGGGCGTCATATTCAGCGTCGCTGATTTCCGGCTGGTCCAGGACGTAGTACAGATGCTCGTGGCGCCGCACCTCGGCGCGCAGCGTCTCGGCCTCCCCTGCAAAATCTTTCATTGTGCTCTCATCTATAATTTAACGAGGAATGGGAGAGTTCACCATCACCAGCTACAGTAAGACCGTCCTCATTTATAACCCGTGCGCGGGCAAGTTGGGGCGGAAGGGAGGCGCGTTGGTTGCGCGCGCCGCCGAAATCCTGGAACAAGACGGGCACCAGGTCACGTGCTGCCCCACCACCGGTCCGCGCACCGCGGGCGCGCTGGCGCGAGAACAGATCGAGCGCGGCGCGGACCTGATTCTGGCCGCCGGCGGCGACGGCACGCTCAACGAAGTGGCCGAAGGCATGGTGCATTCCCAGGTGCCGCTGGGAGTGCTGCCGGCGGGCACCGCCAACGTGCTGGCGATGGAGATGAAACTCGGCGGCAATTTCCTGGACGCCGCGCGCCGTCTGGGCGAATGCCGCCCGCACCGCATTTCGATCGGGCAAGTCAGTTCGGAAGCCGGCGCGGTCTCCCGGCATTTTCTGCTGATGGCGGGCATCGGCCTGGATGCCCAGATCGTCTACCACGTCAGCGCGCCGTTAAAGGCGCGCATCGGCAAGCTGGCGTACTGGCTGGCCGGCTGGAGCCTGCTGGGGCGCCGCTTGCCGGAATTCTCCATCGAGGCCGATGGCGTGACGCACCACTGCTCGTTTGCCTTGGTCAGCAAGGTCCGCAATTACGGCGGCGATTTCGAAATCGCCCGCGATGTCAGCTTGTTCGACGACCACTTCGAGCTCGTCTTGTTCCAGGGCCGCACCACGCTGCGTTATGTCCGGTATTTCGCGGGACTGGTCGCCAATCGGATGGATGGCGTGCCCGGCATCGTGGTGCTGCGCGCCCGCCGCGTATCGGCGCCACAGCCGCTCGATCAGCGTGTGTTCCTGCAAATCGATGGCGAATTCGCGGGCCACTTACCCGCCGAGATCCGCATCGTTCCCGACGCCCTGACGCTGCTGGTGCCGCCGGCGTACCGTCCCGAGTTGCAGCAGCGGCGTGCTGCCGTCTGTCAGGGGTAGGACAGACGATCGGTTTTTGTCGCCTGTCGAGGCCGCGCGTCAGGGCGGCGGGCACGGTGCCGGCTTGGTGATTACGCGACCACGCGACGCTGGACGTTCCCGGTAAAGGCTGAGTCATTTCAAGAGAACCGCGGCGCGGTGTAGTGTGAACGCACCTCCCGCGGGTCTTAGAACTGTCATGCGCAAAGCACTCACATTGCTATGTATCGCCATCCTCGGATCGGCTCAACACCTGACCATTGGGGCGGAAGGCGGCCTCCGGCTCACGGGAGACTCACCGGACTACGGCCCGCCGGGCTACGCGGGTTATTCCGGCTCCTCGGATTCCAAGCCGTACCTGGTCGGTCCGAAAATCGAGGTGGGGCTGCCACTTCACTTTGCATTAGAGGCCGATGTGCTCTATAGCCGCCTCGGAAACACCCTGAATTTCTGGTTGATAGGCGAGTCATGGGTGAGCCGTACCATTGCCAATTCGTGGGCGTTTCCCGTTCTAGTCAAGTACCGTTTACCGGTTGCTCGCACGCATCCGTTTCTGTCACTGGGATTCGAGCCGCGATATGCCAGCGGAAAGATCAACACGATCAACTACGGGTTTCCTCCATTTGATCCAGATGTGACGTTCTCTTCGGTGGGCTGGCACGCGCACGACCAGGCATGGGTGCTGGGTGGCGGAATCGGAATTGGCCTTTGGAAAATCCGCATTACCCCGGAACTCCGCTATTTGCGCTGCGAGGTCCCATCGAGTCCTTCTCCCAACGATGCCTCGTATTACTTGACGGTGCCGCGGAACGAGGGCCAGTTTCTGCTCGGTATAGAGTGGCCCATGAGGTAGGCGGCAGCGCTCCGCCGGATGGAGCCCAGGCGGCGTTACCACGAGGTGCCGACGCGCCCCGCGATAGAATAAAAGCGTGGTGCACCGGTTTATTCTTCACAACGATCGCATTCAGGAAGCCTCGGCCGAAACGCTGGCCGCGGGGCAAGTCGGTCTGCTGGCGGGCTGGGGCGTTTTCAGCACCCTGCGCGTGTCCGAAGGCGTGCTGTTCGCTTTCGAGCGCCACTGGGCCCGCATCCAGCGCGATGCCGCGCTGTTTCACGTGCAACTGCTCGAAGGTCCCGACGTGTTGCGCGGCAGGCTGCTGGAACTGGTGGAAGCCAACCACGCCCACAATTCGACCCTCCGCGTCGCGATTGTCCGCAACGGCGGCGGCATGTGGGCCGGCCTTTCGACCGGCCGCTCGAGCGACTTGATCGCGCTCACCGCCGATACCAAGGATTGGGGCCATGGCGTCAAGCTCGCCGTCCAGCCGCAGGCGCGCCACGCCGCCTGCGAGTTTGCCGGCACGAAGATCCTGTCCTGGGCGGTGAATCTCACCTGGCTTGAAAACGCGCAGCAGCGTGGCTTCGACGAAGTAATCCTGCTCAACGAGCGCGGCGAGGTGTCGGAGTGCACTTCGGCCAACATCTTTATCGCCAATGGGAGCCAGGTCTGGACGCCGCCGCTCAGCTCCGGCTGCCTGCCTGGCGTCACCCGCGAAGTGCTGCTCGACGAAATCCGCGTGCCGGGCCTCGCGGTTGGGGAGAAGCCGCTGCTGCCATCCGATTTGGAAGCCGCCGACGAAGTGTTCATCACCTCCACCACGCGCGACCTGCTGCCGGTGCTGGAAATCGAAGGCGCCAAAGTGGGCCGTACGCTAGCCGCGCAGACCGCGCTGGCCGCGGCGTTCCACGCGCGTCTCCGCCAATACGTAGCCGAGCGCAGGTCCACGAACGCCGCCAGGGTGTAAGCCGCCGAAGTCCGCGGAGCCGCGCGGCCAGTCGCGAGAATAGCGTCAAATTGTCTGACTGGCAGATGTGGCGCTACGGCCAGATTTGAGGCCACTCTCGGGTGATGCCGGCCGATGCCACACACCTCGCGCGTGCGGCGCACACCGGGGCGGATCTCTCTTCCTGACCAACAACCGCGAGTTGCCCGACCTCGTCATTCCCGGCATCCACTTCATCGCAGGTCTCGACGTCAACCTGTTTTGAGCGGCGTCAGATGAACATCTCCTCGTCCTGGGTCGCCATGTCGGGAGGATACTTGCGGCCTTTTACGAAAGTGGAAACCGCGGCTGAAATTCCGGCCGCTACGCCGTTGGCTTCGCGCACCGGGCGCATGGCCGCGCGCTTCAGCGCGTTGCCCACTTCGCCCACCTGCTCCACCGCGTCGGTGACGGTGTCGTCGATCTGCGCCAGCCGCGCGCGGGCGCGGTCGCCGGCATCCTCCACTAGCGCGCCCAGGCGATCCACCTGCTCGCGGCTGGTGCGTGTGATCCCGGCCACCTGCTCGGTGATTTCCGAAACCTTCGGGCGATTTTCCTCAATCGCCAGATTAGCGTTGGCCAGCGTGGTCTTGGCCTGATCGATCAGCGGCCCGGCGCGGTCGATGGCGGCGGCCGCTTTGTCGATGGTCACGCGCGCCCTCTCCAGGACCGGACCGGCTTTTTCAATGGTCGCGCCGGCGATCTTGATCTGCGGCGTGGCCGTGTCCATCAACACGGTGGCGCGCTCGATCATCGGGTCCAGGCGTGCAACGGCGGGTTCGGCGCTGGCCAGAAAACCGGCGATCTTTCCCTGCATCAGGCGCAACGCGCGGGAAATCGCCACCGCCGTCAGCGCCTGCACTACGAACACAGCGGCCACCAGCAACACCCCAGCGCTTACGATCCAGCGAAAAACTCCGTCGCTCATGCCGTCAGTTCCGTCCCGCCACCAAATTAGATGCTAAGCGTTCCCTTCGTTCGCCTGCGGCGCGCGCGCCTCACGGTACGCCTGCTTTCCCGCTTCCACCGCGTCGGCCAGGTTTTCTTTTTGGCGGTTCAGGGCCTCTTTGCTTTTGTCGACCCAGTCGGCCGCCGTCTGCTTCAGATCCGCGCTGCGCTGCTTCAGCAGGTCGCCGCCTTCGTTCGCCTTGCTGCGGAGATATTCGCGCGTTTCCTCTCCGGACTTGGGAGCGAACAATATGCCGATGCCGACCCCCACGCCCAGGCCCAACAAAAATGCCGAAAGTCCGTTCTTATCCATCGTGTGCCTCCTGTTTCCTTCGGCTCACCCGTCTCTATCCGAGCCAATTTTCAGTATACTCCGCATAGGAACCCCCAACCATGGCGGAAAAACCGGACCGGCGCCTGGACGCCGAACGATTGTGGACCTACGCACTGCGGCTCCTCGCGGGCAGAGCGTACTCCACCGGAGAGCTGCGCGAGAAACTGCGCCGCCGCGCGCGGCGGGAAGCCGACGCGGACAACGCGGTGGTGCGCCTCAAAGATCTCGGCTATTTGGACGACCGTCGCTTCGCCGAATCCTTCGCCTCCGCGCGCCTCTCCGGCGACAAGTTGGGAAGCACGCGCGTAGTGCAGGATTTGCGCCGCCGCCGCGTGGCGCCCGCGCTGGCCGAACGCACCGTGCGCGGCGTGTATGCGGGCGTCGACGAGACGGCGCTGATCGAGGATTGGGTTCGTCGCAAGTACCGCCTCGCCGTGCGCGAGGGGCTTTTCGAAAACGATAAGGACATGGCCGCCGCCTACCGCCGGCTGCTCCACGCCGGTTTCCGGTCGGGCGAAATCCTGCGCGTGCTGAAACGATTCGCCAAGAACCCGGAGCTGCTGGATGCGTGGGAACCACCGGAAGCGGAGGGGGAGTAGGGCAGGGACAATCGGCGTGGACGGCAGCGGCATCCCGAACAGCGCGTGTGCGCCGTGATGGGCTACGGTGTGATCTGCCGAAATCGGTTGGCGCGTCTGATGAAGTCCTGCGACGGGCGCTGGTTTGGGTCCGGCGGCGGGAATATCTGGCCGAGCGGAGCCCTGAACGCATCGGAGCCCCCAGCCAGGTTCATCTGCTCCAGCACCTGAAGCTGGCCCTCGTTTACGCGCATGTCATGACGTTCGTCAAGGTAGATCAGGCCCGCGTCGAAAGCTCGGTGGTAGGTCGGGGACAGCGCGATGCCGTTTCTTACATGGTCTGCGCTACCTTCCGCACCAACGGGCAGGATGTGCGCTGCGTCGACCAGCCGGAGTTGCACGCGAGTTACGGCGCAGCGGTTGCCGTAAGCGAATAGAACCTGCTGTCTGAAACTCGCCAAGCGGGTCAGGCGGCTCACCTCTTGCACCACGCGCTGCCGCTTCGTAGTCAGGGCCTCCACTTCCTCGGGTGCCGGCTGCTGGAGGCGGGTTGCCTGATTCAGCAGCCGCAGCACGCCTGCTTCGCGCCCGTAGCGATGGAGCAGGGAGGCGTTGAGGCAGTATGCCATGAACATATCGGGCCGGATTCCCACCGCGATTTCCTCGTTGCTCTTGCGGTGAAAGCTCAAGCCGTCGGCCTCGGCGCGGTGTCTCCGCGTGGCCGCCGTCTTACCTGAGGTATGCTACAGTGGGCTCGCGTGCCGGTTAATCCTCTTGGGCGACGTGACCGTGGCGAACAAAACGTGTGACTTTTCCAGGGCGAGGATGACGAGCACCTGTGTCTGCCTCGACCCTGGCACCTTAAGGTCTGGGCTGCGGGGCGTCTTGGTTTGGCCCCCATCGAAGAAAGGCGCCCGGTACGTCGAGCGGTGCGATGCCTGCGAGGTGTTCGATTCCGATGAGGCGGCTTGCAGCGAGTACGCTCGGGTTCACGGTGGTCTGTGTTGCTTTGACCCAGACCTGAGGGTGTTCTGGATGCCGCTGTGACTCCGCTCCGTCTCCCAGTCGACCTCATCAAGAGTCCTTGGCAAGAGTCGTTCCTCGATCTCGTCTCGGTTGCCCAGCACGACCTTCTTCTCGTTTCCCCTTTCGTCAAGCTCCAGGCCACGGACCTGATCCTGTCGAACCTGCAGCGCCGCGGCGTCGACAGGGCGATCCGTCTTGCAATGATCACAAATCTTCGCCCGGAGAGCCTCCTCAACGGCTCAACAGACGTCGAGGCACTTTCATCGCTGGGCAAGTCCCTTCCGAGGTTCGAACTGGTGCACCTGCCGAGCCTCCACGCCAAGGTCTACGTAGCAGACGACCGACTTGCGGTCGTGACCTCGGCGAACCTCACCCGGCCAGGCATCGCCGGAAACCTGGAGTATGGCGCCTCGTTCAGCGACGCGTCCGTAGTGCGCGAGATTCGCCGCGATCTTCAGGGCTACGCCCAGTTGGGGGCGCGGGTCGACACAGACGAAATCGAGGTGATGCTCCGGGAAACAGCGGAGTTGAAACAGGCTTTCCTGAGGGCGGAGAGGTCGATCCAGGCGGGGGCGAGGCGCGCCTTTCGTGAAAAGCTTGAGGCGGCGCACGTCCGACTCTTGCGCCAGCGAGCGAAAGGCAAGACGACCCACGCTATCCTTTCCGACACGATTCTCTTCCTTCTCGCGCGAGGCCCGCTCCGCACAACCGAACTGCACCCGCTCATCCAGCAGATGCACCCGGACATCTGCGACGACTCAATTGAGCGAGTCATCGGCGGCGTCCATTTCGGCAAGCGATGGAAACACTATGTGCGAACCGCGCAGCAGTTCCTAAAGCGGACCGGACGGATTAGCTACGACGGGGAGCGATGGCACCTGACGCCTGACGGATGAAGGCGCAAGCGCGCCAGCCTTGACTACCGGACTGTCACCCATTCCGGTGGACTCGGGAGCTTGGATGGGTTCCACCCGAAAAGCTCCTGCGCGAGATAGAATCCGACCTCCCGACAGAGCATGATGAGGAGCTCGAAGTGGTAGAGCGAGCGCGTCGGCTGGCCGGGAATCCAGGCGCCGCCGATGTCGATGACAAGCGACCCGGACGACTTCAGGAGGCGCTTGAACTCCATCCCGAACTGCTTGAACCATGCGACGTAATCGTGGCTCTCCACATTGCCGTAGTCCTTTTTTCGCACAAGACCGAACGGCGGGCTGGTGGCGATCAGATCCACGGATTCCGGCCGGAGACCGGCCATGTACTCAAGCGAATCCCCTAAAACAATCGTGCCACTTCTTGTTTTATGGTAGGGCTTCACAAGATCTATTGTAGCGCCCGTCGCGCCCTCGCTCGCACTGGACCTCATTCTACGGACTCTTATCGGCCAGATCGGGCAAAACGGCAGGGGGCGCTGCCGCTTGGCCCACCCTATTCCCGCAGTTCGACGATGGTGGCTCCGGCGCCGCCTTCCTGCTGCGGGGCGGGGTAGAATTTCGCCACGTGCGGATGGCTGCTGAGCAGCTCCTGGATGGTCTTGCGCAGCACGCCCATGCCGTGGCCGTGCACGATGCGCACCCGGGACGCGGTGGCCATCACGGCGCGGTCGAGGAATTCATCCACCGCATCGCGCGCTTCCTCGGCGTGCCGGCCGATCACGTTGATCTCCTGGTACGCCGGCGCTAACTGCGGAGCCGGCTTGTAGGTCACCCCTTGCGGCAGCTTGGCAGGCGCGCCGCCGGTTTCCGGCAGCACCTCGATCACGTCATCGCGCGAAACCTGCAAGCGCAGGAATCCGGCCTCTACTTCGATGCGGTCGTTGGCCAGAAAGCGGCTCACGCGGGCCGGCTCGCGCACGTCCTTCAACCGCACGCGCGCGCCCTCGGTGATGCGCAGCGGCTGAATGCGGTCCTGCCGCGAGTCATCCTCGGTGGACAGAACGGTGGTTTCGAAATCGTCGCGCAGCTCGCGCTTGGCTTTGGCCACCTTTCGTTGCGCGTCCTGCTCGGCCTTGCGCCGTTCGCCACCTTGCGCGATCTTCTCGATGGTCTCCCGTGCGTGCTCTTCAAAACGAGCCAGCGCCTCCTCGGTGCGCCGCTCGAGTTCCTTCAGCTTGACGGTCTCGCGCCGTTCCCATTCGCGGGCGATCTCTTTCTCGCTGCGTTCCTGGGCGATCAGTTTTTCGCGCAGGCTTTGTTCCAAAGCTTGCGTTTCCCGGACGCGCCGGTCCAGCTCGCTCAGGAATCGCGTCACATCGCGCTCGCGGTCGCTCAGCGCCATCCGCGCGCGTCGCATGATATCTTCCGGCATGCCGAGACGCGTAGCGATTTCGAGACCCGCCGACTTGCCGGGCAGCCCCAGTTGCAGATGGAACGTCGGCTCGAAAGTGTTTTCGTCGAACCCCATCGACCCGTTGATCACGCCCTCCGTCGATGCGCCGTAGATCTTGAGCGCCATGAGATGGGTCGAAACCAGCGTGAACGCGCCGGCCGCGCGGAAATGGTCCACAATCGCCACGCCCAGCGCGCCGCCCTCTTCCGGATCGGTCGCGGCGCCCAATTCGTCGAGCAGCACTAGCGTGCCGGGCGTCACATCCAGCGCCATCTCGCGAATGTTCGAGACGTGCGCCGAAAACGTGCTGAGGTTTTCCTGGATCGACTGGTAATCGCCGATATCGGCCAGCACCTGCTCGAAGAGCGGGAACTCGGCTTCCGCTGCCGGCACCGGCAGCGCGGCTTGCGCCATCAGGCTGAGCAGTCCCACCGTCTTGAGCGTCACCGTTTTGCCGCCGGTGTTGGGGCCGCTGATGAGCAGCGTGCGCCGCTCGCGCGCCAGTTGCAGAGTGATCGGCACGGGCTTGCGCTGGCGGCGCCGGAGCACGTCTTCGAGCAGCGGATGGCGCGCCTCGCGCAGCAGCAGCCGTTCGCCGAAGCGCGGGATGACGCAATCGAACTCGATCGAAAAACGCGCCTTGGCGAAAATCAGATCCAGCTCCGCCATCAAGACCAGCGTCTGGCGGATGGAATCGGCGTGGCCGCGCAGCCGGTCCGTCATCTCGAGCAGGATGCGGCGCACCTCTCGAGCTTCCTCTTCGCCCAGCCGCACCAGCTCGTTGTTGAGGTCGATGGTTTCGAGCGGCTCGACGAACAGCGTATGGCCGCTCGAGCTGGCGCCGTGAATCACTCCCTCCAGTTTGCGCCGCTGCCCGGCGATCACCGGCACCACGAAACGCTCATTACGAATGGTGACGAACTCTTCCTGAAGGATGCCCTCCTCGCGGTGCGCTTTGAGGAAGCGCTCGAGCGATTCCTGAATCGCTTTCTTCTGCCGCTCCATATCGCGGCGCAGCCGCGCCAGCGCGACACTGGCGTGATCGGCCACCGTGCCGTCGGGCAGGATTTTGCCTTCCAGGTCCTGGAGAAGCGCGCGGAAATCGCCGATCGATTGCCCGCGCAGCCCCAGCCGGGGGAAGCGCCCGGCGGCGGCGGTGAGCACCGACTTCGCGTCTGCCGCGCGATCGAGCAGCGCAAACAGGTCGAAGATCTCTTTGGGTTCGAGGCCGGCGCCTTCGATGTGCAGTTTCTGCGCCGCCGGCTCCACGTCCGGCAGGCCGCCGAAATCGATGCGAATGGCCGCACCGCGCGCTGCCTGCTGCGGGCGCGCCGCGGAGCGCAGATATTCGATAGCTTCGCCGGCATCGGCCAGGTCGTCGATCAGGCGCTCGCGGCCGGTGTGTGGCTCGACCTTCTTCAGCTCCCGGCGCCCCATCGGGCTGGCCACATAACGGCCCACGAGCTGAAGCAGCGATTCGAATTCGAGCACTTCTGCGCTGGTTTTCAAATGTGGAGTCCCAAGGTTGCGGAGTGTTTCGCGGCAGGCCGGGCCGGGCATGCCCGTCCCCTACGGCCGGCGGCCGGGCGCTGTAGGGGCGAGCGATGCCTCGCCCGGCGGGTAGCGGATAAAACGCGATTGTGAACGCGAGATGGCGTACTCAGCTCACCCCAATTTTCTGGCTGCGCCGTTCGGTCAATATCGTATCGTGCCACACACCGTCGCGTTTGGCGATGCGCTCACGCCGCCCGACAACTCGAAATCCGCATCGTGTCTGAAGCGCCAGGCTGGCCGCGTTCTCGGCAATAGTGGCCCCTTGCAGGGTCCAAATCCCGTGACACTCGGCAGACTCGATGATCGCCTCCAGCAGAGCCCGGCCCACGCCCCGGCCCCGCGCTGCGGCCGCCACGTAGATCCCGACCTCCGCGACGCCCGCGTAACAGGCGCGCCGCGACACAGCGCTCAGCGCGGCCCAGCCGATAACGGTGTTCTCCCGCGCTACCAGCCGCGAATGGGGCAGCCGCGCCCGATCCCACTGTTCCCACGAAGGCGCGGCGATTTCAAAGCTCCCAGCGCCGGTGGCCAGGCCTTCTTCGTAAATCGCGCGCACTTCGGGCCAATCATCTGCGGTCATTGCTTCGATGAGAAAAGGCATCGGCTTGGTTTAAGATTCCGCACGGCCAGCGGGGCGGACACACCCGCCCCGCGGCCTGGGTTCACAGCTTGATCTCGGAGTCTTTGAGATTCTTGGCCGGAGCCTTGGGTGCTCCCGGGGAGGCTGGTGAAGCGGGCGGAGCGGGTGCGGCGGGAGTGTCGGGCGGGCGTACGGATTCGTCGCCCTTGCGCACTTCCACCTCGCCTCGGGAGGCGGTCAGCTTGATGGACGGGCCGTCGCCCACGTTGCCTTTCAAAGAGGCGCTGCGTCCGGAAGTGTCTTTCTGAATCTGCGGGCCGAAATCGTTGGTGGCGTCGCCCCGTTCGGCCGTGGCCTCGAGATGGAACGCGGCTTTGTCGGGCAGCGTCAGCTCGATGTTGCCGGCGCCGGAGCGCGCTTCAATGGCGGGCAGGGGCATCCCCGGATCGAGCTCAATGTTGCCGTGCTCGGTTTCGATGGTGATGGCCTGGCTGAAGCGGCCGATTTTGATATCGCGCGAGCGCGTGATCAGCCGCACCGGCCCCACCAACCCGTTGGCGGTGAATTCGCTCATATCCATACTGATGTTGCCCGGCACCGCTTCCGCGTGCAGTTCGGTGTTGCGCGCGCCTTCGAACTGGAGCGGCTTGGCCAGGTTCTTGAAATCCAAAGTGCCGGTAAAAGCCCCGTTGATGGTGACCTGCCCCTGCACGTTTTCGAGCGAGAGGTCGGACCCCTCGCCCTGCACGTCGATGCGCCCCTTCACATCCACGGCGCGGATGGTATCGCTGTGGCTGACTTCCACGCGAGCGTTGCCGCCCAGGCGGGAGAGCCGCACGTCGCCATGGTCGCCGCCCAGATCTACGTCGCCATCGACGTCGCCGATTTCGAAATCGCCGCGCCGGCCGCGGGCTTCGACCGCCATGGCCCTCGGCACGGTCACTTCGATATCGTCGGAGATGCGCTGGTTATCGGACGCCCGATCCTGGTTGGCGCGGACCAGCACGTGATCGCCTTCGGGCAGCACCTCGAGCGGCGTGTTGTTGTTGGTGTGGTCGGCATCCTCCCGCCCAAAACTGCGGATCGTTTTGTTGCCGCTCACCGCAATCTCCTGCGTCTCGGCGCCGGTCACCTTGATGTTGCCGCGCGCGATGTCGAAGACGATGCGCTTCATCCCGGCGGCGGGAGCTTGGGCGGAGACGGGATAATCGTACTCATTGCCGAAGACGCTGAGGCTTTCTCCCGACCAATGGATGCCGTGGTGGTAGCCAGCCCACATCGCCGAGCCGAGAATGCAGATCAGCACGACGAGCACCACCTCGCCGCCGCTGAAGCCGCTCCTCCAGGGAGAGCCGGGCCAGGCGACTTCGATGAGCCGCAACACGCCCCAGAGGATCAGCAGGAACGGCCAGTAGAGCGCGAGGATCTCGTAGATGGGCGCTTCCGGATGGAGATTGCGCCACAGGAAAAGGCCGCCAATGATCACCAGGATCAGCGGCCCGGTGAGAGAACGTGGTCTCATACGGCACCTCCCGGCGCGGAACTTTCGGGTCGCGTATCCGGGTTGGCCGGGCCGGATGACGAAGCCGAATCGGCACCGGCCGGCGGTTGCGGATAGGGGCCCTGCGCATAGGACGTGGCGCGATACCCGCCGGGCGCCGGCTGATTGGCGGACGGCTGCGGTTGCCATGCCGGGGGCTGCCATGCGTACTGCGGTGGCGGCGGAACGGGCTGCGGCGCCGTGGTCCGCGCCAGCAGGCTCAACAAGCCGAACACGATCAGTAACACCGGCCAAGTCTGGCCGAAATCGTAAGGCGTGAAGTTCTGCAGGGCAAACAGGACCCCGACCGTGATCAGCGTCACCGGTCCGCGGATGGCCCTGAACACGTTGCGATTACCTTTCATGGCGCATCTCTCCCGGCGCCGGCTCCTGGCCGGCAAAGCGCGACCACAGCATATAGGCTCCGGCCACAATCAGCAGCACCGGCCAGTACGGCACGATCCTTTCAAAGTTCACCAGGTCGAGGGTGTGCAGCAGCAGCAGCACACCGAGCACGATCAGCGCCACGGCGGCCATGGGAAAACGCCCTGGCCCGCCGCGCAACTGGAGCACGCTCGAGTATTCATCCACTGGCTCGCCGCGCTGCAGCTTTTGCGCGGTGCGGTAGGCCTCGAACACCATGTAGGCCATCCACGCGACCACCAGGATGACGAAGATGGGCTGCATATCGCGAATGGCATCCGAGTTGGCGATGCTCATCAACACGCCCCAGACCACCGCGTGGATCAAGCCCTTGGCGTATTGTCCGTTGTAGATCGCGCCAACTCCGGGAATCCAGCCCAGCGCAAATGCCAGCCCGGGATGGATATCGGAGCGAACGTAGGGAGAAGGCGCGACGGGCGGCGCGTAGGGGGGCGCGGTGTACGGCGGAGGCGCCGCGGTGAAGGGCGGCGGTGCGGCGGCCGACGCATGCTCGGCGCAGTACACAGTGCCCGATGCTTCCCGCCGGCAGTCGCCGCATACCGGCTTGCCGCAGGTTCGGCAATAAGCGATTGCCGCTACGTCCGGATGATTTTGACAGTTCATGGCATTTCCCTCAGTGTGATGTTTCCGGTCGCTGGGCGGGAGTTGCCCCGCCCTGTGTTTCCCCGGCCGGCGGAGCGGAGACAACCGGCAGCTTCCGCTCGTCGTTGAACGCGGGTTTGCGGAGCGGCGCCACGGGCTCTTGCTCGTCTTCCCGCTCCTGCCAATCTTGCAGCGTGGTTTGAATCCGATAAACCACTTTCAGATTGTCGTAAAACTTCTCCACGCGTCCCCAGGCATATTCCACGCGCGTTTCCAGGCCCGCCCAAACCTTCGAAGGACGCAGATCGCCGGGCCGGATGCCGCGCACCGGAATCACCGAACGCAGCAGCGAAAACGAAACGATGGTCATGGCGAAGCTCATCACGTAGCGCGGCTGCAGGATGGGGCTGAGCAGCCCTGCCAGCCACTTGCGCGGCTTCGATTTCGGGTTCTGGCGCCAGGGAGCGGCGAAGAGGATGCGATTCACCAGCTCGGCCGGAGGCTCCACATCGGCGGCGCGCCCGAGGAAGCGGACGGCGGCTGCGGAATCGCGCGCCAGCTCGGCGCACGAAGGGCAGCCGGCCAGGTGGCGCTCCACGGCGGCCCGCGTGGCCGCGTCGAGCGTGCCATCCACGTATTCGCAGAGCAGGATGTCCAGTTCGGCGCAGTTCATACTACCAGCTTCCGCTTGCGCAGCAGCCGCCCCAGCTCAGCGCGGCCGCGGTTGATTCTCGATTTCACCGTGCCTTCCGGTATCGCCAGCACCCGGGCGATTTCCCGGTACTCCATTTCCTGCAGATCGCGCAGGATGACGGCCTCACGCAGGTCGGGCGACAGTTTCTGCAGCGCCGCCTGCAGAATCTCGCTGGCCTCGCGGCCAGCCAGCGCCTGGTCCGCACGGGCTGTGGCCGCGGCGCTTCGATCCCCAAGGACGGGGCGTTGATCGTCGAGCGAATCCGTCACCCGGTCCTGACGCGTGCGCCGGTAATGATCGATCAGAAGATTGCGCGTGAGCCGCGCCAGCCAGGTGCCGAACGAGCCCTCTGCCGCGCGGAAGGAATGGAGCATGCGGAAGACGCGCAGAAAAACTTCCTGCGTCAGATCCTGAGACTCCGAGCCGCTGTTGGTGAAGCGGTAGCACAATCCATAGACGCGGCGGCTGTGCAGGCGGACGAGGTCCTCCCACGCGGACTCGTCGCCGCGCAGGCATCGCGAAACGAGAGAGGCATCCTGGTCCAAGATTCGTTCTACCACACCGCTGCCCCGCGTACCCGCCAGCCCGCTCAGCGCATCCTGCCCGGTTGGCGAATTCCGGAAGACTCCCAAGATCAGCGTCGCGGTTGCCATACTCCCGTTCCTTCATATGAAGAAACGACGCTTTTTCGTGCCAGGTTCAATCTTTTCCCGGTATTCCGGTTCTTTTGAGATACTTGTACAGGCGCTGCTCCCAGCTTCGGAGACGTGCTTGCCGCTCTTGAGGAGGTCCGATACAGCACCGCTGGTGGAAATGGGCCGCGGCCGGGCTGGCTGTGGCCACCGTGGGAGTTGGTCTGGTATGGCGATTCTCCGCCCCGGTTTTCGATTGGCGTCTGGCGGCCGCGGCGGTGGCCGGCCTGGACTGGATCTGGATTGGCGGTTCGCTGCTGCCCGTCGCCGCCGCGTACTACGTCCGGGCTTTGCGCTGGGCGGTGTTTCTGAAGCCGCTCAAACCACGCCCGTCGATAGGCAACCTGCTCTCAGCGACGGTGATCGGGTTCACTGCCATCACTCTGTTTGGCCGCGCCGGCGAGTTCGTGCGGCCGTACCTGATCGCGGTCAAGGAAAAGGTCCCCTTTCCTTCCCAACTCGCGGCATGGCTGCTGGAGCGGATCTTCGATCTGCTAATGGCGCTTCTGCTCTTCGCCTTCGCCATGATGCGCATCACTTCGACTGGCGTACACGTGGGGCCCAGGATCGCTTGGATTCTAACCGCCGGTGGGCGTTTTGTCGCCGCATCCTGTCTGGGATTGCTGGTCCTGCTGTTTGCCATGCGCCGTTTCGCCGAACCGGTTCGCCGCTACCTGACCCACGCAATCCGCTCTTGGCCGGAACGGCACTTCGCGCGCGCCGAGAAGCTGCTCGTGGCGTGCGTCCAGGGAGTGGAATCGACCCGCAGCGATGGCGCACTGCTGGCCATTTTCTTGTACTCCGTGCTCGAATGGATGCTGATCGCCGCGTCCTACTGGTGTCTGGCCCGCTCGTTCGCCGCGGTTTTGCATTTCTCTTTTGTGGATGTCCTCATTTTTGTGGGATTCATTTCGTTTGGAGCGGCCGTGCAGATTCCCGGGATCGGAGGCGGCTTGCAGGTGGTTGCGGTAGTGGTTCTGACCGAACTATTCCGCATACGCTTGGAGCCTGCGACGTCATTCGCTATTCTGATTTGGTTTCTTAACTTTGTAGTAATAGTTCCGGTTGGTTTGATGCTCACGGTTAAGGAAGGGCTGGACTGGCGCAGCTTGCGCCGGATCGGACGCGAATAATGAAGTGCCCTTTTTGCAGTCACTTACATGACAGGGTGGTGGATTCCCGGGAGAGCAAGGAAGGCGACGCCATACGCCGCCGGCGCGAGTGCCTTGCCTGTGAGCGGCGATTTACGACCTATGAGCGCATCGACGAAGTCCCCTACATGGCAATCAAGAAAGACGGCCGCCGCGAGAAGTTCGACCGCCAAAAGGTGTTGACTGGGTTGCTGAAAGCCTGTGAGAAACGTCCCATTAGTATGGCGAGACTCTCCGAGCTGGTGAACCGGGTGGAAGCGAAGGTCAGCGACTCACCGGATCGGGAGATTTCAACTACAGAAATAGGAGAATTTCTGATGGAAGGACTTAGGGAACTTGACAAAATCGCCTATGTACGATTTGCGTCAGTGTACCGGGACTTTCAGGACGAGGAGGCGTTTTTCAACGAGCTAAAGAACCTGATGCGGCAGAAGCTGCCGTGAGTCTTGGCGGCCGGCGAATCTTGTGTAACCTTATCAGTCTGAAGACATCTCTATAAAATAGAGCTTAACTTTGTTGGGGAACGGTGCTATGATCGATTGGAAGATCCGCCCTGCGCCTGACCGTTGCGCGATGTGGCCGGGGCACAACCCGCAATTCGAGCATATTTCAGTAAATATCCTATTTCCCATGGCTTGCGTATGTTTACGCGTGCCTTTGGGGAGGTGAGCCTTTAGTGGACCGTTTTGAGGATCATTTTCTCGCTGAGAATCCGGAAAGTCTGGGCCTGAACTTCGAAGAGGACGCCAAATTCTTCGATGCGGAGGCTGCGCACGAGACAGACTTTCTGCATCAACCGCCGGTGGAAGAATCCATTTACACGGATGATCCGGTGCGGGTGTATCTGCGGGAAATGGGAGCGGTTCCACTACTGACACGCGAAGGGGAAGTGGACTTGGCGCGCCGCATGGAACGCGGCAAACTACGGATGCAGAAGGCGATTAGCCGTTCGGCCGTCGTACAGCGGGTGGCTCTGGACATGGCTGAGGCTTTGAAAAAGGGCGCCATCGAACTGGATTCAGTTGCCGACCTGGGCGATGTGGAAGAAGGGTCTCCGGCGGATCTGAAGGTGCGGGCGGATGCCTCCAAGCTGTTCGCCGACGTGATCGTACTCCACAAGAAACAGCAGCAACTGGAAGAGAAGGTGGAAGCCACGCCCCTGGCCAACAAGAGACCGCGTAAGCGGCTGGTCGGTAAGTTTAATCGGGCCAAAGTGGAAACCTCGCTGGCCATCCGGCGCTGCCCGTTCAGGGGCAACCGGTGGAAGGACTTCTCGCGCGAGATCGAGCGGGCGGTGGAGGAGATCAACCACCTGGATGGCGAAATCAAAAAGTTGGAGGCGCGCAACAGCCCGCTGCTGCAGGTCCGGCTGCGGGAGTTGAAACGTGAGATCCGCAAGCGCGAGGCAGCCGCTGGCGCCTCGCTGCCCGAGCTGCGCCACACCCTGACCGTGATCCGCCACGGCGAAGCGGAAGCCGAGCGGGCCAAGAAGGATCTGGTCGAGGCCAACCTCCGGCTGGTGGTTTCGGTGGCTAAGAAATACGTAAATCGTGGGTTGCACCTCCTCGACCTCATTCAGGAGGGCAATATCGGCCTCATGCGCGCCGCCGACAAATTCGAATACCGGCGCGGCTACAAGTTCTCGACCTATGCCACCTGGTGGATCCGGCAGGCCATCACGCGCGCCATCGCCGATCAGTCTCGCACCATTCGTATTCCGGTGCACATGAACGAGAGCATGAACAAGTTCCTGCGCGCCACCCGTGAGTTGGAAAAGGAATTGGGCCGAACTCCTACAAATGACGAAATTGGCCGGCGCATGGAAATCCCGGTCGAGAAGGTGCAGAAGTTGAAGACCATTTCGCGCGACCCGGTGTCGCTGGAAACGCCGGTGGGCCGCGACGGCGAATCGGCGCTGGGCGATCTGATCGAAGACCGCTGGGTGGGGTCGCCGGTGGATGCGGTGATCGAAACCAACGTTCGCGACGAGACGGCCGGCATTCTGAAGACGCTTTCCCCGAAAGAGGAGAAGGTGATTCGCATGCGCTTCGGCATTGGCTGCGAGCGGGAGCACACGCTCGAAGAGATCGGCCAGGAGTTCGACGTCACCCGCGAGCGGATTCGCCAGATTGAAGCCAAAGCCCTGCGCCAGTTGCGCGCCCCGGAACGGGCGCGGCGCCTGCGCGCCCTGATGGCCGCCCGGTAACCCAGCGGTAGGACAGATGGTCGCTGTTTGTTGTGTGTCGATGTGTCGCACCTTAACGAGACGTGACAGACCACGAAAGGCGATGGTCTGTCCTACCGTCCGCCCGCCAGCAATCCCGCAACTTCCTGATACAGGCGTAGGTTGAGCGCTGCGCGGGCATGTAGCCCCATGCCGGCAGTGGGGATGGGATCGCCAATGCGCAGGACGGCTTGGCCGCTGCGCAGGTGGATGGAGCCCATGGGCAACAACTGGCGCATGCCGACGATCGCCATCGGCACCACCGGCACGCCCGCCTTGATGGCGATGTAAGCGGCGCCTTCCTTGAATTCGCGCAGGCCCACGGGGCAGCGCCCGCCCTCGGGAAACAGCAGCACGGAAACGCGGCGCTGGGCCACGATGCGCGCTCCCTCGCTCATGCTCTTCAAGGAAGCCCGCGGGCTGGAACGATCCACGGGGATGTGGCCGGCACGGTTCAGGTGGCTGCCCAGAAAGGGAATCTGGTACAACCCCTTTTTGGCGAAAAAGCGGAACTGAAACGGCAGACAAGCCAGCAGAGCTGGGATGTCCATGTAGCTGGCGTGATTGGCGACAAACACATAGGTGGCATTCCGGTCGAGCTTCTCGAGGCCTTCGGTGCGAACCCGGATGAAGCTCGCCCCGAGCAGCATCCGGCCCCAAATGCGCGCCAGCCGGTGCTGGGTGCGGCCGGTGCGGTCGACCAGCGATGCCAGAAGCGAGAGGGTTCCCATAATAATGGTGGCGAGCGCGATCAGGGGGGCCGAGAAAAGCAGGGAGCGCAGGAAACTCATCGATTCGCCACCAATCATAACAAGTGGCGGATCGAGCAAGCTCCGGTGCGAAAGCCCGATCTGCCGCGTCCCTGGTATCCTTCGCATTAAGAGGCGAGAGGACATGAACTGGAGCATGACGGGAACGATTCTGCTGGCCCTGGCCGTGACGTTGGGCGCGTTCGGCGCGCACCAACTGAGGGAGCGCGTGGACACCTACCGGATGAGCGTGTATGAGAAGGCCGCGCTCTACCACTTCCTGCACGCACTGGGAATTCTGATCGTCTCCATTTTGCCGCGGGCGGGCGCGCTGACGGAGGATGCCGCCGGCACGGTCTGCGCGGTGCTGCTGACGGGAATCGTGTTCTTTTCGGGCAGCCTGTACCTGCTGGCCATCACCGGCAACCGCTGGCTGGGCGCGATCACGCCCATCGGCGGGATTGCATTCATTGCCGGCTGGCTGTTGCTGGCGTGGCGGTTGCGAAGGTAGGTTCCGTGAAAGCGATCTTCTTTGACATCGCAAATTGCGATGTCAAACAGAGTGTGCCCTGCGGGCTGATGGCCGGCCGCGCTGGACGCGGAGAAACAGTCCTTTTCGCGAGGATGAGATCCGCTATAGTTTGGTTTGGCGGTGCGCACGTCACAAATGACCAAACGGCTTTCCTCCTCTGCCGAGCGGCTGCCCGTGCCGGTGGTGATTGAGCGGAGGATCTATCTCATCCGCGGCCAGAAGGTGATGCTGGATTCCGACCTGGCCGAGATTTATGGCGTGCCCACGTTCCGCCTCAATGAAGCCGTCAAACGTAACCGCAGACGCTTTCCCACGGATTTTATGCTCCAGCTCAATCGCGAGGAGGCGGGTTTTTTGACATCGCAAATTGCGATGTCAAAGGCGGGACGCGGTGGCCGGCGAACGTTGCCATATGCGTTCACCGAGCACGGCGTGGCGATGCTCGCCTCAGTGCTCAATAGCGAGCGCGCCGCGCAGATGAACATCGTCATCATTCGAGCTTTCGTGAAACTTCGCGAGGTGGTGGCAAGCCATAAAGAACTCGCCCGCAAGGTTAGCCGGCTTGACGCTACGCAAAAAAGGCAGGGCTCGATCATCCTGGCGGTAGTGGAGGAGATCAAGAGGTTGCAGCTAGGGCCTCCGGTGACAAAACGCCGCATTGGCTTCCTGCCCGACAGGTAACTGCCCGCGCCACGTGTTTTGCACCCCGGCTTTTGGTACCCTCATCGTTTCATGCCCCACGACGACTTCAACCTGCTGGCGGCAGCGCGCCAGGAAATGATCGATCACGGCTTTGCGCCGGACTTTCCACCCGATGCCGAACGGCAGCTTGCGGCCATCCAGCCAAGCTCTGACGCCAGCTTGCGCGATCTGACGGGCCTGCTGTGGTCTTCCATCGATAACGACGATTCGCGCGATCTCGACCAGATCGAATGGGCGGAGCGCACGGGCGAAGGGATCCGCGTGCTGGTGGGCGTCGCCGACGTGGATTCGCTGGTGGGCAAGGGGACGCCGATCGATGCGCATGCGGCGCAGGAGACCACCACCGTTTATACCGGAGTCCGCACGTTTCCCATGCTGCCGGAGCGCCTCTCGACCGGCCTGACTTCGCTCAACGAAGGCGAGGAGCGCGCGGCGGTGGTGATCGAGACGATGGTGGCGGCCGATGGATCGGTCGGCAACGCCGGCATCTACCGGGCGCGCGTGCGTAACCGCGCGCAGCTCGCCTACAACGGTGTGGGGGCGTGGCTCGAAGACACCGGCCCGGCGCCCGCGAAAGTGGCCGCGTCCGCGAAACTCGCCGCGCAACTCAAGTTGCAGGACGAGGCCGCCGGAACCCTGCGCGAGGCGCGCCATCGGCTGGGCGCGCTCACTTTTGATCGCCTGGAAGCGCAGCCGGTGTTCGCCGATGGCAAGGTGCAGGACATTACCGCTCGTGCCGCTAACCGCGCGGCGCACCTGATCGAAGATTTCATGATCGCGGCCAACGAAGTGATGGCGCGCACGCTGCGCGACGCGGGCGTCGCTTCGATACGCCGCGTGGTGAAAGCGCCGGAGCGCTGGCCGCGCATCGTGGAGCTGGCCAAGCAATGCGGCGACACGCTGCCCGCCGCGCCCGATCCGGGGGCGCTCAATGCTTTTCTGGTGCGGCGCAAAGCGGCCGACCCGGTGCACTACGCCGATATCTCGCTTTCGGTTCTGAAGCTGATGGGTCCGGGCGAGTACGTGCTGATGCGGCCGGGCGATCCGGCGGAGGGCCATTTCGGTCTCGCCGCGCACGACTACACGCACTCGACGGCGCCGAACCGCCGCTTCGCCGACGTGGTGACGCAGCGCCTCATCAAGACGCACGCGGCCGGGACGAACGCCGGTTACGCGGACGACGAACTGGATGAGATTGCCAAGAACTGCACTCTGAAAGAGGATGCCGCGCGTAAAGTGGAGCGCGCCATGACCAAGCGCCTGGCGGCGGTGGCGCTGCGGCACCGGATCGGCGAGAGTTTTCAGGCGGTCGTTACGGGCAACACGCCCAAGGGCGTCTTCGTGAGAATCTTCGATCCGCCGGTGGAAGGCCGGCTGATGCGCGGCGAGCATGGGCTGGACGTGGGCGACCGCCTGCGCGTGACGCTGTTGAGCACCGACTCGCAGCGCGGCTTCCTGGATTTCGGTAGAGTGTCCTAATGGACGAAAAAACCGCTCTGTTGCGCCACACCGTGGCGACGCTGGCCTACCGCGGCGGCAAGGCGCTGCGCGGGGCGCCGGCCGAATTCGCGGAGTTTCGAGTTGGAGAACCGCCGCGCACTCCGGGTCAGATTCTGGCGCACATCGGCGATCTGCTGGATTGGGCGCTCTCGATGGCGGATGGCAAGCCGGCCTGGCACGATTCGCCGCCGCTCGCGTGGGGGCGGGGCATGGCGCGCTTTTTCGCCGCGCTCGAAGCCTTCGACCGGCGTTTAGCTTCCGCTGTGCCGCCAGCGTGTCCGGCCGAAAAGCTGTTCCAGGGACCGATTGCCGATGCGCTGACGCACGTCGGCCAAATCGCCATGCTGCGCCGTCTGGCCGGCTGCCCATTTCGCGGCGAGAATTACTTCCTGGCCGAAATCGTCGCCGGCCGTGTTGGCGCTCAGCAGGCGGAGCCGGTGGCGGAGTTCTAGCTGGAGACTCAGCTAACTTCACCCGAACATGGGCTGAGGGCTACGCCTGCCCCGGGGTTTCTACCAGGGGTCGATTCAGTCCGCGAAAATCGGGATGAATGTGGGTTTTTTCCTGAAAACGGCGATATATAGGTCAGAGGTGAGAAGTGGAAAACCGAAACTCATTCTTAGCAGTCGACGCAGCCGACCTCGAGGATTTCGAGGACGTAATCAGACAAGCGGGATATAGTCTCAGTGACTTTCAGCTAGAGGAGGAGGCGTGCGAGAGGCCACAGGCCGGCCCCAGCGCCTGCGGAATCCCGGGTAACCGTCAGGCGCAAGAGTACCGGCGCGTCCCGATGCTACCGGGCGTCCATCATGCCGGACACATGGGTCTACGAGTTCGGGCGGGATCTTCGATCCGGGGTTTTCGGCGCCCGTGCGCCCAGACCGTAGACTCCGCCAGCGTTAACTAGATCTGCGAGAGCGAGTTTCGGTTTCGCTCGCGGCAGGCGCTCCGCCACCGCATCAAGCACCGGTGTCAGACGGTGCTAGCCGCCGCGGTCTGGGCCGCGCGCGCCTGCCGCCACATTTCGATATACGGCGCCAGATCCCGCATCATCGCGGCGAATCCGTCGAGCGTCAGCGACTGCGCCCCGTCGCTGACAGCCTTCTCCGGATACGGGTGCACTTCCACGATCAATCCATCGGCCCCGATGGCCACGGCCGCGCGCGCCAGCGCCGGCACCAGGCTGCGCTTGCCGGTGGCGTGGCTGGGGTCGAGAACCACCGGCAGGTGCGTCAGTTCGTTCAACACCGGTACGGAAGTGATGTCGCAGGTGTTGCGCGTGGCGGTTTCGAAAGTGCGAATGCCCCGCTCGCAGAGAATCACGTTCGGGTTGCCGTGCGCCACAATGTACTCGGCCGACATCAGCAGCTCTTTGATGGTGGAGCTCATGCCGCGCTTCAGCAGCACCGGCCGGCCGCAGCCGCCCAGCGATTTGAGCAGCGCGAAATTCTGCATGTTGCGCGCGCCCACCTGCATGCAGTCGGCGTATTCGGCCACCAGTTCCACGTCGCGGTCGCTCATCACCTCGGTGACAATGGCCAGGCCGGTTGCTTCTTTCGCCTTGCGCAGCAGCTTCAACCCCTCGAGCTCGAGCCCCTGAAAATCGTAAGGCGACGTGCGCGGCTTGAACGCTCCGCCGCGCAGCACGCGGGCGCCCGCCGCGGCTACGCTTTCCGCCGTCTGCATGATCTGCTTTTCGCTCTCCACCGAACACGGCCCGGCCATCACGATCAAATCGGCACTGCCGATATCGATTCCGTTGAGCTTGATGACGCTGCGCTCTTTGCGGAATTCGCGGCTGACGAACTTGTACGGCGCCGAAATGCGCACCGCCGTTTCCACCCCGGGCGCGGCCTCGAGCGATTCCAGGCAGGCCGTGACGTCGCCGACCCCCACCACGCCGATCACCACGCGCTCCTCGCCCACAATCGAGTGGACCTTGTATCCGAATTCCTGGATACGCTCGCAAACGTGTTCGATTTCTTCTTTGGTGGCGTGCTGCCGCATCGAAATAACCATAACCGCTCCCCTAAGACAAAAAGGCCCGCTCACAAAAGAGCGGGCCGGTTTCAAAATCCATCAACGCCTGACGCAACCAACGCCGCTCTACCGGATCTGGCTAAACCAGAACCGGCCGCTAAACGAGCTGGCGTAATCGCGCGACATCGAAGTTTCACTCTACACCAAGTCGCGGCGGCAGGGCAAGGCGGGCGTGGCGCGACAGGTACCCATTCGACAAGGCTGCCGCGCCCGAGGTTAGCGGCTTTGGACCGTGCTTTGGTCCGGCGCGGCGAGCGGCGCCGGCCTGACTTCCGCGGAATCGTGCTTGGGGCCCAGGCCCAATGCGATCAGCGAAAGCGAATCGATTTTGCCGGTGCCTTGCAGCTTCTGCTCGCTCTGAAAGCGCTTGAGGGCATCGCTGCTATTCTGATCCCACACCCCGTTGGCCTGTTCGGGCTGCAGATAGCCCTTGGACACCAGCGCCTGCTGAATCTCCTGATACCGTTCCGGCGCTGGAGCCATTTGCCGGGGCCGCCGGTACACTGCCCGCCCCTTCCTGCCTCGCCTAGCGGAGGCGGACTTGGAAACCGCCACCTTGGCATGGCTCCCATTTGCCGAGCCGGCTTTAACGGGGGCACCTTTGCCGGCGGCGGTTCCGGCCGGAGGCCTATGCGTAGCGCTGGCTGTAACGGGGCGCTTCCTGGAAGCGGATTGGGCTGTGACCGTTTTCGCCGCGGGCTTGGCAGGCGGTTTTGCCGTCGCCGGTGCAGGTTTCGCCGCAACCGCCGGCGCCGGTTTCTTGGATTGCGTTTGCGCCGGCGCTGCAGCGGCATACGCCATTATCGCTACGACGGCACACAAAGCCCTTCTCATATCCGGTCCTTTGATTCTAACAGGGAACCGCGGTCCCCAGGCCTGGCCCCCCGAGAACCGCGCGAACTTCCGGTTATTGCTTGGCCGGCAGGAATCCGGCGAGATAGAGGGAGACCCAGTTGGTTGAATTTGGCGCCGCGCGGCGCAAAATGCGGAACTGCACCGCGTCGCCGGGCTTCAGCGTGGCTTCCACCTTCTTCACGTCCTCTATGCTGTTGACGCGCTGGCCACCGATGGCGACGATCACATCGCCCTTCTGCAGCCTGATGTCCTCGGCAAAGGAATTGGGTTCCACCTCCACCACTCGCACGCCGCCCTTTTCCTTGATGCCCAGCGTCTCGATCTGCTGCTCGGTCAACTTCTCGATCTCCATGCCGAAGCTCACCGAAGTGCCTTCCTGCTTCGCCTGCGCGGCTTCGTTGCCATTGCCGAACCGCTCGGGGAAAATCTGCGCCAGGTCGGCCACCTGCACTTTGACGTTCTGCCGCTTGCCTTCCCTCACCACCGTGACGTCGAGGGAATTCCCCACCGGCGTGGCGGTCACCATGCCCATCAGTTGATTGCCGTCGCGAACCGGTTTTCCGCTGATGGCGACCACCACGTCGCCATCCTTGATGCCGGCCTTATCCGCCGGCCCGCCCGGCTCCACCTTCTCCACAAACACTCCCTCGCTGACGCCGCTGGCCTTCAGGTTGGCCGCCGTGTTCGAATTGTCCGCCGGGCCGAAAGAGATGCCGATGCCGCCGCGCGTTACTTTGCCGTCCTTGATGATGGCGTTGTACACCATCACCGCCGTGTTGATGGGCAGCGCGAAGCCGATGCCTTCATACCCGCCCGACTGCGATGCGATGGCCGTATTGATGCCGACCACTTCGCCGCGCATATTCAACAGTGGGCCGCCGCTGTTGCCCGGGTTGATGGCCGCGTCGGTCTGCAGAAAATGCTGGAACTGCATGTCGGCTTCCAGCTCGCGGTCCTTGGCGCTGATGATGCCGGCGGTGACCGTCTCCTGGAAACTGAACGGCGAGCCGATCGCCACCGCCCAGTCGCCCACCTGCACCGCGTCGGAGTTGCCGATTTTCGCCGGTTCCAGACCGCTCTTGCCGGTCACCCTGATCACCGCCAGGTCGGTCGGTGCGTCCACGCCCACCACCTTCGCGTCGTATTCGGCCACGTCGCCGTGAAACTTCACCTGGATGCGGTCGGCCTTGTCCACTACGTGGTTGTTGGTCAGGATGTAGCCGGCCCGGTCGACTACCACGCCGGAGCCCAGCGCCTCGGTCTTCCGCTGTGCCAAGTTCGGACCCTCCCCGAACGGGCTGCCGAAAAAGCGGTATAGAAAATCGTGCATTCCGCCATCACCCTCGCCCTGGTCCCCTTCGTCCGGCTGCGCCTGGCGCCGCCGCCGGTTGGGGTTCTGCGTCATCTTCGGCATGTAAGTGGTCTGGATATTCACCACCGAGGGCTCGACCTGCTTGGCGAGCTGGGTGAACTGGGACGGCAACTCAACCGCATTCGGAATCGTCAGCGGCGTCGCGTCCGGCGCGAAATTGCCCGAGCTGGATCGGGCGGCCTTCACTCCCGTGCTAACCAGCGTGCCGATCACCACGCCGATCGCCAGCGTGAACACAATCAAGGTGAACGAAAGCAGCTTCTCGGTTCGTAATCTGTCGAAGAATTTCATGGGATATCCTACTCCTACGCTCCACGCCATCCGGGATCGAAACGCACCGGCCCACCGGCGAATCTAGTTAAGATGGATGTGGCCGCGAAGTCCATGGTTTCACCTCCACCAGTACCACTCCCCCCAGGATCAGGCCCGCGCCCGCCGCGGCTGGTCCGGAAAGGCCCTCCCCAGTCAGGAAATACGAAGTCAGCCAAGCCGTCACCGGCTCCAGCATGTAAATCAGTGCCGTACGAGTAGAAGTAGTATACCGCTGAGCCCACGCCTGGATGGTAAAGGCCAGTGCCGTGGCCAACAATCCTGTCACCAGTATCGCGCAGATAACGGACGGGCGCCACTCCAAGTGCGGCTTCTCCATCCACCACAACAGCGACCACGACCACACGGCTGACGTCGCGATTTGCGTCACCGACAGCAGTTCGAAACTCACGCACCCCGAGTAGTGACCCTGCGTAACGATGTGCGCCGCGAAGCCGAAGGCGCACAACAGCGTGAGCAGGTCGCCCCGGCTGATAGCCCCGATGGTGCCGTGGAGCGTCATCAGCCCCATCCCCACGGTAGCCACCAGCAAACCGGCGATCTCCGCCACCTGCGGCTTGATCCGATAGACCACCGCCGCTAGCACCGGCACCAGGACCGAGGCCAGCCCGGTGAGGAACGCCGATTTGGGGGCGCTGGTGAGCCGCAGGCCGAGCGTCTGCGTGAGGTAGCCGGCAAACAGCAAGCTGCCGATCAGTACCCCCGCGCCCACCGATTTCCAGTCGCGCGCGCCTTTGCCCACGCCCCGGAACAGCACCAGTAGCGCTATCGTGGCCAGGGAAAACCGCAGCGCCAGAAAGTACAGCGGAGAGATACCCGTCAGCGCCGATTTCACCAGCACGAAGGTGGCGCCCCAAATCAGTGCGTTCCAGACCAGCAGCGCCTCCGCGGCGCGCTCCCGGCTCACCGGCCATCGCTCCCCGGCTCGGGAAGTTGCGGCCCGAGCAACAGCAGCATCAGCAGGAAGACGCGCTTCAGGCCCAGGTCGCGCCCCTCCGGCCGGAACCATTCCTGCGATGTGTGGGCACCGCCTCCGGCGCCGCCCGCGCCGATGGCGATGGCCGGCGTGCCCAGCGAAAGGGGAATATTGGCGTCGGTCGAGGCGCAATCCGGGTGCGACCGAATCCCGAGGTGCGCGTCCACGGCCCGGATGTATTTAAGGATCGGTGCATCGTCGGCCAGCGCCGCCGCCGGCCGCGAGCCGATCTCCTTGAGACGCGAGGTAACCTGGCCGCCCGTGGCGCGCTGGTTCTCTGTCTCCCGCGCGCGCTCCACCGCCTGCTCCAGCGCCGCGACGAGCTCAATCATCTTCTGGTTGCTTTCCGAGCGGATGTCGATTTTGGCGCGCGCCGCCTGCGCAATCGCGTTCACGCCCGAACCACCCTCGATCATTCCAACATTGATGGCCGACTTGGGCGAGCCTTCGAGCTCGGTTTCCGCGAACAGAGCCACCGCCCGGCACAGCGCATGCACCGGATTGCCGACGCCAAAGTCGCTCCAGCTATGGCCGCCCGGACCATTGAACACGGCCTCGAAGCGCCGGCTGCCCAATGCCCGGCTGGTGATGTGATCGGTGTTGGCGCCATCCGCCACCACGAACGCCGCGATGCGTTTTGCCAGCCCCGATTGCTTGCACAGATAGCGCATGCCGAGCAGATTGCCTTCTCCTTCCTCGCCCACGTTGGCCACCAGCAGCGGGCTGAGTGCGAATTCGGGCAGGCGAGCCCCCGTCTTCCAGGCGCGCGCGAAGCTGAGCAGCGCGGCCAGCCCGGCGCCGTTGTCGCATACGCCAGGGCCGTGAAAGCACCCGTCGGCATCCACCTCGATTTCATCCTTCGATCGCGGCGCGATCACCGTATCGAGGTGCGCCGTCAGGGCCACGTACGGCCCATCGCCCGCCGCCGCGATCGCGTTGCCCACGCGGTCGATCGAGGCCTCCCAACCGAGCGCGCGGAACTGCTCCAGGAACCAGGCCGCCCGGTCGGCCTCCTGAAACGTCGGCGCCGGCACGCGGCACAGCTCCAGGTGCTTTTCGTTGATCCACTGTTTCTCGCGCGTGAACCATTGCAGGCACTCCTTCACCCCGCGATGATCCGCCAATTGGTTGAGGTTCACCCCGTCCGCCGCGCCGACAGTCATCTGTTCGAGTGTAGCAGCCAAGCGGCCTGCTTCTTCTCTTCCGCCTTCCCTCCTTGTTACGTGGACCCTTGCGTTGCGCCCAAAACGTCCCCGGAGCGTTAGAATTGAGTCGCGAACGGGTCAACGGATGTATCCGACAAACGGGCTTGATAAACCGATGAGAACTGGAAACCCAGTGCTGAGGGACGACACTTTTCTCGGTCGTGTGGCCCGAGGCAGCGACTGATCAGGCGATGACAGTCAACAGCACTGCCAGCGCGGACTGCCGCAAAGCGGGGACTGGCACGAATTTCGCCGCCTTTGCGAAACTTCGTGCCTGTACCCGTTTTGCGCGCGCTTCTATTTCTTCGGCTCCGGCGTCTTCACCTGCGGCGCCGGGCGGCGGTAGATGGTTTGAAAATCCGGTTGCGAGTTGATCACGTAGTTGGTACTGGCGCTGGTGGACTCGCCGGGCACGTTGTTCGGCGACTCTGCGGCGGTCGTTGCATCCGGACCTTGGGCCGTTTCCCGAGTTTCCTTGGCGACCCGGCCGCCGGTCTTCAGGGGCCGGTAGTCGATGCGGTCGATCTGGTCTCTTTGGATCGCCAACTCTTCGTTTTTGATCACGATGATGAGCGAATCCGGCCTGGCCTCTTCCATCTTGGCCAGGATCGGGTGCATGCCGCCCTTCTTGAAGATACGCAGTTCGGTTCCGCTTTTCAGGTCCCGGACCTTCGTCCAGGGGTCGTCAGCCGCGAAAGCCGTCACGGCGGCGAGAAGCACCATCGCAAGCCCACGCATAGTTCGACTACCTTTCTGATTCGGAGTCTAGCAAGAATCATTGAGGATATCGTGACCCAAAAGGGCCAATTCGCGATCTGCCACGCGAGGGCCACTTTCCGGATGGCCGACCAATCGGACAATTCATAACTAGCGCGGGGCAAGGGCAAATCAAAGGAGACGAGAGCGATGGGGCTCCGGCGCTTGTCTTGGCGACGGCCTTACCGGAACAGCGTCTGCGGGCCCTCGTCGGCTTCGCGGTCTTCCCGATTGCAGGCCGCAGAGGGTGTGTCACTCACTCGCACGATTGAGAATTTGTATGGCGGTCGCCAACGCACCGTAAAGTAAACCCCTTTGGGTGGCTCGCCGATCGGCGTCGGCGGGTCGCTGAAATCCACGCCCACCTGCCACAAATCGGGTGTGGCCGGGCAGTGCATCGTTGGGTAGATAAACTCGCCGTGTACGCTGTCCTTGTGTAGTCTTTTGTGCCAGGCAAGCATGCCTTCGCGATTTGCCGACTCGGACCAGAACGCCGCTTCCTTCCATTCGCGCGTCAGCCATTCGTCCACGAAGTCCCTTGGGCGCAGCGCCAGCGGATCAATGCGCTGGGCCTCAGGCCCGTCGATCCGGTAATGTCTGACGTGTTGCCGGACGGTGATTAAACCGTCAATACTGCGCCCGTCGTACTGAATCAAGACATCATCAGGCGTGACGCTACCGCGGATCGGCTGGTCGGCACCGATGTTGGCATACTCCTCACCCGAGACCAACGGTCGCGCCAACGGGTCGCCGCCGAGCCGAAAGGCGCGATAGTAAATGTCATGCCAGACGGAAGCGCACCAGGTCTGCACGCCGAGGGTGAGAGCGACGTAATTGTTCGACGGGTTCCACGGGGAGATGACGACGTCGCTCAAGAATTGCGGTTTGTAGCCCTTTTCCGTGTAGTCGTTCTGCTCGTCTTGGAGAACCCTCTGCCAGCCGTCCCCGGACCACGCGTAGACGTAGGCCGACTCGTCCTCGCCGCATTGGATCCCAAGTGAAGTAACGACAGCGACGAACGAGGACCTACGTTGCACCCTGACTGGGTTCAGATAACCCAGATACTCCATCGACCATGGATCGGACGCCGACGCATGGGCCGGATCGAACATCAATCCAGCGGCGCCCAGTTCGGAGTTCAATCGACCCTCGAAAGTCCCCGGGTTGTCGCGGTTACCGAGCTCCGGCAAGCGGCTCTCGATCCAGTCGCGGAGCTGATGCTTGGCGGTGGTAAGCTGCGACGTTGCGCCGCGTGGGGCACCATTTTCAATATTCCGCATTTGGGTGCCGCGCATCGATGTCAGCGTTGCGCGCAGAGCATCGAGCTTGGCGTCGGTGGACTCGGCCTGCGCCGCTACGGCAGACAGGACCAACAACATCGCTCGAAACATGGTACTGAGATGATATCTCGCCGCATGGTTGGGTAGATGAGTTGAGTGGGAACCGATTCGGGATTATTCTGCCCGAGTCACCCGCTATTCGGAAGTTGGCCCCAAGTCCCGTCCTGAGAAGTTCCGCCCGTATCACGGGCCACTCGGAAACTGCACCCAACCCTACTCCGGCAACGGCATCCCTTTGGTTTCCGGAGCGAAGGGCAGCGCACACAATCCCACCAGGAAGACCGAGCACATCGTCACACCGGCGTAGCGCATAGCGTCGGGGCCGTGAAACACGCGGCTGGTGAGCAGGCCCAGCGTGAGCGGTCCGGCAGCGGCCACGATGCGGCCGACGTTATAACAGAAGCTGGTTCCGGTGCTGCGCAGGCGCGTGGGGAACAGCTCCGGCAGATAAATCGCATAGCCGCCGAACAGCGCAAGCTGCGTGAAGCCCATTGCCGGAACCATCCAGAACATCTGGCCGATGGTGTTCAATCTCCAGAATGTAAAGGCCGTCATGCCGAGAGCCGCCAGGAAGCTGAGGCCAAATGCGGTGCGGCGGTCGGTGCGCTCGGTGAGCCAGGTGAAGGCGTGAACGCCGAAAAAGCAGCCGGCGTTCTGCAACAGGGAAGTCACGCCGAGCCACATGGTGGTCTTGCCGGCCAGCGCCGCGCCGGCGATGCCTTGCGCGCGGAAGGAGCGTTCCAGAACCGGGCGGAACAGGTCATAGCTGAAGAAGCCGATGCCCCACAAACCCACCACGCCGGAAAACGCCAGCAGCAAACCGACGATTGAATTGCGCCGCCAGCGCGGGTTGCCCAGCAGCTCCGCGAACGAACCCATGCGCTTTTTTTCGGCCTTGGCCTTCAGCCACTGGTCCGGCTCGCGCAGCTTCTTGAACACCACCAGTGCCAGCGGCGCCGGCGCCGCACCGGCCAGAAACTCCCATCGCCAGGCGTGCGCGATGATGCCGGCCTGTTCGACTTGCCCCAAAACGATCACGGTGGTCGCGGCCACCATGTTGCCGATCGCGGAAAACGCCTGCACCATGCCCAGGGCGTACGGGCGTGCGCGCTCCGGAACCACCTCCGCCACCAGCGCCACACCCACGGCGAACTGCCCGCCCACACCCAGCCCGCACAGAAACCGGTAGACGTTGAAATCCCACACGCCGGTGGAAAGCAGGCTCATTCCGGTAAATATGGTGTAGGCGAGGATGGTCAGCATCATGGTCTTGGCCCGGCCGAGCCGGTCGCCCAGGATGCCGAACAGCACGCCGCCGAGACCCCAGCCGATCATGAAGACCATGGTCGAGATGCCCGCCTGCTGCGCCACCGCTCCCGGCGCGGCCGATCCGCCCATCAGGTCGCGCAGCGCCGGCACCCGCGCCAGGTTGAAAAGCTGCTGCGCCATGGTGTCGAACATCCAGCCGACCGCGGCCACCACCACCACGAACCACTGGTATCCGTTCAGATCGCGATACCAGGCATACCTAGGCAGCGCGGCCGTTTTGGATGAGCTGGGAATTGCCATGCAGCGCCTATTGTAGTGCGCCGCGCGAAGGCAGGACGGCCGCTGGCGCACCGGTACTTGGCTTGTTTTACTTGCCGAAGGTGATGTTCGACTCGGCCTCGAACTTGCGGTAGTTGCGGAAATCGATCTCGTTCTTCATGCAGGTCGAGCCGCCGCTCATGCAGGCCAGGTTGGCGCTCTTAACGGGCAGCAGGTAGTTTCCCGTGCCAATGCGAACGAAGTCGTAATCGAGCGTGGATTCGGCCTTGTCGTAGGTGAAGCCGGCCGGCAGCGAACTGGTCCGCATCTCGATGCGCAGAACGCGGTGGCTGTCCTTGTCGATCCACACGGTGCCGTTGTAAGCGGGCGATTCGGTGCGGCCGTCCGGGTTGACGATGTCCCAGTGCGAGTTGGCTTGGCGCACCGTGAAATCGTACTTGTAAGCGTCCTTCCCGACGATTCTGTCTTCGCCGCGGCGGGTAAACGCGGCGTCGGTTACGGGCGAAAGGAGGTCCCTCAGCGTAGTCACGAACTCGCCGGTCGACCAGCCGCCGGTTTTCTCCACCGGGGCCGGGGCTGGTTTTCCATCGACCAGGATGTTGCGATACTCCTCCACGTCGTTCACGCACACCACATCCGCGCTTACCAAGCCGTCCGCATGCCATTGCGCGCCATTGGAGAAGCTGTGGTAGCGGGTGGTCTGCTGCTGGACGATGAAGTTGGGGATCTCTTCCATGAAAGCTTCGGCGGCGCGGCGGGCGTCCGCAACCACTTGGTCGACGGCGTTGATTGGGGTTCTATAGCCGGTTGGCGAATTGGTGGCGCCTTCGTCACGCTCCAAATCCGGGCGGCGCGGAGGGGTCGCAGTCGCTTCGGGTGCGGGTCCACCTGAGCTTGCGCCAGCGGCGGGTTCGGCGTTCGCGACCTCAATCGTACCGGCGGGCCGCATGTCGGCCTCGACCGGAGTCTGCGCCGAATCGTGGTCGAACGGAAGCTCCGCGGCGGTGCGCTCCGCCGGTGTGCGGGCGCGGATCAGCACGACGCGAATGGCTGTCTCCGGGTCAATCTTGCTCGCCTCAACCTGAAGCTGGTCGCCGGGCTTCAGCAGGGAATCGCGCACCGGTTCGCCGGCCTTGTTCTTGAATTCCGTCTTGGCAAGCATGCGGAACCGCAACAGGTGCTTGGGGGTTTCCAGAAACAGGTCCTTTTCGCGGAGTTCGCGAAGCGTGCCATCCACGCCGAGCAGGCTCATCTTGGTGGAATCGTCGCTCTGTTTGTCCTTGGAACCGCGCTTGGGAAGCTGGAGTGGCGGAACGCTGACGGGAACTCCGCCGGGAAGCCGCATGGTCGGGTCGGTTGGATACGGATATTGTCCGGGCGGGTATTGTCCGGGCGGGTATTGACCCGGAGGATATTGTCCGGGATATGTCTGGCAGAATCCGATGGGCGACGCCATCAGGAGGGCGATTAGCGCCAAGCCGGCGCGACCCAGGGTGCGGTCCAAAGACACCGTCACACCTCTTTCTGAATTGTGATGCTTAGATGAGTACGCACGGGCGGCTGAGTTCGTTGCGCCAACCGTAGTGGGCTAGTCGCCGGGACGCTGGAGACGCTCACACTCGCCCGCCGTCGCCCCCGACGCTTCGTTCGGGAGTAGGGTCCGACGCCGGCTCTCGCAATGGCATCAATTCTCCCGCCGCGTTTTGCAGCCGCCGCGCACAGGTCTCCCACTCGCCTTCGTAGCATTGCGGCTTCCGGCAGTCGAATTCACAGAGAGCGTCACCCGCCGGAACGTCTTCAACAACTTGCCGCCGGAGCCATCCCCATGCGGAGCGAACCAAGCCCATAATCCCCCCCAGACGTTGCGTTCCCTGGGGTGTATTTTAGCACAGGCGCCGGTTTTACTCCGGCTGCGGTTCCTGGTTCGATAGCAGCAGTTTGCCGCCGCTCGAGACGACAACGTGCAATGCGGCCGGGCCCACCAGGCGTTCCAGGCGCTGCCGCTGGGTCTCTTTGGTCACCAGGTAGCAGCGCTCGCTTTTCAGCCAGAGGGCCTTCCAACCGGCATCGTCGAGGAAAACGTTGGGAGCGCCCGGAGCGTAGGAACCGTACACCAGGTTCTGGCGGCGTCCGTTCAACAGCAGCGCGTCGCGGCCGGCGTAAAAGATCACGGAAGAGAACGGGTAGTCGTGGCCCTCCACCACCAGCTTTCCTTGGGGCGCGCGCAACAACGCATCGGCCAGCGGGCGCGACGACAGGTAGGGATCAAAAGTCACCATCGCCAGCCGCGCCGCATGAAAGAAGACTATCATCATCAGTGCGGCCGCCAGAAATGCCGCCGTGTCTTTGCCGAGGCGCCGCACGCGCCCGAGCGCGGCCGGGAGAAACGCGCCCAGCAGAAACGCCACGCCCGCCAGCACCAGCGGCAGCCGCAAATAGGCCAGCGAAGAAAGCGTAAGGTCTTCCATGTGGCCGAGCGACAATTTGTAGGCGCCGGGATGCCGCGACAGCGCCACCGAGATATCGCCCGGCGCGGGCGTGTTACGCACCAGCCAGGCCAGCGCCAGCGTCACCGCGCCCGCCGCTCCGGCCACCACCTGGAGCGCCCGCGTTCCCCTTTTGACCCACGCGCCACCATCGGCCATCCCAGCGCCCAGCAGCAACGCCAGCGCCGGATAGCAAGGCATCGAGTAATACTCCTGGGTGGTCGAGAAACTGAAGAAGACCAGCACGAAGCCGATCCAGCAGAGCGCCAGCAGGCGCGCCCGCCCGGCGCGATCCACTGGCCGGAACCGCAGCTTCGCCACCGCCGGAAGGTACACGCTCCAGGGAAACAGCCAGAGCAGATGAAACAGCCAGAAGTAGGCGAGCGGCACCGTGTCGTAATCGCGCGGATAGCGCAGGTTCAGGAAACGCAGCACCTGCTCATTCATGAAATAAAACCACAGGAAGCCGTGGTATTGGCCGGGAAGGCTGCGCAGCGTGAAATCGAAATACGGGGGATTGCGCAGCGTCGCCAGCACGTGCCACGGGGCGGCAATGACGAGCGCCACCGCGGCACCGGAGAACGGGTGCAGCCGCCTCCACACCGCGCGCGAAAACAATTGTCCGGTGAGGCCCAGATAAATCAAGGCCGCCGCCACTGGAAACAGCACTCCCACCGTGCTCTTGAGCAGCATCCCCACGCCCAGGCTGGCAGCCAGCGCCATGGCCCAGCGGCGCGGATGCGGCTCTTGGTCGTCCAGGGCGCGGAGAAACGCCCACATCGCAAGCGCGATGGCCGCGGTCAGCATCACGTCCGGAATCAGGATGCGGGTGAACAGGAAAAGTCCCGCCGAAGTGGCCATCACCACGCCGGCCAGAGTCCCCGCGCGCCGGCCGAACGCCCACCCGCCGAACGCAGCGGTGAGCCAGCAGAGCAGCACCGCGGACAGCGCCACCGGAATCCTCGCCACCCAATCGTACGCGCCGAAAAGCTTGAAGCAGCCGCCGATCAGCCAGTAAATGAGCGGCGCTTTTTCGAGGTAGGGGATGCCGTCCAGCCGCGCGGTCACCCAGTCGCCCGACCGCAGCATATTGCGCGCAATCTGCGCTTGCACCGCGTCCACATCGTCCATCAACGAGGGCGGCGATATCATCGTGCCGCAATAGACCGCGGCGCCGGCGAGCAGCACGATCAGATAAAGCGAAGCGCCTTTCCTGCCCCGCGTTCGCCCGTCGCCGTTGTTTGAAGGCTGTATCGTTTTATCCACGGAAAAGCACGACCAGACCAAGATGGTAACTGGTGCAGGCGCACGAAAACAAAGGCAAGTTACTTCCCACCTGCGGAACTCTTATTTCCGATTCGGGTTGAGGAGATCGATACGGGTCTCGCTCGCCGATAGCTCGATGAGATGGGCCAGCCGGCGCGTGCGCGTCTCTTCTTTCTTGGCGCTCATCACCCAGAAGGCCGCGATTTTCCGGTAGCCGGGAGGCTGTGCCTCGAAAAACGCCGAGGCCTTCGGGTTGGCACGCAAGGCCGCAGGGAGCGCAGGATCGAGCTGTGACTGCTCGCGTTCGTTGGAGTACTGCCGCGTCTTCCGCTCGTCGCGTTCGTTAAAGACGCGGAGCCCTGGCGGCTTCACCAGCCCTCGGGAGATAAGCTCGCGAACCCGCTCGATGTTTACCGCGCTCCAGGTGCTGCCCGGTTTCCGCGGCGTGAACCGGATCGTATACGCCTCCGCATTGATTCGTTTGCGGACACCGTCGATCCAGCCGAACGAGAGCGCTTCGTCCAGCGCCTCCGGATAGGCGATGCCGCCGCGGCCCGACTCTTTCCGGTAGAACCCGGCCAGCAGCTCGCGCGCGGTCGCGTGGTGCTGATCGAGCCACTCGCGAAAGTCCGCCGCCGATTTGAAGAATGCCGGTTTCATCGCGCTTTAAGGTCCCGCGTCGGAGGGCGATCCGTGCTGCCGCGCGAAATCCCAGGCGTGCGTTACGATGGTCTTCAAGTCGCTCGAGCGCGGCTGCCAGCCCAGCTTGGCCCGCAGCTTGCTGGAGCTTGCCACCAGGCTCGCCGCGTCACCCGCACGCCGCGTTCCCATCACGTACGGCACTTTCCGCCCGGTGACTTCCTCCACCGTCCGAATTACTTCTCTCACCGAATGGCCGGAGCCGGTTCCCACGTTGAACTGGTCGCTCGCGCCCCCGGCCAGCAGGTGTTCCAGCGCCAGAATGTGAGCTTCGGCCAGATCCTCCACGTGGATGTAATCGCGGATACAGGTTCCGTCCGGCGTATCATAATCTTCGCCGAAAACCGTCACCGGTTGGCCGGTGAGCACGGCACGCAGAATGAGCGGGATGAGGTGCGTTTCCGGCTCGTGCTGTTCGCCCAGCGCGCCATCGGGCGCGGCGCCGGCGGCGTTGAAATAACGCAGGCAGACGCTGGTCAGATGGTGGATACGGTCGAACCAGCCGAGCGCCGTTTCCACCATCACCTTCGATTCGCCGTACGGATTTAACGCCTGAATGGGGAAGGTTTCCAGAATCGGAACCGCGTGCGGATTGCCGTACACGGCGGCGGTGGACGAGAACACCATATGCTTCACGCCCGCGCCCACCATGGCGTCCAGCAGCGATAGCGAACCCGCCACGTTGTTGACGAAATACCGCTCCGGCTCCGCCATCGATTCGCCCACCGCGATGAGGGCCGCAAAATGCACCACCGCCTCGGTCTTCAGTTGCCGCATCAACCCGGTGAGCGCGCTGGTGCCGGCCACATCCATTTCGTACAGGCGCCCGGCTGGCACATTTTGCCGGTACCCTTTCGAAAGGTTGTCCACCACCGCCACGTCGTACCCGCGTTCGAGCAGCAGACGGACCGTATGCGAGCCAATGTATCCGGCGCCGCCGGTCACGAGGATTCTTCGAGTAGCCACGAGTTTAGGGTGGGGCACGCTTTCGCTTGCCCTGCAAATCAAAAAAACAGTAAACGGGCAAGCTAAAGCATGCCCCACCAACCAACGCGTCAGCGCATGGTGGCGGCTTCGTTCTTCATGGCCTGGGCATTGTGCCAGGCCTGCTGCGTCACGCTGCTTTGAATCGCGGCGCACTGCTCGCTGAACTTAGCGCCTTCCAATACCCTGGCCTTGCTCATGGTCATCTTGCCATACTGGTAGTTGGCGATACCGAGCTGGAACAGCGCGTTCGCATACATCGTTGTATTGCCTTTGGCGTAAGGCAGCGCCGCGCGCAGGTTCTTGTCGGCATCCACCCAGCGCGAGGTGGCGGCATAGGCCAGGCCCGCCATGTAATATGAGGGGCCGAGCGTCGCGTCGCGCTCGCGGTTCCATTCGGCTTCGCTCACCCCTTCCGGCGGCTTGGGATGCGAGTTCCACAGCGCGATGAGGCGTGTGGAATAGGCTATAGTGCGATCGTTCTGTCCATGCGAAGCCGCGTTGCGGGCAAGGGGGTCCAGCAGGTATGGATTCTCGGGGAAGTTCGCCAGGGCTTTCTCGGCAATCTCCGGAATCTTCGCTGTGGCGCCGGTCTTGGCGAGAGCCGCGAGGTATGGCCCATAGCCCAGGTCCAGATATTTGCTCTTGGGGTTCTGCTTCTCCAGCGTGGCAATCAGGTCCACCATTACGGGCGCTTCGGACTGCGCGGCGGTAGCGTAAAGCGCATATTCGGTGTAGGTGTCGATGGCGTGCAAGTCATCGAGGCGTTTCTTCGCCGCATCCGGGTCGCTGGTATCGCCCGGCTTCGCGATCTCCTGGCGCGCCAGGGCGCTGGTTTCCGCAGCCAGCTTCTTGATCGTCTCGACATCCTTCTTGGCTACCGCGTCCTGCAAATTCTGATAGCTTGTATCCACGTCCTGGGCCGCGGCAACGGCGGCTCCGGCAATCAGCAAAACCGCGATCAAAAGACCACATCGGTTCATGGCAATTGTCCTCCCAAAAAATCCGGCTGTGAATCAGTTGGATTATAACCCCAGGCGCGGCTGTTGGGAAGGGAACCGGATCTCAAAATCGCAAAGAGTTTACCGGGCCGGCGCCAGTTTCAGGATCATACCCATGTCCGTGGCGATCCACATATTGTCTTCATTTACCGCCGCCAGGATCGCGCGGTGGCCTTCGGCGCGGTAATCCACGTCCATCGCTTTCCACTGGATGTAATCCGTGCTGGACACCACCCGCACTTTGCCCGGGATCACATCGCGCATTTCCCCCCGTACGAGCGTGCCGGCCAGGTAGGCCGCGCCATTCGGAGCCAGCCAGATGTCGCTGACGGCGAAGTCCTGCGGCTTGTAAATGCTGACGTTCCTGCCGGTGTGCCAGTTGATGCGGTAGACCTCGCTCGGGTAGTGGAAGCCTTGCGAGTATACGGTCAGCCCCAGGCCGCGTCCGTCCGGCAGGAGACGCACTCGCTCCATCTCGCCGAACAACGAGGCCGCATGGGAACTCCAGGTCTTGCCACCGTCGTGCGTGTTCAGGGTGTAATTCAGGTGGGGCAGGTCGGAGCGCAGCAGCGCCGCCTCGGGGTCCATCCAATCGGGCGCCTGGTTGCCCCAGCGGCGCTCCGGTATGTTCCAACCGGTGATCAGCGCGGTATTCGGATTGGCGAAAGCAATCCACGTGTAGGCGCTGTAAAGCGGGTCGCCGGGCGGTACGGCCGCCGCTGCCACCGGCTTCCAATGTTGCGCCCCGTCGTGCGTTTCCAGAACCGACTTCCGCGCGCCCACCGCCCACCCGTTTTTTTCGTCGAGAAACCAGACGCGGAGGATTTCCGCCGGCGGCTTGGCCAGTTTGACCCAGTTCCGGCCGGTGTCCGTGGTTCGCCAAAGACCCTTGGTGGTCGCCAGCCAGCCCAGGTTCGCATTGAGAAAGAACAAGGATATCGGCATCTCCGCGAGCGGCAGCCGCTGCCAGTGCTCGCCGGAATCCGAGGTCACCAGCGAGACCGGCTCCTCGCGCTTTCCATCGGTGATGAAGCCCACCGCCACGCCGCGCTGTGCCGAAGGGAAAGCTAGGTCCGTAAAGACCAGGCCTGACTTGTCCTCATCATAGAAGTACTTCGTTTCCCAGCGCTGGCCGGCGAGCGGAGCCGCCAGCGCCACGGACGCCGCCACCGCGCTGGCCCATCGAGTCAGGCCAAAGCTCACGATCCTATTGTTTCATCGAAACGGGGCCCGAGGAAAGCACCAGGTCCACATGGTTCGCCGAATCCACCGCGTCCGGCGACATGCGGGCCAGCACCAGCACGCAGCCGATCTGTTCGCCGACCGTGGTCAGCACTTCCATCTCGCTCCCGGTGTGCTGGTGCGGCATGCGGTGTTGCACGTTGATAACCCCAACCACGCGATTGCGCGCGATCACCGGAGACGACAGAAAAGCCTCATACGTGTCTTCGGGCAGCTCCCCGAACTTCTTGAAGCGCGGGTCCTTGTAAGCCTCGCGCGAGATTGCCACCAGGCGCCGCTCGCTGGCCACCCAGCCCGTGAGACCTTCCTTGCGCCGCAGCCGCACCTTGCCGATAGTGGAAGGGTGCGGCGTGTTGGAGGCGCACAACACCAGGTCCTCGCCATCCGCCAGGTACACCAGGCAGGAATCGCACTGCGTGTACTCCACCACCAACGAAACCACCCCTTGCAGAACCTCCTGCAAGCTCATTTCGCGTACCATGAACCGGCTGATCTTCTGGAAGAGGCGTAGTTGCTGTTCCGTGCGCTCCAGGCGCACCTCGAGCTCTTTGGGTTTGGCCACGACGTCTCCATTATAGCCGCGCTTTCGCCGCACCCCCAGCCATGCTGGAACACTTACTGTGCGGAGCCGCATGTGACTGGACCCATAATGTTGCCGCTTTGGCAACATTATGCGTCCCAGATCGAAATACTTTACAGTTATTAAAGCGGAACACTTAGTTCGATTCCTGCCTTGAGGCGGGCATCCCGTACCAAGTTTTCGACGAGAGGGCTGGCGCGTTGGCTTTGATGATCGCATGGAGCCGCTCGGCCATGGCGCGATCCGGCTGCGGTAGCTGGGCGATCTTTGCGAGGACCGCGTTCTCCCCGTTCGCCGCGCCGGCGCGCGGCCCGCCGCGCCTCCGCTTTCAGCTCTTGGACGCGCTCCCTCATCGCGCCCCGTTCCTCGTCCGTGCATCCCGCGGGCTTGTTTCCGGTCGCCGTAGCGCTCTTGGGAGACTTCTGCGTGCGCTTCTTTGCGGTTTCATAGTGCTTTCCTTTCCAACGAGGGTATCCACACTGCGTACGCCCAGCCGTCCACTGGCCGTGTAGTCGCGAAACCTCCGAATCGAACACAATCGGGGTTCCCGCGCCGTCACAAGGAAAGGTGTAAGCGTCCGGCCGAGACCGGCCGAGGCCGTCTTGACGGCTTATTGCATGTTTGCCGCCGTAGACCGACATTGCTTCTTTCATCAGGTGCCTTTATCGAAATACACAAAATATTTATTGACAATCGATAATACTTGCCGGATAATGGCTATTTGTTGGAGGGCAAATGCATCTCGCTGCCACGAAGTCGCCTGCATCGACGCTCCATGCCGCGCGTCCGGATAGTCACTCTGAGTTAACCCTCGACGAGAAGGTCGCAGGTCTATCGAAAATATGGTCGGAAGCACATTTTAACTTCCCCTTTTTCGGGCGATTGGCGGATACGGACTGGGATCGTCTGTACGTGGATTATCTGCCTCAGGTACGGTAGCGCCGACGGTGATTAGATCAACTGCCATTGGTAGGAGGATGTATGAACCTGATTGGCCCGAAATCGATCGCATCAAAAGCCCATCTGGTGTTGAAGGTGGTGTTCATTCTGGCGATATTTCGTGTCCTGCTCATGTCAATCGCGCCGGTTCTTCCTTACCGCTCTCTCCAACATCTTTCGTTCGATATCCGAAGTGGCCCGTTGTTCGTCACTTTCGATCTGTTGCGTGGGACGGAGGCGAAATGGTGGATTTGGGCAATGGAACTTGTTTCACGGACGTACCAAGCTGTTGTTCTTTACCTGCTTATGCGAATTCTGGCGCCCGTTGGATTGGGAGAACCGTTTGATCTCAAGACTCCGAGTCGCCTGCGGATAATGGGTTGCGTTGTCATTTTGGGCTCCGTTCTGCGAACACTCTTTTGTGCCGCGTTACTTAAGCTCGGATTGCGGCCCGAACCGGGCGTCTGGATCTCCTGGGCGATCGATTTCGACGCAATCTTTATGGGAATCGTGCTCTTCGTTCTAGCTGAGGTCTTTCGTCGCGGCTACGCACTCAAGACCGAAAACGAACTCACCGTATAGGCAGGTAGCGATGGCGATTCGTATTCATCTTGACCGCGTCATGCTCGAGCGAGGGATTTCTCTCACTGAACTCGCTGGTCGTGTTGGAATTACACTGGCGAACCTGTCTATCTTGAAGAGCAACAAGGCAAGAGCAATTCGATTCTCGACTCTCGACGCTCTGTGCAGGGAACTGAACTGTTCTCCGGGAGATATTTTGAAGTATGACTCAAGTGGCGGCGGGGCGGAGTGAATCGCTGCTGTGATCCTCGCCTGCGCGTGCGGCGCAACCTCTTTCTCGAGTCGGTCCATGCTGACAACCACTTCGGAGACCTTGGGGGCGGCGAAGGCGTCCGTCTTGCGGCGCGTCATCACCACCACCTTCACAATCCGGCAGGTGAGGTTTTGATGCTGTGTTAAAGCCGAGACACTCGCCGCGGCGGCTGGATTCAAGGGCAGCTCTGGTCGGATGACGCGGCATTCGGAAACAGCGCGGCGGACCGGCTTGCCGGCGGAGTTGGCTTCCGATATTTCCAAATAACGCCCGCCGAAGTCGGACCGCGACGCGCGATGCCCGCAGCAGTTTCTGAGCGGCTGAAGATTCACTCGGGTCGGAACCCCATCCAGATTGGGGCACTGCTCATGATGTTGCGAAACGGGCAGGGAGTCGCTCGTGACGCAGGGCCGTGACATGCAGCACCGGAAACTCTTTTCTGCGCGCAGGCTGCCAGCTTGGGCCAGGCTACTCCTCTCGGAGCACCTGCATCGGCTCGACCCTTGCCGCTCGCACGGCTGGCAGCAGCGACGCCGCGATCGATACTGCGATCACCAGCGCGATCACTCCGGTCATCGTGACCGCATCCCAAGGCGACACGCCAAACAGCATTCCGGTGAGCACCCTGGTGAACGCTCCGGCCAGCCCGAGCCCTGCCACACAGCCGAGCAATGACACCCGCATTCCGTGCGCCAGGAACTGCCGCACGATCCGCGCCCGGGGCGCTCCCAGCGCCAGCCGCAGCCCCACTTCGCGCCGCCGGATGTTCACCAGGTAGCTCAGCGTGCCGTAGAGCCCGACACATGCCAGCGAAATCGCAGTGAGCGCAAAGAAGGTCAGCAGCACCGTACGTAGTCGGCTCTCCGCGAAGGCGTCGGAGAGGTGCGCCGTAAGCGGCGAAATGTCGTACACCGAGCGGGCCGGCTCGATCTCATGCAGTTTGCGGCGAACGGCTCCCCCGAGCGCCATCGGGTCCGCGTGCGTGCGTGCCAGGAAGTACAGGCCGGGTTGCATAATCAGGCCGCAGTAGTAAATGGTCGGCACCGGCTCGTGATCGAGCCCGCGCTCGCGCGCATCGCCGACGATGCCGCGCACCACCGCACTCGGGAAGTACATGCTGCCCGGCTGCCCCAAGTGCTTGCCGATGACGCCGGCGCCGCCGAAATAGGTGTTCGCAAACGAACGGTTCACCAGCATCCCGGGGGTATTGGACTCTTGCGGGCACATCTCGCCGGCAAGGAGCGGAGTGCGCATCGTCGCGAACAGTCCGGCGCTGCCGATGCGCGATTCAGCGATAATCTTCGGCTCGCTCTCCGCCCGTCCTTCCGCCACATTCAGTTCCACCGGGAAGCTGCCGGGCACGCCCGGAAGCAGGAAGGTCGCAGCCGATGATTCCACTCCTGGCACCGCCGCTATGGCCTCCAGAATACGCTTCACCGTCTGCCCGGCCGCCTTGATATTGCCCGTTTCACCCCATGAGGAACTGATCCGGAAGGTCAACACGTGATTCGGATCGAACCCGCCGGCCACCCGGCCCAACGCCTGGAAACTCCGCAGCAGCAGTCCCGCGCCGGCGAGCAGAGTGACCGCCAGCGCCACCTGCACCCCCACCAGCGTGAACTGCGCCGTACGCCGGCCTGACACCTGCGAGCGACCGGAAGACGCGAGCGACCCCGCCAGGCTGCGGCGCGTTCCGAGAATCGCCGGTACGATCCCGCATGCCAGCGTTGCGGCCACCGCGCAGATCAACGAATACACGACGATGCGCCAGTCGAGCCCGATCTCGTCCACACGCGGCAAATCCTTGGCGAGCACACGGAAAACGCGTGTCGCGGCCGCCGCGAGCCCCAGCCCCACGGCCGCGCCCGCCAGCGCCAAAACAAGAACCTCAGTCAGCAACTGCGACACCACGGAAGCGCGCGACGCTCCCAGGCTGAAGCGTACGGCGATCTCATGCTGCTGGCCGGCGGCCCGTGAAAGCAGCAGCGCCGCGATATTCGTACACGCGATCAGCAGCAGCATCGTCACCGATCCGAACACAACCCAAAGCGACTCCCGCACGCCCCCGACCGTCTGCTCCTTCAGCGGCTCGATGCCGGCGCGGATCTGCGCATCCGGCTTGGGGAATTGCCGGGCGAGATCCGCCTGCACGGTCGCCAGGTCGGCGCGCGCCTGCGCCAGCGTCAGGCCGGGCTTGAGACGGCCGATGCCGTCGAACCAGGTCAGATCGCGGCTGCGGGCATAGGGAAAATCGGGCGCGCTCACCGACCAGAGGTCGATGTTCCGCTGCACGAACTCGATCGACGGCGGCATCACTCCGATAATCTGGTAGGATAGCTGCCTCAGACGCAGCGTCTTGCCTATGGCATCGGGACTGCCGCGGAAACGGCGCCGCCAGTAACGGTCGCTGATCAGGACGGCGTTGGGTCCGCCGAAATGCTCCTCTGCAGGGTTGAAGTCACGGCCGAGTTGCGGGGCGATGCCCCACACCTGCAGGAACCGCGGCGCCACAAGGGCATGCGTCAGCATCTCCGGTAGATCGCCGGAAAGTTCGGAATCGTCCTGCGAATAGTAGCCGCTGATGGCCTGGAAGGTGTGGTTCATGCGGTTCCAGTCCTCCAGCCTGGCTGGCGCTATCTGGGGCTGCGGCGTCTTCGCCTCGATCTGCGCGATACTGACGATCTCGTCGCTGTTCGGGAATGGCAGCGGCCGCAGCAGCACCGAATTGATCGCCGAAAAGACCGCGCTGTTGGCGCCGATCCCCAACGCCAGCGTCAGCACCACCGTGATCGAAAACGCCGGCGACTTCGCCAGCACGCGCAGCGCCAGCCGTACATTCCGCAGCATCGCATCCATTCCTTCGGCGATATCCATGTCTCTCGTCCTTTCCACCTGCGCGGTATAGTTGCCGAACCGCTGGCGCGCCAGCCGGGCGGCAGCCTCGGCACTAATGCCGCCGGCGTTCTGCAGTTCCTCGATGCGCTCGGTCACGTGGAACCGCAGTTCGCGCTCCAGGTCGCGGTCGAGGCGCCCCGGGCGGATGGCGTTGCGCAATCGCCCGAGCCACTTATACATAGCGCAAAACCTTGCCTACGCCCGCTGTCAGCCTTCCCCAGCTTTCCTCTTCCTGGGTGAGCTGTTTGCGGCCCAGCGGTGTCACTGAATAGAAGCGCGCCTCGCGATTCTTCTCCGTCATGCCCCATTCAGCCCGTATCCAGCCCGCCTGCTCCATGCGATGCAGCGCCGGGTAAAGCGAGCCCTCCTCCACGCGCAGCAGTTGATCGGAGACCGCGTGGATGCAGGACGTGATGGCGTAGCCGTGCATGCGCCTCTGTCCCGTCAGCGTTTTCAGAATCAGCAGCACCAGCGTGCCTTGCAGGATGTCGTTCTTCTTCGTTCCCATTGGTTAACACCCATCTAGCTATGCCTAAGTAGCTAGGTATTATTCTAGGCGTTGCATGGTCGGGTTGTCAAGGGCTCAAACGAGATTTTGATCGCCGCGCGGTTGGCTGACTCGATCAGATGCGGCCCGTCCTTCGGCCACCACACGAGCGCGGCCCGCTCAGTTGATCCTCTTTGAGCAGTTGACGCGCGACTCGGAAAGAGCTGGGAGCCGGCCTGCCGTGGATTGGTACGAGAACCCGCCAGGGTCTCGCGATCATCGCGAGATTGATTTCGCGGCACGGTGATCGGGGAACGCATCGCCGGGGCGGCCAAGAACAGCGCGAGCATCAGAATCCAGTTTTGGCTTTTCGGCAACATTATGCATTCAACCTCCGCCAGCAACGTGACTTCCGGCGGGCCGAAGTCGTTGTTTTCGAAGGGTTGATCGCGGCAAGGTTATGCATTCTAGCGGCAGCTTTATGAGTCCTGTCGCACCGCACCCGCAAGGATCAATCGCCGGTTTTTACGGAACTCCCCTTACCGTTTGCGGAAGGCCACCACGGCCAGCGGGGGCAGCGTCACCGCGATGCTCGACGGGTGACCGTGCTTGGGAACCGGCCGCGAGGACACGGGGCCGCCGTTGCCCAGGTTCGAGCCGCCGAACAGCTCCGAATCGGTGTTCAGAATCTCCTCGTAAAAGCCTTCTTCCGGCACGCCGAACTCGTAGCTTTCGCGCGGCACGGGCGTGAAGTTGCAACAGAAGAGAATGAAGTCGCTGGGATCCTCGGCGCGCCGCAGGAAGGCGATCACGGAGTTGGCCGAATCGTGAAAGTCCACCCACTCGAAGCCGCGGTAATGAAAATCCACCTGATACAGCGCGGGGCTGGAACGGTAGATGCGGTTCAACTCCCGCACCAGCGCCTGCAGCTTGCGGTGAAAATCGAATTCGAGCAGCTCCCAGCGGATCTGGCCGGAACTGTTCCACTCCTCCCGCTGGCCGATATCCTGCCCCATGAACAGCAGCTTCTTGCCCGGATGTCCCCACATGTACGCCAGGAAAGCGCGCACGTTGGCAAACTGGCGCCACTCGTCGCCCGGCATTTTGCTGAACAGCGCGCTCTTGCCGTGCACCACCTCGTCGTGCGAAATCGGCAGCACGAAGTTTTCCGTGAACGCGTAGAGCAGGCTGAAGGTGATGTGGTTGTGCTGGAACTTGCGGTACACCGGATCCTTGCTGAAATACTCCAGCATGTCGTGCATCCAGCCCATGTTCCACTTCATGGTGAAGCCGAGCCCGCCCAGGTAGACCGGCTTCGAAACGCCGGGAAACGCGGTCGATTCTTCGGCCACCGTGAAGACACCCGGCTCCTTGTGCGCCAGCTCGTTGAAGCGCCGCAGAAAGTCGATGGCCTCCAGGTTCTCGTTGCCGCCGAACTGGTTGGGCAGCCATTCGCCCGCCTTGCGCGAGTAATCCAGGTACAGCATCGACGCCACCGCATCCACCCGCAGCCCGTCAATGTGATACTCCTTAAGCCAGAAGAGGGCGTTGGAAATCAGGAAGGTGCGCACTTCGTTGCGGCCGTAGTTGAAGACCAGGGTGCCCCATTCCTTTTGCTCACCTTGGCGCGGGTCGGCGTGTTCGTAAAGCGCGGTGCCGTCGAAAAAGACCAGCCCGTGCGCGTCCTTGGGAAAATGCCCGGGCACCCAATCCACCAGCACGCCGATGCCCGCCTCGTGGCAGCAATCCACCAAGTAGCGGAAATCGTCCGGCGTTCCGAAGCGCGAAGTGGGGGCGAAATAGCCGATCACCTGGTAACCCCACGAGCCCGAGAACGGGTGTTCCATGATGGGCAACAGCTCGATGTGTGTGTAGCCCATCCGAACCACGTATTCGACCAGCTTCACCGCCATCTCGCGGTATGTCAGCGGCTGGCCCTGCGGATCGCGCATCCACGATTCGGCGTGAACTTCGTAAATCGAGACCGGCGATTTCAGCCAGTCGGTTTTCGCCCGCTGCTCCAGCCACGCCGCGTCGTTCCACTGGTAGCGATCGATGTTCCAGACCACCGACGCCGATTTGGGCGGCGTCTCGCACAAGAACGCGTACGGATCCGCCTTGAGCTGCTGATGGCCGGCGAAGCGCGACCGCACGTTGTACTTATACGCGGCGCCCTCGCCGAGGCCAGGAATAAAAAGCTCCCAGAAGCCGCCGTTGCGGCGCCGCATAGGGTGGCGGCGAATGTCCCAATCGTTGAACTCGCCGGCCACGGTCACGTTTTCCGCGTTGGGCGCCCACACCGCGAAGCGCACGCCGCGCACGCCATCGGATTCCGCCAGGTGCGCGCCCAGCGTGCGGTAGGCTTCGTGCAGCGTGCCTTCTCCGTGCAGGTAGATCTCGGTATCGGAGATCAACTGGCCGAAACGGTAAGGATCTTCAATCTCGGCGTCGCGCCCGTCCCACAGGTGCGCGCGCAGGGTGTACCGCTGCGGATCGCCCGCCATTTGGGCGCAGAAGAAACCGCCGGCGTGCCTCCTCTCCATCGGCCAGGCCTGACCCTCGGACAACACCTCGACGACTTCGGCCTGCGGGAGAAACGCGCGCACTTCCCAGCGCGCCTGCCCGACTTTCCTGCGAACGCTGTGGGGCCCAAGGATCCGAAAGGCATCCCCGTGATATCCGCCCACTATCGATTCAATCTCTGCCGCGGTCATGAGAGCCGCCTTGGATCCCGTAACAATATGCGAACCTCAATAATAGCCGAGTATGCAAGATTTTGCCGCGCGCTTGCCCAAGGCCGAGCTGCACCTGCACCTGGAAGGGTGTGTGGATGCCGAAACGCTGCACGAGCTGGACCCTTCGACGCCGCTCGAAGAACTGCGCGCGCTTTACCATTACCCGGACTTCAACGCCTTCCTGAAAACCTTCGGCGCGGTGGTGACGCGCCTGGCGCGGCCGGAAGACTACGCGCTGGTCACGCGCCGGCTGCTCGAGCGCCTGGCCGCACAAAACGTCCGCTACGCCGAAATCATCGTTGCGGCGGGCGTAGTGCTATGGAAGAAGCAGCAATTCGCCCCCATTTTCGACGCCATTCACGACGCCGCGCGCGGCTCGCCGGTAGAGGTCCGCTGGATTCTGGACGCGGTGCGCCAGTTCGGCGTGGAGCCTGCGTGGGAAGTGGCCCGCCTGGCTGCCGCGCGGCTGGATCGCGGCGTGGTGGCCATCGGCATCGGCGGCAGCGAGGAACGCGGGCCCGCCGAATGGTTCACTGAGGTCTTCGCTTTTGCCAAAGCCGCCGGTTTGCATCTCACCGCGCACGCCGGTGAGAGCGGCGGACCGGAATCCGTCTGGGCCGCCCTGCGCCTGGGCGCCGAACGCATCGGCCATGGCATCGCCGCCGTGCGCGACCCCAACCTGTTGCGCCATTTGCGCGATCACGACATCCCGCTCGAAATCTGTATCACCAGCAACCTGGTGACCGGCGTGGTCAAGCGCCTGGAAGATCACCCCATCCGCGCCTTGTACGACGCTGGCGTGCCGATCGTCCTCAACACCGACGACCCCGCCATGTTCGCTTGCACGCTGACGGACGAATACCGTCTGGCCGTGCGCGCATTCGGTTTCAGTGAAGCCGAGCTGCGCGGAATCGCGGAGAACGGGTTCCGGTATGGGTTCGGGTGGGAGAGCTGACGAGTTGTTGTGTACTATAAGTTGGAAGGTTCGTCATGAGCGAGATCGAGATGCACGCTGTCGTGGCCTTGGTCAAGGATCTGCCCGAGGAAGGATTAGTCCGCGGCCAGGTCGGCACCATTGTCGCGGACTGGGCCCCGGGCGTCTACGAGGTTGAGTTCTGCGATGGCGACGGCAGAACCTACGCCATGGTCGCGTTGAGTGCCGATCAACTTATGCGACTGCATCACGAACCCGTCCATCAGGCAGCGTAGCGTCGGGAACGATCCGCCGGATGGCTCGCCGAACTCATTCCTTGAAATCGCCGCGGCCCCTGCTTCCTGTCTCGGCGAAATGCGTACCTAGCCACCGATAAGTAACCCGAACCCAGCCCTCTGAGCAGCAGTCGGCTGTTCGCCTGTCGGTGTCCTGAAAGTCCAGGACGAGTAGGCGCCTCTCGATGGCTATCCGAACCAACCCGCCGTCAGCTCTGGACCCGCTTCGCATCATTCCCAACAGTCTCGGCGCGCCATTGGCAAGCGCATAGACGTAGAGGTAATGCCAGTGCGCGGTTCCCCCGGTGCTGTACATCAAGTCCACCGCGGCTTGCTCACGCCCATCGCCGGTGAGATTGCCGTAAGTAACCGACGAAAACATCACGTATGGCCGGCTCGGCTCGAACTGGCCGGAATCGGTGAAGTGATGCACGCCATCCACCAGTCGAACCGTGGAATTCTGACGTTGAACGAGCCAACTCCACGACTCTGGCACGCCTCCTAGTCGCGAGGGCCAAGGATAGGTGAAGTTCTTGAAGTCCACCGTGTGGATGTCGTCTGCAGCGAAGCCGACAGCCGCCAGAGCGATGCAGAATGCGATGCGCCGTAGAAACACTGCTTCACTATAGTAACTTCAACCGCCGGCTGGTGCCAATCCTATTCGTACCTCAGCGCACTCATCGGATCCAACTTCGCGGCCCTTCGCGCGGGCAGGTAACACGCGATCATCGCCACCGCGGCCAGCAGTCCAGCGGTCGCAATGAAGATCGCCGGATCGCCGGGTTTGACCTCGTGGAGCATGCTCGCCAGCACGCGGCCCGCCAGATACGCGCCTCCCATGCCAACGGCGAGACCGAGCCCGGCCAGGCGCAGGCCATCCAGCAGCACTCCGCCCAGCACGCGGCCGCGGCTGGCGCCGAGCGACATACGAATGCCGATCTCGCGCGTGCGCTGCCGCACCGCGTAGGAGAGCACGCCGTAGATTCCGATGGCCGCCAGCAGGGCCGCCAGCGCCGCGAAGGAGCCCACCAACAGGCTCAGGAATTGCTGCCCCTCCGCCTGTTCGCCCACCACCTGGTCCATCGAGCGAACGCTATAGAGCGGCAACGTCGAATCGATCTGCCCTAGCGCGCGCCGCACGTCGGCCGTCACGCTCGATGGCGGCAGGGACGTGTGCAGCACCAGAAACAGGCGCGAGCCGGCGTCGAACGCGTCATAAGCTTCCGGCACGGGTTTTTGCGTGAGGCCCCATTGCCGCACGTCGCTTACCACTCCGATCACCTGTTTCCACGGGCCAGTGTCGCTGCCTGGCGAAAACATCTTCCCCAGCGGGTCTTGATTCGGCCAGAAGTAGCGCGCCATGCGCTCATTGATCACAACCGGGTAGACGATGCCGTTGGTCAGATCCGCGGATGGCCGGGTGCCGGACGCCCAGATCGGGTCGAGGCGCATATCGTACTCAAGGGCCGTCTGGATGTCGGCCGGCGTGAATACGCGCCCCTGGAGCAATCGCACGCCCATGGCGTGGAAGTATTCGGGCGAGGCCTCATGACTCTCCACCAATTGGTTGCTCATCTCGCCGGTCTGCCCGCGCAGCTTGACATAGTAGTTGCTGCCTCCTTCGAGCGGCAGGTGATCGCTCAGGGCCACCGAATCCACCCCGCCGATGCGCCGCGCCCGCTCCAGCAGCGCCTCCGAGAAGTCATACTTCTGGCGGTCGGTTTTGTAGCTGGCCTCGGGCAGTTGGACGGCCGCCGTCCAGACGCCCTCGCGGCGCGCGCCGATGTCCAGGCTGCGCAACGCCGCGAAGTCCTTCAGCAGAAGGCCGGCGGAGATCAGCAGCATCATCGAAAGCGCAATCTCGGCCACTACCAGGGCGTGGCTGGTGAACCGGCGGCGCCGCCCGGGGCTGACCGAGCTTCCGGCCCCGCCTTTCAATTCCTCGTGCAGATCGGGCCGCGACATCTGCAGCGCCGGGAACATGCCGAACAACACACCGGTCGCGATCGCCAGCGCAAACGTGAACGCCAGCACCGTGCCGTTCACCTGCACCACGTTGAACTCCGGCAGGCCGTAGCTCTTGGCTCTGGAAAACAGGGTGACGCCGCCCCACGCCAGCAGCAGGCCGAGCGCGCCGCCCACGACGGAGAGGAGCAGGCTTTCGGTCAGCAGTTGACGCACCAGGCGAACTCTCGAGGCCCCCAGCGCGCTGCGGACAGCCACTTCCTTCTGCCGCGCCAGGGCTCTGGACAGCAGCAGGTTCGCCACGTTCGCGCACGCAATCAGCAGCACCACGCCGCCCGCTGCCAGCATCAGGAACAGCGTGCCGCTGGAATCGCCGACCATATCGTCGCGAAGCGATTTCACCGCCGCCCCCACCTTCTCGTTCGAATTCGGATACTGCTTTTCGAGGCGCCCGGCGACGATCTTGAGATCCGCCAACGCGGCCTTAGTCGAGACGCCCGGCTTCATTCGGCCGATGGCATTCGCCCAATGGCTGCCGCGCGTGCGCAAAGCAGTCGAGTCCATCACCTGTGGAATCCAGAGCTGTGACTTCCACGGAAAGCGGAAACTGGCCGGCATCACGCCCACGATGGTGTACTTCCGCGCATTCAGCTCGATCGACTGGCCCACGGCGTGGGGATCTCCCGCGAAGCGGCTTTGCCAGAGGCCGTAGCTGAGGATGGCCACGTCATCCTTGCCCCGCTGGTCTTCGCCGGCGGCCCAGGTTCGGCCCAGTAGCGGCTCGACGCCCAGCAGGGAAAAGAAGTTCGCCTCCGTGGGCAGCGCGAGCACATGCTCCGGCCGTCCCCCGGCGCTGAGGTTCATGTCGTGCGGCCACGCAAACAGCGTCATGTCCTGGAAGGTGCTGTTCTGCGCCTTCCAATCCACGAAATCCGGCTCGGCGAAGGGGTAGCGTCCAGGCGCCGATTCGGTCTCATTCAGGCGCACTAACTGGGTGGGATTCCGATACGGCAGCGGCCGCAGCAGAATCGTGTCTATGATGCTGAAAATAGCTGTGTTAGCGCCGATGCCAATGGCCAGCGTGAGAGCCCCAACGAGGGCGAATCCGCGCGCGTTCCCCAGGTTCCGGAATGCGTATCGCAGGTCGTGCAAGAGAGTCGCCATATGAATACCCAAACCTAATACGATGGCGATGCGCTCGTTAGACGCATTTTCGCACGGGGAGTTTGATGGAGGCAGCAGATTCTTCGCATATCTCGGCTGAGGGTACGCTAGGCAACTCGCGTTGACTGATACGGCAATTTGCCGTATACTGAAAGTGCGATGAGACAGGAAGCTCAAGCCACCGCCCGGCTGGAGGCGCGCTTGCCGCACGACGTGATGGCGCGCCTGAAGCGTGCCGCCGAGATTCAGGGGCGTACGCTGACGGATTTTGTCGTAGCCGCAGCCGATGAAGTGGCGTGCCGGGCGATCCAGGAAACCGAGATCATCCGTCTTTCCATCGAGGGCCAACGCCAGATCGCGGCGGCGATTCTCAATCCGCCGGCGCCGACGGCCGCTCTCAGGCGCGCCGCCAAGCGGTACCGCCAACTTTTCGGCACGGCATGACCGCCGCGTCCTTTCGCTTTGAAACGCTCGGCGCCGGGCATGACCGCGCCGCGTTCCGCTGCGGCGACAAGGCTCTCGACACGTATTTCCAGACTCAGGTGACGCAAGACATCCGCCGCCGGATCACCAATTGCTTTGTGGTAGTAGAAACCGCCAGTAGCCGGGTGGCGGCCTATTACACCCTGTCGGCGGCGAGCATTCCCCTTGTCGATCTTCCGCCGCACGAAGCCAAACGACTGCCGCGATACCCGACGTTGCCGGCTGTTCGTATTGGAAGGCTTGCCGTCGACCAGCGATACCAACGCCGCGGCCTCGGCGAACTGATGTTGATTAACGCGGTCCATCGGACCCTTCAGGACGCCGCCGCTGCGTTCGCCCTCCTGGTGGATGCCAAGAACGATCAGGCCGTCGCGTTCTACTATCGACACGGATTCCGCCCAACCGCAGGCAAGCCCCGAACCTTGTTTCTGCCGCTGGCGACCGCGCAAAAGGCGCTGCTGAAATGACCGCTCCCTTGGTCGCGGCTCCCTTGGGGCTGGCAAATGTTGCGGGCGAAGTTGTTCACGCGCGGTGCCTTAGAATAAAAGATCTCCATGAGAAAGGTCATTCAGCCTGCTTCTTCGGTTTCCGCCACCATCACGCTGCCGGGCGATAAGTCTATTTCGCACCGGTACGCTCTAATAGCCTCCATCGCCGAAGGCGCAACGCGCATCAGCAATTATTCGACCGGTGCCGATTGCCACTCGACGCTCGGCTGCGTCCGCGCGCTGGGCATCGATGTGGAAGGCTCCGGTACCGAGTTCGTCATCCACGGCCGTGGGCTGGACGGTCTGCGGCAAGCCGCCGGGGATCTTGATGCCGGCAATTCCGGCTCGACCATCCGCATGATCTCCGGCATCCTCGCCGCGCAACCGTTCGCGAGCCGCCTGATCGGCGACGAATCGCTGTCGCGCCGGCCCATGCAGCGCATCATGCAGCCGCTCGCGCAGATGGGCGCCAGCATCCGCGCGCGCGAAGACAAGTTTCCGCCGCTCGAGATTACTGGCGCCGCGTTGCATGCAATCGACTATGTGCTGCCGGTTCCCAGCGCGCAGGTCAAGACGTGCGTGCTGTTGGCAGGGCTGTACGCGGAGGGGCGTACCACGGTCACCGAGCCGGTGCGCTCCCGCGATCACACCGAAATCGCGCTGCGCGAATTCGGCGCGGACCTCACCGTGGAGCGCCGCACCATCGCGCTCACCGGCCGTCCCAAACTCACCGCGCGCGAGCTCACCGTTCCAGCGGATCTCTCGTCCGCGGCGTTCTTCATCGTTGCCGCGCTGCTGGTGCCCGGTTCGGAGCTGACCATTCGCGGCGTGGGCCTCAACCCCACGCGCTCGGCGCTGCTCGATTTTCTGGTCGGGATGGGCGCCAACATCCGCATTCCCGAGCTGGAAAGCCACAATGGCGAACTGGTGGGCGATATCCTGGTGCGCCATTCCGAACTGCGCGGCGGCACGATTGATGGCGCGCTGGCCGCGGCGCTGATCGATGAAATCCCCGTGCTGGCCGTGCTCGGCGCAGCCACCGAACAGGGACTCATCGTGAAAGACGCCGCCGAGCTGCGCATCAAGGAGACCGACCGCATACGCACCGTGGTCGAGAACCTGCGCCGCGCCGGACTCGAAGCCGAAGAGCTACCCGACGGAATGGCAATTCCCGGCCGGCAGAAGTTCCATGCCGCCGAGTTCGATTCTCACGGCGACCACCGCATTGCGATGGCGTTTGCCGTCGGCGCGCTGGCCGGCGACGGCGCATCCGTCATCGAAGGCGCCGAAGCCGCTTCGGTTTCCTTCCCCGAATTCTGGGACACGCTTTCGGCGTGCCTCGCATAATTCATTGGTGGGGCATGCTTTAAGCTTGCCCTAAAACCAAAAAAAACAATAAACGGGCAAGGTAAAGCATGCCCCACCTACGCTCGCAGGGTCACGATCAGAGAATCCAGCGCGATCGATTTCTGGATGTTGCGGCGCAGCAGGCGCGCGATCTCATCCACCTGCGCCACCGCGCGGCGAATCCACGCGAACTCCACGCTACCCGCCAGCACTTCCAGTTCGCGGCGAATGTCCTGGTTGCGGATTTCTTGGCCGCCCTCGCGCAGGATCAGCAGATCGCGCAGCAGGCCATAGAGAGCTTCCAGATGCAGCTCCAGCTTTTCGCTCTTGCTGCGCGCGATCACCTCGGAAACCGGCAGCCATGTGCTGTATGGCGCCGCGCCGGCAGCCACTTTTGCCAGCGCCAGCATGGCGGCGCGCCGCTTGTCATAAGCGTCGAGATCGATTGAGACGGCCACGCCCGGGCTGCCCGCCGCCAGTGCGACGCGCCGCTCCGGCCGGTCCAGGCCGCGCGCCTGGACGAACTGCTCCATCGCGTCGCGCGACAGCGGCGTGAATTGGAACGGCACCGCGCGCGAGCGGATGGTGGGCAGCAGGTCGTAGGCGTTTTCGGCGGTCATGATGAGGATCAGGTGCGGCGGCGGCTCCTCGAGCGTTTTGAGCAGCGAGTTGGCGGCCTGATCGTTGGCGCGGTCCACGTGGTCGATCAGGAAAATGCGGCGCGGGCCCTGGTGCGGCAGGAACGGCGCGCGCTCCTTCAACTCCCGCGCCTGCTGGATGGTGATCTGCCGCAGCGGCCCATCCGGCGCGAAGGTCACGAAATCGGGATGGCTCGAAAACAGCAGCGGATCTTCGTTGCGCTTGTCGGCCGTCCACTTTTCGCGCGCCGTCACCGCTTCGCGGTTGGCTTCCAGGCTGAGATCGTCCAGCTCAATCGCGGCCGGACGCGGCAGCAGGCGCGCACCCAGCCGGCGCGCGAGGGTAGCTTTGCCGACGCCTTCCGGTCCGGCGAACAGCAGCGTCTGCGACAGCCGGTTCTGCGCCAGCATCTGCTCCAGCGCCTGCGTCACGTGTAAGTTGCCCCAGAAGTTCTCAAACATACCGGCTCACCAGCCGCCAGATCTCGGCTTCGATCTCGTCCATCCCTGCGCGGCCGTCGATCAGCTTCACCCGCTCCGGCTCCCGCGCGGCCAGCTCGTGGTAGGCGCGATAGACCGCGCGGTGGAACTCGAGCGACTGCTCATCCATCCGCGTCTCGCTGCTGGTTTCCGCCTGGTTGCGCGCGTGCGCCCGCGCCAGGCTGGTTTCCGCATCGATATCCACCAGCAGCGTGAGGTGCGGCTGCAGGCCGCGGCAGGCGATGCGGTCGAGCGCCATCACGTTCTCCGCGCCCAGCCCGCGCCCATAGCCCTGGTAGACCAGCGACGAATCCGTGAAGCGGTCGGCCAGCACCACTTCGCCGCGCCCGAGCGCAGGCAGAATCCACTCATCCACGTTCTGCGCGCGCGAAGCGAAGTAAAGCAGCAGCTCGGCGGTGGGGCACAGCTCCTGGTTGGCGCCATCGAGCAGAATGCGACGGATCTTGGCGCCGATCGGCGTACCGCCCGGCTCGGCCGTCTCGAGGACAGTCCGCCCCATCCCGCGCAGCCGCCCCGCGAGCCGCCGCAACTGCGTGGTCTTCCCGGAGCCGTCCGGGCCCTCGAAGGTGATGAAGATGCCCTGTGGATTCACGTGAGAACCTATTGTAACGACGTTCGGTGTGGGGCAGCTTGGTAAGCTGCGCGGCGGTTGGCAACCGCCGCGCGGGTCGATTGCCAATCGACCCGCAGGATATCATCCTGCCCCACAAGGCTGGTGGCCTCATTGTTGGGTGGGTGATTTGCCCCACTACCGAAGATTCAGACTGCTAACCGTTGCATCTCTCAACAATTTGACCCACCCGATCGTGGCCCCTCAAGTGCGGCATCCTTGCTAGACTGAAGCCGGAGGGAAGATGAATTTCGATCAGGCGCCGATGCTGGTGATCTGGGAAGTGACGCAGGCCTGCGACCTGGCGTGCGTCCACTGCCGCGCTTCGGCCCAGTCCGAGCGCCACCCGAACGAGCTGACCACCGAGCAGGGATACCGGCTGCTGGACGAGATTCGGGCCTTCGGCGAGCCGCTGATGGTCTTCACCGGCGGCGACCCGCTCAAGCGTCCCGACCTGTTCGACCTGGCGCGCTACGCCGTCAAGATCGGCCTGCGCACCAACGTCACACCCAGCGCCACGCCGCTGCTGACCAACCAGGCCATCGACCAGTTCAAGCAAGCCGGCATCTCGCGCATGGCCATCAGCGTGGACGGCCCCGACGCCCAAACGCACGACGATTTCCGCGGCATCCCCGGTACTTTCGACCGCGCCATGATCGCGCTGCGCCACGCCCGCGACATCGGCCTCGATACCCAGTTCCAGACCACCGTCACCCGCCGCAACATGCACCGCCTTCCGGAAGTGGCGGAGATCGTCAGGGAAGTGCGCTCGAAAATGTGGAGTCTGTTCTTCCTCATCGTCACCGGCCGCGCGCTCGAAAACGACGACCTGGCCGCCGCCGAATACGAAGATGTCTTCGCGTTCATGTACGAGCTTTCGAAGACCGCGCCGTTCGGCATCAAGACCACAGAGGCCATGCATTACCGCCGCTACGTGGCGCAGCGCATCAAAGCAGAGCACGGCGCGACAGAAAGCGAAAACGCCAAGGGCGTGGCTTTCCGCACGGCGGGTGTCAGCGACGGCAAGGGCTTCGTGTTCGTCTCGCACACCGGCGAGATCTTCCCGTCCGGGTTCCTGCCGCTGAGCGGCGGAAACGTGCTGCGCGATCCGCTGACCGACGTCTACCGCAATGCCGATTTGTTCCGCTCGCTGCGCGATACCTCGCAGCGCGGCGGCAAGTGCGGCGTCTGCGAATACCAGAAGATCTGCGGCGGTTCCCGCTCCCGCGCTTACGCTTTAACCGGCGATTACCTGGCCGAAGACCCGCGCTGCACATACCAGCCGCATCTGGCCGACGCGATCGCGGGGTGAGCGGAAACTAGGCGGCCGAGGTAAAGTGATAGGCTGATGCTCTCGCTTTCCACTCCGCGCCTGCTGCTCCGCCGCTGGCGCGCCGAAGATCGCGAGCCGTTCTACCGGATCAACTCGGACCCGCGGGTGATGGAATACTTTCCGGCCTGCCTGACGCGGGCGGAAAGCGACGCGGGTATCGACCGCATGGAAGCTCATTTTGAGCGGCATGGCTTCGGCTTGTGGGCCGCCGAGTTTCTGCCCTCCGGCGAGCTGGCCGGTTTCATCGGTCTCTCGACGCCGCGCTTCACCGCGCATTTCACGCCCTGCGTGGAGATCGGCTGGCGCCTGGATGCGCGGCTCTGGGGCCAGGGACTGGCCACCGAAGGCGCCCGCGAGGCCATCCGCTGCGGATTCGAAGAAGTGCGGCTCAGCGAGATCGTGTCCTTCACGGTTCCCGGAAATACACGGTCCATCCGCGTCATGGAAAGACTCGGAATGCGGCGCGATCCGGCGGGCGATTTCGATCACCCCTCGATCGCCGGGGGCCACCCACTGCAACATCACGTGCTGTACCGGCTGCGAGCGGCGGAGTATCGGGACCGGCGGCGGCAGCAGGCGGACTGCGGGGCAAGCACGTTGCATTAGCCTCCTTCCACGCGAGCGGACGCGAGCCGATAGAATTCGTATCCGTGCACTTCGGATGCGGGCCGTCCCGCGCACCGCCACACCTCCCGCACGCCCAGATCCAACAGCAAGCGCAGTTTTCTGGCGGCCAGATACTTCTCGAGCTCCTCGGGATGTAACCCGAAGGTCCACGGTTCCCCGAGTGAGTGCAATCTCGACAACAGCTTCTCCGCGCCGAAGAATAGCTCCGGCTTCTCGAGAACTCCGCGATGGACATAGGTGAACAGCAAGATGCTGCCGTCAGCAGCTTGCGCAATCTGCCGGAGCACTCCATCAACCGCCTCTGGCGACAAGTAGTTCGTAACGCCTTCCCAGACAAAACATGCAGGCCGCGGTTTATCGAAGCCGGCTTGATCGAGAGCGTTTGCGACCGACCCAGTGTTGAAATCGATGCCGACGAAGTGGACCTGCTTCGGCAGCGGCCCGATTGCCTTCCGCAGCGTCGCTTGTTTGGCGGCCGACGTCTCTGGGTGGTCGAGTTCAAAGGTGCATACTCGTTGCGCGCCAGGCAGGCGATATGCGCGGGTATCGAAACCGGCTCCGAGCAAAACCAGTTGCGTGCACGTTTGCAAAGCTCGTGTGACCTCATCATCGAGCCACTTCGTGCGGGCGATGCCTGCCGCTCTGGCGCCTGGTAACTCTCGATCGAAGAGCCGCTCCACCAGCCGGCGCCCTGTCTCCAGAAATGCCACGGAATAGACCCACTTGCGCCAATGGCGCAGGAACAGCGCCGCGAAGGGATCGCAGAATAAGCGAGAGCGCTCAGGCCGGGACGATTCGATGGCGCGGAATAAGGCCATGTATTCAGCGGTGAGGCTGGCGCGCTTTCTCATTCACGGCTCATGACCGAGTCCAGTTATTGAAGTCTCACGATCCACTGCGGCCTGCCTCGGGCGACCAGCCGGCGTCCTGGCTCCAGAAAACGCCGTCCGTCCACCACGGGTTCGAGATCCAGCCCTTCGACGGCCATGGGGTAGCGGATGGAGCAAGAGTAACACGGGCTCTCAAATCCGGGTAACACGTGGATGCCGTGAGGCAAGTGCTTCAGGAATCCATCGCATGAGGATACTCGCCAGCGGCAGTCGCCGGTCTGAGATTGAAGCACAATAGAAAAAACGCGAAGACCGCTTCTTCCGGGCCGACCCTGGAACCTGATTCAAACTCCAACCCTCGTCCCCTAATTGCCGATGTTGACCACTTCAAAATGGAAGCGGTGCGGGGGCAGCAGCATGAGGGCGCCGGGAACCAGGTGCGACCAGGTCCGGTAGGCCGTATCGGCGACGGTGGAGTTCAGGTACAGCAGGAACTGGTTCGAGCAGCAATCGATGGGCGGCGGCTGGCGGAAGGTGAGCCGCAGTCCCACCGCGCGCTCCAGCGGCATGCCCGCCGCGGCGACTTGCTTTTCCTCAAGCAGGGTCACGAAACTGGACCGGCTGGCATGCGGCCACACATCGGGATGCAGCAACTGGCGCAGCCCGTCGGCGCCCTCGAAGGTGATCTCGCACTGCCGGATCCATTCCAGAATGGAATCGCCCCACCCCCATTGCGTACGCAGCCCCTTGTACCGCTCGGTCAGTTGCACGGCGAGTTCGAATTTGCGGTGTTCCAACACCTCCTCGGTGGCATCGCTCGCCGCCAACATGTCTTCGGCTTCCGGCATCACCGAAGCCAGGTCGGGCGCTTCCCGGGCGGGTGCGCGGTCCGCCGGCGAATTGAGCAACAGCGGCGGCAGCTCGTGAGTGCCATTTCCGGGAATGTCGATATACCGCGCTTCCCTCATCGCTCGCCTCCCCTACTCATATCGACGTAAAACTACGGTGCACTTGTTTCATTTTGTACGCAAGCTGGTCGAAAGGGAACTAAAAAGTCTTAATGCAGGTTATGGCGCTGGCTGATGAAGGGTAGCCACGCGCGCGCCTGGAACCGCTGGGCGAAGTGCGCTCGAGCGCCTTTGCCCTGCGATTCCCCGCACGGCCCTAAGCTAAACGTTTTCCCCGACGGCCACACTATCATCAACAGCACCGCCTGGCGCCCGCATATCCGCGCAGCTCCTACCGCGGTATGTGGGCTGAGGGCGCTGCGCGTCCGTGGCCTGGTACTCCAGTGGCAATCGCCGAACAGAATGGTTTCAACTGATTGCTATCTAAAGTTAACCACAGAACACCGGTCAATCAGGCCGGAGACAAACGAATCCAAGCAGTTGTATTAAAAGTAGTTAACTGATAGCTATGGTAGCCCGCAATGCCGCCGCCGCGCCACCCCGCTGCTGCGGAATACCCGCAACTATGGGGAATGGTACGCTGAGAAGCGTGGCGAGATAGTACTCACAAAGTATGCACAGGACTATTGCCGAATGGTGGTATAGTAGATGATACAGAAGGGGGTACAGTGCGTGGCGTCGCTCGTTGAACCAGCATTAGACAGTTTGGAAGAGCGATCTTCCGAGTGCGCAAAGCTTCGCCCCGTAGAAGTGCAACTCGCTCCGGAAAGGTCTGGCGTGAGACGCGTTCGTGGTTCGGATCGCCTGGATCGGATATCGAGTGGCATTTACGAGCGCGCGGTCAGGCTTCAACTGGGTGAGCTTCAAAAACTGGTCTGCCTTTCCGTGGCACGCGAATTCCGGCCGAAGCTCGCCGGCCTGAAGGAGCAAATCAAAGCGGATATCCTGTCTCTGTCAGCGGAGTGAAACAGCCTCCAAACCAGGACACTGAGAAAATGTTTTCGGCCTCTCTGCGGCTGTTCCGCTCTCTTCTGTTGTAAGCGATTCACTCGATTCGTGGCGTCCACCTCTCCGGATTTCCAGGTCACCCTCCGCGTAATACGAACGTCCCGCTGGTTCTTCAGATTCGACCGGAGCGGAACCGTGCTCGGCTGGCAAGCCCGTGAGGTTAAAGTCACCTCGTTGATCGGCTTTGTTGTGATGTTCCGGTTCGGCCCTAATCAGCATCTCCACACCGCGAGCGGTCGATGTCAGCAGAAATGGTGGCTGTCCCGCGAGCGCTGCCGCCCGGAGGGAAGGGGGCTCGAATGGCCTCGGTTACGTTAGGCCAGGGGGCGGTTGAACAACGGATCATCCCCTGTTTCACCGGGATCGGTGGGGATCTGCAGCGCATCGAGCGAGTCCAGCACCCGCCCCAGCAGGCTGTCGGTCTGCGCAACGGTCGATCTCAGAGTGTCGATCGACGTGGCTTGCGCACTTAGCCGGTTGTCTAGAGACGCCATGGTTTTGGACAGCAGTTGTTCCATAGCCCCAACGATCTGGGTCGTGGAAGGAGCGTCAGCCAAGCGCGCCGCATGTTCCGCTAGGCGTGTCTCAATCTGGTCGAATCGTTCGGCGTATGCCGATTCCTGCGCCACCAGCTTGTTTTCCAAATTGGCCAGCCCAGTTTGCAGATCCTCTGTCGCCGCCGCACAAGCGCAGCTTTGCCGTTTGCCGACCATGGTCACCGCGCCTGCCGCGACCCCTGCTAGGAAGATCGCCATCTGGGGCAGGACACCGATCGTTCGCGCCATTCCTCCACCCATCTGCGGAACTTTGTAATGCCGTTACTCGAGGTAAGTCTATACTACCTTTACCTATAATGCCTCCTCCCAAGTCCTTGCAAGGTCTCCAGTTGGTCACGCCAGTACCAAGTACGTACCTGGATTGATACCTAAAGCTCTTTTTTGCGATTCTATTAAGGAAAGTCCTTTGTATTAGGAAATCCCTGGTTGAGCTTGGCAGCGAAACGCGCCCGGCCGCCGGGAGGGCACCTTCATTTCAAAATGCTGATCAAGTGCAGCGAAGCGGGGCAAGTGCTGTGGATGAGCCCAACGGCGCGCGCCGCGCTCGGCGAAGCCCGCAGCTTGGCGGACACCGTTGTTTCGGCCTCGGAAAAGCCCTTGGGACCGTCCTTTGGACGCGCTCGTGGCATTTGCTTTACTCTCGTCTCCGGTGCGGTGGATGGATTGCTGCTCAGCGCGCACTTGCTCGCCCGGGAGGAGGACCTAGGCGAAAAGGCCGGCCCACGAGGGCTCCAAGGCGACGATCTGCGCCGCTTCACTCGTCTGGAACAGACCGCGCGCAAGCTGGTGGCGCACGCCCGGCGGCGGCAAACCGGCGGCGGCCGCGCCGTTGTTGAGCTGATCGAGGAAGAGCGGGCCCGATTGGGACGCGAGTTGCACACCGGAGTGGGGCAGTTGCTGGTCAGCATCGTGCGCCAGGCGGAAACGGCAGAGGCGCAGTTGCCGGCCGGCGCATCCGCGGTGAGCCAGACGCTCGGACGCATTTCCAGCGCCGCCTCCGAAGCCTTGGCGCTGGTACGCGCAGTGGGCGCACGGCTCCATCCCCCCGAATGGCAGCGGCTCACTCTGGAGGCCGCACTAGAGCAACTGTGGCGGATCAGCGGCATTCCGCAACGGTACCAGGCCGAACTCTCGCTCGCCGCCCTGCCCGCCGGGACCGAACCCGTAATCAAAGCGCTGTTCTATCGCGCCGCTCAGGAGGCCTTTTCCAATATCGACCAGCATGCCCACGCTTCCCGAGTTCGCCTGACGCTGACCGCCGACGCCAACCAGATCGAACTCACTGTGTGGGACAATGGCCCTGGTATCAATACCGCCGAGCTGATCGCCGCTCCCGCCCAGATCGGGACCGGAATTGGACTGCGGTCTATCCGGGAACAAGCTGCGGCGGTTGGTGGGAAGATGGCTCTCGAAAGCGGACCCCTCGGCACGACGCTGCGGGTTTCCGCGCCTTTTGCCGTTCCGGATTAGGCCACTGCGAGGAGAAACATGGACCAATTGCGCCCCGTGACGGTCGTTTTGGCCGACGATCATGCTATCGTTCGCGAAGGATTCGCCGCCCTCTGCGCGGCACAGGGCATGCAAGTCCTGGGGCAATGCTCCAATGGCTCCGATGCGCTGGAATTGGTCTGGACACTGCAGCCCGACTTCGCCGTTCTCGACTTGCACATGCCGGGGATGGATGGAACTGAAGTCGTGCGCCAGTTGCGAAGCAGAGGTTGCCCCGCCAAGATCATCATCCTCTCTATAAGCCGCGAAGAGAACACCGTCCGCAGGGCCCTGCGCGCCGGCGCTGACGCTTACCTTTTGAAGGATGGCCCGGCTCGCCACCTGCACGACGCGGTCACCTTTGTCCGCGAGGGCGGCATCTACGTTTCTCCCCTGCTGCGCGGTGCCGGACTCTTCACGGAGCCCCAACCGAGGCCGACCGACGATCCGCTGGCCTTGCTCAGCCCCCGCGAACTCGAAGTCTTCAATCAGCTCGTGAATGGCTTGCGCGCCAAGGACATCGCCACATTACTCGACATCAGCCCCAAGACGGTGGACACATACCGCGCCAGTCTGTTTCGCAAACTCAATGTCCACGACTTGGTTGGCCTGGTCAAGTTTGCGATCGACCGCGGACTCACGACAACATAGCCGCGGTTCGCAGGCTCACGCATTCGCCCGGCACGTCCTCCCGGGCAAGCTGATACCCCTCTAAAGAGTGAATCAGCTCTTCAACCGCAAACCGGCGGCGATACAGACGCTCAAGTGCCCTCCGCCGGATAAGATCTACCGACAGGAGGCGGCTACGTTCAGGTGACGACGGGGGAGGGAGGATGATCGTGTTCGTCATGGCGCTAATTTCTTAGTACTACGGTGGCTTTATCTGCCTAGAAACCCAGAATAATCTGATAAGTATCAGAAATCAAGCCGAAATATCGGCAAATGAGATAAAAATATCCACTGCCCTGAACCGGCCCGGCTTTCCGCAAAGCACTCTCTGCCGCCGCCAGGAATTACAAGAAGGTGTTGACGAAACGACCGCCTTCATAACACGCCTCAGCCTTGTAGTCCTCCCTCGCCCATATTGTGGGTGATCCTCTTTGCTACAATCCCCTCACCGGGACGCACCCGGCGGCGAAATTTCACCCAACCGGATGCAGCGTTTTCACCCAGAGGCGCGGCCTTTTCACCCAGATAGTCCGTAGACGGGATTTCCATCATTGTGTAGTAATATCCTGCACACAGATAACAAAAGACTTTTGGGGTCGCCAACTCGCGCCAGCGGTTTGGCTCGGTAGGTGCTTTGCTGGTGTCGCTCGGCAGTTCTGCGCGTACTCGTCCTGCGGGTCGCTTCCCGCCCGGTCGATTGCGTAGCCGTCAGCGCGCTCGAGCGGAGGAGACAATGCGCACATCGTTCTTGGTTTTTGGAGTGTTGCTGCTGGTGGCCGGATCGGTCGCCTCGGTCGGTGGGTCCAAATCGCCGTATTCGCCCAACGAAAAGGCCTTTTACGCGGATAAGGCTCTGGTCGACTTCGTCAATCCGGGCTTGAGCGTCACCATCAACTCGGCCAGCATCAGCAGCGCCGGCGTCATCAGTGTGACGTACACTCTCAGCGATCCGACGGGGCTGCCTTTGGATGCGTCCGGCGCGACCACGCCTGGCGCCATCTCGCTGGCATACGTCGCCGCTTACATCCCCAAGGGCCAGGAACAATATGTAGCGTACACGACGGCGTCGGCGACCGGCACGGCGCTAGGCACAATCACGCGACCGGATTTCGAAACGTCTGGCGGCACCACCACGCTGGTGGCGGCAGGGCAATACCAATACACCTTCAAGGCCCAGGCGCCCGCGGGATTCGACCCCACCGTGACCACCACGGTCGCGGTCAACGCCATTCGCAATCTCACGGCGTTCGACCTGGGCGAGAACTACGCCGGCACCACGTTCAATTTCGTCCCTAATGGCTCGCCGGTTACGGTCACCCGCGATGTCGTCAGCAACGCGAGTTGCAACACCTGCCACTATGAGTTGGCTTTCCACGGCGGCAACGCCCACAGCATCAGTATGTGCGTGATGTGCCACCAGCCGCAAAACCTCGATCCCTCCTCCGGCAATTCGCTGGACTTGAAGGTAATGGCGCACAAAATTCACATGGGGTCCCAGTTGCCCAGTGTGGTTGGCACGTCGACCACGCCCGGCGTGCCCTACGAGATTTACGGCTACATGAATTCCGTGAGTAACTTTTCTGCGGTGATCGATCCCGCCGATCCCCGCCGTTGCGAGGTTTGCCACAGCCAAACCACCGGCGCCGCGCAAGAAAAAGCGTTCCTGCAGGAGCCCACGCGGGTTGCCTGCGGCTCCTGCCATGACGACATCGATTTCGCCACCGGCTATTCCACTGGTTCGGAGCCCAACCACCCCGGCGGACCCCAGGCGGACGACACCCAGTGCGCCAACTGCCATATCCCGCAGGGTGAGACGCCCTTCGATGCCTCCATCCTGGGCGCGCACGTGGTGCCCACCGACACTGCGGCTACGTACCCCCAGAACCCCGATACGCTCTTAGCCGGCATCAACCTTGCTATTTCCAGCGTGACCAATACCACCGCCGGGCAAGCGCCCACGGTCACCTTCACCTTGATGGACAACAGCGGCAACAACATACCCTTATCGCAGGCCTCTACCCTGCAATTCACCATGTCCGGTCCGACTACCGATTACGGCGACGTGAATTTCGGAGCCAACGCCAGCACTCCTGGTTACGTGACGGAAAGTGCTACGGGTGCGACCTGTAATTCCAGCGGCACTTGCACGTACACTTTCACGCATGTCATTCCGGCGGGCTCCACGGGAACGTACACCATCGGCGGGGAGGCACGCGAGACGGTGACGGTGGATGCCGGCGAAACCACGCAGCAAACCGTCACTTTAGGCGCCGCGAATCCGGTAGTGAATTTCTCCGTGGATGGCTCTCCGGTAACGCCACGGCGAACGGTGGTTTTGCTCAGCAACTGCAATAACTGCCACGTCGCGCTTTCGCTGCATGGCGGCCTGCGCAACAACACCGAGTATTGCGTGGTGTGCCACAATCCGTCGAACACGGATTTCACCACGCGCCCCAGCGCCACGGTCGCGTCGTACCAGACCCAACCGCCGCAGGGCATCAACTTTAATCTGTTGGTTCACCGCATCCACGATGGCGTGAATGCCGCCACCAACGCAGGCGGGCCGCCGAAGAACCCCTACATCGTCGTCGGCCATGGCGGAAGCATTAACAACTTCTCCGGCATACTCTTCCCGGTCATGAGCCCGACGGGAAACGCCACCTATATGCAAAACTGTTCGGTCTGCCACACCAAATCGAGCGAGCAGAATCTGCCGATCGGCCTGAACCTGGTGCAAGATCCCCAGGGCTGGATTCAAGCGGCGACCGGAAACCCGGTGCAGCCCGCTTCGTCGGCTTGCAGCGGGTGTCACGTTTCGGAGGGCGAATCGGCCCACTTCCTGGCGAATACCGATGTGTTGGGAGAGAGTTGTAACGTATGCCACGGCTCGGGCGCGCAGTACTCGGTTGACTCAGTGCATGCACAGTAACTACCCATCCGGAACACCGAACGCGAAGTTATGATGTAGATGTGGTTCACGCCGGCAAACAGGAGATGACTGTCATGTCGCGACCGCCCTCCAAGGCGCGGTGGGCCCTGCTGGGGGCGGCGCTGGTCGCCATCGCAGCCAGGGGCGCTCAGGATAAACCGGGCGCCCCCGCGCCCCCCGCCGCGGCCCAGGAAGCGAAACCGGCGGACAACAAGCCAGCCACCTATGTTGGCTCGGAAACCTGCCAGACCTGCCACGAGGATATCTTCAAGGCGTTTCAGAAGAATCCACACCACCTGGTGGAGACCGACAAGAAATACGGGCACACCACGCAGGCCTGCGAAGCGTGCCACGGCCCGGGCAGTACGCACGCCGACTCGATGAACGCCGCCGACATCCGGCAGCCCGCCAAGCTGACGGCGGCCGCGGCCGACCGCATCTGCCTTTCCTGCCACCTCAGCCAGCCCACTCATGTGGGCCGCATCAACAACAGCCACGCCAAGAACCAGGTGAGTTGCGTGAACTGCCACGCCATCCACAAGAACGGTCCTGACGGCCTGGTGGCGCGCAAACCAGCCGACATCAACCGCCAGTGCGCCGCCTGTCACACCGACGTATGGGCCAGCTTTCTGCGCCCCTATAAACACCGGCTGCCGGAAGGGGCCATGTCGTGCGTGGATTGCCACAATCCCCACGGCAGCGTGCTCCCGCATGGGATCGAGACGGTGGATGCGAACGAGCCTGGCTGCTTCAAGTGCCACGGCGATCTGCGCGGGCCGTTCAGTTACGAGCACGCCCCGGTGCGCATGGAAGGCTGTACCGCCTGCCACGAGCCGCACGGCTCCGCCAACCCGCGCATGTTGACGCGGGCGCAAGTCGGCTTCCTCTGCCTGGAGTGCCACGCCAACCTGGCACAGCCGACGCTTCCGGTCAACGGAACCATGGGAACGGTTCCGCCATCCTTCCACGACATGCGCCTGCCGCGCTTCCAGAACTGCACCATCTGCCACCAGAAGGTGCATGGCTCCTATGTGGACCGGAATTTTCTCAAATGAGATTCCTACTGGCTTTACTCCTGACAGTCCCGGCCCTTGCGCAAACGGCGGCGCAAACAACGCCGCCGCAGGATCAGCCGCCGGCCAGCGCGGCGCCAGCCGCTACCGTGCCGCCTGCCCAGCCTGCCGCGCCGGCCGCCGAGGCTCAGACCACCACCAGCACGCCCGCCCAAACCTCAGCCGATAACCCTGCTCCCACCGCCGGCGAGAATTTTCACGGCAGCATCGATTTCGGCTATCGCTGGCTGAGCGATGTGCACGGCAGCATGGACGAATACCGCAGCGTCGTCGATCTGGCCCAAGGGCCCAGGTTGTTCGGCTTGGAATTCACCTGGGTCGATCCCAATAAGCGCTTTTTCGACCAGATCGACGTGCGCGCCTACGGTTGGGGCGGCGAGCCTGACCGGACGGCCCACGTCGACGCGCGCAAGCAGAGCCTCTACGATTTCAATTTCGATTACCGCGACATGGCGTATTTCAACGCCGTGCCGTCGTTCGCCAACCCGGGCGCGCCGGGCGGTTTCGACGAGCAGTCGTTCGACATCCGCCGCCGCGCGCTCAGCACCGGTTTGGACCTATTTCCCGGAGGGCACTTCATCCCCTACCTGGCCTTCGACCACAATGCCGGTTCCGGCAGCGGCATTGAGACCTGGGTGCAGGACTCCAACAACGAATACGCCGTCCCTACCTTGCTCTCCGACAGCACCGAAAACTATCGCGGCGGTGTGCGCATCGAGTATTCCCGTTTCCATCTCACCCTGGAGCAGGGCGGCACCACATACAAAGATGACGACCAGGCCTCCGACGCCACTTTGCTGGGGGGCGACAACACGACGCCGATTTTTGACCAGACGCTCAGCCTGAGCAACCTCCAGCAAGCTTACGGCATCCGCGGCCACAGCATTTACAGCAAGGTGCTGTTCACCTCTCACCTGGCCCCCTGGTTCGATATCTACGGCCAATTTCTATACAGCGAGCCCAAGACGGATATCCATTTCTCCGAAGCCGCCAACGGCAATTTCCTCGATATCAGCCAGTTGCTTTTCTATAGCAGCTTGTCGGCGATGGGCACCGGCACGGATAACCAGCCCCACACCACGGGCAACGTGGGTTTCGAGCTGCGCCCCTTCCGCCGCCTGCGGGTGATCGAATCGTTGATGACCGACCGCTACCACGATGCCGCCGCGCCGGACATTGCGATCACGGGCATCGTAGCTCCCGGCACCATCTTCACGCCGCCTGCGGAGCCCACCGCCTTCACCGAATACGTCAATTACAACCAGGAGCAAATCGACATAGTGTACGATCTCACCAGCCGGATTACGCTGCGCGGCGGTTGGCGAGAGGTCTGGGGCGATGCGCAGACGCTGGCCGGCGAGCTCAGCCAGACCGGGGCGTTTGTCAGTGGCCAGTTGCGCCGCAACACCGGCATCGGCGGGCTGACCTATCGCGCACTCGAGAAGTTGACTATCAACCTCGACTTCGAGGGCGCTTCGAGCGACGACGTCTATTTCCGCACCAGCTTGAACGATTACAAGAAGGGCCGCGCGCGGGCGCGCTACCAGGTGGCCAAGGCGCTGTCGTTGCAGGCCAACTTCCAGGTGCTGAATAACCAGAACCCGGCGCAGGGAATCAACTACAGTTTCCAAAGCCGCGACAATGCGCTCTCGATTTTCTGGACGCCGGATTCGGCCAAACGCATCAGCCTGATGGGCGAGTACGACCGCTCCACGCTCAGTTCCAACATCGACTACCTCACGCTGCCGTTCCTCAGTCCGGCGGTTTCCGAATATCGCGACAACGCCCACACTGCAACGACGGCGATCAACCTGGCGCTGCCCCGCATCAAGGATGGCAAGCTGACTTTGGGCGGATCGATGTTCGTTTCTTCCGGCAGCGCCCCTTCGCGATACTACGAGCCTTTGGCGCGAGTGTCACTGCCCGTGTGCAAGCACGTGTCATGGAACGCCGAATGGCAGTATTATGGTTTCGGCCAATCTTTTTACCTGTATGAGGGATTCCGGACAAATTCCTTCATCACCGGCCTCAGGGTGACACAATAGGAGACCAGCCATGTCCATGATACGAGCGATCGCCGCCGGCGTTGTCCTGGCCTCGATCGCGCCGGCAGCCGATATCGTTTTGGGCGATGCCCGGCGCGGGGAGCAGCTTTTCGAAACCGAGCAGTGTATCCGCTGCCACAACGTCAAGGGCCGCGGCGCTAACCTGGCGCCGGACCTGGGGCGGCGCATCGACCGCGACTACACGCCCACCGCGATGGCGAGCCTGATGTGGAACCACGCGCCCGACATGTGGGCCGGCATGAAGAAGCAGGGCATCGTCAAAGCCGAGTTGAGCGCGGAATCGGCGGCCGACCTGTTCGCTTACTTCGTGTCCGCGCGTTATTTTGAGAAGCCGGGCGACGCCGGCCGCGGCAAGCTGGAGTTCGTTCAAAAGCACTGCGCATCGTGCCACGGCATCGACAAGTCGCCCGACCCGGCCGCGCCGCCGGTGGCTAAGTGGGAATCGCTCGCCGATCCGGTGGTGCTGGCCCAGCAGATGTGGAACCACGGCGCGGCCATGCGCGAAGCTTTCGCCAAACGGAAGCTGGCGTGGGGCGACCTCACCGCGCAGGAGCTCACCGACATCCTGGTGTACCTGCAGAACCTGCCGGAGACCAAAGCCCTGGCGCACAATTTCCTGTTCGCGCCCACCGACGCCGGCCCGGCATTGTTCCAATCCAAGGGTTGCGCCGGTTGCCATGTCGACAAGCTGGCGCTGGAGACCCGCCTCCACAACCAGACGCTGACGGAAATCGCCGTCGACATGTGGAACCACCAGCCCAGCATGAAGAATCCGCCGCCCCAGCTTTCCCAGGAGGAAATGCGCCAGATAACCGGCTTCATCTGGGCCAAGCAGTACTTCCGCGGCGATGGCAACGCGGAGCGCGGCAAGAAGCTGTTTGCGGAAAAGAACTGCGCCACCTGCCACAGCGATCCCGCCGTCGGCGCGCCGCCACTGGGCAAGGGCAAGGACGCTTATTCCGACATCACCATGCTGTCCGTCCTCTGGGAGCACGGCCCGCGCATGCTCGAAAGCATGAACCAGCGCAACCTCGCCTGGCCCCGCTTCACCGCCCAGCAAATGGCCGACCTGATCGGGTATTTGAATTCGCTGTAAGAGGCCGTGTGTGGGCCGCGCTCGCGGACGTGAGTGCACCGGGCCTCCGCGGCGCACAACGCTCAGACTTGTGATACCTTCGGCTTTTATATTGACCGCGACCCATCTACCGGAGGGCGGAAAGGTTAGCATGGCGAGACCGAGAAAACAGCCAAGCACCATACGGATTCTTCAGTTTATTGCTGAGACAAATGGGTACGAGGGAACGGCTCGGAAGAAAGACAAGAAACAGGATACTGAGGAAAAGAGATTTTTTCCTGACATTGTGGCGTTGCCGTTTAGAGGCGCGGAAAGCGCGTCTTCGAGGTCGAGGCCACAGTAAGCAACAACACCATTTACAAATCGCTGCTTAGCCTGCTCACAGCCCTAGCGCCTGGCCTAGTAGCGGCCGGTGGCAGCGGGTCCTGGAGGGCCCGCGCAGACCTGGAGATCCGCTTCATCGCATCTCACGGCTTCACGAGATCCATCCGGCCCGCTGACCACAGGACGGCGCGCTGCACCAATTGCCGGTACCACGGCATCTCGCACGTCTCGCGCTCATGCCCCGGCTGAATGTACACCACTCTCGACTTTGCGTATGGGCTCACCCAGGCGATGTCCGGATCGCTGGTCGCGTGATCGCTGGTCAGCAGGACGGTCACGTTCGCCGCGTGCCACACCTGCTTGTAGGTCTCATCGAAGAGACGCATCTGCGGCAGGCCGTTTGTGATCGCGTGCCCCGGCTTCGGCGTCACCACCTCTTCCACGCCGTGCAGATAGCTGGAGGCCGGCAAAGGTGGATCGGCCTTGAGCACGTAGCGGCCCGCCACCACTTCCTTCCACCACCAGTCCCAGTTCTGAAAATCGGCGATCGCGTGATGAAGTACCACCACGCCCTTGCCCGATTCCACGAAGTCTCTCAAGTTCTGCCGGTGATTCTCGGGCAGTTGGTCCTGCTGGATGGTGTCGTACAAGACCAGCACGTCGTAGCTCTTGCGCAGGTCGTTGCGGAACGCCACCGGATGCGGATCGACATTCACGCGAATGTCGCGGCGGCCGTCCAGCACGTTGTAGAACATCGCGTCGTGATCGTGCCCGCCTGTCACCAGCAGCACGCGCACCGCGTCCTCGTTCTTCGGATCCCGGTCGATTCGCGCCGGCAGCGTCACGCGATTGCGCGCGGCCCATTCCACGCCGCGCGCATAGCTCACGGTGAAGCCGGGCGTCTGCATGGCATCGAGGTCGTGGCCCAACGCCGTGTGAAAGACGCGGCCCTGGCCGTAGGCATTCGTCCACAACATCGGCTCATCCTTGCCGTTGCCGCCGTGCTCGGGCGAGTCGAAAGCCGAGGCCAACACATGCACGCCCGGCTTCATGCGGAAGTTGTGATAGAGTTCGTCGCTGATCAGGAACGTGGCTGGCAGTCCCGCCGCAATGGGATGCCGCGCATCCCGCCACTTCACTTCAAAGACGTGCCGCTGCGCGTGTCCGGTCTTCGGCTCCTCGTCCGACCACACCGCGCCCACCATCTCCCCCCATTGTCTCCAGGGTTGTTGAAACACGCCGGTGAGGCCCATCTTCTCGCCCAGCACGGCCGTTTCGCCGAACGGATAACTGGCGGCATGCACGACAACCAATCCCTTGCCGCCGCGCACAAACGCCTCGACGGCCCACTCCGCCTGAGCGCTCCAGCGCGGTCCGCAATAGTTCGCAACCAGAACGTCATAGGGCTTCAATGTTTCTTCGGTGAGCCCACCCGGTTCTTCGGTAACGCGAACGTCGAACTCTCCCGTAAGCTCCAGCGCGTGGCGCAGGTAAGGAGTCGTCGCGCGCCAATCGTGATTGTTGCGGCCTGTAAGAATCAGGACTCTAATCTTGCCTTCCTCAAAGAAAAAATGATCCGGGACCGGCTGGGCCGCTGCGCCGGCACCGAGAAGCAGGCTCATGCCGCAGAACAGCGCAAGTCTACGCACGGTTCAGTACCTCCCGCAAATGCGCGAGAGAGCGCTCCGCCTGTAAAGGAGTGCCGCATTCCACGGACATCACGCCGCTGAAGCCCGCTCCGCGCAGAATGCGCGTGATACGGCCCCAGTCGATGACGCCATCTCCGCAGGCGCAGCCCACGGGCGTCCCCGTCACTTTCCCTTTCTCGGCTTCGGCGTGTTCGATGGAGATGTCCTTGGCGTGAACGTGAACCACGCGATCGACAACGGCTTGAAGCCCCGCGTAGGGATCTTCCCCGCCCAGGTACGCATTGCCCGTGTCGTAGTTCACCCGCAGCATCGGCGAATCCACCAGCGTGGCGATGCGCAACAATCCGGCCGTGGTCCTGGAAATGGACTGATGCGGTTCAATGCCCACATAGATGCCGTGCCGCTCCGCCGTGCGCAGTACCGTTTTCAGCGTGTAGCGCATCGCTTCCCAGCACTCGCTGTCCGTCAGCCACGATGGCCGGATGCCCTCGTCCGTATTGACCACCGGAGCACCCAGCACCTTCGCGAAGCGAATCGCCTTTTCGAGATAGGGTACGCTGATCTCCGGCCGCATCAGCGGGCAGTGGGCCGACAGGCCGGAACATTTCACGCCGTTTGCGTCGCAGACATCCTTCACCTGCAAAGCATCTTCGTCCATGGAAACGGAGTGGAAATAGCCCGCCTCGCTGAGCAACTCGCGCCCATTGTGGACCATCGGCTCGATGTACCGGTAACCGATCTGCGCGGCCCGTGCCACGCCCGCCGCGAAGCTCTTGTCCTCGCAGCGGATGAACTCCATATTGATGCCGGGCGCGATCATACGTCCCACTCCTTCCTCCATGCCACGGGTTGCCCCGTCTGATACGCGATGTTGCCGATGTGGCAGGCCATGGCGCTATAGTGGCCGTCCACCGCGTTGGCGTTGGGCTGCTTGCGCGAGCGAACGCAGTCCAGGAAGTTGGCCATGTGCGCCGGCTCTGCTCCGCCCTTGGCCACAATCGGTTCCCCGCCGCCGGCCGGCAGGAACCGGTAGCCGCCGCGGAAGATGTTCAGCCGCCCCTTCTCGCCGAAGAAGACGATATCGGCCGATTCGCGCGCAATCAGATCGGTGATGGTGGCTTCGAAAGTCACGTTCAACTTCTGCGGGTAGTTCAAGATGAAGTTGATGTTGTCGGGGGTGTCGCGGCCGTCGTTGTATTGGTAGATGCCGCCCAGCGCCACGCAACCAAGCGGCCTGGTGAGGCCCAGATACCAGTGCACGACGTCCACCATGTGCACGAACAGGCCCCCGCTTTGGCCGCCGGTGGAAAACTCCCAGTAGGCGAAGCGGTTGAAGTACATCTTCGGATTCCACGGCCGTTGGGGGAGCCAGCCGAGCACGGCCAGCCAATCCAGCCCTTCCGGCTTGGTCTCCATGCCGGGCGGTACTGGCGTCAGATAGCCGCTGTTGGCGTTCCAGTAAGTGCGCACCAGGTGCACCGGGCCGATCGTTCCGCTGTCGAAGAACCTCTGCTTGGCCTCGATGAAGTGGTCGATGGAGCGTTGCTGCACGCCCACCTGCACCAGCTTGCCCGTGGTTCGCACGGCCCTCACGACATCCAGGCCCTGCTCCGGCAGTGAGGTCATCGGCTTTTCGCAGAAGACGTCCTTGCCGGCCTGCAGCGCCTCCACCGTCATGCGGGAGTGCCAGTGGTCCGTAGTTGCCACGATCACGGCGTCCACGTCTTTCCGCTCCAGCATCTTGCGGTAGTCCGCGTACTGCTCTGCTTGGGAGCCCGGGAGTTCCTTCTCCAGGGTAGCGGCACCTTCGCGCCGGCGCACATCCCAGGCGTCGCAGACGGCGGCAAATTCAGCCCCGCCAGCCTGCTTTGCCATCCGCATCAGGTGCTGACCCCGTCCACCACAACCGATGGAGGCGAGGCGAACACGATCGTTCGCACCCAGGACCCTGGCGGCAGAGGCCGCAGTCATTACAAAACTTCTTCGAGTTAATGCCTGCATTTGCTTTCGCACTCCTTCTCTGGCGGTTTGGCCGCCCCTCCAACGGGAAATCTATACCGAGTCTGAATTTTGATCGTCACAACCCCATGCCGGGAAGATTACGTTCGACGCCCGCCATTTCGGGCGACGCTAATTTAGTGAATTGTAACTGGTGCCTCCAGACGCAAATCGCGCGAGGATGCGCCCACATATACTGTGCGCGACCCTGTTGCGGTCATCCAGCGCTTGGAGCTTGCTGACCAGTATTGAAACCGGCGCGGCGGAAGATGTAAGGAGATGGTGCGCGATTCGGCAGGGTTCAGCGTGATTCTGTCGAAGCCCGCCAGCGCACGGACTGCAAACCTCACTCCTGCAGGCCGATCACCGGGAGCACTGAGATAAACCTGCGGAACCTCGTCGCCGGCGACCTGGCTCGAGTTCCTGACCTGAAAACTCACGTCAACTCCGTCGTCACCCGCGGGAACAACCCGCAGCCCCGAGTATTCGAATTTCGCGTACGACAAGCCGTAACCAAAGGGGAATAGCGGCTCAATGCTCTCCTGATCAAACCAACGGTAACCGACGTAAATGCCTTCGGAGAAAGTTGTTTTGCCGTCTACTCCTTTTTTCGTGCGTTCGGGATAGGCTGGGTTGTTTGCCGGCATGTCTTCAAAACGTCTCGCCCAGGTAAACGGAAGTCGTCCGGCGGGGTTCTTCTTGCCTAGCAGGATGTTGGCTGTCGCCCAGCCACCTTCATCGCCCGGCCACCACATTTGCAGCACTGCCTTAACCTGCTTCAACCAGGGCATCGCAGCCGGCTGACTTACATTCAGCACGACGATGGTGTTCTGATTCACCGCAGCGACGTCTTCAATCAGTTTGTTCTGGTCGCCTGGAAGAGCAAACTCGGGTCTCCCGCGGCTCCAGGCAAACACCACCACGGTCCTGGCCCGCTTCGCCGTCGCTACCGCAGCCTCATAATTCGCTTTCTGCTGTTGCGGGGTCACCCAGTTCAAGCGCACCTGCACAGGATTGTTCGAACCGTCCGGCCGCGTCGAGACAGAAATGGCGTGGGGGCCGGCACTCAGGTGCAGTTCTATACGGAGGTTGTCCAGGCCGTCGGTGGTAGGCATGATATCGTCCTGGCCAGCCTGGGTGACGTCTCCATGGATCCAGTTCAACCCGACTCGGGCCACGCGCTTGCCGTCAACCAGCAGATTCGAAAAGCAGCCCAGCACCTGGAGATGCAGTCGATACGCACCCGTTGCCGGGATGGTCAATGTTCCCCGCCATTTGTTGGTGGAGTTTGCAGGCAATGCCTTTCCGTTGGACTTTGTGAAGTTGATCTGCGAATCCACTTGCAAAAGGGCGCCGCCACTTGAAATCCGCTCAAGCCCAGGCTTGCCATCATGCGACAGGAACTCTGGCGGAACAGGCGTGCCCGTCAGATCGTTCGCTACGGCATAGGCAAGCTTCACGCCTCCATCGCCGCCCGTAATTCTTTTCAGAGCCTCCAGCGTGCCGATCTCGCGTTCCGGCAGCCCTACTGCTTTCTCGCCGGTCATCCCAACGGCAATCGTCTGACCCGCGCCCGGACCGATCAACGCGAGAGACTGTAAGTCGCTCTTCTTCAGCGGAAGCGACTTTCCTTCGTTTTTTAGCAGAACTGCGGCATCCTCGCTGGTCTCTTGAATAATCTTGGCGTTTTCCGGTACAGCCGAAGGCGTGATGTCATGCTTCGACTTGCCGTCGAGCAGGCCGAATCTGTCCATCTGGTAGAGCACCCGCCCCGCAGCCATGGTGATGGTCGCTTCGGTAACCAGGCCTTCTTGGACTTCTTTTCTGAGATTGGTTGCCGGCTTCGGCTCTGGTTGCGAAATCCACGGTGGCCCCGCGGGTTCCTCCGGCAAGCCGTCCCGCGTCGCGTCTTTCGCGGCCTCGGGATCGGGCGGCCCGGGAGGTACAGGCGTTCCGTTCTCAAAATAGGAAGGTCCATTCCAGGAGACGGGAAGCGGCCCCGGCATTTCCATATCCAGGCCGGCATTGATGAAGTCAGTCGCGTGCGTGGCGCCCCAGTCGGACGTCACGAATCCCTTGAACCCAACTTCTTTCTTCAGTATTTCGTTGAGTGTTTCGGGATTGCCGCAGGAGTATGGTCCATTGACTCTGTTATACGAACACATGATGGACGACACATCGGCTTCGGCCGCATCCGCAAAGGGCGCGACGTAGATTTCGTGGAGGGTTTGCTGATCCACGAACACGTCTGTGCCGTCGGTGTCGTATGCCACGTAGTGTTTCGCTTGCGCCATGACGCCCAGGCCCTGTACGCCGCGGATGAATGCCGCGCCGATCTGACCGGTCAGCAGCGGATCTTCACCATAGGTGTTGTAACCGCGGCTATACATAACGTCCCGATCGATGTTGATGAATGGCTGAAGCACTACATCAATACCGTGCGCTCTGGCTTCGCGCCCGACTAAAACGCCGTTCTGCTTCGCATCCTCACGGCTGAAGGTCGCAGCTAGTCCCATCGTCGCCGTAGGTGCGGCAGAGGGGACACGCGTCAGCACGCCAGGGGGCCCGTCCGCCAGCCGTAACGAAGGAATCCCCAGGCGAGGTATTCCTGCCCGGTAGCCGGCTTGCCCCTGGTTCGTGGATGGGTCTTCGCCTGTTCCGTGGACCATCGCTATTTTCTCTTCGAGTGTCATCTGGCTAAGCAGTTTATCGACACGCGGGTTGCCGGTTACGGAGGGCACCGTTTGCGCCATTGCCAATGTCGCGCAACTGCAACGCAGCGCCGCAAGCACAGCAACTGCGAGGCACTGGCGGAAACTGCGATCGCTCAAAATCGTGAACTGCTGATTTAGCGGAGGCGTCTTGATCATTTGTCCCGCTGGACTTGGCATCGGATACTCTCCTGTCGGGAATGCGCTATACATCAGTCTAGTGCTTATTTCAGGCTAACCTACGCGGGCCGGACTGACGTGCATTACAATAAAATTGGAGGGACGTATGGGGCGGATTTGGCGATTCGGGGTGCTTGGAGTCGCCTGGCTGGCCGCGATCTTGCCGGCCCAGGAGCCGCAGGCGCCGGGCAGTTCCGGCACCGTCATTCGCAGCAACGTCCGCGAGGTGGTGCTGGACGTCGTAGTGCGGCGCAAGAACCTCTCGCTCGCGACCAATCTCAAGCAGTCGGATTTCATCGTTACGGAAGACGGCGTGCCGCAGACCATCCGGTGGTTTCGATTGGCCGGCGGACCCGAAGCGCGGGTCATCCCCGCGCCTACGCCGCCTCAGCCAACCGGTGGATCGGCCGTTCCGATCGCAGCCCAGGCGAACTCCACGCGAGAGCCGAATTTCGTTTCCATCGTGTTCGATCAGATGGGGCCCGACTCCAGACAGAACGCGCTCAATGCCGCCACTGATTTCCTTGAGCAGGAGTTTCAGGACAACACCTACGCCGCGATCTTCCGGTTGAATCTGCGTCTGAACGCCATCCACGGATTCACCAACGACCGCGCGGAGCTCAAGGAAGCCGTGCGCAAGGCCGTGAACGGCAACGCGCTGGAGCTCGCGGAGGCGTCCGCCAATGTTTTGAACGAGACCGATTACACCATCACCAGCAGCGAGACTGGAGTGTCCATCACCCCGGATATCGACTTGACACAGACGCCTGACTTGTCGGCCAGCCCCGCGGCTACCAATCCGCTTTCCGCGTCGCAGCAGGCGCTGGCGTTGATGATCACCAACCAGACTTACATGGTGGACGACGTTGCCGGCATGCAGGTGTGGGATGCGCTGCTGCAGATTATCCGGCACGAGTCGGCATTACCCGGCCGCAAGACAGTGCTCTACCTTTCCGATGGTCTCCGCGAACCGCCCGGCCGTCACGATTTCGTACGGACGGTCGTCAGCGCGGCCAATCGCGGCAATGTGACGTTCTACTGTATCGATGTTCGCGGACTGACTGAGATGTCCTCCAATGGGATGGCCGTGGGGCTGACGAAATCCGCCGCCGCCAAAAGCAGGAGTCAGAGTACTACGCAGTCCTTGGCCTCCGCCTCCATGGCCCAGTTCAAACAGTTTGATGAAATGCAACAGGCCGGCGCCGCCCAGGTCCAGCTCAACATGGCAGAATTGGCGGAAGACACCGGCGGATTCGCCGTGTTCAACACCAGCGCCTTCAAGAAGAGTATGGCGCGCATCATGGAAGATGTGCGCACTCACTACGAGATCTCGTACGTGCCGGTGTCGAGCGTGTACGACGGCAGGTACCGGAAGATCCAGGTGACGGTAACGGACCCGCGCCTGCGGGTGCAGACGCGAGACGGGTATTTCGCCCTTCCCGAGCTGAAGGGCGGCGCGCTCCAGCCGTTCGAGGTGTCCGCCCTCCACGTGTTGAACAGCGCTCCGCGCAACGACTTCGAGTTCCGCGCCGCGGCCCTGCGATTCAAACCGCTGCGCGACGGTTACCGCTTCGAGATGGGATTCGAGATACCCACCGGAAGCCTGTCGACGCCCGAAGACAAGAACACGCACAAGGCCCGCGTGCACGCCGTTTTTCTGGCGCTCATCAAGGACGCCGGCGGCCAGGTGGTGGGAAAGGTCAGCCAGGAGATTGACCGCGAGGTTCCCGCCGAGAAGCTGGAAGAGTTCCGGCGCGGCGAAATGATGTTGACCTTGCCGTTCGAAGCCGCCGCCGGACGGTACACGATCGAAGCCGTCGCGGTCGATCCCGAGGGGGACCGCGCCAGCACCAAGCGCTTTTCCCTGGTGGTGCCGAAACCCGGCGAATCCACAGTGAGCGCCGTCGAGGTGGTGCGCGGCATCGCGCCGCTCGATGCGCCGCGCGATCCCGGCAATCCGCTGGAGTTCGCGGGAGGCAAGGTGACTCCCGCGCTGAGCCAAACCGCCAGCACGGAGACCGGCGCCGCACTGTTCTTCGTGGTCTATGCGGACCCGGGCGCCGGCCGAACGAGGCCTGTCGAACCCCGCGTCACGGTCGAGTTTTTCCGCGACGGAAAAGCCGTAGCGCAGGCCAAGCCGGACGCCGGCTCGCCCGACGAGCTGAACTCGTTCCCCATCCTGCAATTTACAAAGCTGCCCGCCGGCCAGTACGTCGCGCGCGTGACGGTGCAACAGGGCGGCCACATAAGCAGCGAATCCACTTCGGTCAGCGTGAACCCGTAAGGGCGCCGCGCCAGTCTCCGCGCGCGCCGGTGCCGAATCTCCGCGCCACTCCGGGCAACTTATTCCTGCTTGCCCCCGCCCCGAGCCTGGGCTGCCTCATAACTCGCGATGCTTGCGCTCAGCGCCTGCGCCAAGTCCTGCTGGTTCCGCGCCTGCGCCACCCGCAGCGACTTGCGCGCCATCGCCAGCGCGTCGCCCCACCTGCCCACCTGCGCGTAGACTGCGGCCAACATACCGCCAATCGCCGGGTCCTCCCCCGTGGCCGCCTTCTCCAGATGCGGGATCGCTTCGTCAAACCTCCCGCGCGTGGCCAGCAGCCGTCCCAGATCGTAGTGCAGTTCGGCCGAGTTGGGATTGGCGGCTAACGCCTTCTCGAAATGCGGAATCGCGTCGTCAAACCGGCCTTTCGCCATCAGCGCACCGGCCAGGTTCGCGTGGATCTGGCCCGAGTCCGGGTCGCCCGCCAACGCCTTCTCGAAGTTCGCGATGGCTTCGTCCAATCGTCCGTCCTTGGCCAGCGCAATCGCCAGGTTAGCGTGCGCTTCCGAGTCCCCGGGTCTGAGCTGCAGCGCCTTCTCGCACTCCACAATCGCATCGCCGGTCCTGCCGCGCTCCGCCAATGCCGCGCCCAGATTGCTGTGCGCCTTGGCGTCCCACGGACTCAGTTGCGCGGCCTTCTCCAAATACGAAATGGCGTCGTCCAGTTTTCCCGTGCGCGCCAGCGCGATGCCCAGGTTGGTGTACCCATCCGGATAATCCGGCTCGGATTGCACCGCCTTCCGGTAATGGGCCATCGCCTCGCCGGTCCGGCCCACCGTCTCCAGCAGCACGCCCAGGTTGCTGTTGGCTTTGGCATCGTCGGGGCTCAGCGCCAACGCTTCGTTCCATTTCGCAATGGCCGCCTCGTATTCGTTCTTCTGCCCCAGTTCCGATGCTACGTCGAACAACCGGTAGAACTCCGTAGCCGGCGCGTCGATCCTCTCCATGCCGTCCGGCGCGATGTTGACGAACTCCGGGATATTCACGGCGCGGTTGGCGGCCGTCGCGTTTTCGATCAGGATCGCCGGGCTGTCGTTGCCGTTCTCGTCCAGGTGGGTCAGGTACATCTGCGTGTATGGCGAGCGTGCTTTCGAGGAGAACACCAGCCATCGCCCGTTCGGCGAAAAACTATGCCACGAGTTCATGCGCCACATGTTGCACTTGAGCGGCCGCGCCACACCGCCCGTGGCTGGCACGATGAACAACCGGCTGTCGGGACGCATCAACAAGCCGTTGTGGCACTCGACGAAGACGATCCATTTCCCATCCGGCGACACCTTTGCGAAGTTATTGCTCATGCCGTTCCGCGAAGCGCCCTCGATGCGCTCCGCCTGGCCGCCCTGGCCGCCATTGAACGGAATCCGGTAGAGGTCGTACTGAATCTGCGTCTCGTCGGGACTGTTGGCGTATTCCGACGCCTTTTGTCCCGCCGGATACGGTTCTCTGGCCTCCGCTCTCGCAAACACCAGGTACTTGCCATCCGGACTCCACACCGCATTGGTCTGCACATAGCGCGGATCGTCGGCGCCCGGCAGCGGCTGAAGCTGGCGAGCCGCACGGCTGTACCAAGCCAGGATACCGCGCGTCGGATAGAATACCTGCCCGAAGCTATAGTCCTTGTAACCCGCATTATAGAAGCGGTCCGCCAGGCCGCGCACCATGCCGTTCACGTTCTGCACGCGGCTCATGCGCGGATCGTCGATGGTCGTCACTACGTACTGGCCATCGGGCGACACCTGGGACATGAAACCGAACCGCTTGGCGGATGGCCCATCGGTCTTCACCGGCGCCCCGCCGCCAAAGGAACTCCATCGGATCACGTCTTCATCCCGAATGGACATCTCCTTGCGCACGGGGACCAACGCGTACAGGCCCTTATCGTTCTGGGGGCCGTCCACATCCAGTCCGAGTGTATGGCCGTCGAGCGAGAAGGAATGGCAGTTCACGCAAGTCGGCAGACCCTGCATCACCGTCTTGCTTTGCGTCTCGCTCACATTGCGCAGACGCCAGGCAATCAGCCCGATGGCGTAGGACGGCAGCGGCTTGATCACCCCGTTCACCGTCGGGCTGGGGATCAGCGGCACATCCCTGTAAAAGATAGGCGCGCCAACCGGGTCTTCCGAAGTCCCGATGGAGATGCGGCCGCGTGAAACGGCGCGGGTGTCGTTCGGATCCGCGAATCCGGTGATGATGACGGTGGCGGCGCCCTTCGCGGAATGGCTCTTGATGGCCGCCCAGGCTTGGGGATCGGGCTTCCAAGTGTGCGCCGCGGCTTGCTCCGGTGTGAGTTTGGGCGGCACGGCCCCCACGCAACGCGAATCGATCTCGCCGACTTGCATGCGCTCGCCGCCGGATTTTACCTGCAAGCCCGCCGCGCCGCCGGCGAATTCCACATCGATCCGCCAATGCGTGGCGCCGGCCTCGGCATCGCGCCACAGGAATGTCGGAGGCGGCAGTTCGGGAGGGAAGATCGATCCGTCAGTTGGGTAATCGATAGTGATCGAGGCTACGCTCTGCGAGCGCGGGCCAGGCGCCCCCGTTATCGCGGCCGCGGCGCACAAGCACAGCAAGCAGGTCTTGAAATCCCTCACCTTGATCTATATTTTAGCCTAGAGGGCCGGCTTTAGCCAGGGCTTCGCACAAGGGCAATGTCCCAATGTCACACGGTTGTTGCACAAAGTCGACTTTCCGCCGGCAGTTCGCCAGCCACAGCTCGCATGGCCGATGGTTCGAATTTTTTCGGACCACCAGTCCGGATGGCCTGCCGATACGTCATCCGTGCGGATGATCAGTTTGCTTCGATCTTTACGTCGGTCTGCGTTTCCGATTCGGTGCTGCCCTGCTTGGCCACGGCGCGGACTTGGTAGACGCCCGCTGGAATGGCCGACGCTGGAATGGTCAGCACATCCGGGATCCTGCCCTGAGCGTCGGCGTCATCCAGCGGCAGCGGCACTTTCTGCAAGCTCTTGCCGTTCTGCAGCAATTCGATTTCCAGCGTGGGTTTGGCGGAAATCGAGGGGTCCTTATAGACCACGAAGAACAGCCGCAAACTCGAATTCGCCGATCGAGGCACGCTGCTATTCCATGTCGGCGTAATGCTGCCCCCTTGATACTGGAATGGTTCGTTGGGATCGAGGCCCTTCGCATTGGGTATGTACGAGCGCACCGAAGCCATCGAGGAGATGCCCACGCCTTTGCCTGCGGATGCCACCGTGAACGCGCTGCGGTCGAATCCTATCTTGCCGCTCTCGCGGTCCATGACCGCGGTCTCCAGGCTGTATTGTCCGGGCGGAAGCTCGATCGACATCTTGTCCACGAAATTGCCCATCTTCAACTGGTCGGCGGTAATGTGGTTGAGGTTGTGGTCGCGGGTCAACTTTTGACCGGCTACTTCGCCCTTGGCGTCCTTCACCAGCGCGACCACCGAGAAGTGGATATCGAACCCTTTCTGGTCCGCACCCGGTTTGGCCTGCATGCCATGCAGCGGAATCTCCACCAATAGCGAAAGGTCCCTGCCCTCGCTTCGCGGCTGCTCCAGGAAAGCGCCCGCGCGGAATTCGACGTCCTGCGAAACCCGGCCGTCGGAGATGGCTTTCAGCAGCGGCAATTCAAAGGCTTCGAGGCCCGCGGCGCGCGCTTCCGGAGGTAAGGCAAAGTAACCATTGCGCGCCTGCAGAACCACGTTCTTGCGGTCGCTGTCCAATTTCAGCTTGTGAAAGCTGCCGTCGTAGTTGTCGATGTGCGGGTCGTAGGTCAACTCGTAGTAGCTGGCAATTTCTTCGTTCACCTTGCGCAGCGGTGTGCGCAAATCGTTGCTCTCGCCGAGCAGAAAGCCGCCGGTGGCTTCCGCCAGGTTGCGGATCGGAAGCTGAACATTGGCGCGCGAGGAGTCCTCGGCAGTATCCGAAGCCATCATCTCGTCCTGGGTAGTCGAACCCTCATTGAGCGTGGTGTTGGCAGAAACCGAAGTGGCATGGTTCAACTGGGCGCTGGCTCCGGCATTCTGCCGGAAGGTCATCACGCCGCGGGTATCCACTGAATAAAACGTGACGTTGGCGCGGTTTGCCATGCTCGTCAAATTGCGGAAAATCGCATCCAGCTCAGGCGTCAAAAGCATTCCTCTGGAGAAGTAGAGCACGGACTTGCGTCCCGGCATGGCCTGCAGCCCCCGCACCAGGGACTCCAGAGCATTCAGGTCCAGCCGCACGTCCTGCGAGGCTGCACTCGCGTCCATACGCAGCATGTTGAGCATCACCGTTGCCAGCATGGACTGCACCGCTGCCGCGCCGATCGCGCCGCTCGCGGCTGCTGCGGCGCCGGTAGGCAGCGGCTGGGTCGCAGTCTGGGCGGCTGCGGCAAGCAACTGGTCGGGCTGAGCGGAGCCGTTAACGGTCTGACCGTTCAGGTACCTGCTCAGATCGCTCTTGATCTTATCCGATTCGGGTTGTAGCCGCGAGGGCGAGAACCCGCTGGTGGCGGTTTCGATAGCCTTGATGAGCGCGTCCTTATCCGCCGTAAACTGCTGCAGGACCATCAAGCGCGTATCGATCACGACCACCGAATAGAAGACGTTGCCGCCCTGCTCGCCCTTGACGAGGTCGACCGCCCCATCGCGTGCGGTCTTTCGCTGGGTGGGGCTGTCCAGAGCTTCGAAGGCCAGAGTCACCAGGCGTAGTTGGCGCAGGGGGTCGAGTTTGGTGGTGGTGCCGCCTTGGCTGATCGCGTCGGCCCCCTGCACCAGACGGAAGCTGGTCGGTTGCTCCTTGACGCCGTTATCGCTGACAGTCAGATCGTCTTTCGTGAGGTCCGCGACAGGCTTGCCTTTCTTGTCGCGGGCAATGAAGTCCAGCACGACCTCATCGACGGTCGTTTTGAGAACGGGTTTCTGCGCGGCGCCTTCGGGCGCGGCAGGCTGTTGCGCGGGTGCGGCGGGCTGTTGGGCGGGTGCGGGCAATGTGGCGATGGCGGCGATCGCCAATAAGGTGGCTGAGTAAATGCAGATCTTCATGACTGATTATCCGGATCTCCGGCTCTCTCTTCACTCAGTGTACGGCACTTTGCGGCGCTTTGCGAGCCCATCGCCGGATCTGGGCCGGCGACCCTGCGCAGCCGTCTGCATTGCTTGCGGTCGCGCGAGACGAAATCCGGCTCTTTGAGTAAATTTACGCACAGTCGCGGCTGGTGGCCTTGACGCGCCAGTGCACTGTGGTTACATTAGTAGGAGAACGGGTGCAGGCTTCAGGCTGGCGAATGCGAAGCGGAACAGCACATCTCCGAGTGACCGAGCGGGGTGTTTTCCGCGCCCACGCCGGCGTCTGTCGGGCGCCGCTTCGGTCTCGTTCGAAGATTGTTCGCTGGGCCGGGCTCGGCTCCGGAACGAGGATTCGAAGCGAGCGGACGTTCAAGAGTTAAGAGAAGCGCAAGGCACCGGGGAGTCCGGGGCGAAAGTAAAGCGCGGTTCGCTGATGAAGACGCATGTAATACATGTAATATGTGTGGCCGTGCTGGCGCCGGTGATTCTGGCGGGGCGCACCTCGCACCAACGCCTGCCGGCGGCTGCCAGCACGATTACGGTCGATTACCCCGCGGCGGGCTCCGTCTTTCCTCCCGACTTTTTCCCCCCGACGCTGCAGTGGCGCGATGCCGATCCGCTTGCCAAGCTGTGGGTTATCGAATTCGCGTTTGGGGACCGCGCCGCACCGGTGCGGGTGAAATCGCAAGGCGAGCGGCTGCAGCTTGGCCCGATTGACGAGCGCTGCGCCAAGGCCGGCGCCGTGACGCCGAAACTAACTCCCAACCAGGAGGCCGGACACGCCTGGAAGCCCGACGAGGCGACCTGGGACCTGGTCAAGAAACACGGCGTCCAGCAGCCGGTCACGGTGCGGTTCTTCGGCTACGAGGATGAGAAGGCGAAGAAGCCGGTCTCCCGCGGGGAAGTCGCGCTGCGCATCTCCAGCGACCCGGTGGGCGCGCCGATCTTCTACCGCGACGTGCCGCTGATTGCGCCCCCCGTGGGCGCGCACGGCGTGATCAAGCCGCTGCCGGACGAGGCGGTGCCGCTGATCGCGTGGCGGCTGATGGACCTGTCGACGGGGCGTAGCCGCGTGATGATGGAGGGCCTGCCGACCTGCGCCAACTGCCACTCGTTCTCGCGCGACGGCAAATGGATGGGCATCGACGTGGACGGCCCGCAGAATGACAAGGGCCTGTACGCGCTGGTGCCGGTGCGCAAAGAAACCTCGATCCGCAACGACTATGTGATCCGCTGGAACTCGTTCTCCAACGATCCGGCCAAGAAGCGCTTTGGGTTCATGAGCCAGATCTCGCCCGACGGGCAGTACCTGATTACCTCCACCGAGCCCCCCGGCTCCGACATGACCAACCTGCTCGAACGGTTATTCAACGGAATTTACAACGATTACGGTTTCGGGCAGGTGTTCTACCCGACGCGCGGCATTCTTTCGTGGTATAGCAAGGCGACCGGCAAGCTGCAGCCGTTGCCCGGCGCCGACGATCCCGACATGGCCCAGACCAGCGCCTTCTGGAGCCCGGACGGCAAGTACCTGGTGTTCTCCCGCGCCAAGGCGCGCGATCCCTTTCCGCCGGGCATGAAGGATCCCCTGTACGCCAACTCGCCCGACGAGACGCAGATCCAGTACGACCTGTACCGGATTCCGTTCAACGATGGCAAAGGCGGCAAGCCCGAGCCGGTGCAGGGCGCAGCCGGCAACGGGATGAGCAACAATTTCCCGAAAGTTTCGCCCGACGGCAAGTGGATCGTGTTCGTGCAGAACAAGAATGGCCTGCTCATGCGGCCCGACAGCGAGCTGTACATCGTGCCGTCTGAAGGCGGCACGGCGCGCCGCCTGAACTGCAATATGTTGCCGATGAACTCCTGGCACACGTTTTCGCCGAACGGGCGTTGGCTCGCGTTTTCATCGAAAGGGCGCTCACTGTTCACCCAGATGTTTCTGACCCACATCGACGAAAACGGCAATGACAGCCCGGCCATCCTGGTGGAAAACGCGACGGCGGCGAATCGCGGGGTGAACATTCCCGAGTTCGTGAACATCGCGCCGGACTTTATTGAAGTCATGAATGCGCCGGCCACCGAATTCTACCGGTTGTTCAACGTCGCCATCGGGCTTCAGGGCAAGGGCGAACTGGAAGAGGCAATCGCCGAGTGGAAAACTGCGCTGGCGATGAGCCCGGACGAACCCGCGGCGCTCTACAACCTGGGCGTGGCGCTGGCCGACTCGAAGCGCGACGAAGAGGCTCTCGTGCCGCTGCGCAAGGCGCTGGAACTGAGACCCACCGACGCGCGGACGCACACCGGCCTGGGCATGGCGTTGCTGCGCACCAAACACCCCGACGAGGCGCAACAGCAACTGCAACGGGCGATCGAGCTGAATCCGAAGGACGCCAAAGCACAGGGCGCGCTGGGGAGTCTGTTTGCCGAGCGCGGGCAGTTTCAGGAGGCGATTCCGCACTTTGAACAGGCGCTGGAGCTGAACCCCAACGACGCCGACACGCTGAATTATATTGCCATCGCGCTGGTGCGCGCGGGCCAGGCCGAAGCGGCTATTCCATACCTCGAAAAAGCTCTCGCCGCCGATCCGAAGGCGCCCGAACTGCAAGGGAACCTGGGCCTGATCCTGGCCCGGCAAGGCCATTTCGACGACGCGATTCCGCATCTGGAGAAGGCGCTCGAGGGCGGTTTTGACCCGGAGGGGATGCATCGCACGCTGGGCCGCGCACTGGCCGGCAAAGGGCGGTTCGACGAGGCGATTCCGCATTTCGAGGCAGTCGCCAAATCCGGCGATCCCGTCGACCTCGGGGCGCTCTCATCGATGTATGCGAGCGTTGGCCGGTTGGACGATGCGTTGCGAACCGCCAAGCAGGGCCTCGCACTGGCCACCCAGCGCAATGACCGCGAGTTGATCCAGCTTTTCAATAGCAGCATTTCGCGTTACGAAAAGGCTGCGCCGCAACGCTAGCCAGCTTCCGCACATCCGGTTGTTCCGGCAGCCGTTTCCGAAGACTCTGCGAGAGTTCCCGCAGCAGTTTGACGGCTCGGTCACGGCTGATTGGGGTCAGTGATTTTCCGCAGCCGTCTGAATTCCTCGCGCTCGCGCGCGGCGTCGGCGTTGCGGCCGAGCTTGGCGTAGGTGGCGGCCAGATCGTAGTGCGCCTCGGGGCTGCCTGGCGCCAGCCGCACGGCGGTTTGGAACTCCCGGACCGCGTCTGCGTCGTGGTCGGTCTCCCGCAACACCCTGCCCAGGGTCACATGAGTGGCGAAATCGCCGGGCGCCACCTGTACCGCCTTCTCGGCGTATTGCCGCGCGAGGGGCGTCTGATCGCGTTTCAGGTAAATATTGGCCAGGCTGACCAACGCCGGAATATGGTCCGGCTGCAACTCGATCGTCTTCCCGATTTCCTGGATCCCGCGCTCCGGGTCCTCTTGCATGAGATAGGCGCCGTACCGGAAGTGGACATTAGCGTCGTTGGGGTAGTCCCGCAGCACGATGGCGAATTTCTCGAGGGCTTCCTGCGCGTTCTGCTCCATCACCGCGGCCATCGCATCGCCCAGCTTGAAGACCTTGTCGCGCTCCGATTCGGGCACCTCGGGTGGTGTCCAGGGCTCCCGCAATCCAGCGATCCCGGAGGCCACGACGATCTCCGGCGTCTTCTTGTCGTCTCGTGTTAGCTGGACCAGCTTAACAATGGCGTCCTCGAACCTGTTCAGCTTGATGAGGACCAGGGCCAAGTGGAGCCGCCCGGCGCGGGCCAGTTCGGCGGCTTCCGGGAATCCCAACTGCTCCGCCCGGAGCAGGCTCTTCAATGCGGCATCGTAATCCCGCAGTTGGTATTCGCAGACTCCGGCCATGGTCCAGCCAGGGGCTTGGCCCGGTGTAAGGGCGGCCAACTTCTGGAAGTCGGCGGAGCACTCCTTGTATTGGTCCTGGTCGTATTCAATGGAACCCGCCTCCCACAGGCCCTCGACCCAGTCCGGCTTGAGCTGAAGCGCTTTCCTGAAAAGGGTCAGCGCCTCCGCCAGCCGCTTGCCGTCGCGCGCCTCGACGGCCTGCCGCGACAGGACTTCGAAGGATGGCGCGGCATGCGGAACGGCCGGCGCGGAGCTGGCAGTCGTGGCCTGCATCAGTAAGGCTGCGGCGATAGCGATCATGCCCTTCTACCCATGTTATAGCAGGCTGTTCTGCTCGCGGCTCGCTAAACTCCGCGAAAACCAACGCGGCCGTCACCGGGCCGTTTCTGGAAGCACCTGCCCGCTTTCTTCAGTTGCCGTCGTCCACAACCTCGATGGCATTGACGCAGGCGTAGTTGACGACCGGCACAAACGACAACTCGATCTTGCCCTGGGCATTGGGAGCGATACCGGGAAAGCTCTTTTCCACAGCGCGTTGCGCCGCACCGGCGGCGCGGAATATGTCGAAATTGCGCAGCAACGCGATCCCGTTGCAATACACGTCGAAGATGCGGCTGCCCGCCCCGCCGGCGCTGGGTTTACCGGGGCCGAACCAGGTCTCTGCAAATCGCAGGGTCACGGTGTAGCGGCCATCCGCCACGGGGATCGCGTACCGGAAGTTGCCGAAGCGCTCGGTCTGAAACATCTCCGGGTCCGCGGTATTGGAGACCGGCTCGGAGCGCGGCGCGGCGAAACCACTGCTGAAGTACCGGTCCGCTCCCCACACCTGGCCTCGCCGATCGGTATAGTTTCGGGCGCGCGTCACGATGCGCACCGGCCGCATCTTGCCCGGGATGCCCGGCACAATCTCGAGGGCGTTGAGGAAAGGGACGTTATTGGTCGGCCCGAATTGCACGTGGAGCATGTTGTCCTTCGCCGGGGAAACGTCCTTAAATACCTTCTCGTCGGCGGTGTTGCTGCCGCCCGCGTCGGAAAGCGGGTCGAAGGTCCACAGCACAATTTTTCCGTTGATCGAAATCGGGAAGACCCGGCTGGACTCGCCGCCTCCCGCGGGGTTGTTCTCGCCGAATTGCGTCTCGGCAAAGTACAGATGCAGCTCATAAACGCCGGGCTTCAACGGGATGTCATAGCTGAAATCGCCTTCGCGTCTGTGCCGGAACAACTCCGGATCGGGCGTCCCGAGAATTATATGGTTCGGCATGGCGAAGACGAATCCGCCCCGGAAGAAGCGGTCGCCAGACCAGATGTTGCCCGCCGGGTCCACATGCCGCGCCCCGGGGGAGCCGCACAAGATCCGGATTTCCTCGGACTCGGCGGCCAGCGGCTCGAATGTTGTTTTCGGCACAGCGACGGCCTTGGCCGGCAAATGCACCCGGAAGTACCAAGCGGTGACGACCAAAGCCACTACCATCAATGGCAGGCCCAGCAGGCGGGCTAACCTGGCCCCGGAGGCAGACTGCGGCCGCGCAACGGCAGGCGGCACCGCCAGCGGTGGGGCTGGCGCTATCGCCAATTCGCGATGCAGCGCCGCCGCCGGCTCGGTCTCCAACGCTGCTTCCTCCTCTTCGGCGGGATCGGGGCCGGCATCGGGCGCCTCGCCGTTGCTTGCGGACCGGCCATTCTCCAGAAACTGCGGCACGTATTGGCCGGACGGAACAACGATGCGCACATGGTGCCCCGCGCCTTCGTTCTCGTAGTACTGTTTCAGACGCTTACGCAGCCGAAAGGCCTCCACGCGGACGATCGAATCCTGTTTGGGATCGAAGCTTGCCGGACGCCCCAAAGCCTCCACCGCGATGCTGTATTCCTTGATCTGGTTGGCCTGGCCCTCGAAATACTTGTTGCAAACATAACCCAGTAGCAGCGCCAAGCTGGGGGCCTTGGTGAAGATCCCCGACGCGATCAGCGCCTGCACTTCGGCCTTACATTGGTCTAGATCCGGAGCATCCGACATGGGCCCTCCCCGAGCATTTTAACAATTAACAGGGCCACCGGCGACGCGTTAACCCCCAGTAGCCCGCTGTAACTGATTCCAGATTAGCAGTAACGCATCTGAAAATAAAGTAGATTTAAAGCAGATTTTCAGAGTAACTACTCCTTTCATGTGAGTTAACAGCTTTAACCTTTACCCCTTAGGCTAGTGGATTTATATTACGAGACGTCTCGTTTTTCGGGCAGAAAGAGGTCCTATGAAGAACCGCAGTGTAATCCTGGTTGCGTTGGCGCTGTTGCTATTGTCGGCCATGAACTTGCAGGCCCAATTGACCTCCGCCACGCTGACAGGAGTAGTATCCGACCCGACCGGCGCCGTTGTGCCGCAGGCCAAGGTCACACTCGTTAATGAAAAAACCCGAGATACCCGCGATACCGTTACGAACAATGACGGTTACTACACGTTCGTCGGTATATCCGTTGGCGATTACACCTTCAAATTAACAGTCGCCGCCAAGGGTTTTCAGACGTATGATGCGCCTGGTATCTCGCTTTTGAACGGCGACAAGCGCAACATCAACGTATCGTTGGTCGTTGGTAGCACTTCCGAGAAGTTCGAGGTCGTCGGCGTGGCCGACACGATCGTGCCGGTGGACTCGGGCGAGAAATCGGAAACGCTGACAACGACGGAGTTGCAGAATTACATCCAGGTCGGCAGCAACGCCGCCGAGTACATCAAGATCATGCCTGGATTCGGCATTGCCAATGGCACCAACAACAAGGCGAATTACGACGGCGAAGTGATCGGCATTAACGCCAATGGCGACGCCGGCAGCGCCAGCCCGTTGAACGGTGCCTATCAGTACAACGGGTTGCCCGGCAACTCGTTGGACATCACGTCGGACGGTGCGCACGTTTCCGATCCAGGCTGTAACTGCGATACACCGGTCAACCCGAATTCGGATATGATTTCCGAATTTAAGGTCATGTCTGGGAATTTCAGCGCCGAGAACCAGAAAGGCCCCATGGTCATTAGCTCGGTCGCCAAGTCCGGCGGTAGCCAGTTTCACGGTTCCGCGTTCTTCTACGCACGCGACTACGTGATGAACTCCACCGACTGGATCTTCAACAAGGAGACTGTCGCACAGCCGCACAACAAGTACTTCTATCCGGGCGGCACTTTCGGCGGCCCGGTGTTGATTCCCGGCACCAATTTCAACAAGAATCGCAACAAGCTGTTCTTCTTCACCGGTTTCGAGTACTTCTACCAAGTGCTGGACACCGGCCTCCTGCGTGCCACGGTGCCGCCATCCTGCGAGCTGTCGGGCAACTTCTCCCCGGCGTGTACTTCCCAGGAAGGCCCCATTACCGCCTCCGGCGGGCCTCCGGGAGTGCTCACGGCTGCGGCTCAGGCGCTGTTTCCGGGCGGCATGATTCCGTCCACCGGGGCCACTGGACAAATGATCGACCCCAACATGATAGCGCTCATGAAGCTGTATCCGGCCGCCAACGCCAACGCCGCTGTTACCGGTGGTTACAACTACACGGCGTCGGAAATCTTTAACGAGAACAACACGCAGTGGATGACGCGCGTGGATTATAGCATTAGCGACAGCACCAAGCTGTTCATCCGCTATAACCTGCAGCGCGAGACGCAGTTGTTCCCGGTGGGCCTGTGGTGGCGTCAAACCGATCAGGTTCCTTACCCGACTGATGTAAAGGGCTTGAATAAATCCGACTCCGTCAGTGCTTCGCTGACACACGTGTTTAGCCCGACCATGACCAATGAGTTCGTGTTCAGCTACACGTTTATCGGTTTTCCGAACGTGTTCTCGAACCCCTCGGCGGTGAATCGCGCGGACGTCGGCTACACCTATACCGGGTTGTACAAGAACGGGATTGCACAAATCCCGTCCTTTGGCGGTAACGGCTGGGTGGGCGAGGAAGCCGCTATAGTCTTCAATCCGAGCGGATTTGAAGCGGGCGGTGCTACGCAGGGTTTGTATGCGGACAAGTGGATGCCTAACCTGCAAGATACAGTCAGCAAGGTGATAGGCACGCACACCATAAAGGGCGGCTTCTTCTGGGAGTGGATCCGCAATGCGCAGCCGTCCAATGGATCCGCCAACGGCCAGTTAGGGTTCTGGATGGGTGGCAACGGAAATACCTACGGCAACGAATACGCCGACTTTGTCACAGGTAACTTGTCGAGTTACAGCGAGCAGAACTTCGACAACATCAACGATATTGCCTACAACACGGCAGAAGGCTTTGTCCAGGACGACTGGAAGGTGAACAAGCGCCTGACCGTCAACCTTGGCATACGCCTGACGCACATGCAACCGTGGTACGACAACACCGGGCACGGGTTCCCCATCTGGGATGCCGCGGATTACAGTTCGACTTGCACGCCTGCTCAATATTGCGGGTTCTTATGGCACACTCGCGACCCAAGCGTTCCACTGACCGGCTTCCCCTCGCGGGCTCTTTACTACCAGCCGCGTATCGGAATCGCGTATGATCTGACGGGCTCCGGCAAGACCGTGCTGCGCGGCGGTTGGGGCCGTTACTATTACCACACAGGGCAGTTCACCAACGGCCTGGCTGCTTCGGCGGGCGTAACGAATATTGGTCTGGGCACCAACTATCTGGGCAACGGCATCCCGCTGTTCGCCAGCGAGCTGGACACCCTTTCCTACGCCGCCGCGCCGGTTGGGGCGAGCGCGGTTAGTGGCACAAACAGCGACACGATGTACACGGATACCTGGAACGTCACGGTATCGCATCGGACGCCGTGGTCCAGCTTGTTAGAGCTGTCCTATGTCGGCAACCGCAGCGAAGACCTGCCTCTGGGCGGCGGAGCCGGCAGCGATATCAACCTGATACCGTATGGAGCCATGCTGTCCTCGAAAAACGGCGGCGTGGACCCGAACAGCCTCAACGGGAACAATTTCCGTCCGCTGACCGAATTCGGCCAGTTTAACATCGCAACCTATGGCTTGTATGCCAACTTCGAAGCGTTCCAGGCGACCTGGGTGCGGTCCAAGGGCCGTTACAACATCAACATGAACTACACCTTCGGTAAGTCCATGGGGATACTCAACAGTTCGGCCGATCCGTACAACATCGCCAACGACTATGGGGAAATTGGGCAGGACCGCAAGCACATCTTCAACGCGGCCTACTCGATCGAGTTGGGGAGCCCGATCCATGGCAACAAGTTCGCCGGTGGATTCATCAACGGCTGGCAGTTGTCTGGCATCACGCAGTTGCAAAGCGGCGTTAACCTGGGCGGCACGAACGGCCCGCAATTCGGCGCGGGCTACAATAACTACAAGATTCCCGGTACCACGTTCAACGTCAGCCAGGCGTCGATACTGGGAACCACCGATATGAACCTGAACCCGCTCATCACCTGTAACCCCGCTGCAAACCTGGCGCCCCACCAGTTCGTCAACGGGAACTGTTTCGCCATCCCCACGGTAGTCGGGGGGAACGGGCCAACGGTGATGCCGGCTGTTTACGGGCCGTGGTACTTTAACTCCGATCTGGGGTTGTTCAAGAACTTCCAGATCAGCGAGAGCAAGAAGTTGCAGTTCCGTTTCGACGGATATAACTTCTTGAACCATCCGTTGTGGTCCTTCTACAACGGGGAGAACCTGTCGCTCAGCTACAATGGCACCACCGGTGCGTTGCAGAGTCCGCTGTTTGGTTATACCACGGACAAGCAGGGCAACCGTATCATTCAATGCGCGGTCAAGTTCTACTTCTGATCGCGGTCTGAAGAAACTTTGACTTAAGACTTAGAGCGTCCCCTTCCGGGGGACGCTCTTTTTTTTGGCTAGTCGCCCGATCCGGCTCCCCGCCGTGTAAGCGCCCATCGCCGCGGTCGTTAAGCACGCTTCCATGAGGCGATGCGTTGCACGCGGGCCTGCGCGCCGTGACCCCGGTTGGCTTGCCTTCGAACAGATGCCCCACCCCAAGCCCTGCACGCCGCGCGGCGCCGGCGCGTCATAATAGAAAGGGATACACGTATGCGGAAACTGCCTTGGGCCGGGCATAGCAGGCCCCATCGCCAAAGGGGCTTCTCCCTGATCGAGTTGCTGATCGTGGTATCGATCATCCTCATCCTCATCACCATCGCCGTGCCCAAGTTTACGCACGCTCAGATGTACACGCGGGAAACCGCGGCCATTCAGGCGATCAAGGCCATTCACACGGCCGAGGTCCAATACCAGTCGCAGTACGGCCGCTACGCGGCATCGCTCACCGAGCTTGGGCCGCCGGCCAGCGGAGCGCCGAACACTTCGGCCGCGGACTTGATCGGCAATGACCTGGCCAATGGCGAAAAGCAGGGTTACAAATTTACCGTCGCGCCCGTTCCCGGCGGGTATGTGGTCAACGCCAACCCGGTGGCGTATGGCAGCAGCGGCAGCCGCAGCTTCTACTCCGACCAGTCGATGACCATTCGCGAGAACGACGGTAACGAGCCGGCTACCCCGCAAAGCAAGGAACTGCGGTAGCCTAGGTGGGACAGACGATCGTTTTTTTGTCGTCTGTCAACTGTTAAACCGGGGCGAAGCGTGACAGACCACGAAAAGCGACGGTCTGTCCTACCATGATGATGTTCTCCTATTCCGGCAACGATCTTCATTGTGAGCAAGTGGCGCTGGCCGATGTGGCGGCGCGGGTGGGCACGCCCGCTTATGTTTATTCCAGCCAGACGATTCTGGCCAATTACCGCGCCTATGACGAGGCGTTCGGCGCGCTGCCGCACACGGTTTGCTATGCGGTGAAGGCGAATTCGTCGCTCGGGGTGCTGGCGCTGCTGGCCAAAGCCGGGGCCGGTTTCGACATCGTTTCGGGCGGCGAACTGGCGCGGGTGCTGGCCGCCGGCGGAGACCCTTTGCGAGTGGTGTTCTCGGGCGTGGGCAAAACCGCCGCGGAAGTGGAATACGCGCTTGGGGCTGGCATCCGCAGTTTCAATTGCGAATCCGAACCGGAGCTGGCGCTGCTGGACGCCATGGCGGCGCGGCGTGGCGTGAAGGCGGGGTTTTCGATTCGCGTCAACCCGGATGTGGACGCCGACACCCATCCTTACATCGCCACCGGCCTCGGCCAACACAAGTTCGGCATCGCCATCGAGCGGGCGCGCGCGGTCTATGAGCGGGCGCGTACCTTCGCCAATCTTTCGGCCGAGGGTGTGAGCTGTCACATCGGCTCGCAGATCCTCGACCCGAGCCCGATTCTGGAAGCGGTGGACATGCTGGTGGAGCTGGCCAGCCAACTCCGCGCGGAGGGTTGCCCCGTTCGTCATCTGGATCTGGGCGGCGGGCTGGGCATCGCGTATAAGCCCGGCGAAAAGGCGCCCGCGGTGGCCAGGTTCGTCGAAGGCTTGCACGCCAAGCTCCACGATACCGGGCTTGAAGTGATGGTCGAGCCGGGCCGCTCCATCGTGGGTCCGGCGGGCGTGTTGCTCACCCGCGTGCTCTACCGCAAGCAGAACGGCGAGCGGGAATTCATCGTGGTGGATGCGGCCATGAACGACCTGATCCGCCCGGCGCTATACCACGCGCACCACGAGATTGTGCCGCTGCGCAAGAACGGGCTGCCGCCGGTGAAGGTGGATGTGGTGGGCCCCATCTGCGAGAGCGGCGATTTCCTGGCGCGCGACCGCCTGATGGCCAACGCCATGCCGGGCGATTACCTGGCGGTGTGCGCGGCGGGCGCTTACGGCTTCGTCCAGTCGTCGAATTACAACTCGCGGCCGCGCGCGCCGGAAGTGCTGGTGGAAGGCGCCGGTTACCGGGTGATTCGCGAGCGCGAGACTTACCTCGACCTGATGCGCGGTGAGACAATCTGAGTTGCGGGCTAGGGGCGAGTTGCCGGAAACAGGTTCGCCACGCCGCGAGAAGACATCGTGAATGCTTACAAGCTGAACCGCTCGACGGGCTCTTTGCTGGCCGGTTTGGGGCTGCTCGTGGCCTTCCTGCCGCCGGCCCTGGCGCAGAAGCCGCCGGAGGCGCGTGACACCCTTTCGCTCGCCGGGAAATGGGAATTCGCTCTGGATCCGAACGGCGCTGGGACGAAGGAGGGATGGGCTGGCCGCACGCTGCCGGACACCATCGACCTGCCCAGCACGACCGACGTGGCGCGCAAAGGCAAGTTGCAACAGCCCACCGAGGAGGCATGGAAGCTGTCGCGCCGCTACCCCTACGAAGGGCTGGCGTGGTACCGCAAGACATTCACCGTGCCGCAGGAATGGAAAGGCAGGGAAGCGGCCCTTTACCTGGAGCGCACCAAGAAGGTCACCGTCTATCTGGATAACGGCGCGCCCAGAGACGGCGGAGCGCAGCTCAGCACATCGCACCTGGTCCGCCTGGGCAAGCTCAGCCCGGGAGCGCACACGCTGGCCATCCTGGTCGACAACCGGCTGAGCAACTGGCCCGACCGCGTGGTGAACAGCCACATGCTGGACGAGGCCACGCAAACCAATTGGAATGGCATCCTGGGCAGGATCGAACTCCGGACCGAGGAGATGTTCGCCATCCGGGGTGTGAGCGTAGGCACCGCGGCGAACGATCCGAACCGGCTGCTCATCCACCTTCGCATGGCGGATGCCTCGGCCCAACCAGAAGTGAAGGCGGCGCTTTATCTGGGCGACAAGGAACTGGCCCGGGCTACCGCCAGCGGTACCGAGGCGGAGCTCGTAACGCGTCCGTCCGATCCGGAGTGGAATGAGCGGCCTGGGCCAGCGAATTCGGGGCCGTCCGCGCCGCTGTGGGAGGAGTTTCATCCCAACCTGCTTCGGCTGGTGGTGGAGGCTGGTGTGGGCGGCGTGAACGCGACCTGGACCGGGCTGGTGGGCCTGCGCGATTTTCGTGCCCTGGACGGCCATTTCACCATCAACGGCTGGCGCGTGTTTCTGCGTGGCAAGCACGATGGCTGCGTGTTTCCGCTCACCGCGCATCCACCCATGGATGAAGCCGGCTGGCAGAAATATTTCGCGGTGGTGCAGGCGTACGGGCTGAACCACGTGCGTTTCCATTCCTGGTGCCCGCCGGAGGCTGCGTTCGCGGTGGCGGACCGTCTGGGCATTTACCTGCAACCGGAGCTGCCGTTCTGGGGCGATCCGGCCAAGCCGGGAGTGGAGGCGTTCCTCACCGAAGAGGGGCGGCGCATCCTCACCGAATATGGCCATCACCCATCGTTCGTGATGCTGAGCATCGGCAACGAATATTGGGGCGATTCGACACCCAGGCCGCGCATGGTCGCCGCGCTGCGTGCGTTCGACCCCAGCCGCCTGTATGACCAGGGCTCCAACTCGGAAGCCTGGAATCCGCAGGAATTCGCCGGCGACGATTACCGCGTCAGCGCCTATGCGAAGCCAGGGCTGGACGGCAAGGCGCGCGGTTCGTATGCCCACCAGGATAAGAAGGATGGCGCGGTGGGTTACATTCAGGAAGGCGCGCCGGGAACTTCGAAGACATATACGACGGCGCTGGCGGGCAAGCGGCTGCCGTTCGTCAGTCACGAAGTCGGCCAGTACCAGGTGTTTCCGAATTTTGGCGAAGCCGCCAAATACACCGGGGCGCTGCGCGCGGACAATTTCGCGATCTTCGAGCAGCGCCTCAAGAAGGCCGGGATGCTCGACCAGGCCGAGGATTTCCGCCGCGCCAGCGGTATGCTCTCCGCGCTGGCCTATCGCGAGGAAATCGAAGCCGCGCTGCGCACTCCGGAGATGGACGGCTTCCAGTTGCTGGATTTGCAGGATTATCCGGGGCAGGGGACGGCGCTGGTGGGAATGCTGGATGCGTTCATGGATTCCAAGGGATTCATCACGCCCGAGGAATGGCGCGCCTTTTGCTCGCCGGTTGTTCCGCTGGCCCTGTTTGCCAAACATACCTGGAGCAACCGGGAGGAGTTCACCGCCGAGATCCGCGTGGCGAACTACGGCGAGACCGGTCTCACTGGCCCGGCGGTGTGGCAGATGAAAGAAGGCTCGCGAGTGCTCGGGTCCGGCGTCGTCAGCCAGGCCCATGTGCCGAATGGCGGCGTGACAGCGGTAGGCCAGATTCGACTCGCGTTGAGCGCGGTGGAAGCGCCGGCGCGGCTGGCGCTTTCAGTCAGGATCGGCGCTAACGAGCTCGAATGGCCGCTTTGGGTCTACCCGGCGGAAGCGTCGCTGCCTTTGGCCGGCGTCACGGTCGCGCGTTCGGTGGACGATGCTCTGGCGCACCTTTCCCGCAGCGAGCGCGTTCTTCTGCTGCCGAAGGCCCAGGAGGCTCCCAACAGTTTGCCCGGCTACTTCACGCCGGATTTCTGGTGCTACCCGATGTTCAAAAAGGGCAACCCGCCCGGCACGCTGGGGCTGCTGATTCAGGACCGGCATCCTGCCCTGGCCGCATTTCCGACCCGGTTCTATTCCGAGTGGCAGTGGCAGAGCCTGGCGCACCACTCGCAAGCCATCATCCTGGATTCGCTCGCCGGTTACCGGCCAATCGTGCAGCCCATCGACAACGTCGAGCGCAACCACCGGCTGGGCACCATCTTCGAGCTGAAAGTGGGCGCGGGCCGGTTGCTGGTTTGCGCCATCGATCTGCCGGCGATGCCCGACGCGCCGGAAGCGGCGCAATTGCTCCTGAGCCTGGAGCAGTACGCGCAATCGCCGAAATTCGCGCCGGAGAGAGAGGTTTCGCCGGAGGATTTGCGGAAGCTGCTTCGGGGCAAGTAGCCGCCCGGGCAGCGGCCGCGCGTCCCGCTACGATTGCGCGGCGCGTTCGAGCTCTGCAATATCGATCTTCTTCATGCCGAGCATGGCTTGCATGGCCTTCGGGTGTTGGATGAGTTCGGGCAGGCGCGCGGGTATAATCTGCCAGGAAAGGCCGAACTTGTCTTTCAGCCAACCGCACTGACCCTCGCTGCCTCCGGCAGAGAGCTTGCTCCAATATTCATCCACTTCCTGCTGCGAGTCGCAGCGCACGACAAACGAAATGGCCTCGGTGAACTTGAAGAGTGGGCCTCCGTTGATGGCGGTGAACCTCTGGCCATCGAGCTCGAAGGCAATGGTGAGGATGCTGCCCTTGGGCCCGCGACTGTCATCGGTGGTGCGGAGCTCGTCGAGACGGCGCGAGTTCTTGAAGACCGTGAGATAAAAGGCGACCGCCTCTTCGGCGTTCGAGTCGTACCAGAGAAACGGCGTAATGCGGGGAAAGTTTTCGAGAACGCTCATGGAGCCCTCCTTTGTTCTGTGCCTGCGATATCCCCTCGAACATGTCGAGTCGGCGCGTTCGCGTTGGAACAAGGCGCCACCGATCTCCACATTATAAGCGCGTATACCCTGGGAAGAGGTTGCTGCCCGGTCCTTTCAGGTACGGCCGTCCGCCTCTGTGGTACACTACTTTCTTATGGCAAGCGTCACACTCGCGCGGCATCATCACCACAGTTCCACGCGACGGCCGCTGCAATAATTTCCACTAGACAAAAATGGAAAGGACGCCCGCCGCAAAATCGGCGGGCTTTTTTTGTTCACCGATGAATCTCGATTTCGAAAAATCCGGGGGCCTCGTCACCGCCGTCATCCAGGACTACTCGAGCGGGCGCGTGCTGATGGTGGGCTTCATGAATGAGGAGGCCTTTCGCAAAACGGTGGAAAGCGGATTCGCGACGTTCTGGAGCCGCTCGCGGCAGAAGCTGTGGCTGAAGGGAGAAAGCTCGGGCCACCGGCTGATGGTGAAGGAAATCGCCGTCGATTGCGACCGCGACGCGGTGCTCATTAAGGTGGAGGCGCAAGGTCCCGGCGTCTGCCACGAAGGTTATGAAAGCTGCTTCTTCCGGCGCCTGGACGGCGGTGAGTGGAAGATACAGGACCAGCGGACCTACGATCCCAAGGCGGTTTACGGAGGCAAGGCGTGAAGCTGAAACTGGGCATTCCCAAAGGCAGTCTGGAGAACGCCACGGTGGATTTGTTCCGGCGCGCGGGGTACGTCATCACCACCAGCAGCCGGTCGTATTTTCCCGGCATCGACGATCCGGAAATCGAGTGCATGTTGATCCGCGCGCAGGAAATGGCGCGCTACGTGGAGGATGGCATTCTCGATGCCGGACTCACCGGCCGCGATTGGATCGAAGAGAATGGCGCACAGGTGGTTGCGGTGGCCGACCTGATCTACGCCAAGCAGAGCTTCGGCAAAGTGCGCTGGGTGCTGGCCGTGCCGGAGGCTTCCCAGTTCCTCAGTGTGAAAGACCTGCAAGGCAAGATCATCGCGACCGAGCTGGTCGAGACCACGCGGCGCTACCTGGCCGGGCACGGCGTGACGGCGAAAGTGGAATTCAGTTGGGGCGCCACGGAGGTGAAGCCGCCGGTGCTGGCCGACGCCATTGTCGAAGTGACGGAAACCGGCTCGTCGCTGCGCGCCAACAAGCTCAAGATCATCGACACGGTGATGGAATCGAACACGCAGTTGATCGCCAATCGGGATTCGTGGGAGGACGCGGCCAAGCGGCGCAAGCTGGAAGATATGAAGATGCTGCTCGAAGGGGCCATCAACGCGTTGGGCAAAGTGGGGCTGATGCTGAACGTGCACAGGGACAACCTGAAGGGCGTGCTGGCCGTGCTGCCGGCGCTGAAGCGGCCCACTATTTCGCAATTGAGCGACGAGGAATGGCTGGCGGTGAACACCATCCTCGATGAATCGACGGTGCGCGATATCATTCCGCGGCTCAAACAGGCAGGCGGGCAGGGAATCGTGGAATACCCGCTCAACAAGATCGTCCTGTGATACGGATTATCAAAAGCGAAGATGCGGGCGCGTTGTTCGCGCGGCGGGCGGCGCGGATGGATGCGGCGGAGGCCGTGGTGCGGCCCATCCTGGAAGATGTCCGCCGGCGCGGAGACCGGGCGCTGATCGAATACGCGCGCAAGTTCGACGGATTTGCGCGGCGCACGGTGCGCGTTTCCGAAGAGGACCTGGCGGCGGCGCGGCGGAGGCTGAGCCCGGAATTCCGGCGCGCGGTGCGGACGGCTGCCGCGAACATTCGCGACTTCGCGCGGCGGCAGATGCCGCGGGCATGGATGCACCAGTCGGGCGGAGTGCGGGTGGGGCAAGTGGTCCGGCCGCTCGGCACGGTGGCCGCGTACGTTCCGGCCGGGCGCTATCCCTTGCCTTCCACCATTCTGATGACGGCGGTGCCGGCGCAGGTGGCGGGGGTCGCCAACGTCTGCGTGGCCTCGCCCAAACCGGTGGACCAGGTGTGGGGAACCGCGGCCATGCTGGGCCTTACGCAAGTCTTTGAGATGGGCGGCGCGCAAGCCATCGCGGCGTTTGCTTACGGCACGCGCACGGTGCCCAAAGCCGACCGCATCGTGGGGCCGGGCAACATTTACGTCGCGGCGGCGAAAAAGCTGCTGGCCGGCGAAGTGGGCATCGATTTTGTGGCCGGGCCAACGGAGATTCTGATCATTGCGGCTGAGGGCGATCCGCGCTATCTCGCCGCCGATCTGCTGGCACAGGCGGAACATGACGTGGACGCAACGGCGCTGCTGCTGACCACCTCGCGGCGGCTGGCCATGGCGGTAGCGAAAGAAGTGGACCGGCAGCTTGCTACGTTGCCGACCGCGGCCGTGGCGGCGCAATCCATCGCGCGCAATTCGGCCATCGTGCTGGTGCGGTCGATCGAGGAAGCCGTGGAAATATCCAACCGCTTCGCGCCGGAACATTTGAGCATTCCGGATGCGCGGCTGCTGCCGCAGATTGAGCACGCGGGCAGCGTCTTCGTAGGGCCGTACAGCCCCGAAGCGGCGGGCGATTACGCTTCGGGACCGAATCACGTGCTGCCCACCAGCGGAGCGGCGCGCGTGCGCGGCGGCCTGGCGGTGACGGATTTCGTCAAGGTGATTTCAGTGCAGCAATTGAGCGCGGCGGGATTGGCGCGCCTCAAGCCGTCGATCGTCACCCTGGCGCGCGCTGAAGGGCTGGAAGCGCACGCCCGATCGGTGGAGGTGCGGACCCGTGCCCGGTAAGCCGCCCAAGCTGCCGCGCGGCGCCACCCAGCCGCGGCCGGCGGTGCTCGCCATGGCGCCCTATTCACCGCCCACAGCGGGGCGCACGGGCAAGCTGCGCCTGGACTTCAACGAAAACACGGTGGGCTGTTCGCCGCGCGTGATCGAGGCGCTCGCCGGCGCGCTCGATGCGGCCAGCCTGGCGGTGTATCCCGAGTACGGCGAAGCCAAGCAGGCCGTCGCGAGTTATTTCGGCGTGCGGCCGGAGCAATTCGTTTTCACCAACGGCACCGATGAGGCGATTCAGGTTTTCATCAACACCTACGTGGACGACCACCAGGAGGTGTTGCTGCTGAAGCCGGCTTACGCCATGTACCGCTTCTACGCGGAAGTGGCGGGCGCGCGGATTCGCGAAGTAGAATACGCACAGCCGGGGATGGAGTTTCCGCTCGATGCTCTGCTCGCGGGCGTCACGCCGCAAACGCGCGCCATCCTGCTGGCCAATCCCAACAATCCGACGGGGACCGGCGTCTCGCTATTGGGGATCGAGCGCATTCTGCACCGCGCGCGCAAGGCCGTGGTGCTGGTCGATGAAGCCTATTACGAGTTCAGCGGCGTGACGGCGCTCGGCGAAATCGAGCGCGTGCCCAACCTGTTCGTGAGCCGCACGTTTTCCAAGGTGTTTGGCATGGCCAGCATGCGGCTGGGCTGCCTGTTTTCGCACGAGGCCAATATTCGCTTCGTGCGCAAGGCGCAATCGCCCTACAGCGTGAACTCGCTGGCGGTGATTGCGGCGCGGGCGGCGGTGGCGGACACGGATTACATCCGGAATTACGTGGCCGAAGTGCTGGCCGCGCGTGAGCTGTTGTGCTATGGCCTGGAAAAGCTGGGCATCCGCTACATTCCCAGCTCGGCGAATTTCGTTTTGGGTAGTTTTGGCGCGCGCGCGCAGGAGGTGTGCGAAGCGCTGGGCGCGCAGGCCATCCTGGTGCGCGACCGCAGCTATGAAGCGCCCGGCTGCGTCCGCATCACGGTGGGCACGCGCGAACAGACGCGGCGCTTGTTGGAAGCGCTCGAAAAGATCTGGCAACGATGAGCCAACCGATCCTCATCTTCGACATGGACGGCGTGCTGGTGGACGTCACCGAATCCTACCGCGAAACCATCGCGCGCACGGTGGAGCATTTCACCGGCCGCCGTCTCGCGCCCGCCGAAATTCAGCAATTCAAGAACCAGGGCGGTTGGAACGACGATTGGAAACTGTCGCACCACATCGTCGCCGCGGCGGGCGTCGACGCTCCATTTGAAGAAGTGAAGGCGCACTTCCAGTCCATTTTTCACGGCAACGGAACGGATGGCCTGATGCTGCGCGAGCGGTGGGTGGCGCGGCCAGGGACGCTCGAAAAACTCAACCGGCAATTCCGTTTCGCCCTCTTCACCGGCCGGCAGAAGTGGGAAGCCGAGCTGACCCTGCGGCGGTTCGCGCCGGAGCTCGAATTCTCGCCCATCGTCGGCATGGACGAGGTGCGGCGGCAAAAGCCGGATCCGGAGGGCCTGCTGCAAATACTGGCGGGCAACCCCGGCGCGAGAGCTTACTACGTGGGCGATACGGTGGACGACGCGCGATGCGCACGCGCCGCCGGCACGCCGTTCATCGGAATTGCGCCGCCCGCCAACCCGCTCTACATCGACCTGGTGTTTCTGTTTCAGGAGCACGGCGCCTATGCCATCGTCGATGACATCAACTATCTCGAAGAGGTATTCGCTACATGAGACAGGCCGCTATTCGCCGCGACACCAAGGAGACGCGTATCGCGGGCCGGTTGAAGATCGAAGGCCGCGGCCGCTATGAAATATCGACCGGCATCCGCTTCTTCGATCACATGCTGGAGCTGTTCGCGAAGCACGGCGGCTTCGACCTGAAGCTCCACGCCGAGGGCGACCTGGACGTGGACCAGCACCACACGGTGGAAGACGTGGGCATCGTGCTGGGCCAGCTTTTCGCGCAGGCGTTGGGCGACCGCAGAGGCATCAATCGCGCCGGGTATTTTCTGATGCCGATGGATGAAACGCTCGCGGTTGCAGCGGTGGATCTGGGCGGCCGGCCGGCGCTGGTCTACAAAGACCTGGTGCGTGTGCGGCTGGTGGGAGATCTGCAGGCCGAATTGCTGGAGGATTTTTTCGGCGGCTTCGTGAATCACGCGGGCGCGAATTTGCATGTCAAGGTGATGTATGGCCGGTCGAGCCATCACAAGGTCGAGGCGATTTTCAAATGCTGGGCCAAGGCGATGCAATACGCCTGCTCCAAAGATGCGCGTATGAAGGGGCAGTTGCCCTCGACGAAGGGGTTGCTGTGAAGCGGGCGGAGTTCTCATGATCACGATTTTCGATTACGGGGCCGGCAATTTGCGGTCGGTCGAGAACACGCTCTCCGAGCTGGGCTGCACCTACGCACTGGTGCGGGACCGCGAGGGCTTGCGGCGGGCGGACAAAATCCTGCTTCCGGGAGTGGGCCATTTTGGCCAGATGATGCGGGCGCTGGACGAGCTGGATGTGCGCGCGGAACTGGTGGAGCGCATCCGCGCCGGCGTGCCGTTCCTGGGGATCTGCCTCGGTTTGCAGGCGCTGTTTGAAGCCAGTGAAGAAGCGCCGGAGGTGCGCGGGCTGGGGCTGTTCGCGGGCGTGGTGCGCCGCTTTCCGAGCGGCGCACGGGTGCCGCACATGGGCTGGAATGAGCTGGAAGTGAAACCCGATTCGAAGCTGGTGCGGGATTTGCCCGGCCGGCCGTTCGTGTACTTCGCGCACAGTTATTACGTGCCGGTGGACGCACGCGCGGCTGCGATCTGCACTTATGCCGCGCCATACACGGCGGCGCTGGAGGCGGACAACGTCTTCGGTGTGCAATTCCATCCGGAGAAGTCCGGGACGGTCGGATTGAAGATTGTGCGAAATTTTGTGGAGATGTGAGGAATGCCGTTCGCTGTAGGAACATGTCCGCGTGAAAGTGCTGATTGTGGGGCAGGATGGTATCCTGCGCGGCGGTTGGCAACCGCCGCGCGGGCCGATTGGCAATCGGCCCGCAGCTTGCCAAGCTGCCCCACATGCAGTCAGCCTGTTTTGCCAGGCCGCGGAACTAGGGCGAGTGGCGCAGACTCTTGATGCTGGCGAAACGGATCATTCCCTGTCTCGACGTTACCGGCGGCCGCGTGGTCAAGGGCATCAACTTCGTCAACCTGCGCGACGCCGGCGACCCGGTGGAATTGGCCGACCGGTACAACCGCGACGGCGCCGACGAGCTGGTGTTTCTCGATATAACCGCGTCCAGCGACGCGCGCGAAATCATGGCGGGCGTGGTCGAGCGCACGGCGCGCAAAGTGTTTATCCCGCTGGCTGTGGGCGGCGGCATCCGCTCGGTGGCCGATGCGCGTGGCATCCTCATGGCGGGCGCCGACAAAGTTTCCGTCAACACGGCCGCGGTGCGGCGGCCGGAGCTGATTACCGAATTGAGCCGCGAATTCGGCGCGCAGGCGGTGGTGCTGGCGATCGACGCCCGCCGCCACGCGCCCGGACAATGGCACGTATACACGCGCGGCGGCCGCGACGATGAAGGGATCGATGTCGTCGAATGGGCGGCGCGGGGCGAAGCCCTCGGCGCCGGGGAAATCCTGCTCACTTCCATGGATACCGATGGCGTGCAGGACGGCTTCGATTGCGAGTTGACCCGCGCGGTTTCTTCGGCCACGCGGATTCCCATCATCGCTTCCGGCGGCGCGGGCAAACCGGAGCACTTCGTGCGCGTGCTGACGGAAGGCTGCGCCGACGCGGCGCTGGCTGCCTCCATCTTCCATTACGGAACTTACACCGTGAACCAGTTGAAGGAAGAACTCGACCGGCACGGCATTCCGGTGAGGATGAGCGGATGATTTTTCCTTGCATCGACCTGATGGAAGGCAAGGTGGTGCAACTGGTGCAGGGCCGCCAGAAGGCACTCGAAGCCGATTCGCCGGAAGAGATGCTGCGCCGGTTTGCCGCGTTTCCGGAAATCCAGGTGATCGATCTGGACGCCGCCATGGGCCGCGGCTCCAATGGGGATTTGGTTCGCATGCTGGCCGCGCGGGCGGTAACGCGCGTGGGCGGCGGGGTGCGCACCGTGGAGCGCGCGCAGGCGCTCATCGAACAGGGCGCGCACAAAGTGATCGTGGGCACCGCGGCTTTCACTCGGCAAGGAATCGACGAGGTGTTTCTGAGCGAGCTCGGACGCGTCATCGGCCGCGAACGGCTGCTGATCGCGGCCGATTCGAAAGACGGCCGCATCGTGGTCAAGGGCTGGCAGGAAGCCACGGAGTTCACCGCCGAGCGGATGCTGGGCTTGCTGGAACCCTACTGCGGCGGCTTCCTGGCTACCTGGGTGGATCGGGAAGGCATGATGCAGGGCACCGATCTCGCCTGGTTTCGCCGTCTGCGCGCGGCCACTACGCTCGAACTCACCGCCGCCGGCGGCATCACCACCTTGGACGAAGTGCGCGCCCTGCTCGATATGAACGTGAACGCGGCGCTCGGCATGGCCATCTATACCGGGCGTATCAGTCTGGACGAACTGGCGAAGCTGGCCGCGTAGCGCCGGTCTTCAGAGTTTGGCCATCAGTTCTTGTATCTTTTGTTTCTCGTACGCCGAAGGATTGTACTTCAGCGCCTCGACGAGCGCCTCGTGCGCCTGGGTCTTGTCGCCTTTTTGGTACCACGCCATGCCCAGGTGATAGCGGTAGGTGGAAGAGCTCGGCTGCTGCGCCACGTTGCGCTTGAAGATCTCAATTGCCTGATCGCTCAAGTTCTTCTTCAGGTAGATCCAGCCCAGCGTATCGGCCACCTCGGCGTACTTGGGCAGCAATTGCGTGGCGCGCTGCGCCCGGGTGAGAGCCTGATCCAGGTCGCCGCCATGTTCCGCGATGAGAAACGCATCGTTATTCAGACTGACGCCGTCGTTGGGCGCCAGCTTGATGGCGGCTTCGTATACCTTCATGGCCTCGCTCCAGCGCTGCGCGGAATCGAGCACCAGCGCCAGCTCGCTCAGCACCGTCGAGTCGTCGGGAAGCAGGTCGCGCGCTTTTTGGAATGCCTGGATGGCGCCGGCGAGATCGCCTTTGCGGCGGTAGGCTTCGCCGAGCCGAGCATAGATCCTGGCCCTCGCCTTGGAGTTCTTGCCCATCTGGTCTACGATCGCCTGGTAGTCGGCGACGGCGTCGTCGAACTTGCCGATCCTCACTTCCACGTCGGCCAGCAACAGCCGCATGTCGCTGCGCTCGGGGTTCTTGGCGATCTCCGCTTTGAGAGTTTGGATGGCGGCGTCGGATTTGTTCTGCTCCAGATCGCTCTCCACGATCCCGGTCATCCCGCGGATATTGGCCGGATTGAGGTCGTAGGCGCGGTGGAACTCTTCATCGGCTTCTTTGTACTTCTTTTCGATCAGGCTCACTCCGCCCAATTGAAAGACTACGTCCGGTGAATTGGGAGTCTGGGCGCGCAGGCTTTCCAGCAGTTGCCGCGCCTCAGGGGTCTTTTTCTGCGCCAGCAGCGCGGCCGATTCGATGATCTTGGCGGACAGGTTCGATTGGTCGTACTTCAGCGCCTCCTTGGCCGTTCCCATCGCGGCCTCGTAATCTCCCTTGGCGATTTCGAGGCGCGCCAGTGCCAACCGGGCCGTCACGAAGTCCGCACGAATCGCCAGCGCACTTTCGAATTCCTGGCGGGCCTGTTCTATCTCACCGGCCGCGACCGAGCGATCGGACGTCGCGCGCGCCATGTGCGCCAGACCGAGCCGGTAATGGTTCGCCGGGTTCTTGGGGTCGGCCATGACCGCCCCCTGCAGATCCACCATCGCGCCGGCGACATCGCCGCGGTCGAGCAGCAGGCTGCCCTCGATTTCCTTGGCGAAACTGTCCTGCGGGTTATCCTTCAATATCTGGCGGTTGATTTCCTCGGCCTCGGCCGCCTTCCCGCGCGCCATAAAAGCCTCTACGATGCGCTTCTGGTACACCACCTTGCGTTTGGGATCCTGCGCCTGGCCCTCGCGGTACTCTTTGTTGGCTGCATCGGTGTCGCCCAGCCGCCGGTAAAAGTCGCCCACCACCAGGTATCCATCGGGGAAATCCTTCACGGACTTGATCTGCTGCAGCACTTTGAGCATGTCGTCCTTGCGGCCCTGATAGCTGTATTGCATGGCCAGCGAGGTCAGAAAAGCATACGCTTTGGGGTTATTCCGATAGCCGAGCTTCAGAGTCTGCTCGCCCGCGTCCATGTTCTTTTCCCGCACCTCCAAGCGATACAGTTCGGTGTACGCGGCTTGGAAGGTCTTGTCCTTTTCGATCACCTGCCGGTAGATCCGATCGGCTTCGTCGGGCTTGCCCTTGTCCCTTGCCACTCGCGCCATCTGCATGGCGACCCCGTTCTGGCCAGGTTTGACGGCATCGGCTTTTTCATATTCGGCTTGCGCGATGTCCAGCAGGTTGCTGCCCTCGTCCTGGCGGCCCGTCTTGAGGTCCTGTTCCGCGCGCACGAAATTGAAATCGCCGTTCAGCCGGTGCCCATCGTAAGAATTTGAGTCGCGCGCCAGCAGCTCCTTGATGTAATTCTCTGTCTCCGTCATCATGGCCGCGTTATCGCGGGCCTGTTCCGCCGCCAGAAAGATTTCGCAGATTTTGACGGTTGCGTCCCAGTGGTCCGGGCTATCCTTGGGCAGGCGCTCGATGGCTTTGCGGAGTTCGCCGACGGCGCCGCCCAGGTTGCCGGTTTTGATCCAGGTGAGCCCCAGCTTGTAGTGAGCCGGTCCCCACAGGCGGTCCTTCTGCAACGCGTCGGCGTACATGATGGCGGCTTCCTTGTACTTGCCTCTGTCGAAGTACCGGTTGCCGCTCTCCAGGTAGCGCCGCTTCACAACATTGGGATCCCGGCTGCAAGAGACCAGCGCAAGCAGCGCGGCGGCGGCAATGAACAGATGGATCGTGCGCATGATAAGGCCTACCGTTTCTCCGTTTAGCATTGCCGATCCACGAGCAAAGCGCCATGGCGGCATGCCGGACCGGCTAATCCGATCTTATTGTAACAGTCCTGCCGGGCGCCTTCGAGCATTGAGAAACGCCGTGTCGCTAGTATTTGAGTTGTCCGGTCCAATTCACACGTGATCTGTCCGCTTTGGTCGGGGCGGGTGATGCTGGGGAGTGGACGAAACCCAGCAGTACTCAGCCGCCGAGATGGAGCGGATGA
>JBEKXZ010000003.1:0-237703 GCA_049511495.1 Bryobacteraceae bacterium | reverse complement strand
CTGGAATGGGACGCCGCATCGATGCGCGTCACCAACGATGCCGCGGCGAACCAGTTCGTGTCCCCGCCCTATCGCGCCGGATGGAACCTATAAGTTGCGCAACGCTTTCCGAATGCCGAATGGGAGATCCCAACCAAAACGCACCCACTATACTGAGGCGGTGCGCGGCTTGGCCGGAGCTAGAGATTTCTCCGGCGCTTGCCGCTGCCGCGCGCCTCATTGGTAGCGATACAGTCCGACCCGCAAGATACTCATGCTCGCTATGAAGGTCTTGCCTGAGCCGAAAAGTAACTGAAGTGAGCGGAGCTTGCGCACGACTGTGCTGGGTGGTATCGTCTCGGCAATATGAGACTTAGGTACGTGCTGCCCTGCGCGGTTGCGCTGTTCGGTTTCAGCATGGCGGATGCCCAGTCCGTTTCCACCTCTTCCATTCCGCACCTCGAGAAACGCGGCATGGCCACCCAATTGATTGTGGACGGCCGGCCGTTCCTGATCCTGGCCGGCGAGTTGAGCAATTCGGCTTCCTCCAGCATGGAGTACATGGCGCCGTACTGGCCGAAGCTGGCCGCGGCCAATATGAATACGGTCCTGGCCGCGGTGACATGGGAACTGGTCGAACCGGAGCCGGGCAAATTCGATTTCGCGCTGGTGGATGGCGCCATCCGCGAGGCACGCAGAAACCACTTGCGCCTGATCTTTCTGTGGTTTGGAAGCTGGAAGAACGGCGAGTCCAACTACACGCCACTATGGGTGAAGAAGAATCAGAAACAATATTCGCTGTTTTTGGCGGAGAACGGGCAAGTCATCACCTACCTTTCGGTTTTCAAAGAAGCCAACTGGAAGGCGGACGCAAACGCTTTTGCCGCGCTGATGCGCCACATCCGCGAAGTGGATGGGGACGCTCACACCGTGATCATGATGCAGGTAGAGAACGAGGTGGGTTGCCCGGGAGGCACGCGCGACCAGGTGCCGGAGGCCAAGACCGCGTTCGACGCCGCAGTGCCCAAACAACTCATCGACTACATGGCCAAAAACAAGGAGAAACTGGTCCCCGAGTTCCGCCAGTATTGGGAAGCGGCCGGAGGCAAGACGTCCGGAACGTGGGCCGAAGTGTTCGGCAACCAGCCCATGACCAACGAGATCTTTATGGCTTGGTATTACGCACAGTACGTCGGCAAGGTGGCTAAAGCCGGCAAGGCGGAGTATCCGCTGCCCATGTTCGTCAACGTGGACCTGGGCGAGGTCATTGGCCAATACTCGGGCGGTGGAGCGCTGCCCATGCAGTTAAATGTGTGGCAACAGGGCGCACCGGACATCGACATCGCCGCGCCCGATATCTATGCGCCGAACATTGCGGCATGGTGCGCGCGTTACGACCGGGCCGGGAATCCGCTCTGGATTCCGGAAACCCGCGCGGAACCCTCGAATGCGTTCTACGCCATTGGAAACCACTCGATGGGGATTTCGCCCTTCGGCGTCGAGCGCCAGGCGGACGCTACAACGCCGTTGGCACAAGCGTACGGCTTGCTGGCCCAAGCGGCCCCGCTGATTCTGGAGGCGCAAGCCAAAGGCACCATCAGAGGCGTCACGTTGAACGCCGAGCACCCCACGGAAACGGTGCAACTGGGCAACTACAGCCTGGCATTCTCGATGGGGAGGATGCGTCAGCCGGCGCCGATGCCTGCGGGCGGCAATGCGCAGCCATCCTCGTACGCGATCGTAATTTCCACTGGCCCCGACGATTACGTAATCCTGGGCAGCGGGTTGCAAGCCACGTTCAACGGTCCGGGGCCGTCGGCGGCCGCGGTTGCCACGCTGGAAGAAGGCACCTACGTGGACGGACGCTGGGTGCCGGGGCGCCGCCTGAATGGCGACGACATCATGTTGAATTACGACGCCCCAAATAAGGCCGTCAAGAACGAGTCCGGACAAGGCTTTCGACTGGCTGGCGGCCCTCCCAAAGCGCTTCACTTGCAGATTTACCGTTATTAGGGGCCGGATTCGCGAGTCCATCCTGTGAAGACCAACCAGACGTTGATTCATTGTCCCGATCATGGCCGCAAAGACTAACAAAAGGGCCGTGGGCTTATTCGCTGCAATAATTCTCCTTCAATTCCTGCCGGCAAACGCGGCTGCGCCAATCAAGATCGACACCAAGAACCTCATGGTTTCGGTCGACGTAGCCGCCTGCCGCTGGTCGGCGGAAGTCAAAGGGACGCCGATGCGGCTGAACGATGTTTACTTCCTGCCCGGTGACGACCCTTCGGGCTGGAAGGTGACTAGTTCAGTCAACAACGCGGACTCCAACACCTTCGGATCGTTCGTCACCCTGACGTTGCGCGGGAAGAGGCGCGGACAACTCGATTTCGAGTACGGGATTTCGGCGAGCAAGAAGAGCAACGACATCCTCGTCAGCCTGGGCCGTTCGAATAACACCGGCAAGGCTGTCGACCTGGTGGAAATGGACTACTTCGTGTCGAACGATGCGCGGCTGGGCGGCTCCACCGAAAGATGGACCAGCCTGGGAACGATGTCTCAGAACCGCGAGTATTACGACCTTGCCCCTGTGATCAGTTTCATCACGCCTAAAATGTACGAAGTGAATCACGTGATCAGGGACATGGATACGGGCAACAGCCTGTTGATGGGACACGTGACGATCAATAAGGGGGCATCCCGGTTTGAGGTAGCGTCGGGCTGGCAAGGGAAAACATCCGACCGGATGAGGGTCCGGGGATACTGCAGCTACAAAGTCACCATGCCTCCGGGAAAGAGCTTTGCCGGAGAAAAGCTGCTCATCGACTTTAATACCGACGCGCTCCGCGCGATGGAGCACCAGGCGGACCTGATCGCGATCGCGTATGACATACGTCTCAAACAGCGGCGGCCGATAGATCTCGACGACCGGGAGTTGGTCTCGAACAACTATAGCCGCTTCCATGGATACCTCTCCGGCGGCAGCGAGGCCAATGCGGACAAGTTCTTCAAGGCGCACGGCTTGAATGATTTCTACTGGGGATTGGGAGGACCCGGCAGACAGGGCAGTTTCGGACTGTATGGTCTCGGCGGAGACCGGCAACCGCCCGACTCTCCTTCCCAGAATCCGGGCCGGCTCCGGCCAACAGCGGGGGCGGAGCGGCCCGCGGAAGTTCCGCCAGCCATCGGGCGCCCCGGCCGGACTAGTTATCCCGACGAATGCTATCTCCCGGTACATGCCCGATACTATGGCATGACAATGGCGACAAGGGTCATCGATTTCTCGAATCCTCTATCGATAAAGCTCGAGCGCGAGCGCGCGTTTCAGTGGGTCGCCGGTCACGAAAAAGAGACCGGCCGGGCGGAGATGGACTTCGCGGACTGGTGGGATAAGTGGCCCGGGCAGTATGACCCTTTTATGAGCGCGCTCCAGACCTATCGCGCGGCGGGTACCCCTTGGCGCGAGGCGATCGATCAGAAGGCGCCGCGAAGGGTGATCCGCTCGAACATGAACGCTGTGGATCATACTTACGGAATTGTCGACATCGCCCGGGTTTCGAACGATGCCGATCACGGCTATGAGGAGGGCGACGGCTGGCGCCTATGGCTTACCGAGTCCCTGCTGGGATCGTCGATTCGGTTCTTTTACAATGGCCGCGTGTTTTGGAACGATAGCGACGGTTTTCATGTGTACAAGTCCCAGCCGATTGATGAGTCGGCGGGGCGATTTAACTATGCCCAGGCAAAGGTCAGTGCGAACTTCCACGCGATCGCCGGGAGCACGCTCTTCCTGGAGGAAGCCTTCAATGAGCCATACCCCGAGGACCGGGTTGAGCTGTTGAAACGGATCAGCCCGCCAACTCCGGATGTCTCCTATCCCGTGGACTTATTCGTTCGCAAGCCGGCCCAGATCTGGAACATGCCAGTCGAGCGGCCCTTTGGAAAGTGGAATGTCGTTGCCGTTTTCAATTACACCGGCAGAACGCCCCGCGAAGGCTTCACTTACACTACTCCGGCGACTCGCGAGCTGATAGCTAGGTTCACCGTCGATCTGGATGCGGCGAAGGATCTCCGTCTCGATCCGGACAAAGAGTACATTGTCTATGAATTCTGGAGCAAGAAACTGATCGGGACGTTCCAGGGAGTTTTTACGCCGCGTCCCGTGAACCCCTACGATTGCGACGTCTACAGCATCGTAGAGAAACAAAACCGGCCGGTGCTGATCTCCACCAGCCGGCATATCCGGCAGATGGCGTTTGACATCAAGAACCTCGCCTGGGACGGCCAGCAGCGGGTGCTGCGCGGCGTCTCCCGCGCGGTGGCAAACGATCCGTACGAGTTGCGGATCTACGTTCCGGATGGATTCACGGCAAAGCGCGTGGAACTGTCCGGCGATCTAACTGCGAAGATGGCGTCCGACGGGCGTCTGCTGACTGTGGACTACATAACGTCGACCGGCAATGACGTGGAGTGGAGCGTCTTCTTCGCACGAACGGAGATAGGAAAGTAATCCAGGAGAACCGATATGAGAAATGTCACAGTATTCTTAGGCGCTTGGTGGCTCGCGATCAGTCTCGCCACAGCTCAGACGCCCACCCAAAACCAGTACCAGTATCCGTTTCAGAATCCCAACCTCCCGATGGAGGAGAGGGTGAGTAATATTATCTCCTTGTTAACCCCGGAGGAGAAGGTCGATGTTCTGGGCGCCAATTATTACCTGGGCAGAACTCCTCCTTCTTTGAACCGCTTGGGGATCCATGGTTACAACCAGGCGGAAGGCCTGCATGGACTGGCGCGCGGCAGAGCCGGCAGCCCCAATTCGATCCCGACCACGACTTTCATTCAGTCCATCGGGCTTGGCGAGACGTGGGACCCGGAGATTCTTCAGAAGGCCGCTGCCCTCGAGGGTTACGAAGCTCGCTGGCTCAACCAGACCCCGAAATACAGCCGCGGCGGTTCCGTGTCGCTGATTATCCGCGCGCCGAACGCCGACCTCGGCCGGGACATTCGTTGGGGCAGAACGGAAGAATGCTACGGTGAGGACGCTTTCCTGAACGGCACGCTGAGCGCCGCGTTCGTGCGCGGACTCCAGGGCAACGACCCGAAGTACTGGCAGACCGCCGCCCTGTTGAAGCACTTCCTGGCCAACAGCAATGAGAAGGGCCGGATGGGATCGTCCTCCAACTTTGACGAGCGGCTCTTGCGCGAATATTACTCGGTGCCCTTCCGCATGGGCGTCGAAGCGGGAGCCCGCTCTTACATGGCCGCCTACAACGGCATGAACGGCATTCCCATGACCGCTCAACCGATCTTGAAGGAAATCACCATCAAGGAGTGGGGAGTGAACCACATCATCACCACGGACGCCGGCTCTCTCGAAGCCATGGTGAACGCTCGGGCTCACCATTACTTTCCGGATCTGCCCACGGCCGCGGCGGGCGCGATCAAGGTGGGTATCAACCAGTTCCTGGACGGCATCTACAAAAACGCCATCACACAGGCCCTCGAGAAGAACCTGCTTACCATGGCCGAGATCGAGGAAGTAGAGCGAGGCAGCTTCCGGGTGATGATCAAGCTCGGGCTGCTGGATCCTCCCGAGATGGTGCCCTACGCCCAGATCAAAGACGGTCCGGAGCCGTGGACGAGGGACGAGAATAAGTTGCTGGCCCGCCAGGTGACGCAGGAGGCGGTCGTGCTCCTGAAAAACCAAAACAATCTGCTGCCGCTGGACAAGTCCAAGCTGAAATCCATTGCGGTGGTTGGCCAACGGTCCAACGACGTCGCCTGGGACTGGTATAGTGGCGCGTTCCCCTATACGGTGACTCCGCTCGATGGAATCAAAAATAAGGTCGGCCCGGGCGTCAAGGTGAACTTCGCCCTCAACAACGACAACAACGCGGCCGTCGAAGCGGCCAAGGCGTCCGATGTCGCCATCGTGGTCATCGGCAACCACCCGACCTGCGACGCCGGTTGGGGCAAGTGCGAACCCCTCAGCGACGGCAAGGAAGGCATCGACCGCAGGGCCATCGACCTGCAGCCCGCGCAAGAGCAGTTGATCAAGGACGTCTTGCAGGCCAATCCGCGCACCATCGTGGTGCTCAAGGCCAGTTTTCCGTTCGCCATCAACTGGGCGCAGGAGAATGTGCCCGCCATCGTTCACATGGCCCACAACAGCCAGGAGGAGGGCAACGCACTGGCCGACGTTCTGTTCGGCGACTACAACCCCGCCGGGCGTTTGGTCCAGACTTGGGTGAAGTCGATCGATGATTTGCCGCCCATGATGGACTACAACATCCGCAACAACCGGACGTACATGTACTTCAAAGGTCAGCCGCTGTATCCGTTCGGTTATGGGCTGAGTTACACGACGTTCGCTTACTCGAACCTCCGCACCAGTGCTGCGCATCTGGCCAAGGACGGCGAAGTCACCGTCAGCGTGAAGGTCCGCAATACGGGCAAGCGGGACGGGCAGGAGGTCGTCCAGTTGTACGTGCAGCACATAGGTTCCAAGGTCGAGCGGCCGATCAAGGAACTCAAGGGCTTCCAGCGGGTCGCCCTGAAGGCGGGCGAGACAAAAACCGTCCGGCTCACGCTGAAGGCGAAGGACCTTGCCTACTGGGATATGCAGAAGAAACAGTGGGTGGTCGAGGACGAGAAAGTCAACCTGATGTTGGGCGGCAGCTCGGCTGACGTCAAGGTGCAACGGACGATCGGAGTAGGAGTGTAGCTCCCTGAGTTCAAGGATACCCATCTTTACGAAATGGGGAGGTAATTATGAGACTTCGAACTTTGATTTACTCGGGTTTCGTGTGCTTTCTTGCCCTCGCTGCGGGTTGGGGCCAAAGCAGGCCGGTTGCAACCACCTCCGCGGCGGATATCCCTCACCTGCGAAAGCAGGGTACGGCCACCCAACTGATCGTCGACGGCAAGCCGTTCCTGGCGCTGGCGGGAGAATTGTTCAACAACAGCGCCACCAGCCTCGACTACATGAAGCCGGTATGGCCCAAGCTCGTCGAAACCAAACTCAATAGCGTCGTGGCCGGCGTTTCCTGGGCCCAGGTCGAACCACAGGAAGGAAAGTTCGACTTCAGCGTGCTGGACGGCGTGATCCGGGAAGCCCGGAGCCACAACCTGCATCTTATTCTCATTTGGTTCGCAAGTTGGAAGAACGGTTTGTCCAGCTATCCGCCCGACTGGCTGAAAAAGGACTACGAACGCTTCCCGCGCGCCCGGATCGCAGGGGGCAAGAGCATCGAACTGCTCAGCACTTTCAGCGATGCGAACCGGGATGCCGATGCTCGCGCCTTTGCGGCCCTCATGCGGCACGTCAAGGAAGTGGACGGACAGCAGCACACCGTCGTCATGATCCAGGTGGAGAACGAAGTAGGCGTGCTGGGGGACAGCCGCGACCGCTCGCCCGTGGCCGACAAGGCTTTCGCGGGTCCTGTGCCCAAGGAGCTGATGGACTACCTGCAGCAGCACAAGGATACGCTGATTCCGGAGTTCCGCCAGGTGTGGGAGGCGGCCGGTTTCAAGACCTCCGGGACTTGGGAAGAGGTATTCGGCGAGGGCGTCGGGACGGATGAAATCTTCATGGCCTGGAACTATGCGCGCTACGTCGGCCGGGTGGCCGAAGCGGGCAAAGCCGAATACCCGATACCCATGTACGTGAACGCGTGGCTGTACGGAGCTGGCAGGCCAAACGAACCCGGAAGAACGCCAAGCGGCGGCCCTCTGCCCCGCGTGATGGACGTCTGGAGAGCCGGGGCGCCGCGAATCGATATACTCTCGCCCGACCTTTACAACGACTTCGTAGTGTTTGGCGCCAAGTACACCCGCAACGGGAACCCGCTGTTCATACCCGAGACGATGGGTGGGGCGGAAGGCGCCGCCCGAGCGCTCTACGCCTTCGGACGCCACGACGCCATCGGTATTTCGCCGTTTGGCATCGACAGGATGGCGGGCAACGATCCCGATCTCGCCGGCGCTTATGATCTCGTCTCGCGACTGGCGCCTCTTATTCTGGAACACCAAGGCAACGGCACGATGTCCGCCGTCCTGCTACGCCCGGACGATCCGCCGCAGAAGATCCCGGTGGGGAATCACACACTGGAGGTCAGCTACCAGGGTCCACGCGCTGCACCTGGGGCGCAGGGATCGCAGCAGACACTGCCTTCCGCGGCCGCCATCTTCATTGCGACAGGGCCCGACGAATACTTCGTGGCTGGCAGCGGAATAAACATCAAGTTTTCTCCGAACACGCCGAGGCCCGAGTTCGACGGACTGGCTACAGTGGAAGATGGCGACTTTGTGGACGGCCGTTGGATGCCCGGGCGCCGCCTGGCCGGCGACGATACGGGGCAAGGGCAGAACCTGTCGCTGCGGAACAAGGGCATCCAGCACGTAACACTTTACCGGTTCCGTTGAGAACGTTGCGAAGCCGGCGCGCGCTGTTGCACGCCATAGAGTGAGCTGCCTGGACCGGCACCATGGCTCGGGCCGGTCCAGGCAGGGTTCTTGTTTTTCGCCGACTTGCGACTGTTTTTGAAAGGAGAATTATGAAGATCCGGAGTACGGTGTGCTGCATTTTCGTGTGCTCTCTCGCCTTCGCCACGGGTCAGGGCAACAAGAGTCAGGTCGCGACCGCTTCTGCTTCGGACATCCCTCACTTGCGGAAGCAGGGCACGGCCACCCAACTGATCGTGGACGGCAAGCCGTTCCTGGCGCTGGCGGGCGAACTGCTGAACAACAGCGCCACCAGCATCGAGCACATGAAGCCGATATGGCCCAAGCTCGTCGAGGCCAAGTTCAACACCGTTTTGGCGGGCGTTTCCTGGGCCCAGATCGAACCACAGGAAGGAAAGTTCGACTTCAGTGTGCTGGATGGCGTGATCCAGGGGGCACGAAGCCACCACCTGCGTCTCGTGCTTCTCTGGTTCGGGAGTTGGAAGAACAGTCTGTCCAGCTACGCGCCCGACTGGCTGAAGAAGGATTTCGAGCGGTTCCCGCGCGCCCAGGGTGCAAGGGGTAAGAGCATCGAACTGCTCAGCCCCTTCAGCGATGCCAATCGCGACGCGGATGCGCGCGCCTTTGCGGCCCTGATGCGGCACGTCAGGGAAGTGGATGGCCAGCAACACACGGTCATCATGATCCAGGTGGAGAACGAAGTGGGCATGCATGCAGACTCACGCGACCGCTCTCCCGTGGCCGACAAGGCTCTCGCGGGGCCGGTGCCGAAGGAGCTGATGGACTACCTGCAGCAGTACAAGGAGACCCTGATTCCGGAGTTTCGCCAGGTTTGGGAGGCGGCCGGCTTTAAGACCTCCGGAACCTGGGAAGAGGTGTTCGGAAAGGGCGCGGTGACGGACGGATTCTTCATGGCCTGGAACCTGGCGCATTACATCGGCCGGGTGGCCGAAGCGGGCAAAGCCGAATACCCGCTGCCCATGTTCGTGAACGCGGCGCTGTACGGAGTGGGGAGGGGACCCCAACCCCCGCCAAGCGGTGGCCGCCCTTGGGACCTGGTGATGGATGTCTGGAAAGCCGGGGCGCCGCGAATCGATATGCTCTCGCCCGACATTTACAGCGAGAGGGACTTCGTGGCGTTTTGCGCCAAGTACACCCAATCCGGGAATCCGCTGTTCATACCCGAGACGGGAGGCGGCCCAACCAGCGCAGCCAGGGCGCTCTACGCCTTCGGACGCCACGACGCTATCGGCTTCTCGCCGTTCGGCATTGACAGGGTGGACCGTCTGGGCAACAATCCCGATCTGACCGGCATCTACGATCTCCTCTCGCGACTGGCGCCGCTGATTTCGGCTCACCAAGGCAATGGCACGATGTCCGCAGTCCTGCTGAACCCAAACGACCCGCCGCAGAAGGTCCAGGTGGGGAATTACACGTTGGAGGTCGCATATTGGCCGATCCGTTATTCGATGCCCCTGCTGATGCCTGGGGAACCACCGCCGGGAACCCCGCCGCCAGCGGCGGCACTCCTCATTGCGGCGGGGCCTGACGAATACTACGCGGCCGGCAGCGGCGTAAAGGTCACCTTCTCTCCGAACACGCCGGGGCCCCCGCTCGCCGGACTGGCCACCGTGGAAGAAGGCACTTTTGTCAACGGCCACTGGGTTCCCGGCATCCGGCTTGCGGGGGATGACACCGGGCAGGGGGAGGATCTGTTCGAAATCCAGCGGTATATGGGCATCCAGCGCTTCACACTGTACCGCTACCGGTGAGACCCGCGCGCGGCGACCGATTCCCCACCACGCTGGGCGTGGGTTTCTTCCGCAAGGCTGCAAGCTTCAGCGCGAGCTCAAGCCCGCCGGCTGGCGCATCCGCAACGCTATCCAGACCAATGGCGTTCTGCTGGGCGAAGCGTAGGGCCGTCAAGGGTGGGCCGCCTTCTGGAGAGACGGCTTGTGGAGGAGGACGAAGGAAGATGATCCTTGAAACTCCGCACTTGGTTTTGCGCGGCCAATTGTTTTCTCGAACAAGACGACCCTGAAGCAGGCACAGGCCACCACGCCCTTGCTGTTAAACTGGATGCTTCATGTCCAAGGTGCCGATATCGTTGCTGGCTCTGTCGCTGGCGGTGGGCGCGCCGCTCGAAGCCCAGCAGGTTCCTCGCAAGGCGGGCGAGTGGACCGTTCAGGTTCCTGGCGGAAAGCCGATTTCGCTGGCCGATTACAAGGGCAAGCCAGTGCTGCTCGGGTTCATTCTGACTACTTGCTCGCATTGCCAGCACGCGGTGGAACTGCTGAACAAATTCCAGCCGGAGTACGCGGCGCGCGGCCTCCAGATCCTGGCCTCGGCCATCGACCAGGACGGGCCCTCAGCGGCGCCCCTGTTCGTCAGGTCTATGCATCCGTCATTTCCGGTCGGTTTTAACGATCCCGTTGCCGCGCTGAGCTTCGCGGGCTACTCGCTTTCCCGTTTGCCCCACATGCCGATTCTGCTGTTCATCGACCACAAGGGCCTGGTGCGCGAACAACACGAAGGCACCGAGGAGGTTTACTTCGGCGATCAGGAGGAACAGAATTTGCGCAAGTCGATCGACGCTCTGCTGGCCCCCTCCAGACCAGCGCCCAAGAAAACCGCACTGCGGAAGACGACCCCGGCTCCGGCGGCACCGTAACAGACTGCGGGGAATCGATTGGCAGGCGAAAGCGCCTGCCCCACGTTAGTTGGTTATTCGGGTCCCGCGCGGCGCAACGCGCGCAGGTCGATGCCCAGCGCCTGGCATTTCTTGTAAAGATGGCTGCGCTCCAGGCCGAGAGCCTTGGCGGTGTCGGTCATGCGCTGGCCGTGGCGCTTCAGCTCACCCAGGATCTGGTCGCGCTCGAAGCCGTCCACGCGCTGGGCCAGCGTGCAGCCGGATGGCGGCGCACTCCCGGCCGTTGCATCCGCAGTCTGGGGCAAGGCCAGGCGCGCAGCCGCAGCATCCACCGGGCCATCGGCCAGCAGCAGCAGCCGCTCCACTACGTTGCGCAGCTCGCGCACGTTGCCCGGCCAGCGATAGCGAACCAGCTCCGCGATCGCCTCTGGCGTCAGCGGTTTCGGTTTCCAGCCGTTGATTTCGGCCACCTGGCTGGCGAAATGCTCGGCCAGCGGCTGTATGTCCTCTGTGCGCTCTCGCAAGGGCGGCAGCAGCAGCGGAAAAACATAGATGCGATGATACAAATCCTGGCGGAACGCTCCCTTGGCGACTAACTCGTCGAGGTTGCGATGAGTTGCCACGATCACGCGGACATCGACCGGAATGGCGCGGTCGCCGCCGACGCGCTCCACCTGCCTCTCCTCCAGCACGCGCAGCAGCTTGGCCTGCATCGCCAGCGGCATGTCGCCGATTTCATCCAGGAACAGGGTACCGCGGTGGGCCTGCTCGAACTTGCCCAGGTGGCGCGTAGCAGCTCCAGTGAACGAGCCCTTCTCGTGGCCGAATAACTCGCTTTCGATCAGCTCGCCCGGCACGGCCGCGCAGTTGAGGGTGACGAACGGCCCGGCGCCGCGCTGGCTGCGGCCGTGCAGCGCACGGGCGATCAGTTCTTTGCCGGTTCCGGTTTCGCCCAGAATGCAGACACGAGTTTCGCTCGAGGCCACCCGGTCCACCTGCGTCATCACGCGGCGCATGGCTTCGCCCGCGTGCACAATCTCGTGCTTGCCCACGCGGTGGCGCAGCTCGCGGTTCTCTTCCTCGAGGCGTTTCAGCTTGAGCACGTTGTCCACGGTGAGCAGGAGCTTTTCGGTGGAAAGCGGTTTTTCGAGGAAATCGATGGCTCCCAGCCGCGTGGCGCGCACCGCCATTTCGATGTTGGCTTGGCCGGAGATCATTACCACCGGCAGCGCGATGCCGGCTGCGCGCAGGTCTTCGAGCAGCGCCAGGCCGTCCTTGCCCGGCATCACCACGTCGGACATCATCAGGTCGAAAGGCTGCGATTTCGCCAGATCGAGAGCGCGCGCCGCGTTGTCGCACACGGTGGCTTCGTGGCCGGCCAGGCGAAACGCGCGCGAAAGGGACGCCAGCGTGTTGGCATCGTCGTCGACAATCAGTAAGTGCGCCAAATCTGAGGTTAGCCTACCCTAAGGCACTGCGCAAAGAACCGTGCGCCGAAGGTAGGACAGACGATCGCTCTTTGTCGTCTGTCAAGCTCTAGCGCTACAACGAGGCACGACAGACCACGAAAGGCGATGGTCTATCCTACCTATCGCCTAAGTCGATGCGAAAGGTGGTGCCTTTGCCGGGCTGGCTCTCGACCGAAACGCGGCCGTGGTGATCGCTGACCACCGATTGCACGATGGCCAATCCCAGGCCCGTGCCGTGCGTCTTGGTGGAGTAGTAGGGCGTGAAGAGACGCTCGCATTCCTCCTGGCTCAGGCCTTTGCCGGAATCGGAGATTTCCAGGCGCGCGCCCGCGCCTTGCGGGGTAGTGTGCACGGTCAGCGTACCGCCTTCGGGCATGGCATCGATGGCGTTGAGTACCAGGTTGCGCAGCGCCCGCGCGATCTGTTCCGGATCGGCGGCCACGGTGGGCAACTGCGGCGCCAGCTCCGCCCGTGCCGTCACCCGCGCCTGGGCGAACTGCGATTCAAACAGCTTCATGGTCTCCGCGGCCAGCGCGTTCAGATTCACCGGCTGCATTTCCGGCGCGGGCATTTTGGCGAAATCGGAAAAGCGGGCGATGATCTGCTTGAGATTGGCCAGCTCGGCGAGCAACGTGCGGCTGCCTTCGCGGAACACTTCGTCGAACTCGGCCGGATGGCTCTCGCGGGCGCGCTGCATATTCTCGACGGTGATTTGCAAAGGAAAGAGCGGATTCTTGAGCTCGTGCGCCAGGCGGCGAGCCAGCTCGCGCCAGGCGGCCACGCGCTCGGTCTGCACGAGGCGCTGGCGCTGCTCCACCAGCTCATGCGTCATGCGGTTGAAGGCCTGCGCCAGTTGCCCGACCTCGTCGCGCGAAGTCACCTCGACGGTCGAGTTCCAGTTCCCGGCGGCCACCTGGCCGGCGCTTTCGGCCAGCCGCCGTACCGGGCGCGTGACGCGCGCGGTGGCCCAGCCCGCCATCACGATACCGGTGAGGATGGCGCCCGCCGCCACCCAAGCGCCGTTGCGGCCGAGCGAGTTTTCCAGCTCCACTAACTCGCGGCGCGAGCTCGAGATCAGCAGCACGGCCAGTAGGTTGTCTTCGATGCCCGTCAGCGGCAGCGCGTGAACCGTCTCCGCCGCGGCGCCGCTGCCGAGCGTGGCCACGCGCGGACGCCGCTCGCGGATCGCCTGTTCGATCAGCGGCTGGAACTCCTGTGCGTCGGCCGTCGCATCGGTGGCGCCGGCCAGCAGATGCGGCGCAAAATGCGGCTCCAGGTTGCGATACAGCAGCACGCGCATACCGGCGGGCAACACCAGCGTGGCCAGGAAATCCTGGTCGAGTTGCTGGCCGCCCGCCACGTACAGTTGCCGGCCGCCCGCATTCACCGTTTCCACCGCCGCCAGCGCCAGCGTGAAACCGTCCGGCAGCTCTTCGCGCCGGAGGAACGCCACGCCCGGCTTCCAGCCGGACGGCGCGGCCAACCAATCTTCCACATATCCGAAACGCACCGGCCATTCCGCGGAAGAGACGATGGCCCCATCGCCGCCAACCAGTTCGAGCAGCCCCAGCCCGTGCGCGCGCGCCATGGCGGAAGCTTCGCTGTAAAAGGCAGAGTTATCCGAGGAGATGGCCACGTTGACCGCGGCATCGGAAAGGGCGACATCCTTCACGGCGCGCACGATTTCCCGGCCGCGCCGGTCGAACTCGCGCTGGAATTGCGCCACCAGGACGTCGGCACGCTGGCTCTCCAAGCGCTCGAACGCTTTGCGCGTGGCGCGCGTGACCAGCCACTCCACCATCCCCACCGAGGCCACCACGGCCAACGTGAAAACCACCAGCAGGCGGGTGCGGAACGTCACGGCCGGCCGCCTTCCAACCACACGTTTTCCAGGCGCCACTCGCCCAGCGGCGATATGCCCGGTCCGCCCTTGACGCGCGCCGCCACTCCGTAGACATCCGCCAGGTGAAACAGCGGCACCACGCGGAACCCGTCGAGGAGGCTGCGCTCGGCGTTGTAGAGCGCGTCGGGCGAATCGATGCGTACCGGCGCCGGCAGGCCCAGCGCGGCGGCGATCGCGGCCAGCGCGCGCGGCGGATCGGCCGTGGCGATGCGCACCTCCAGCAGGCGCACATCGGCGGCGCCGGCCTGGGGAACCAACGAGACCGCCAGTCCGGCATCGCGTGCGTTGAGCGCGATCCGCTCCGCGATCGGCCGCAGCGCAGCATCTTCCACGCCGATGCTGAAGCTGCGCGCTGGCGCCGGGACGGCTGCGGCCAGGCTGCGCGCTTTGGCGGCATCGGAAGCCGCGTTGAACACAAACGCGTAGCCGGAGAGCCATTGCGGCAGCAGCGCGCCCGAAATCTCGCCCTGCCGTTGCAGCAGCACATTGAAAATGGCCGTACGGTCCACCGCCAGCGCCAGAGCTTCCCGCGCGCGCGGGTCGTCCACACGCGCGCCGAAATCGAGCAGCACCACGCGCACCGGTTGCGAGACCCACGTGCGGCGGCCGGCGGGCTGGCGCCTGGCTTCGCTAGGAGGGATTTCGATCATCTCGGCTTTGCCGACGTCAAGATCGATAGCCTGGTCGCGCGGCGGACGCGCCAGTTCCACCTCCACCGTGTCCAGAAACGGCCGCCCGCCGGGCGCCTTCTCATCCGCGGCGAAGGCCGCGCGCCGGCCCGCTTCCCAGCGCGTGATGGAAAACGCAGGTGCCAGATCCGGCATTCCCGGCCCGAGCTGCGGCGGATCGGCGGTCTCGATGGATGCGTGAATCTCCACCCGCAACGTTCCGCCGTAGCGCGGGCGCGTGGCGGCGGAGAGAGAGGACGAGATGAGAAAGAGGCAAACGGCGGCAGCCAATGGAGAGGGGCTTGCCGTCCGCTCCCCAATCCGGCAGGTCCGTGACCGACGCGCAGCTTTGTGGGGCAGCTTGCCAAGCTGCGTGCCGATTGACAATCGGCACGCGCGGCGATTGTCAATCGCCGCGCAGGATGTCATCCTGCCCCACAAGAAGGCACCTTGCCTCGTGGTGAAAGCAGTAGCTCGACTAACAAGGGCAGCCGCTCTCTTTTCGGAGGTCATCTGCGCATCTGCGGATACCGTCGTGTTCTTCAGCATCCCTTTACGATCCGCAGGCCAGCGTAACCACATAAGCTTCGTATCTGCCGCTGGCCAGGTTGCGGGCGACGGCCAGGGCCGAATCGGGGCCGGCGGTCCACAGCGCGGTCACCGGACCGGGGAACAGGATCGGCGCCGTGAGCGGGCCGGCCGTGCGGTCCGTCACCGCCCAGGATTGAATGGCGTCGGGCTCGTCGGCGTCGCCGGCACGCGTGGCGAGCACCTGGGTGGCTGCGCCGCATCGTCCGTCGATGCCGGCCAGATCGCTGCCCCAGGAGGGTATCGGCGCCAGCGCATTGAAGTTGCTGTCGAACAGTTCCGCGCGGCCGTCCGCCAGGGCCAGCAGCCAGTACGTGGAGGCTCGATCCTCGACCGCAGCGGCGGAGAAGAACGGCGGCGCGGAGCGCGCAGCGCCCGTTTGCGTCACCACGCGCCCATCGAAATAATTGCGCCCCGGCGCGAAATTGGCGGCCAGCAGCGCGCGGCTGCCGGAAGCGAGCATCCACGGCTGATCGCCCGGCTGGCAGTCCAGGCTCAACTCCGGCTCCGTGGCGCCCTGGCAGGCGAAACCGGGAAGAAACGCCTGAAAGCGCGGCGCGCTCAGGCGCAGACGGCCGCGCAGGTCGCGCGGCCACGGGGCAGGCGGCGTCAGACGCACGGTTTGACGCTGCTCCCAACGATCCTCGCGGCGCGCCAGCAGCGTGATCCGGGAGGGCGCCAGCACCAGCATGGCGTCGCCCGCGATCGCCAGATCCAGAATCTGCTCCTCCTGCTCCCAGGCCAGCTTCTTCTCCAGGCCCACGCCGGCCACCGGCGGTTGTCCCCCGGCGGCGCGCTTCCAGGCGGCGATCCACACCGTGCGCTCGTCGCCTTTGCGCGCTTCTTCCACCAGCAGATAGTCGGTTGCGTTTTCGGAGAGTGTGAGCGACACATCCACCGCCGCCGCACCTTGTCCCGCGTGCCCGCCCGCTTGTTGCAGCAGCTTCTCAAACGCCGTACGCAGGCGCGCCACGTCGGCCGAATCGAGCGAGGACGCGTTACGGCAGGCGATCGAGACCGGCGCGCCCGCGCCCGCCAGCAGCGCCGTCTTGGCGGCAAGTTCGCGCACCGCGCCGTCGAGGTTATCTGCGGCACTGGCCAGCGGCGCGCACCACAGCAGAAGCGCGGCCCAGGCCGCGCGCCTCCCATTCACGGCTGCGATCATAACACATCGCGATTCCGGCTCCCGTCGAGAACGCGGATGACCGCGCGCAGGCAGCCCCGCGCCACGAAGAACGAGAGCGGCAGCGTGACCGCCGCCATCACGATACATCCAAGAAAGTTTTCCATGGTTGCGCTCCGCGATTCCTTCCTGCTCTACAGCGTCCCGCCGCCCGCAGCCGCAGCCGCAGCCGCGAAGATCTGTGCGGTCTCCGGCGTGGCCTGGTCGTACAACTCCACCGCATCGCCCACCGAAACCATCTCGAACAATTGCTCCACGTCGTGGTTGCGCATGCGTATGCAGCCATGCGATGCGTTGTGGCCGACGGAAGCGGGGTTGTTGGTGCCGTGAATGCCGTATCCCTTGGCGCTCAAGCCGAGCCACCGCGTGCCCAGCGGGTTGGATTTGCCGGGAGGAACAATGCGGCCTTTGGTGTACCAGGTGGGATCGGGGATGCGCTCGACAATTTTGAAAGTGCCGGCTGGGCTGGGGCTTTTCGGTGCGCCCACCGCGGTCGGGAAAACGCGCAGTACGCGCCCCGCTTCCATCACCGCCAGCTTGCGGTCCGGAATGCTAATAATGATGCGCCGCGCCGGCTGCTGCTTCTCCTGAGCCAGCGCTTCCGCCGCGACCATCAGCAGCACGCCGGTCAGCGTCGCCAACTTCCTAATCTGCTCTTCGGTCTTGAACATCTTCTGCGTCCTCCGTACGCGCGCTCAGGGTGCAGCCCGCAGGCCAATGGCTAAGTAACTGAAAAATCAATACTTGGCCGCCAAGTCGGCGTGTCCCGTGAAACACGCGTGTAAAAACCACTACGGGATCGTCTTGCCCGCTGGCCGAAAACCACCGCGGCGGTGCAGGACGGCCACCGCAAACGCAGCCGAGCCCTGATGTTTCAATGAGTTGCGTGTGGCATGCGGTTTGCAACTACCAGGGCGTGAGCCGCTTCAAGAGGGCGGCGGAACAAAGGGAATCCAAGGAGGAGTTATGAAAACGAAATTGCTTGCCGTGTTGCTTTTGGCCGGTGCCAGCGCGTTTGCCGCGCCGCGCGTGTTCTTCGGCTTCGGGTTCGGCTACCACCCCGTGTACCCCTACCCCGCCTACGTTCCCGCGCCGGTGGTTGCCTACGCCGCGCCGGTCCCGATGGCGCCAGCTTACTACGCGCCGCCCATACCGGGTCCCGGCTACGTGTGGATCGGCGGCTGGGGAGGCCACGCCGGTTACTGGGCTCGCCGTCCCTTTGCGGGCGCGGCTTGGGTTGGCCCGCGGTATTTCGGTGGCCGCTATTACGCCGGCCATTGGCGCCGGTAACGGCAGACAATTCCAGCTCTCGGAGGAGGGGCCGGTGGCGCAGTTCAGGCCACCGGCCTTTTTTATTGGGACGCGGAGGGCTGCGCGCGCTCCCACTCGATCGTGCGGCGCAGGCCCTCTTCGTGCGGGACGATCTCGCAGTAGCCCAACTCGGCACGAATGCGGCTGGTATCGATCGCCAGGTGGTGCGAGAAATCGTGCGGATGCGGCGAGCGCTGGTCCGGCGGGATCTCCGAGGGCGGCACGGCCACAACCCGCCCCTGCCATCCGGCGGCGCGTCCCAGTTGCTCGATGGTCTCGGCCGTCGTAGCCGCGTTCCTTGCGCCAACGTTATAGATGCGGCCGGCGGCGCGGTCCTGAGTCGCGGCCAGCACGGCGGCGGTGGCCACGTCTTCCACGTACCCGCTGGTCCAGCGCCACCTCGCGTAGTCTTCCGCGATGCGGATCTCGTCGCTCACATCCATCTGGTCGAGCCACGCCTGGAAGCGGCGATACGGATCGCAGGGGCCGTAGACGCCCGGGTAGCGGAGAATCGTCACCGGCAAATCGCTCCGCGCCCGCAGCGCCTGCTCCACTAGGACCTTATCGTAAAAGGTGGTGTCGACGCCAAGGTCCTTTCGTTCGCGATATAGAAACCGCGATTCGCGCAGCGGCGCGTTTTCATCTAGCGGAATCGGATCCGGCGGCCCGGTTTCCGCCAGGTGCAGTTTCCCGTAAGCGCGATAGACTTCGCAACTGGAGATCACCACCGCGCGGCCGGCGTGGCCGCGGAACACATCCAGGAACCTGTTGGCGTCGTTCTCCGTGAGCGCCCACATATGGATCGCCACATCCGGCTGGACGCGGCGCAACCCGGGAGTCGGATCGGCGGTTTCGCCGCGCATCTCACGCACGCCGGCCGGCAGATCGGCTTTGGTGCGGCCGCGGTGGAATACGGTGACCTGGTGTCCCAGTTCGGTCAGCCCACGCACAATGTGCGGGCCGGTGAGGCCGGTACCGCCAAGAATCAGAACCCGCAAACGGCCCTCCTTTTCTCCATGCTACAATCAAACCGAAATCACTCCCCACGAGGTTCCCGATGTCTCAGGAGACAGACCTGTCGCGCCGCGATCTTTTGAAAACCGCCGGCGCCGTCGCCGCTGTGGCCGCCGCAATTGAAGGCGCTCCGGCGATCCAAACGGTGAAAGCCGCCAACGACCAGGTGCAATACGGCATGATCGGCACCGGCAGCCGCGGCAGCTACCTGCTCAAGCACCTCAAAAACATTTCCTCCGGCCGCTGCATGGCGCTGTGCGACTTGCAGCAGACCGCGCTCGACCACGGCGTCGAGACCATTGGCAACCATCCGAAGACCTACAAGGATTACCGCGAGCTGCTGGACCGCAAGGATCTCGACGCGGTCTTCGTCATCACCCCTCTCTACGTGCACTACCCGCTGACCAGGGACGCGCTGTTGAGCGGCCGGCACGTCTTCTGCGAGAAGTGCCTGGTGTTCAAACCGGATGAGGTGCACGCGCTGCGCGCGCTCTCGAACTCGCGGCCGAAGCAGGTCATGCAGACCGGTCTGCAGCGGCGTTACAGCCAGTTCTACCAGATGGTGAAGGACATGGTGGACAAGGGCATCCTGGGCAACGTGCATCATATCCACGCGCAGTGGCATCGCAACATGATCAACAAGCCCAGCACGCTGTGGACGATGAAGCCGGGCGGCCCTTCCAACGTATACAACTGGCGCTTGTACCGGCAGTTTTCCGGCGGCCTGCCCGCCGAGCTGACTTCGCACCAGGTGGATGTCGCCGATTGGATGCTCGGCTCCACGCCCGAATTCGTGATGGGCCTGGGCAGCCTGGACACGCTCAAGGATGGCCGCGACGTTTACGACAACATCCAGTTGATCTACCGCTATCCCAACGGCCAGAAGCTGACCTATTCCTCGATCAGCACCAACCAGTTTCTGCCCTGCTTCAACGGCACGCGGCCGGAGATGGCCGAGATCGTCATGGGCACCGAGGGCACGATTGAGATCACCGTGGGCGACGATGTGCACATGCCGGTGGCTTGGTGGTATCGCGAGCCGCCCAAGGCCTCGACCGTCGCCAAGGCCAATGAGAAGCAGCAGCCCTTCGTGGCCGGCGCCACCATGGTCGCTTCCGGCGGCGCCAACGGCCCGATTCCGCTGATGACCGGCGACCTGGCCTTCGACGGCAGGGAGAGCTTCCTCGGGCGCGAAGTCAAGTACGCCCGCCGCTGGTTGTATTCGAAGGGCGTTTTCGTGCAGGAAGAATCGCGCAACCCGGTGGACGTGGAGCTGGAGAGCTTCTTCCGGAATTGCCGCGACGGCGGCCGTCCCAGGGCCGATCTGGAAATCGGTCTGGCCGACGCAGTCGCCGTGATTTTATCCAACCAGGCGATGGACGAGGGCCGCAAAGTCTATTTCAACGAAATCGACAAAATGGGCATCGCCCCCGACACCCGCAGGACCTCGTGAACCCGCACAGCTCTTTGCGTGCTCACTGGACAACGACGGTGACCGCGTTGCAAATGGCAGCGCCGGCCAAGAGCTGAAGATTCCGCACGCCGAGTAGCGCGCCTGCGGGGATTTGCACGTTGATTTGGTAGAGGCCGGTTCTCCGGTGATTTGCGTTAGAATCAGCCTGTCGCGCTCGCGATCTTCTATGGGCAAATGGACCTGGCGAGGGTTGCGCTTGCGCGCCGCCGGGAGAAACCATGGAACCAAATACGTGTGGGCCCACCATCGCTGTCACGGCAACCGTACATCCCGGAGCGCGCGTTCATCCAACCGCGGTGATCGGCGCGTATTGCATCGTCGAAGACGAAGTGGAGATCGGGCCCCACAACCGGCTGGACCCATTCGCGATCGTGAAGCGTTACACGACGCTCGGCGAAGGCAATCATGTTTACTCCGGCGCGCAGCTCGGCACGGACCCGATGGACAAGCAGTTTCGCGAGGAGAACGTGAGCTGCCTGCGGGTGGGCAATCACAACGTGTTGCGCGAGTACGTCAACATCTCGCGCGGCACCAAGCCTGGAGCGGTCACCGCGCTCGGCGACGGCAACTACGTGATGAGCAGCGTACACATCGCCCACGATTGCCAGCTAGGCAGCAACATCACCATCGGCCCCAGCACCAGCCTGGGCGGCTACGCGGAGATTGAAGACAACGCGTTTCTCTCGGCCGGCGTCGGCGTGCATCAGTTCTCCAAGGTCGGGCGGTTCTGCATGGTGGCGGCCAACACGCGAGTGGCGCAGGATGTGCCGCCCTACTTTCTGGTCTCCGAGTTCGACGCCGCGGCGCACGGCTTGAACCTGGTGGGACTCCGCCGCAGCGGCGCTTCGCGCGAGACGGTCTCAGTCTTGAAGCAGGCCTACCGTCTGCTGTATCGCTCGGCGCTGCCACGGAAGGAGGCGCTGGAGCAGATCGAGGCTCTGGCAACGCCGGAAGCGCTCCACCTGGTCGAGTTTATCCGCTCATCGAAGCGAGGCATCTGCCGCGATCACCGCTCCACTGCGGCGGCAACCGTCTCCGGCGAGGATTAGCGCCGGAGACGGCCTCGCCGCCGTTCCACGGCGCGCTAATTCCCGACCGTCATTACGGGCTTGTTAGACGCCACGCCATCGATGGTGATTTGCACCGCATAAGTGCCCTTGGCGAGTTGCGGAACGTTAAAGTTCACCTGATATTCTCCAACGGACTCCGGCGCCAGGCCGATGTAAATGACGTTGGCCGGAATGCCGCCGACGGTCACGGAATAGTTTCCGGTTATGCGGGAGAGTCCCGCGGGCGCGGGAGAGCCGGTTACCAGCGGACCAGCGGCCTGAACCGGGCCGCCGCCGGTGAACCACGCCACCACCTCATCTCCGACCTTGGCGGGCACCGTAGCGGAATTCACGCTGCCATCCGAATTCGTCACGTCCGCACGATTGCTGTTGTAGAAGCCGATCCCCGGCGTCCCCGTGGCGGGAACATAAACCGCCGCGGCGTTGCTCGTCGCAGTCCCGTTTTGAACCACCACGGATGCCAGCGTACCACCCGGAATATCCCAGGGCATCTGTGCGTCGATCTGGGTGGCAGACACGTAGTACAAAGGCGCCGGCTCCCCGTTCACCGTCACTTTGGTATCAGCCAGCATGGTCGGAAGGGTAGGGGTGGCCGCCGTGACCTCCTTGGTGGCTAGGCCGGTTCCGAACAGCACAAAATCGCTTCCGGGCGTCGTCGCGTTCACGACATAGCTGAAGACATTCCCGATGGATTCGGTCGGATTCAGAAACGCCGCATGTGCGGATCCGTTGCGGATAAACTGTGGGTTAGCGTCGATGAGACTGGCGCCGGCGCCGTAATCGCCTGTGACGATGAAGTTCAGCGTGTTGGTCTTGCCGTTCGAATCGACCAGCGTAGCCGATGCCAGGCAGGCGGAAGTGACCGAATACGTCCCGGTGGCCGTGATCGCAGCGGTCGCTGTTCCGCCTGACGATTCCGTGTAACTGGCGGTGACTTTGCCCTGGCCGTCGAACTGAAACACCCCGGCCTCGTCGGCTGAGCCGGTCTGCGTAGTCCCAGACAAGGTGGTCCCGCTTGCGGTGAAAGTGTACGCGCCGGACAACGTGGTGTTGGCGCAGGCCACCGGCCAAACGTTGTTGCCACTGCCGGAATAGACGTAGGTGGCGTCCGAGCCGGTAATAGCAAAATCGCTGCCGCCCCAAACCACCAGGGTAAATGTGGCCGTGCTTCCAGTAACAAAGGTAATTGTGCCGTAGCAATTGGACGGAATAGCGTAGCTCCCGGCGTAACTGAAAGCCGTGCCGGCAGCTTGATTAGTATTGACAATCCCACTGAAGACAACGGCGCTCTGGCCATCGAACGTAGCCGTGCCGTTGGCCTGATATGTACCTGTGAAGCCTCCGGCAGCCGAGAGCCCGCGACCGCTGAGGGTGAGCGAGTACGTTCCACTCAGGCTCGAAGAGTTGCAACTCCCGCCGCCAATCTGGTTCTGCGCCAGCGCGGGCGCCGCCAGCAGGCAGCAAAAGGAAAACAGATAGGCGCTGCGTGCGTATTTCATGCTCGTCCTCCCCGGCCGGCAGAGCCGGACAGCGGCTTCACGACCATGCCTAGCGCCGGCCCGTTCCCTGGACGCTGAGCCGCTGCGCTCGCCGCCGGCTGTCCGTACACGGCGTGTGCATTGCCGGTGACCAGGAACTTCGAGCTCTGCGCCAATCCCACATAGGAGGACGCATTGGCCACCGAACTGTTGTATATGCTGAAGCTCATCACGTAGGAGTTGGCGCTCGCATCGGTGAGTGTGGCGGACCCCAGGCAGTTAGAAGATATCGAATACGATCCCGTGAGGGTGAGCGCGCTGGGCACTGCGCCGGTTGCCGACATCGTCAGGTTGACCGTCACACTGCTCACTCCGTCGAACTGCAGCAATCCAGTCCCATTTTCGATGCCGCTTGGAGCGCTGCCGGTCAGCGCGAATCCGGTGCCGGTGAAGGTGTATACGCCGGAGAACGTGCTTGCGGAACAACCCGCCGGCTGGGTGTTTCCATTGCCGGAGTAAGTGTAGTTGGTATCGCTGCCGCTCAACGCGAAGTCTTTGCCCTGGTCGTAGACCGCCAGATTCAACGTGGCGCTGCCTCCCGTGGCGATGTTGATGACGGCGGCGCAATTGGCTTGAACGCTATAGGTCCCCGACCACGTCACGGGCGTCGCGACTGCTTGGCCGGTGTCCGCCACCAAACTGATGGTGACCGCGCTCAGCCCGTCAAAGTCCGCCCATCCGTTCGACTGGAAGACGCCAGTGAAAGTCCCCGAAGCAGTGACCTGCCTCGCGGTTATGGAGACCGCATAAACTCCGCTCAAGGATGCGGAGCTGCAAGTCCCGCCTCCGATGGTGGTTTGCGCCAGCAACGGCGCTGCCAGCAGGCAAGACATGGAAAACAGCGAAGCAGTGCGTCGCTTCATTCGTTTGGTTCCCTCCCAACGGGTGAATTATATGCCGACTCGGACTTTTTGAAGTAATGACGTTTTGCCGAGCCTGCTCTTTCATGAACCCGGCAGTGGACGAAAAGTCGTGCTGCGCCTATCGCTGGCCTACTTCTTCGAGCAGGGTGGAGATGCGCGGGCGGTCGGGGATGCGGCGGCCGAAGCGGAGGGCGTTGTAGGTGGTGGTGAATTCGGCGACCGCGGCGGCGAGGGGGCCGGCGGGAATCGAAGCGGCGAACTCGGCGGGGGTGAACCACGGCGGCTTGTGGTAGCCGCGGCGCTCCATCATGGCCAGCATGCGCTGGTAAAGCAGAGTCGCATCGGCAGCCGTAGCGGAGCTGCGGCGGGCGCGTTGGACGCGCAGGCGGAGGCGGACGGCGCGGATCGAGCGCGGGCCGAACATCCGGAGACCAACGGCAAGCAGGATCGCCGCGGCCAGCCAAAGACCGGAGCGGCGCAGCCAACCCGTGGCGCGGTGCTCCCAGGTGTTGCCGGTGTCCCAGAGGGAATCGAACCAGCGGATGCCAACCAGGCGCGCGGCTTCGTCAAACCGGTCGGCGAGGGCGCCCTGGCGGCTGGGATCGAAGTCGACTACCCAGCGGCTCCAGAAGGTGCGGGCGGCATCGAGATACAGCGGGAAGCCAGCGAGAGCGGATGTCGCGGAACGGTCAGGATCGGGCGGGGTGGGGTCGAAAGTGGTCCAGCCGCGCCCGGCGAGCCATGCTTCGACCCAGGCGTGCGCGTCCGAGGCGCGCATCAGCCACTCGTCCGTGAGGGGGTTGTAGACGCCGCTCTCGAAACCAGTGGCCAGGCGCGCCGGCACGCCCAGGGTGCGCAGCATCACCGTCATGGCCGAAGCGAAGTACTCGCAGTGGCCGCGGCGGCGGACGAACAGAAAATTCGCGAGTGGGTCCGCGGTGGCTGCGGGCGGCAGCTCGAGTGTGTAACCGTAACCGGTGTGCAGGTGGGTTTCGATGGCGCGGGCGCGGGCGAGGTCGCTCGAAGCGCCGTCGGCCCAAAAGCGCGCCAGTTCCCGAATGCGGGGGTCAAGCGAAGCGGGCAACTGGAGGTCGCGGGCGGCCTCATCGGGATCGATCGCCGGAGCGGGATAGGCGGCGGGCGATTGCTCCGGCGGTTCTTGCAGGCGGCTGTATGCCGAATACCGGAAAACCGCTGGCGGACGGTGTGCCAGGCGGGGCAGACCGCTGGGTCCGCGCAGCACGGCCAGGTCGCGAAGATCTAGGCTTTCCGGTGTGCCGGCGAAGAATAGTGCTGCGGAATCGGCGGGTTCGAGTTCCACATCATAGGAGATGTGCGCGCCCGGCTGGCGCTCGGCAGAGGGAACCAGGGCGAAGTGGCCGGCGGCTGTGGGCGGGAGCTGCAGCGCTGGCTCGGAATTGGTCCACTGTCTGCCGTTGAAGGTTGTCAGCAGGCCCCCGCGCCATTTCAGACCGCTCACCGGCTGCGGGCTGAAAATGGTGATGTGCATGACGGGCCGCGAGCTGGTTTTCAGCTCGCCGATTTCGCGCAGGGTGACGCGGGTGGAAAAGCCCGCCAGATGGAGGCGGTGAAGAGCCTGCCACTGATGGGCCCGGTCGATCGTGCGCGGAAGCAGGAAAAACAGGCCGGCCGCCAGCAGCAGTATCGACGCCGCGGCCACACATGCGAGTAGAACCAGGCGGGGCGCCAGGCGGCGAGCGGGCGCCTGGGCAGCGGTGCCTTCGAGCGAGCGGAGGATCTCAGCGGCGGTGAGCGCGGCCACGGCGCAGGGGACGAAGCACGCCAACGCCAGGAAGAAGCCGGGGCCGGTGGAATCCAGAGCCTCGGCCAGCAGCGCGGCGAAGCAGAGCAGGGCCACCAGGAGATTATCGCGACGGGTTCTATGGACCAGCAGCATGGCGGCAGCCCAGAAATAGACCAACGGCAAACCGGGCGGCGAGTTCCAGGCATGGACGAGAGAATAGCCGCACCAGGCGAGCGCGATGGCGGCTACCGCGAACGGCGGCGGGGTCGGCCCGGCGCCAGCCAGTCGCGCTCCGCGCCACGCCAGGGCGATGGCAGTAAGCGCCAGTGTAGGCGCGTCCCACCATCCGCAAACCGCGGCCGAGAAGGCGCCGCCAGCGACCAGCGCCAGCAACGAAATCTGGAAAAAGCGTTCGAGGCTAGCCGCAGTGGTCGCGCCGGAACGCTTCATGTGTGTATTCTACCGCGCGCTGGGACGCTTTCTGGCGGGAGTGCCAGCAGGGAAATGGCGGGGTCTCGGATAACGTTGGAACATCAGACCAGCTTTTGTGTGGTGGACCCGCGTTGCCTGGAATACAAACGCGGTTACCGCTTGACCGTGAGCGCGTACTCGCGCAGCAGTTCTCCGGAGGATTTGTGGATGCGCACGAAATAGCCGCCGGGAAGCAGCGCCTTCAGCAGCGCCGTTGCGCCAACCGGAAACTCCGCAACGCGGCTCCCCGAGGCATCCACTACTTCGCCGGCGAAGGGCCGCCCATCGCTCAAGCCGGTCAGATCGAGTTCGAGCAGCAGGGGGCGGCCGGCGGGCGCTGGCGCCGGCGCGGCTCCGCGCACGGCCGTCAACTCGACGGCAAAAGGTAGTGGCGCCGACATGCTGGATTGGCGGCCGGACCACACCGCGGCGCAAACCACCAGCAGCGCCGCGATCAACATCGGAGCCAGTTGGCCGGGCCACGACTCTCTCCACGGGCGGCTAGCAACGATCGCGACCGCACGCTCTTCCATATGCTCCTCGGACCGCTGGCGGCTCGCCTGACGCATGGCGGTGACGAAGCTGTCAGATTCCGTCAAACGGTCGCGACAGGTTTCACACAACAAAAGATGCTCTTCCAGGGGGGCGCGCCGGACTTCAGTGAGACCGCCCAGGCAATACTGCTCTAGGTCCTCTTCTGTCAGGTGATCCGCCATCCGCGGCATATCTCCGGCCTCCTCACGGTAGTAAGTGTGAGACTGATTGCAGAATTCTCAAAAATCAACACAAAAAGTTATTAGCCCAGGACGTTATCTAAATCTAGCGGCAAAACCCACCCTCCGCGAAAGGCGCGCCTTGCCCAGTTCGCCGAAGCGCGCTTTGGCGCGGGACTTGATGAGTCGGAACTGGGTTTCGGTCAGATTCATCTCACGGCAGATCTGTTCGGCGGGCTGTTCGTCGAGATAGAAGCGAACCAGCACCTCGCGGTCGCGCCTGGCGATGCTGTTGAGGATGCGCAAAGCAACCTCAACATTTTCGCTGCGGATGGCCAGGCGCTCGGGATCCGGTGAATGATCGCGCAGCACGATGCCATCTTCCAAGCTGGTCTGGCGGCGGCGCGCGTGCACATTGGCGTCAATGCGGGCCGCCACGTGACGGCGGACCACGGTGCGCACGTAGCCCATCAGGCGTTCGGGCTCGCGCAGTTCTCCGCTCCGGATGGCCTGCGTGATCGTGAGGAAAACGTCGTGCACCCTATCGTCGAGATCCTGCGGGCCGAGTTGCCGGCAGAGAAAGAAGCGGATGCCTTTGGAAAACAGGCCATACAGCTCTTCCATGGCGGCCGGATCACCGGCGCGAATACGTTCCACCAGAGGCGACCAGGCGTGCTGCGCAAGGTCGTTCACCGCAGTACTCTGCGGGGAGTCGCTCATGGGCTGGACACTAACGGTCAGGACCGTAGCTTCACTCATTTCCCACCATAAAGTACGCTCCCCAGTAGCGCGGACGAGCCCGCCAACCGCCGGAGCGAATCATTTCCCGCTGGGCTGAAGCCAGCGCCAACGCCGGGTCGGGCGTTGGTTGCGATCGCAATTCTCGATACAAAGCGGCGAACAGGGCGCCGCTCTCGTCGGGCGTGTCCCAACGGCTGCCTGCCACGCTGCGGGCGCCGGCGGTGAGCCAGGCGCGGGTGAGGCCGAGCAGTCCGGCCCCGGGCAATACACGCCCGGCATCCGAGTGGCAGCCGCTCAACACAACCAACTCCGCCCGCGTCCTCCAATGGGCAATCTCGATGGGTGTCAACAACTCGGTCTCCCCCTGGCCGTCAAGGCTCAGCGCAATCAAGCCGTAAGCGCCGCCGGCAGCGCCGGCCCGCTCTCTCTGCGGCGCCGAGGATTCCAGAAAGTGGGTTGCGAAGTGAATGATCTCGGGATCGCGATTCAGCGCGGCGGCGAGTTCCGCGCGCGCCGCCCAGGCGCCTTCGAGCAAGGTAGAAGGTCCGCCCCAGGCGCGGGCGCAGGAATCCAGTTCGCCCGCGCTGGCTGGCAGCCTGGGAAGAGAAAGGGTGGCTGGTGTGGCGGCCGAAACCACGTTCGGCCGCAGCCACCGAGCCCAGCGGAAACGCCCCGCGCTGCGCGAGGGCAAGCGGGAATCGGCGGCATTGTATATCGGGTCCCCGATGCCCAGGAACCGGCCGCTCGAGGACGCGCTGCCGCGCCGCGCCATGGCGTCCACCCAATACCCGGCGCCGGGTGTGATTTGAATCACGTGTCGCTCGGCCACGTAGGCAGGCCGTCCGGAAACCCGTTCCACCAGGGCGGCAAAAGGAACGTCAAACAGACTCTTGTCGAGCGAGAGTATCCACCGTGCCTTGCCGAGGAAACGCGGGGCCACGCCGCCGAACAGGCCGTCATAGAGGCCGGCGGAGGCTGCCTCGCCGCCGGGCTTGTCCTGGCGTATCGGCTCCAGAGCGGCGGCGGTTTTCCGCTGCAACTCATCTTGTGGCGGCAGCCGGTAAAGGACCATTCCGTCCCGGTCCACAGCCCATAACCAGGAGGCGGACTCACCCAGGCGGAAACTGAAGAACACCGCATCGGCAGGCAGAGTGGCGGAAATGCGGGCCAGCAGGTCTTCGGCTGAAGGTTCGGGCGGGGCCGCAGTGGAGGCCTCGATGCGGGTAAGCTCGGCGCGGCAGTCTTCGACCTGCCGGCGGCGCCGGGCGTCCGGGGATTCGAGCGCCGCTGCCTCGGCGCGGCGCAACCGCTCGACGGCTTCCCAATAGGAAGGAGGCAAATCGCCGGAGAGCCCGCCGCCGGACACCTGGGCGCGCAGGCTGGCGGCGCGGTTTTCTTCCGCGGCCCGAAAGGTCTCGCTGGCCAGGCGGGGAGCGCGCGTCCGCTCGTACAGCCGATTGCCCACGTCGATGAACGCCGCATAAACCTCGTCCAGTTTGCTCTCCGCGCCGATGCGGGCGGTTTCGGCGCCGGGCGCCAACGCGCGAAAGGCTCGGGCCAGACGAAGCGCGTTGCCCAGATCGTCCAGCGCCTCCGGCATCCGCCCTTGCGCCTCGCGGACCAGGCCCCGCGCGTGATAGATCTTCCAGATTGGCGTAATGGCGGTGGGCAGGGACGCCAACTCGACTGCGCGATCCAGCAGCGCCGACGCCGAAACCAGATCCCCTTGCGCCAGCCGCAACCGTCCCAGGATACGGTAGGAACTGTCCATCGGAAGGTGACGGAGCTTGCCAACCCGGTAGGCCTCGAGGAGCGCGGGTTCGGCGGCTGCATAGTCCCGATGAATAAAATACGCTTCCCCCAAGCTATTGCAGCCGTTGGCGTACAGTTTCCAGTCGCCGGCGGCCGCGGCGGCTTCGATTCCCTCCCGGTACGAAGACACTGCTTCCGCCATCTGGCCGCTCTGCGCGCATATATCGCCGCGTTGAATCAGCATCTCGGCAAGATGGAGACGGCGGCCGTCGCCGGAAAGGCGCTGAATGCCGGCATCCAGCCACCGGATACCGGAATCCGTATCTCCCATTTGGTCATACAGAGAGGCGATGTTGGCGTCCGCCACAGCCGCGTTGTTGGCATCTCCTAACGATTCCAGGACGCGACGCGCGCGCAGGAACGACTCGAGGGCTGGCTGGTATTGATGGAGCGCGAAATGGCAGGCGCCGGCATTGGCGCCGGCACGAACGGCCATGCTGTAGTCGTGCGCGGCTTGGGCGGCGCGCGAAAGCCGGTCGAAAATTTCAGCAGCTCGTATATACTGAGCTTGCGCGAACAGCGCGTCGCCTTTGCGCAGTTCCGCCGCAAACGGCGATGCAGCGGCGATGCCCGTTGTTTGAGAGGCCCGCGTCCGTCCGAAGAATCGGGGGACGTATGCTGTCGCCGATACGGCGATCAGCACCAACAAGCCGAACACCCAGACCCCGGCCTTTCTCAAGAAAGAACCACTCCAATCGTAGAAAAATGGCTCCAGTCCAATAAGGTGGTACTGACCCCTGGAAAAATCTTTGGGAATATTCCAGTAGAATATTCCCAAAGATTAGTATCCAGTTTTTCTTGGAGATTGGCTCCCCCACAAATGGGGGTTTTTTTGACGTAAATCGCGTTTGTGGTCAACGCCGAAAAGCGGCTACTGAAGCAGAGCCGCTAAAGCAAGCACAAGCGAATAGACAATGATAATCGGATCGCCCATTAGGTTGTTGAGAAAGGCCGCATCTCTTGGAGCGGCCCTTCCGACTCAAGCCTATTCCCACGCGACTCGGATCGCGCAAATTCTAATACCTAAATGATTGAAATAAAAGGAATGATATATTTTATTGCTGCGGTGATCGCTGGGAGCGGCTGCCGCGGAATGGCCAGGGGGGACTGAGTCGGGAGGCGCACCTTCTCAGCGCGGAGGGTTCCATCCGGGGAGCTGGAAGCTGCACTGGCGTTCGATCCGGACCGCGCCGCTTCAGCGACTCTCACCGCTGCTGTTACGATAGAAGGCGATGAATCCCCAGCCAGCCACTGAAGTGCCGAAGTTGCCGATTTCCGGCGTCAAGAGCCTGATCGCCGTCGGATCCGGCAAAGGGGGAGTGGGCAAGACCACCGTGGCCGTGAACCTGGCGGTGGCGCTCGGCCGGCTCGGTTACAAAGCCGGCCTGATGGATGCGGACGTTTACGGCCCCAACGTGCCGCTGATGATGGGCATCAACCAGACGCCGATGGCATACGGTGAACGCATCCAGCCGCTCGATCAATACGGAGTCAAGCTCATGTCGATGGGCTTCCTCAACCCGGGCGACAAACCGCTGGTCTGGCGCGGGCCGATGTTGCATTCGGTGATCCAGCAGTTCCTGCGCGGCGTGGATTGGGGCGATCTGGATTACCTGGTGATCGACCTGCCGCCGGGCACCGGCGACGTGCAGCTTTCCCTGATTCAAACCGCGCCGATTACCGGCGCCATCGTGGTCACCACGCCCTCGGACGTGTCGCTCGAAGATGCGCGCAAAGCCGTTCACATGTTTCACCAGGTGAAGGTGCCGATTCTGGGCATCGTGGAGAACATGAGTTACCTCGTGTGCCCGCACTGCCGGGAGCGGATCGACGTATTCAGCCACGGCGGCGGCCGGCGCACGGCCGAGCAGATGCAGGTGCATTTTCTGGCCGAATTGCCGCTGGACCCGCAGGTGCGCATCGGCGGCGACAGCGGAAAGCCGGTGGCGCTCGAAGCGGGCGACCAGGAGCCTTTCCTGGCGCTGGCGCGTGATACGGCAGCGCGGGTCCAGGAAGTGCAGCGCGAGACCGGCCCCAAAATCGAAATCGGCGAATAGCCCCGGCGCGCGCAGCACGGAAAGATAGCCCAAGCGCAGCCAATTGGCCACCTGGAGGCTCCGGCCGGCGGCAACATGTATGCGTTCCGCCTTCCCGCCAGCATCCCCGCGCCGGGTTCGCCGGGCGGCCCGCCTCCACCCGCCAACTGCCGGTACATCGTCCTCGTGCCGTTCGACTGGCGGGGGATATTTTATCGGGTGATTCGCGATCCCCAGCAGATGCAGAGCATCATCGACAACATGAAGAAGATGTTCACCGAGGCGCAGAAGAAGCAGGGGGAAAAGTAGGGGCGGGCGTGTGGCGGCCGTGGCGGGTCCGGGGCCTGGACGCCGCAGCTTCGGCCCGAGCCGAGGCGCCGGTTCTCGGTTGTGCGCAGCTACGTCAGGGCCGAACTCATGTGCTGGACCGCCTTCTCGAACGTGAAAGTGTGGGCTTGGAACCTTGCCCTCGCGCCCGGCCCCAACATTCCGCGGAACCTCTCGTGCGTCTCCATGGACGGATCAAGCACCCAAAACCTTTCAAGAGGCTCGCCGCCCGCGGTTCCAAGGCCGTAGAGGTATCGGAAAAATGAATCCGTCTCCGGCAGGGAGTAGCCGCAGACGACGATATTCGTGGCGCTCTTTAGCTCGGCTGCAGCTCGGCGCCACACCTTGTCCAGGTCGGACCGGTATTCGGCCTTGTTCCAACTCGGCGGCACGATGACGCTTCCTTCATCAACAGCCCGTCCGCAGCACTTCGCCTGACCGCCGAGGAGCGCCCTTAGCTGGCTCCATTTCAACCGTGTGGTTCCGAGAGAGGCGACCAACGGAGGGAGGGTCTCCTCCGCCACAATCTTTCTACAGGAGTCGACAGAACATCTGTGCCAGCCGACCGATCCGTGCAGCTTAAATAAATTGACCGCCCGTCGCGAGCCGCCGGCGACGCCGTTCAGGCCGTAATCTAGGCTCAGACCGGCGCTGCGCAGTGCCACATCCACGGCCACGTCGTAGTTGAATGTGATTACCGTGGAACGGGGCGATGGACCGAACTCATTCGCGAGCCTGGAAATCAATGAGGCGAAGTCCCTGTACGCCGGGGTCGAGAATACCTTATGCGCTTCTAGCTCGAAGAGAACCGCTTCGTCGAGCGTCCAAGCGATAAGCCGTTTCATCGAGTGCACCAGGTTCCCGGCCGGCGGGACATCCAGGAGCTCAGCCATTTCAAAGGCGCTGAACACCGATTCGAGGTTCACAATGTCCAGTTCCGATTTTGAGTGCACGGACTGAAGTTCGGAGATGGCGTCGAAGACCCGTTGAAGATCATCGGAGCATTCGTTGACTCGGTTCGCCGCGAACAAGGCGCGAGACTTGTCTAGAAAACCTGCCATTAGCGGTGCCCCAGCATGCTTTGAGGCGCCCGCTCCCAGGATGAAGACGTACTGGCTCATGGTGTGACGCACCCCCGGTGAATTGGGTGCGAATGTCTTGATAGTAGCGGAAATGGGGCGCAGTGGGGCAATACGGGCTGCGAAGTTCCGCAATGGCAGGTCTGCCGCGGCCCCCAAATGCAAGCGCACTTCGTAGCCGCTACACTCAGAAACGAGTCGTCGGCGCAGACGGCCTGACCCGCCTCGTAATCTCTACTCCGACTCCCCCACCGTCAGCCCCGCCGCCAACCGTATCTCCCCTCTTAACTCAATCGCCGCTGAGCTTCGGCCTACCAGAACCTCGAACTCGCCGGGATCGGCGCGCCATAACTTGTGTTTCACATCGTAGTAAGTGAACGCGCGGGGCTCGAGCGCGATAGTCACGGGTTTTGTCTCACCCGGCTTCAGCTCGACTTTAGCAAAGCCCTTCAGCTCTTTGGGCGGGCGCGGGACAGTGGCGTGACCGTCGCCGATATAGAGTTGCGCCACCTCGGCGCCGGCGCGCTTGCCCGTGTTGCTTACTTCGAACGTCACTTGATACGCGCCCGCCTTGGCGCCCGGTTTGATGGCGAGCTTGCCGTAGCGGAAGGTGGTGTAGGACAAGCCGTAGCCGAAAGCGAATGCCGGCGTCACGCCGTTGTGTTCGTAGCCGCGATAACCGACGAACACGCCGTTGCGATACACCACGCGGCGGGTGCCGGGATCCGGATAGTAGCTCAAGTGCGCCGGGTTGTCCTCCCAACGCTTCTCGATGCTGATTGGCAGGCGCCCGGAGGGATTCACATCGCCGAGCAGAATTTCCGCTAGCGCCGTGCCGCCCGCCTGGCCAGGATACCAGGCCTGGATGACACTGGGAACGTGATCCAGCCAGCCGTGCACGTCCACGCCGCCGCCGGCCGTAATGACAACCACGGTCTTTTTGTTGATGGCGGAGATCTCGCGGATCAGCTCTTCCTGGCCCGTCGGCAACTGGAAGGTGCGGTCGCCGCCTTCGCTCTCATTGCTTTCGTTGAAGCCGACTGCCAGCACCACCGCGCCGGCCTTCGACGCCAGCGCCTTGGCGGTGAGATCCACCAGGCTCGCCTGCGGCGCCAGCCCCAAGCGCACCAGGTCCCGCTGAAAGTTGAAGCCGCCTTGATATTTCTCGAAGACCACTTGGTGGGGCCCGGCGGTGAGATCGAGCGTGGCTTGGTCGACCATCGCCTTGCGCACCGTCCAGCCATCCAGAATCGGCTTGCCGTCCAGGTACAGGCGGTAGCCGCCCTCGGAATCGGTGGGCGATTCGGCGAAAATCTCGTAGGCGCCGGCGGTCTTGGCCGTGTAGTAGCCGCTCCAGCGCAGGGACGAAGCTCTGGGCGGATTGCGGAGCAGCGGGGCAAAGTCCGCGTCGCCACTCGCCAAATCGGCCATCGAAACGGCAGGGGCCCCGTTGATGTGCCGGGTAACGAGTGTCTTGACCGCTGGCCCGGAGAGATCCTTGTTGGGGAAGATTTCCATCTTCAGGCCCGCTTCGCCGCCGCCGGCTTCGGTAGTAAAATCGGTGCTGCCGGCGATCTGCCTGCGATCCGGCAGGCCGGCGTTCCACAGCACGTTCACCTTGGTGCCCAGCCTATCGGTCAGCCCCTCCAGGAAACTGACCGCGGCAAACGGCCTCACGCCCGCGCTGCCACCCCCGTTGGGCACGGCCGGATACGCGTTGGGGCCGATCAGGGCGATGCTCTTGACAGCGCCGGCGTCGATGGGCAGCAGGTTGCCATCGTTCTTGAGCAGCACCATGGATTCGCGCGCGGCCTGCAGCGCCACGCGTGCACCGGCGGCGCTGTAGCGCGGAATCGTCAGGTCCGCTTGCTCCCGGTCCAGCCAGCCGAAAAGGACGGCCACGCGCAGGATGCGGCGCACCTTGTCGTCGATCGCCGCCATCGAAACCTGGCCCTTTTCGATGGCCGGCAGCAGGGTCGCGCGGTTCATGTGGTCGCCGGCCGGCATCTCCAGGTCCAGCCCGCCATTGGCCGCCGCCACCCCGTCGTAGGTGGCCCCCCAGTCTGACATCAGCACGCCGGCGAAGCCCCAGGTTTGCTTGGCGATTTCGATATTGAGGTGCGCGTTCTGGGTGAGGTGCTGACCGTTGGTCAAATTGTAGGAATCCATTATGGCGCCAACGTGCGCGCGTTTGACGGCGGCTTCGAAGATGGGCAGGTAGATCTCCCGCAAGGCGCGTTCGTCGATGATGGCGTCCACGTTGTGGCGGTCGAACTCCGAACTGTTGCCCATGAAATGCTTGATGGTCGCCGATACACCCAGCTTCTGCATGCCCTCGATGTAGCTGGCGGCGATGCGCCCGCCCAGGAACGGGTCCTCGCCGAAGTACTCGAAGTTGCGGCCGTTCATGGGCGCGACGTAAATGTTCACGCCCGGACCGAGCATGAAGTGAACGCCGCGCGAGCGGGCATCGGCGCCGATGGCGCCGCCCACTCGCTCCGCCAGCGCCGTGTTCCAGGTCGCCGCCAAAGCGATGCCGCCCGCCATGGTGGTGGCCGGACCGTCGTTGCGCGCGCCGATGGGGCCGTCGGACATCTTCAGCTTCGGCAGCCCGAGGCGCGGAATGGCGCGGATATAGAAACCGTCCACCCCGCCGATGAGGTCGGTTTTCTCTTCGGCCGTCATCCGGCTCAGGATGTCGGAGACCCGTTTCTCGGTGTCATCGACTCGCTTCTCGCCGGCGCTGGAAGCGGCCATCAGAGGCGCGGCGAACAAGGCCGCGCAAACGAACAGAGTAAACGCGGAGGGGGCGGCTGGAATCATGGTTTGACCTTCTGTTTTGAGCATTTCAGAACGCAGCATAACACTCTTCGGCGCTTGGAGAGCCTATGCGCGCTGGCGTAAGATGGTCTTATGGTGCGGGCTTTCAGGGCGTGTGCGGCGCTGTCGATGCTGCTGTCGAGCGCGGCGACAGCGCAGGTCATCCAATTCGATTCGAACGGTTTTCACTATCAGACCCTGACGCGTTCCGGCGTGACTATCATATTCTCCCATCTGCCCGCCCGCCTGCACGAGTATTCCATCATCCAGGTGGCAGTCTCGAACGGCTCGGCCGGGCCTTATGTGATCCGGCCGGAAGACTTCAGCATCGAGTATGCCGATGGCACCGCCGTGCATGGCGCGCCCGCGCACGACATCATCGAGATGGAGATGCAGAAGGGAAGCGGCAGCGACGTGATCAAGCTGGTCACCACTTACGAAGCGGGAGTTTACGGCAACCCGCACTTCAGGTCCACCAACGGCTACGAATCCCGCCGCCAAGCCGCGCTGGCAGTTAGCTCGACCCGGTTGCGCGCCGCGGCAGCCGCCAGCGCGCTGGCCCTGGTGCGAACCCGCCTGGAGCCGGGCGAGAGCACCGATGGCGCCGTCTTCTTTGCCGAAGCCAAGCCGCTCCCCGGCGGCAGGCTCACCGTCCGCACCAACACGGACATCTTCCAATTCAACACCGAGTAGCGGCGCCGCGAACCGGGCGTGAGCGCGGTGACAGGCCGGCCGGTAATTCTTGTTGCTCTATTATCAGTTGATTACAAGCGAAGCGGCGGCCGGCCAGCGGGGCAGCACCGATATTGTGTGGGGGAGAGGGAATTCGGTTCCCGTCTTTCTTACCTGGCAGTTCCAAACCGCCTTCCCAAACGGCCTACCCGCTCCGCCGGAGCGTTCCATTCCCGCAACGGCCGGATTCCCTCTTACTTTATTTGCGCGAGCCACGTTCCGGGTTGCGCAGCCTGGATTGACGCGTCTTGTGCTTCTGCCGCTTGGGCTTGCGAATGACGAAGGTGCCGCTGCCCAGGTATTCCGCCTGGTAATTCTTTTCCGCTGCCAAAGAAATTCTCCTGTGGGTGGGTAAAACCGCCCCTCTATTGTAACGCGCTAAGCTGGGAGCAGGATGCTGAGGCCGCAGCCGATCAAGGACTTAGGGCGCGCCTGCGCCACGGCGCTGGCGGCGTTGTGGCTGCTGCTCGCCGCGCCCGCCGCGCCTGGCCTGGCGAAGGATGCTCCGCCCGACCAGGCCCAGTGCCGGCAGATTCCCGAAATCTCCCGCCAGCTCGCTGAGATCACCGGCCTTCCCTTGCGGCGCCCAGTGCCTTGCAGTGTTATCGACAAGCAACAGGTCAACACCTTCCTCAAGCAGCGATTGAAGGAGGAGGCCAGCCCGGAGGAAATCCGCGCCGAGGAACTGACGCTCAAGAAGTTCGGCCTTGTCCCCGCGGATTTCGACCTGGCCGCGAGCACCGTGGATCTGCTCACCGAGCAGGCCGCCGCGTTCTACGATTACAACAAGCGCAGACTTTTCCTGACCGGTTCCACCAGCGAAGAATTGCAGGATACCGTGCTGGCGCACGAGCTCGCACACGCCCTGGCGGACCAGAATTTCCACTTGGCGCGCTACATCAAGCAGGGGCGCAAAAGCGACGACGGCTCGACCGCCCGGCTCTCCGTGATGGAAGGCCAGGCCACCTGGCTGATGTACGAATACAAGGCGCGGCGCCTGGGACAAACCCTGGTGGGCAACCAGGCGCTGGCCGCCAGCCTGGCCGGCGCAGCCGATTCCGGTCCGGGCGAGTTTCCGGTCTTCGAAAAGGCGCCGCTCTATCTACGGCGCTCGCTGGTGTTCCCCTATCTCGAGGGGATGGTCTTCCAAGACGCCGTGCTGGAACGCGACCACCAGCGCGGCTTCGCCGAGGTCTTCACCGACGCCCCCGTCTCCACGCAGCAGATCCTGCATCCGGAAAAGTACTTCGCCAACGTGAAGCCCACCGAGCCCGACCTTCCCGACCCGCAGCTTCCGCGCGGCTACAAGGGCCTGGTGCGCGGCGAGCTGGGCGAGTTGGAACACGGCATTCTGCTCGAGCAATACGTGGGCAAACCGCAGGCGCAGGAAATCGCTCCGCACTGGCGTGGATGCAACTTTGAATTGCGCGAGAACAAGAAAGCCGCGCGCGTGGTACTGCTGTATGCCGTGGAATGGGACGATGAAGCCAGCGCCGCCCGCTACTTCGCCCTATACCGCCAGGTGCTTGCCAAAAAGTGGAAGCACATGACGGTGGACACGGAAGCCGCCGACCACATCGCCGGCGCCGGAGACGATGGCCGCTTCAAGCTGCGCCGCGCCGGCGCGATCGTCACCAGCGTGGAAGGAATGGATCCGGAGGAGAGGTGAGGCGAGAGTCGTCCCGGTGCCCGGGTGTCGGGTGGGTATTTGTGAAATGTACTGAAAAATATAGCAGGTACCGGTTTTTAGGCTTTTCCCGCCAGGGTAAACTTGGCGCTTGGCTGAGCAAAATGACGGCTCCCCAACGAAAAACTGCAATTCGGAGATCAAAAACTAGCGGCTTGGTGTATCATATACCAAACTGGGAATCACATTGAAATTCCCGCTCAAAGCGGAAAGTTCTGGTTAACGCGGATTTGCGCGCACCGAGCGAATTGCACTTAGAGGAGGGCACCGATGACAGAGAGTAAATTTCTGTTGACCATGCTGCTAACCAAACAAGGCGCAGTAAAGGGTTCAAGCACAAAGAGGGAGGGCGATTTAGATTATTCACGAGGTATGGAAGGTATCGGACTGGACTGTGGTGTTAAGACGCAGGTCGCTTCTAAGACCGGCATGCCGGCAGGCAAGCAAAGCCACACCCGGATCACGATTAGAAAAGAGCTCGACGCGGCATCGCCTAAGCTCTTGCAAGCCTTGGTCACAAACGAAGTCTTTAAATCGGCTACACTTCAGTTTAACCGTATAGGCCCTGACGGGAAGCCTGTCGTGGCTCACACAATCGAACTAACTAACGGCCAAATAGTCAGAATCAAGCCGGCAACGGGTTCCGGCGGAATAGTGTGGGAGGACGTGACCCTGGCGTATGACGGCCTGTTGGTCAACAGCATTCGCACCGCCATCTTGCCTCGTTTGTCTTGACCACGATTGCATTCCGCAAAGTTCCGGGATTGAAGCTCCGCCGAGCCGTTTGACATTCCCAATGTAGTACTTGCCTGCATGGCTGGCAAATCATGAGCGAAGCTCCCTCCACACTTCCGGCAGTAAAAACCTCTTTGCGTGGGACGATGTGGCGGTTCAGTCTGTTCTTCTGCATCGAGACATCATCCAACGTTTTGGCGGGTGATAAGATGAACCGGGACAGATTTCCCTGCGACCCGAGGAACCCGCACTGTGATGACTTGGTAAATTATTGTCGGTCTCCTGATCGGCGTTTACGGGCTGCATCGTTTGGCTCTCTGGATGGAAACAAAAGGGGTGGCTCTTCTATATGCACAAGAAGGCGAGTCCGAACGCCCTGGGCAACGCTGCCCTCAGCGTCCAGCAGATCATCCAGCCGGGAGCAAAACATGTGTTGGAAGTACGGCAAAGCCGATGGGTCCAGCGGGACGATGTTGGCGGTCCTGACGAACCGGGTGCCACGAATCCGGAGGAAACCGGCACTTAGGCGTGCGGGTCAAAGCCCTACCAGCGCCACCGCATTCTCCCGAAACAACGACCTATCCTTGATGTACCGGCGCACTATCTTTCCGGAGCGCTGGCCAGTCTGCTTCATGACACTTTTTTCGGAACGGCCAGCCGCCACCGCAGATGTCGCCAGCCCGGACCTCAAGCTGTGACCAGGGCGCGCTCGCTCACGAAGAGACCGCCGTCCCCTTCACGCCGGACTGGCTCAGGCAAACAACTCCTGAGCGCGCTGGAGGCGGCTCGCAACTTGCACTCCGTTGGGGCATTGAATCTGGCAGCTTGAGCACGAATTGCAGCGGACCGCGGCGACCTGCGCGGGCAGCGCCTGGAATTGCTCGCGCGCCATCGGGAACTGGCCGTAACCCTCGGCGTACATCAGGAACCGCAGCATGTCGGCCACCGGCAACCCCTGCGGGCATTGGCCATCGCAGCGCCCGCACATCCGGCAATAGAACGGCTTGATCTCTTCGAGACGCAGGGCCAGCAGCTTGCTGTCGGCATCGGTGAAGGGAGCGCTCATCGCGGCGATATTCTCTGCGAGCTGTTCGTTATCCACGATGCTGGGAATCACCGTATCGACGTTGGGATTCTTCAGCACCCACTTCAGCGCAGCTATCGGCGCCCCTTCCTGGTTCAGCTTGTTCAGCTTCTCGGAGGGGACTTTGTAAAATGGGGTCGGCTTCACGCCGCCAGCCAGAGCTTTCATGGCCACGATGCCGATGTTCGCTTTTCGGGCGGTTTCGATCAAAGGCTCGATGGCCGGATCCATGGTGAAGTTGTAGCTCATCAGGAACACATCGAAGTGATTCAACTTGAGCATGGCTGGGATCATTTCGGCATGGCCGCCGTGGAAGCTGACGCCGGCAAAGCGGATTTTCCCGTCTTTCTTGGCGGCGAGCTGCGCCTCAAGGACGTCGTCGGTCACTGTGTCCGGCGTGCTCCGGCTATGCAGATGCCAGACGTCAAGATGGTCGGTCTGCAATTCCCTCAGACTGGCTTCCAGGTCGGCCATAGCCGATTTCCGGTCGTGGGCCCCCGTCTTGCTGGAAATGAAAACCTGGTTGCGTTTCCCCTTCAGCGCGGCCCCCACCATCCGTTCGTTGTTACCACCCTGGTAGACGCGGGCCGTATCGAAATACTTGATGCCCATGTCGACTGCTCGTTCGACCACGCTCTGGTCGGACGTGGTCATACAACCGAAGGACAGGCGGGTGACTTGCATGCCCGTCTTTCCTAGAGTTCCCCATGTGAGCCTCGGCGAGGTGGCGGCCTGGACTGGCCTTGCGGGCGCTTGGTTCGGAGCGCCGGTATGGGCCGATGTGGAAGCGAGAGCTGGAAGGGCCAAGCTGGCTCCCAGAAAGCTGCGGCGAGATGATGAGTTCATTTCGTGATACCCCCTTAACGCGGCCGGTTTATCGGATTTGCTTTTCACAATCCTGGACCGGAATTTCCATTTGGGCCACCGGGGCCCTACTTCAGTCTACATCCAGCCGCCACCCTTCGATCCTGCAAGCTGCAATCTTTCCTCTGGAAGCCATGTTCGCGCCTGCCGGGCGCAGTTGTCGCCCTGCTGGAAAAAGCCAAAACCGGGAAGCCCCGTCTTTCCAGTGCATTCCATAAACGGCTCTGAGCAGGAATTTGTAACACCCGCCGGTCTTGCTGGGTTTTCGTCGGTCGGGCCGGCAGAAGGGCCGCTACCGCGTAGTGCGAAACAGCTTCGGCATGAAGGCCGCAAGAAGATGACGCCAGACCTTCCATTCGTGTTCGCCGGGACTGCTATGAAATTCGTGGCGGATCTTGTTCTTCTCCAGGAGCTCAGCCAGCCGGGAATGCGCCTGGTATCGCGGATCCTCGGTGCCGCACCCGAGGAACAGGAGCTTCAGCTCCTGATTTACGGAAAGGGGGTCTTTGAGGAATCCTGGCACTTGCTTCTCCAGGTCGAACCCTTCCAAACTGAAGGCGCCCGCGCTGAATTCACCCACCCATGCGAATTTGTCCAGATTTCGCAACCCCAACGTGAACGACTGGCCGCCACCCATGGAGAGTCCTGCAATGGCCCGGTGTTCGCGATTGGCTTCGACCCGGTAATTCTTCTCGACGACCGGAAACACATCGCCGAACAGTTCCCTGCCGAACGCCTCGATTGAGTCTAGGGTGGTCGCGTCGCCCGCCGTGTCCCCGTACGGCATGACGATCAGCATGGGCACGGTCTGGTGCCGAGCCAGAAGGTTCTCCTCGATCGCGGGGACACGGCCGAGACGGACCCAGCCTTCCTCGGAGTCGCCGCCGCCGTGCAGGAGATAAAGAACCGGAAACTCGCGGCTGGAATACCGGTCGTAATCGGGTGGAACGTATATCGCCACGTTACGGAAGGTTTTCGACTGCGTCGAGCGGTACGTCCGGTATTGGACGGAGCCGTGAGGGACGTCCTGCAACTCGTCGAAGCGCGGCGGGTTGCCGGGGATCTCGAAATAGCTCCAGAGGACGGCTCCGCCCGGCCGCACGCTCGGGTTCGATTCGTCGATGCCACGAACACCGTCCACGAAGAACGCATACCGGTAAACTTCCGGCTCGAGCGGACCGATAACCACCGTCCAAAGGCCGCTCGCGTCCTTCTGCATCGGCATGTTCCACATGCCGAATTGATCCTTGGTCGCGCCCGCGGGCTTGGGGTTCAGCGTCCCCACGCTTGCCGAAACCAATACCTCGGAGGCCTTCGGTGCCCTGATCCGGAACGTAACCCGGCTATCGGAGTGGATCTCCGGGGAAATGACGGGCTCCGGCCGCGACCCGCTCGGGATCTGGGAGAGTGACACAGCGGCCATCGCGGCCAACAGGAAAGTCGAACGTCGAACAGGGATCCTCACTGCCTAGCTCCTTCGCGCCAATCGCGTCTTAGATCGTCATGACGCCTCCTGTTTGGAAGCAACAGCGTCGCCCGCGTTCAGAAGTGGCGGCTGGATTCAAGTATAGCTTGGACTTTCTTGCCGCTCCTCGCGGGCACGGATCATTCCCGCCGACTTTCGGTACAGTTAAACGAGCCCATCGGAAACTAAGAACGCCGAGTTGTCGCCGACCTCAGGAAACAAGCCACCTGCCTGCGTAGTCGCCCAACCGTGGAAATGGGCCCCGTGCAGGCGTGTACGGGTGCCCGTTTCACGTTAGCGTTAACCGCTCATATCGCTGGCTATCTGCAGCGGCTCGAACTTTACGGTTCATGATCGGCAACTATCTGCCGGTGGCGTACCGTGGCCGGTGCGTAGCTTTCCTCCCCGCCGGCCATGAGGACCGAGCGCGAACATCGTACAGCGGCGGCCTTGGCACTGGTAGGCACGCATGCTTCGCCAAAGCGAGGCGCGCAGAAACTCGATAGTCGTCTATTTTGGTTAGCACAGACGTACTATACGTCCCCCGGAACTACAGTTAACGTTGGTTTAGGTCGTCGGGGCTACCCTCGAATGATAACCTTGAGTCCGAGGAGCAAACGTGTCGACCTGTTCACAGATGTTTATCCCCGCGAGGCAGGGCGCGGGTGGAGGACAGCCCGTCATTCATCGAAATGAGTGGTCGATGATGCTGCGTGTTCGTGCTCATACTAAAACAATGATGGGAGGTACCAATGAGCTTTGAGATGTGGGCGGTACCATTGTCGTTTGCGGGCTTGGTGGGGTTTTTTGCATACCTTACCAACGAAACTGTTAAGCACGTCGAAAGGCTGCGAGAGAAGCGTAAGGCCTTGAATCGTTTGTCCGTAGCACGGCAGCGGATGGCGGTAGAATAATTGCGGCCGCGCTGGTCACCAGCATACGCGGAGCTGAAAAACCGTCGCACCTACAGAACCACGCTCTAACATACTCAGCGCAATGAGAACACCCGCGCCGGCCATTTGTACAGGCCACCCGCCACGTTTGTCATCGTCCCGATGAGCCCACCAGTCTATCCCCCGGCATGGTTGCATCCCTTGCAGAGTCCGCTTCCGTTTCACCTGGCAGCGTCATTGTAGCTCGCCTGCTCACTCCGCGTGCCGCCGGCGTTGCTGCCGCTGCTGGCGTCCTTCCCCCAGCTTGCGACCTCGCGCCGCGTGGATCTCCGCCTGCCTCCCCGCCAGCATGTCCGCTGGCGTGATCAAGGCGATGGCGCTGTGCAGTCGCACGGTATTGCGGTGATCCCAACATTCTTGAATCGGGCGCTGCGCGTCCTCCGGCGTCAGCGGCGTGTTAGGCCGAATGCACTCCGCCTTGAGCGATTTGTGCCAGCGCTCCGACTTCCCGTGGGATTGCGGGTAATACGGCGACGTTCTCACGCTGTCGGTCCGCAGAGGTGACCGCCTGCGCAGACATCGCCCTGCCGCCTGCCGGCGCTTTGCCTCCCGGTTGCAAGTGCCAGCGCCGCAGGCTGCATATACTAAAGGGATGGTTTGTGCCATCTGCCAGGCGCGGCGGGTGCGTCGCCACTGCCCAGGCGTTCGCGGCGATATCTGCACCATCTGTTGCGGTACCGAGCGAGAGGTCACGGTATCGTGCCCGCTCGACTGTGAATTCCTTCGGGACGCGCGCCAACATGAGAAGGCCGCGCCCGTCGATGCCGAACAGTTGCCCAACCGCGACATCCGGGTTTCCGAGGAGCTGCTCGAAAACAACCAGGAGCTACTGGAATTCCTGGGCAGCACGCTGGCTACGGCGGCGTTCGAAACACCCGGTACAGTGGACAGCGACGTGCGGGACGTACTGACTGCACTAATTCGCACCTACCGTACCCTGCAAACCGGGATCTACTACCAAACCCTCCCCGAGAACGCACTGGCCGCGAAGATCTTCCGCGCGGTTGAGGAAGCTGCGCGCGAGTTCCGCCGGCAGGAGACCAATCGGCTCGGGATGGCCAGAACCCGCGACGCGGAGCTGCTGGGCCTGCTGGTGTTTCTCGAGCGCCTGGCACTAGACCGAAACAACGGCCGCCCGCGCGGACGCGCCTTTCTCGATTTGCTCCGCGGGCTTCAGCCCGAATCGCCGGGAGGCGCATCAGATTCCTCGCCGCTGGTGTTGCCTGGATAGGGAGGCTGGTGCATCTCCAGGACCTGAAACGCCCGTTTCTTTCCGGTGCTCACCACGTGACCGGAGAATTTTCGGCCGCCATTGACTTCCAGATCGACGGGCCTGCCGACAGGATGATCGAAAGTGAGCAACTGGCCTTCTTCGAGCCCCAGCAGGTTCTGCACGGTTAATGTGGGCCCCGTCAAGCGTGCTTCCATCGCCAGGGAAGCGTCGCGCAAAAAACGCAGGACCCGCTCCTGTTCCGCCAGGCTAGCGTGCGTTTTGCGCAGCGACCATTGCTGATCGAACTTCTGGCGCATCATTTTGATCACGATCGACGGCATCGCGATGTTCATCATGCCTACCGTCTCGCCGATGCGCACCTCGATCGCAATCGCCACCACCGCCTCGTTCGGCGCCAGTATGTGCAGCAACTGCGGCTCGGTTTCCATCGCAGCCACGGTGAACTCGATGGCGGTGACCACCCTCCATGCTTCCCGCAAATCCTGGAGGATGATGCGCAACAGGCCGTCCAGCAGTTTTTGTTCAATTTCGGTGATGTCGCGCTGAATGTTGATGGTGGTCTTGCCGGAACCGCCCAGCAGCATTTCCAAAATGGGAAAAACCAGCGAGGGGTTCAATTCCAACACTCCCTGACCGTCATAGGGTTTCAACCCCAGCGAAACCATGCAGGTTGGCGAAGGCAAGCCGTCGAGGAACTCCGCGTAAGAAAGCTGCTCCACGCTCACCAGGTTGACGGCTAGATAGGAACGCAGGTACGCCGACAGGCTGGAGACCAGGTTGCGGACGAACGTATCGTGGAGAAGATGGATCGCGCGGACTTGCGACTTCGGGATGCGATCCGGCCGCCGGAAGTCGAAGCGGACAGCCGGCACCTCCCGCTTCCGGTCTTGCGCATTCTGGAATACGGCGTCGATTTCCTGTTGCGAAAGTTGCCGGCCCAAGTCCTGGCTCCTGGACAGAAGATCGGCTATTGCGGGCGGAACTTTAGACCTCGCCCCCAAATGAGAATCTTGGCGCTCTACTCTAATGAAATCGCCCGATGCTCCGATAGATGAATTGTAGGGAGCCGAATGGAATCTGACGTCTTGGTAGTAGATGATTCCGCCGCAATTCGCAAGATCTTGCAGCGCGTTCTACGCCAGACCGGCATGGCAATCCGAGACATTTACGAAGCCGGCGACGGGCAGGAAGCGTTGCAGGTTCTGAACAGCCAGAAGATCAACCTCGTGCTGACGGACATCAACATGCCGAAGATGGATGGCATTCAGTTGCTGGCGGCGATCAAGGGCGCTCCCGAGTGGCGCAGCATCCCGGTGGTGATGGTCACCACGGAAGGCGGCGAGGCCAAAGTCGGCGAGGCGGTTCGTCTGGGAGCCGCCGGCTACGTCCGCAAACCATTCACGGCGGACCAGATCAAGGAGAAGTTGCTAGGTGTCCTGCCAGCGGCGATGTCATTATGAACTTGAAAGATCATCTTGTAGAATCGCTTTCGCAAGCGGTCGAAGATGTGTTCTCCACTATGCTCGGTGTCAGCATCGTGCCGGGCGAGGTGAGGTCTGAAAACGAAGCGCCGGACGCTCATGATGGCGTGCTCTCTTTTATCGGATTGGCGGGCAGTTGGGCCGGCACCGGGTGCCTATCGTGCTCGCCGGTCCTGGCGTGCCGTGCTTGCTCGCAGATGCTGATGACCGAAACCACCTCCGTAAACGAAGAAGTGCTGGACGCAGTCGCCGAGCTGACAAACATGATCATCGGCTCTGTGAAGAATGACCTGGAGCGGGAATTGGGCCCGCTCGGATTGAGCATCCCAACGGTCGTTTTCGGTAAGAACTTTCGAACCAAGAGCGCCGGCCATGCGGAATGGATCGTCCGGCGCTTTCACTGGGACAGCGACGCGTTTGAGGTAAGGATCTGCCTGGCGCCCAGTGAACACCCGGCCGGATTACAGCCACACGCGTTGGGGCCGGCAAACCAAATGGGCATCTGAGCGATCTACCGGGAGCGGGATGCCTGCGACGGCCAGTCGAGGCTCGGCGGCTGGCACGCAAAGCGGTGCGCGGCAGGCGAGGTATGCCGGATGGAGACGGTATGAACGGACTGGGGAGACAACTGGAAGGTTCCGAAGGCGCGGGGGAGAGCGTCGAGCGGGTTCTCGATGCGATCGAGTTTCAAACTGCGCTGCTCACGTTGAACGCAGCCGTCGAAGCCGCCCACGCAGCGGAACCGGGAACGGGGTCCACGGCGCTTGCGGGCCGAATTCAAAACGCGGCGGAACACATCGCCGGCAGAGCCGCTGAGGGCGGCCAAGAGGTGATGGCCGCGCCCTGGCAATCTGACGCCTTCCCGCCGATTGCAGGGCCGAGCGGCTCGACTCCGCAGACAGCCGGAAATTCTGGTGCTTCGGCGGCGGATTCCGGAGTCCAGGCCCGGCTTTGGCAGGAATCCCTGGAGCGTTTGCGACAATCCATCGGTGCGGCATCCGGCGCTGCTCCTCCCATCGACACGGATGGTCGCCCCCAAGCAGAGAATGCCTTGGGAGTCGCGCCGGATCCGGCGCCGCGTCGCCGGCGCCGCTCGCAACCCACTCAATCCAGTCCACGCGCACCGCTCGACCACGGTGTTTAGCTTAGGGCCAGCGCAAAAAGCAATTTCACATTGTTTGCGAGAAAATGCAGCGCGCGCCCTCCTGCGCACGCTCCCGCGTGCCGCGCCAGCGGCATTCCTGCCGACGCTCGCTGCACCGGGGGTGCAGAGGCCCAATTTCAGTCTACGCAACTCGCTCAAGCGCGGTCCTTAGAGATGGCCAAACCCTGCGGTCCTGCGACAACCGCGGCAGTAGGCGTTGCAGGCTCGGGCATTGACGGATAGGAATGCTGAGACAATTGCATCGGCAACTGGTTTAGGCCATCATTGGGCATGGCGCGCCGCCCGCTATCCATCGGAATCCAGTCTTGCGATCTCGTTCGCATCGAGGAGATCCTGCGATCCGGCGTTGCGCAGGTTCGCGTTGTCTTACGGGCCTTGGCACTCCGGCAACTCGCCCAAGGAAGCGCCGCACCCCAAATAGCGCAGGCGCTTCCCCTCACCGCGAAGGCCGTCCGCCAGATCGCTCACCGCTATCACAGCGGTGGCCTGGACCGTGCACTCTATGACCGCGAACGGCCTGGCGCCAAGCCGCTGCTGGACGAATCGCAGAAGCAGCGTGTGGTCGCCATGGTCCGCGGCAATCCACCGGAAGGGCGGGCGCGTTGGACTGTGCGGCTGGTGGCTGAGCAGGCTGTCAAGCGCAAACTGGTCCCACGCGCTGGTCGAGAGACCATCCGGGTGCTGTTGCAAAACCAGGACCTAAAGCCATGGCGGGACACCGTGTGACGTTGCCCCTTTTGCGGTCAACCACTCCCTTAGGGCGAGTGGTGTCGCGTTAGAATTGAATCTCGCGGCCAGTGCACTCGGAATCGAACAGGCGGAGGAGATCTGGCCGGCAGTTGCCGGGGGCATCATAGGCTGCCCCTGGCGAATTGCGGCGGCTCGTCAAGTTCCCCAGAAGCTCCCTCTATCGCGCGATAACACGTCCTCTACAGAACGCTCTGCTCCGCCTTCGGCAGTTGGGTATCCGGCACGGATCGGCACATGTGGACCGCAAGATCCTCGACATTGTGCAGGGCAAAGACAGGCGTGTCCGCTTCGCGCGGCGTGCGGATGCGGAAGAAGTCGGCGTCGCGCACATCGTCTAGCACAAACGCCGGGCGCAGATCCGCCTTCGCGGCAACGATCTCGACGTCGTCGAACCGGATGCCCGTGGCATGGCGGACATAGAAGCCGTGCGACGGCATGGGGCCGAACATATCCGGTTCCGGATAGGCGTTCTCTTTTTCGGGTGGCTTGATCGCCCCCTGCTCCTTCGTGCCGCCCCCTTGGTGCCAAACCTGCACGTGGCTGATCGTGACGTCCTCGATGGCATGGCCGGGAATTCCGCTGATGACGGAGCCGAGCCGGGAGACGGAATTGGAACAGACCAGGTTGCTGATGATGACGCGCTTCAGAGTGCCCACAGGCGCGCCCGCCGGCCCACGCATGCGGCTGCCCAGACGCAGGAAGATGGGCGCGTTCATGATGTCCCGCATCGAGATGTTGGTAATGGTTACGTCCTCCAGCAGCGCGCCATCCACGGATTCCAAAGCCAGTCCTTGACACCCCTCGAAAACGCAGTTGGAGACGGTGATGTTACGGAAGCCGCCATTCGATTCAGTGCCGAACTTGATTCGCCCGGTATGGGGAACGCGCACATCCGGGCCAAAGCGCTTATAAGTGCCGTCGAGCAGCGTGCCCTCTTCAAAGCACCCGCTGACATAGCAGTTAGTGATAGTGACAAACTCGGTAGGTTTGGCCGAGCCAAGGCCGTAGGAGCTCTTCAGGCAGATACCGTCATCCCAGGGAGAGTTGACGTAGCAATTGGAGATGCGCACGTTATGGCAGCAATCGACATCCATGCCGTCGCGGTTGGTGTCGATGCGCAGGTTGTCGATAGTGAGATTGTCGACTCCCGTGGCCAGAATGCCGAAGTGCCCGCCGTGGAGGATGGCGAAGTCGCGCAGAAGCACGTTGTGGCAGTTCTTGAGACTGATGGCCTTGTTGCCCACTCCGGGATGTTCCGCAACCGGTCCCGGCCCGTATCCCTTGCTGAGACCCTTTCCCCAGATGAGCCCCGGGCCGAGGATGGCAATGTTCCCGATTCCTTCGCCCCAGAACAGGCTGTTGTGCCAGTGGCTGTGGCCGTAGTCCTGATATTCATTCCAACTGTTCGGCTCCGCCGCGTCGTAACCGCCGCTCTCTCCGGGCGACGCAGGGTCAGCCGCCACAATTGTGGAACCCTGATCGAGATACAGATCGACGTTGCTGTTGAGATGAATGGAGCGGCACAAGTAACTGCCGGCGGGGAATAACACGGTTCCGCCTCCAGCCGCGGCGGCGGCGCCGATAGCCTTGTTGACCGCCTCGGTGTCGAGTGACTTGCCATCGCCCGCCGCCCCGAACGTCCGCACGTTGAAAATCCCTGTTGTCGGCGCCGGCTCGGCTGCCCTGGCACTGCCCTGGCCCGCCTGAACGGCGAGCGCGGTGCCGGCGAATCCCGTCCCGGCACCCTTCAGAAAATCCCGGCGCAATCTGTTTTCGGTGAGCATAGACTTCTCCGTGAATAAGCGAGAAAAAGTATAACGACGCCCGGCCCAAACTGATACCACAGTTTCACTAAACTGTGTCTTTAGAAATATTACTCCGAATTCCCGAAAGCCCGTTCGCCCCTGCCAATCCAGTCCGTACCTTACCGGCCGTACGCTCGTTCGAAGTTCGCCCCCGCCGCTTCCATCATCAGGAAGAACGCCTGTCCTTCCGCCGCTACTCCCGCATGGTCGAAGCTGGAAGCTCCGCAGACTCCCTGCACGAAGCCGTATTGGTCCACCTTGGCGCGCGCGGCGGTGCGCATGCGGTTCGCGGCTGCGGCGTAGCTGGCCGGCAACCAGCCGCCAGGCACGCCGGTGTAGATACTGAAAGCCAGCATCTGCGCCAGGTTGGTCTCGACAAAGCTCTCCGGCCGGTCCAGCACATTGTGGAACAGTCCGTCCGGACGCTGATGAGCCAGGCATCCATCCAGCAGCTCCCGCAGAAACGCGGACACCCGCTCGCGGTCCGCCCGCCGGGCCGCCGGCAGAGCCGCCATCACTCGCGTCAGCCCCGCCGCCGCCCAACCGTTCCCGACTCCCCAGAATGCCTTGTCCCGAAACTGCTGATGGCCATCGTCCCAGATGTGCGAAAGCAGCTTGTTCTCCGCACTCCAGAGCCGCTTCCGCAGCCCGTCGATTTGCAGCATGGCTTCGTCATAGTGGCCGGTTGCCGCGAGGAACGGAGGCGTGGTGTAGTAACTGTCAGACCACATCTCGGGAGAGTTGAAGACGTGGTAGCAGGTTCCATCGGCGGCGCGCGGCGTTTTCTTGAGCACGAACTCCAGCAGCCCGCGCGCGGCCTCCTGCATCTGCGGATCGCCCGTCATCTCCCCTGCGCGCCAATATGCCGTTCCGCCCATGGCGGGATCGGTTGCACCACCGCCTATGGCCGCCAGCCGCCCGTCCGCGGCCTTCTCGACAATGGCGCCCTTAGCTATCAGGATGACCCGTTCCTGGTCGCCCATGTCCAGAAATGCCTGGGCCAGAATTCCCTGCTCCCAGGAATGGCGCTGCATGGCCAGCGCGGCTTGCGCGACTCTTTCCAGAAGCCCGTCTTTGGCCGTGTCGGCCGGGCTCGGCCAGACCGCTCCCAGCGCGGCGCTGCTATACAGAAAACTCCGCCGATTCACCGTACAATTCCTTCCTCAATGCAAAACCGTGCCGGCGATGGCGTCGCCGGCCACGTCCAGAAGCTGGACACTCGAGATGGTCTTCATGGTGTCGAAATCGGCAAAAGTCCAGACTACCCGCTTGTCCCGCGTCACCTCGATCAGGTGAGGGGCCTTTCCGAACTGCCCGTGCCCCAACCAGTTGCTCATCACCGTGTTGCCGTTGGGCAGCCGGTGCAGCCCGGCCATAAACTTCAGGCTGATCCCAGGCAGTTCGTCGCCTCGCACTTCCCAGACGGTTCGCCCATCCGGCGTGACTTCGAACACCCGCGCCGTGGCCCCGTCCCGGTCGGCGCTCGCGATCAGCGTGTTGCCGTCCGGCAGGCGTACCACGCTGTGCGGCCCGCCCGGCGCCGCAATCTGCCACACCACTTTACCATTCGCATCGTACTCGCGAACCACTTGATCTCCATAATGCGCCACCAGGTAATGTCCGTTTGCCAGCCGCCGCGCATTGCGCATATACGCCGAGCCGCCGTCTGTGCCCTCCGGCAGCAGCCGGACCTGGTGAACGATCCGCCCGGCCGGACTCACCTCCAGCAGACGCCCGGCATTACATTCGCCGATGAACGTGTTGCCATTCGGCAGCCGCTGGCAGGCGTAGATCTCGCTCGTGGATTCGTAAGAAAAAACCACCCTGCCGTCGCGAGTTACTTCCTTGACACCGTGTCCCGTATTGAACAGCAGGTTGCCGTTCGGAAGAACCCAGATGTCGTTCGCGTGCGGAGCGTCGTAGGTCCATTCCACGTGTCCCGCGGCGTCCACCACGAAGACCTTGCCTTGGGTGTAGTCCGCACAGGCGAATCGATGCCCCGGCGCGGCCACCGCAATACCCGACACAACCAGCGCACACCACAGCTTCACGCAAGAACTCCGCCGGCAACCTGATCCTCGGTCGGGATTGGTTTACGATAGTCGCCGGTCATTGACGCACGTCTGCTGGAGTTTAACACGCTGCGGCGTCCTTGGCCCGATGTTGCGTTGTCCTACATGCAAGTGGAGTAGACGGTGGTTTTTGTTGAAGACCACAGACTCGAACGTACCTGTGCTCCCATGCTCATCCCCTGCAAGGGCCGCCAGGCGATAGCCCGGCGCGCCAGCGCTGGGACCCGTCAGAACCCCTAGCCCCGCAGGGCGGAAGAATGAATATCCCGAATTGTAACAAATCGATCTTCCCTTCTTATCGCCTTCTGATATAGTGTGACCCATGAGCCCAAAACCGCAACATTACGACTTTGCCAACCAGTTACTCGCCAGCAAGGATTTCTTCGACCGCTCCACCAGGGTCCTCGATGAAGCCGACTCTGGCTTCCGTCCGAAGCCAGACATGATGACCGTCGCGCAGCAGGTCGCGCACGCGGCGCATACGCTCGACTGGTTCATCCAGGGCGCATCCCGGCCCGAAGGGTTCGACCTCGATTTCGCCAGCCATGCCGCAGCCCTGGAGCGCGTGACCTCGCTCGCCGCCGCGCGCCAGGCGCTCGAAACCGCATATGCCAACGCGATTCAGTTTCTCCGCTCGCGTGGCCCAGAGGGTCTCGCGCAACCGCTCCCGCCCGGCCCGGTCATGGGCGGCCAACCCATCAGCGACATCGTATGGGCGATGGTTGAGCACACCGCCCATCATCGCGGCGCCCTGACCGTCTACTCCCGCGAGTTAGGAAAGGTACCCCCGATGCCGTACGGGGGGTGAGGGGATCGCGGACCGAGAGCAGACGCATTCCGGCGGTCTCGGAGCGACCGGCATCGGCAGAGGGAGGTGTGTCGGCCGATCCTTATTCTTGAGCGGCCCGATGAAGGAGGCGCAACATCATTCGCCGAGCAGCTTGTCCGTCAGGACGGAGAAACCCATTCGGCGTTGCTGCTCGGAAATGTTGGCAGCGCTCTGCAAATCGGCTTGAAGCCGTTCGACGGGCTGCTCCAGCAGGAACCTCATCAACTTGGGAACCATTTCCTTTCGGGACCTGCCGCTGATTTCCTTGATTCCGACGAGCTGGGCGAAATGGCGGATGTCCTGCGACTCGGGCAGTATCTGGCGGCCCATGAGACGGCCTAGGAATTCGCTCAGTAAGCGGTGCTTCTCCGGATCGCTGTCACGGATTGATTCAATGGCTGCAGCGACGGTGATACGTACCGGCGTTTGACCGCGAGGCACAGTCTTGCGCATTGGCGCACGCGACCCTTCGTCTCCTTGGGTCGAGAGTTTTGCCAGGGTGGCACGCACACGCTCGAAGCCAAAGTGCCTAACAAGCAGGTCAATCTGGTCCCTCAGCAGCGCCGCTGTCGATATTCCACTCATAGACCAATTCTGGGAAAGAACTCATTGGCGAAGGCCGCAAATTCGGTTTTCACTTTTCCGTGGGTTCCCTTGGTGTTCGCGATGGGCATGCCTACCCTTGCCGCCTTGAAATAAGAATCGGAATGGGGGATGTCGTTCTTGAAAACGTACCACCCGTACTTGGCCGCCTTGTCCAGGACGTCCTTGCGCGCCAGTCGGTTCTCGCTCTTGACGTTACCTCGATAAAAATCATTGAAGACCATTCCGCACACTTCGACCGAGTTATCCTCATGCCGCATTCGAAAGGCCTGAATGCTTCGATTCAGGAGCGGGAAGCCGATCGACGCCAAAAACTCGGCGCGAATCGGAACGAGGATGTATCGGCTACAGTAATAGGCTGCGTCGGTCAGCATGGAGTCGGTCGGCGAACAATCAATGACGACCAGATCGTAGCGATCCTGAACCTTGGCCACAAATCGCGGAAGCAACGTCTCCTTATCATGCGGGTTTCGAAGAGTCCACGATAGCTCAAGGCGCGAGGGCACGATGTGTAGCAGGCTTCCATCGTCGTACTCCACGCGAGCGTAAATCGCCTTCAAGGGGTCCAGCGTCTTCGGGCTACCCGAGGCTGTTCCCGTCGGGGTAAACTGCTCGAAAATGTCGTGTACGGTGAGACCGCCCCCATCGAGGTAGTCGACGTAAGTCTGCGGTGACATGACGGACTGACTGGCGTTGGCCTGGGGATCGAGATCAATAAGCAAGACCTTCTTGTCGAGGCGCAGAGCGGCGTACCAAGCAATCTGCGACGCGATTGTCGTCTTTCCCACCCCGCCCTTCATGTTGATCATTGACACGCAAACGGCCATCGATGCCTCCTCGTATTTTCAGAGAATCCGCGTTTTTGGTGTCGGAACATCTTTGATTACACGTCAGCGCGGGAGTGGGTGTCAAGCTGCCTTTCCGGCCGATGCATACCACCCCGAGCCGCCCCCTTTCGCGTCGACTGGCCGTGCAGCCGAACCGCCGCGCTGGCACGCTGCCCGGAAGATACATGCAAGCGGCTTTTTCGAACCTGGCGCCGTCGGGGCCGCCGCCGTCCTCCCTCACGGCTTCAAAGTGACCGCCTTCCCTTCATAGACCAGTTCCCTGTCCGCCTTCGCGGTTGCGCCGATGCCGGCGCCGTGAGATGCGGCGACGAAGACTACCTTGAAATTGCGGCTGGCCGGCATGCCGGCGTAAGTGCCATGGCGGTCGCCGATGGTGAGAGTCTGCTTGGCCTCGTTCCAGCCGAATTGAATCGTGGCGTAGGCGCCCTTCTCGTAGTTATACGTGTCGTTCTCGTCTTCGTATAACGTGAATTTGGCGTCGGCGCCGCGATAGATGCGCAGCTCGATCGGGTCGGCGGGCTTCTCGGCGGCGAATTCCATGTCGGGGCCCATCGGAATGATGGAGCCGGCACGGACATAGAGCGGAATGCGGTCGAGGGTCACCGGAGCATCGACGGCTCTGCCGCCATCCATGACTTTGCCGGTCCAGAAATCGTACCACTGCGCCCTCGGTAAATAGAGGTGGCGCGTGGTGGCGGCTGGTTCGGTGACCGGACTCACCAGGATGGACGGGCCGAACAGGAACTGATCGCCGATGTTCTCGGCGCGCACATCCGTGCGGAAATCCATCACCAGCGGCCGCATGGGCGTGTAGGCTTCGCTGGTAGTCTTCCAGGCCAGCGAGTAAATGTACGGCATTAACTCATAACGCAGCGTGTCGTAAGCGGTGAGAACCTTTTGCGCCTCGGGACCGTACGACCACAGCTCATTCTGGTCGTTGGTGCGCGTGCCATGGACGCGCAAAATGGGGCAGAAGGTGCCGAACTGGAACCAGCGAATGAAGAGCTCGCGGTAGGCCGGATCGTTGGGATTTCCGGAAGTGAAGCCGCCGATATCGGTGGTCCAATAAGGCAATCCGGAGAGCGAGTAATTCAGCCCGGCGGGAATCTGGCGGCGAAAGCTCTCCCAATCCGAATTGACGTCGCCAGACCAGGCGGTGACGCCGTTGCGCTGCGAACCGGCAAACGCGGAGCGCGAAAGAACGAAGACCCGCTTCTGGTCCGAGGCGGCGCGCTGGCCTTCGTACACTGCCTTGGTGGTGAGCAGCGGGTAAACATTGGCGTAGCGCGCACCGTTGCCGGCGGCGACGTGATTGGTCACCATCACGCTGTCCTCGCGGGCCTCGGTCTCCGGCTCGGTAGTGTCCATCCACCAGGCGTCGGCGCCGATCTTGAAAAGCGAGTTGTTAATCAGATTCCAATAATACTTGCGCGCTTCCGCGTTGGTGGCATCGTAAAGCGCAGATCCCTGTGGATGATAGGCCCTGACTTTGGTGCGGTCGATGAAGAAACCTTTGCGGTCCATGTCGGTGTAAACGTCAGAGCCGGGATAGAAATACGGCCACACGGAAATCATCAAGTGGAAGTGAATGGCGTGTAAGTCGTCCATCATTCCCTTCGGGTCGGGATACTGGTCGCTGAACTTGAATGATCCCATGGTGGTCCACCAGAACCAGTCCTGCACGATGTTATCGGCGGGTATGTGCAGGTCGCGGTACTTATGCGCTACGCCGAGCAGTTCCTGCTGGGTCTTGTACTTGTTCTTACATTGCCAGAAGCCGTAGGCCCAGCGTCCGAACAACGGCGCTTGGCCTGTGAGTTCGCGGTAACCGGCGACGATCTTATCGAAATCCGGCCCGTAGAAAAAGTAATAGTCGATCGAATCGGCGACTTCCGAGGTGATATACAACGCATGCACGAAGCGGTTGTTGAAGCGGCTGCGCGAAGTGTTGTTCCAAAAGATGCCGTAGCCTTTGCTCGAAAGCAGCATGGGCACTGAGATGTTGGTGTTGTCCTGCGCGATGTCCACCGATTCGCCGTGATAGTTCCACACGCCTGACTGGTGCTGCCCCAGCCCATAAAACGCCTCGGTGGATCCCCATAGGCCGATGAAAGCCTCCGCGTGATAGGTCTTCTCGCCATTCACGGTAACCGGTGTCAGCGTGTTGGGGCCTTGCTGCGCGAGCGATTGGCCGGAGGCGTCGGCGTAGGCAAGCGTACCGCTGGCGCGGTCCACGGTCACGCGCATGCGGGCGGTCGAAATCAAAACGCCGCGCGGTGTTTCGGAAACGGTGAACGGCACGGCCGGCCAGGAGGTCTTGACGATTACGTCGCTGGGGCGTTCCGGGAAAGCGGCGGTGGGCGAATAAGTGATGTGAAAGGTGGAATCGGTGGAGACGGCCACGCGCAGGGCTCCCGTTTGCATCGCGAACACGACGGCGTCGGCCCGTTTCTCAAAACTCGTCACTGGGTTTTGTGGAATCCATTGTGCGCCAGCCGGCCCGGCGAACAGTAAGATGGCAGTGAGGGCGAGGAGCGCTGCGGCTCCGCGGGAACGGCGAGGACGAGGAGCGAGGCGCGGCATGGCGCAGGTCCGATGAATGAGCATTCCCGGATTATATCGCCCGGCAGTCTCGACGGCTGCGCCGTAGCGGGGTTACTATCTTGATGAAGGAATCGCGAGGAGCCATCGTCATGAAAAACACGATGCGCCTGGTTGCGGGGTTGTGCCTGCTTGCAACGTGGGGCGCGAGAACCGCCTCTGCGCAGTATCAATATCCATTTCAAAACCCGAACCTGCCGATTGAGCAGCGGGTGCGCAACATCGTCTCGCTGATGACAGTGGACGAGAAGATTCATTGTTTGAGCACCGATCCCAGCGTGCCGCGCTGAGCATTCACGGCACGAACCACGTGGAGGGCTTGCATGGCCTCGCGCTGGGCGGACCCGGCGGATGGGGCCGGCCGACGCCGATCCCGACAACGCAGTTCGCGCAGGCGATCGGCATGGGCGAGACGTGGGACCCGGAACTGGTGCGCAAAGCGGGCGGCGTGGAAGGCTACGAGACGCGCTACATTTATCAGAGCGACAAGACCGGGCACCGCGGCGGGCTGGTGGTGCGCGCACCGAATGCCGACCTGGGCCGCGATCCGCGCTGGGGGCGCACCGAGGAGTGTTTCGGCGAAGACCCGTTCTTCAACGGGACTATGGTAGTGGCGATGGTCAAGGGGCTGCAGGGCGACGACCCGAAGTACTGGCTGACGGCTTCGCTGATGAAGCATTTTCTGGCCAACAGCAACGAGGATCGCCGCGGCAGTTCGTCTTCCAATTTCGACGAGCGGCTGCTGCGCGAGTATTATTCCGTGCCCTTCCGCATGGGCGTGATCGGAGGAGGATCGCGCGCCTACATGGCGGCTTACAACGCCATCAACGGAATCCCCGCGACGGCCAGTCCCATTCTGAGGGACATTACCGTCAAGGAGTGGGGGCAAGACGGCATCATCTGCACCGATGCCGGCGCGCTGGGAGGCATGGTCAACGCCCATAAGTATTACGCCGACATGCCGCACGCCGCGGCGGGTGCGGTCAAGGCGGGCATCAACCAGTTTCTCGACGGCATCTTCGGCAAGGCGGTGCGTGAAGCGCTCCAGCAGAATCTGCTGACCGAACGCGAGATCGACGCGGTGCTCGAAAATGAGTTCCGCGTGATGATCAAGCTCGGCATGCTCGACCCTCCCGAGCGGGTTGCTTACACCAAGATCAAGGGCGATGAGGATGCCTGGAAGTTGGGCGACCACAAGGCGGTGGCGAAACAGGTGGCGCTTGAATCGGTCGTGCTGCTCAAGAACGCGGGCGGTTTGCTGCCGCTAAACCGGAATGCGGTGAAATCGGTCGCGGTGATCGGCCCGCGCGCGAACAGCGTGGCGCTGGACTGGTACAGCGGCACACCCCCTTACACGATCACCCCGCTCGACGGAATCAAAGACAAAGCCGGCGCGGTGAAAGTGAACTACGCGGCCAACAACGACGACGATGCCGCGGTGAACGCGGCCAAACAATCGGACGTGGCGATTGTGTTCGTCGGCAATCATCCCACCTGCGATGCGCCGTGGGCCCAATGCCCCACGCCGAGCGATGGCAAAGAAGCCATGGACCGCAAGTGGATCGACCTGGAACAGGAAGCGTTGGTGAAACAGGTGTATGCAGCCAATCCCAAAACGGTGGTGGTGCTGGTTTCCAGTTTTCCGTTCGCCATCAATTGGACCGAGCAGAACGTGCCCGCCATTCTGCACATCACGCACAACGCGCAGGAGGAAGGTTCCGCCATCGCCGAGATTCTCTTCGGAGACTACAACCCCGGCGGCCGGCTGGTGCAGACGTTTCCGCGCTCGCTCGACCAGGTTCCGGCCAAGATGGACTATGACATACGCCACGGCAGAACCTACATGTATTTCCAGGGCGACCCGCTCTATCCTTTCGGGTTCGGCTTGAGTTACACGACTTTCCGGTATTCCAACTTGAGGACCAGCGCCGCGACATTGCGCGCCGGGGGCGAGATCACCGTCAGCGTGGATGTGACGAACACGGGCAAGCGGCGGGGCGATGAAGTGGTGCAACTCTATGTGAAGCACCTCAACTCCGGCGTGGATCGGCCGCTCAAAGAGCTGAAGGCCTTCCGCCGCGTCACGCTCGCACCCGGCCAGACACGCACGGTTGTGCTGCCGCTGAAAGCGGAGACGCTGGCCTATTGGGACATGGCCAGACAGCGCTGGGAAGTGGAAGCGGACCAGGTGAGCTTGATGGTGGGCAGTTCGTCAGCAGACGTCAAGTCGGATAAGACAGTTACGGTGGTGGGGGAGTAAGGCGCGTGACTGCGCCGCCGAGGTAGGACGGACCATCGCCTTTGGTGGTCTGTCGTATCTCGACATAGCACAAGCCTAGACAGACGACAAAGACCGATCGTCTGTCCTACCGCGCCAGCAGCAGCTTGGCGAGCAGCGCCGTGCGATCGGCGATCCGGTTGATGAGGATGCTTTCGTGCGCGGCGTGGGCGCCTTCGCCAACTGCACCCAGACCGTCGAGCGTAGGGATGCCCAAAGCCGCGGTGAAGTTGCCGTCCGAGCCGCCGCCGCTCGAGGATTCCTCCAACTCGATTCCCAACTCGAGCGCCAGTTTGCGCGCCGTCCGAAACAGCCGCTTCCCTACGGCGCTCGGTGCGAGCGGCGGGCGGTTCAAGCCGCCGCTCACGGCGATGGTGCAGCGCGGGTCGAAGGGCTTGAGCGCGCGGAATTTTCGTTCGAGCGGCACGGTGTCACGCAAGTGGGCCACGCGGATATCCACTTCGGCGCGCGCTTCGGCCGCCACCACATTCGAGCGCGTACCGCCGGCGATCACGCCCGCATTCACGGTGATGCCGCGCTCGAGATTGGTGAACCCGGCGATGGTGTCGATTTGCCGCGCCAGTTCCAGCACCGCGCTGGCGCCAGCTTCGAAATCCACGCCGGCGTGCGAGGCCCTACCGCGCACCGTCACGGTGAACACGCCGACCCCTTTGCGCGCGGTTTTGAGCTTACCCTCCAAGCCGGTGCCGGGCTCGAGCACCAGCACGGTGTGGCTGCGCCGCGCGTTCTCTTCCGTAAGCGCGCGCGAGCTCACGCTGCCGACCTCTTCATCGGAATTGAGCTGCAACAGCACCCGCGAGGAGACGGCCAAGTCCATCTCGCGCAGCGCGCGCGCGGCGAAAACGAAAAACGCTATCCCGGCTTTCATATCCAGCACGCCCGGCCCACACACCCGGCCGCGGTAATTCCGCAATGGCATGCTGCGCAGCGTACCCACGGGCCAGACCGTGTCCGAGTGGCCCAGCACCAGAATTTGTCCGCTTTTCCCGCGCCCGGGCAGCTTCATTTCGGCGAGCAGGTGACGGCTGAAGCGCCCGCCGGCAACGGTCTTCAGCCGCGCCACCGGCGCCAGCGTGTCGCAAACCAGATCGACGAACCGGTCCACCGCCGCGCGATCGTCGCTAGGCGATTCGCACTCGACAAATCGCCCGATCAGTTCCACAATTTCCGCCTGGTAGCCCTTCAATTGCCGTAGAATCGAATCCACGGCTGTTATAATACTCAGTTCCATGGCCATTTTGGATATCAATGAAATCCGGGACATTCTCCCGCACCGGTACCCGTTCCTGCTGGTGGACCGCATTGTGGAGCTAGAAGCCGAGCGCGTGGTCGGCATCAAGAACGTCACCCACAATGAACCGTGTTTCACCGGCCATTTCCCGGATTTCCCCGTCATGCCGGGCGTGCTGATCATCGAAGCCATGGCACAGACTGCCGGTGTGCTGGTGCTGAAGTCGATCCCCGACCGGCATAGCAAGCTGGTGCTGTTGGTTGCGGTGGAGAACGCGCGATTCCGCAAGCCGGTGGTGCCGGGCGACGTGCTCCGCATGGAAATGAAGGTGCTGAAGCGCAAGGCCACCGTAGCCAAGATGGCCGGCGTAGCCACGGTGGATGGCGTGGTGGTGGCCGAAGTGGAAGTGATGTGCAAGCTGGCGGACAAGGAAGAAACCGGCCCCGCCCAGGCGTAGCCGATGCCCATTCATCCGACCGCGATCGTCGACGCGCGGGCGCGCGTGGCGGAAAGCGCCGAAATCGGCCCTTACTGCGTGGTGGGGCCGGAAGTGGAAATCGGCGCCCGCACGCGGCTGATGGCCAACCTCTACCTGGAAGGCCCCACATGGATCGGCGAGGATGACGTCTTTTTTCCTTACAGCACGGTAGGCGTGGCCTCGCAGGACCTGAAGTACAAAGGTGAGCGCGCCGAAACGCGCATCGGCCACCGCAACCGCATCCGCGAGTTCGTCACTATTCATCGCGGGACCCAGGGCGGCGGGCTGGTCACTTCCATCGGCAGCGATAACCTGATCATGGTGCAGGCGCACGTGGCGCACGACGTGCGCATCGGCGATCACGTGATCCTGGGCAACAGCGTGGGCGTGGCCGGCCACGTCGTCATCGAAGACTGGGTGGATGTGAGCCCGTTCAGCGGCATCCACCAGTTTTGCCGCATCGGCCGCCACGCGTTCATCGGGCCTTACAGCGTGATCAAGCAGGACGTACTGCCGTATTCGCTGACCAGCCACAAGCCGGAATCGGCCGTGTTCGGCGCTAACGCGATCGGCCTGGAGCGGCGTGGTTTCGATAAGGCCACTGTCGAAGCGCTGCAAACCGCGTTCCGTCTGTTGACGCGCGCCGGCCTCAATACCTCGCAAGCCATCGATCACATCCACGCCGAGGTTCCGGCATTGCCCGAGATCGAGGAACTGATCGATTTCATCCGCGCTTCCGAGCGCGGCATCATCAAATAGGACATGGATACACGGAATGCGCGCATGAGCTTTGTGGGGCAGGATGTTATCCTGCGCGCGACCCAGAGGGTGCCCCGGCCAATCGCCGCGCGAGCCGATTGTCAATCGGCACGCAGCTTGGCAAGCTGCCCCACAACGCCCTGGAGTTTTAGTTTAGATTAATGCGATACGGTCTAATAGCCGGGAACGGGCGGTTTCCGCTGCTGGCGCTGGAGAGCGCACAGCGGCTGGGCCTCGACGTCACGGTGATTGCCATCGAAGAGGAGGCGTCGCTCGAAGTCGCCAGCCTGGCTCCACGGTGCCACTGGATCTCGCTCGGGCAATTGAGCAAGCTGATCGAAATCCTCAAGAGCGAAAACATCACCGAAGTGGTGATGTGCGGACAGGTGAAACACGCCAAGATCTTTTCGTCGATCGTGCCCGACTGGCGTCTGGTGAAACTGCTGGCGTCGTTGCCCGCGCGCAATACCGACGGCCTGATTGGCGGCGTCGTGAAGGCGCTCGAAGCCGAGGGCATTCACCTGCGCGATTCCACCTGGCTCCTCAAGCCGCTGCTGGCAACCGCGGGCGCTATGACGCGGCGCAAACCGGACAAGGAGGAAATGGCGGACGTGGAATACGGCTGCCGCGTTGCCAACGCGCTGGCGGGTTTCGATGTGGGACAAGCGGTGGCCATTTCCGAGCGCGCCTGCGTGGCGCTGGAAGCCATGGAGGGCACCGACGCCATGCTGCGCCGCGCCGCCGGGCTAGTCAACGGACGCCGCCTGGCGCTGGTGAAGGTGGCGCGCCGCCGCGAGCATCTGCTCTTCGATGTGCCCACGGTTGGCCACGCAACGATTCCGGTGATGCGGGAGTGCGGCGCCACCGTGCTCGCCGTCGAGTCCGGACGCACCCTGCTGCTCGACCGCGCGGAAATGATCGAAGCCGCCAATGAAGCCGATATTGCCATTGTCGGCATCGAAGCCTGAAGCGTCCGCATCCCCGGTGCTTGGTATAATCCGGCCTGGGAGCTTAGCGGGCGTTGGCAGGGTCCAGCCTGCCCCACCAATGCAAGCAATGAGCGGTTTCACCGCAAGTAGAAACGAGGCACCGATGCGACATATTCCGCGGTTCACGATCGCCGCCGCCGCCCTTCTGCTGGGCGCGGCTGCATTTGGCCAGACTCTGCCGCCCGGCGTGCAGAAAGTAACGTCGGTCGAGGGCATCACCGAGTACGCGTATCCGAACGGCCTGCACGTACTGTTGTTTCCGGACACTTCCAAGCCCAAGGTCACGGTGAACATCACGTACCTGGTGGGTTCGCGCATGGAGGGCTATGGCGAAACCGGCATGGCGCACCTGCTGGAACACCTGATGTTCCGGGAAACCAAGACGCGCACCAACATCAAGAAGGAACTGACCGACCACGGCGCGGAAATGAACGGCACAACCGCGTGGGACCGCACCAACTACTTCGAAACGGTGACCGCGACTGACGAAAATCTCCGCTGGGCGCTGGAGCTGGAAGCCGACCGCATGGTGAATACGCGCGTCGAAAAGGAGATCCTCGACAAAGAGATGACGGTGGTGCGCAACGAGTTCGAGATGGGCGAGAACAGCCCCGTGAACATCATGATCGAGCGGCTGATCGAGACCGCGTACCTGTGGCACGCCTACGGGCACCTGCCCATCGGCAACCGCTCCGATATCGAACACGTGCCCATCGAGCGGCTGGCGGCTTTCTATCACAAGTATTACCAGCCCGACGACGCGGTGCTGACGATCGCCGGCAAGTTCGATCAGACCACGACCCTTCAGTGGGTGGCGGACACGCTCGGCCGGATTCCACGGCCGGCGCGCACACTGGAGGCGACCTACACGGTCGAGCCGACGCAAGACGGGGAGCGCTCCGCGATATTGCGCCGCGTGGGGAGCCAGCAGGCTGTGGGGGTGATGTATCACGTTCCGGCCGGCAGCCATCCGGATTCGGCGGTGCTCGAAGTGCTCTCCGACATGTTGGGCGACACTCCTTCCGGCCGCCTGTACAAGGCCCTGGTCGATACCAAGAAAGCCGCCAACGTCAGCGTGATGCATATCGAGCTGCACGATCCTGGCGTCCTCCTGGCTCTCGCTATCTTGAGCCAGCAGCAGTCCCTGGACGACGCGCGTGCCATTCTTCTGAAGAACGTCGAGGGTCTGGCCAGCGACGCTCCCAGCAAAGAGGAAGTGGAGCGCTCGAAAACGAAGCTATTGAAAGAGATCGATCTCGCCATGGCGGACACGCAGCAGGTGGCGCTGGCACTGAGTGAAGTGCTTTCCGAGGGCGATTGGCGCCTGCTGTTCCTGGAACGCGACGAAATCAAAAACGTCACGCCCGAAGACGTGCTGCGCGTAGCCAAGGCCTATCTCAAGGAATCCAACCGCACGTTTGGCGAGTTCATCCCCGACAAGACGCCGGACCGGGCCGAGATCCCCGCGGCGCCAGACTTGGCTGCGGTGTTCAAGGATTATAAAGGCGGCGAGCAGATTTCCCAGGGCGAGGTATTCGATCCGGCGCCGGCCAACATCGAGGCCCGGATGAAGAAAATCAAGCTGCCGAACGGAATGACACTGTTGCTGCTGCCCAAGCAGACCCGCGGCGGCACGGTTCATGTGCGGCTGGGCATCCGCTTCGGCGACGAAAAATCGCTGCTGGGCAAGGAAACGGCGGCGGCGATGGCGGGCGGCCTGTTGATGCGCGGCACCAAAACCAAGTCGCGCCAGCAGATCCAGGATGAGATGGACCGCCTGAAGGCGCAACTGAACGTGAGCGGCGGCGTGACTGGCGCCAACGTCAGTATCGAAACGGTAGCGGCTAACCTGCCCGGAGCTTTGCGGCTGGCCGCCGAAGTTCTGCGCGAGCCTTCCTTCCCCGAAAGCGAATTCGAGCCGGTGCGGCAAACCCGCCTGGCCGGTATCGAAGCCGCCAAGACCGAGCCCCAGGCGCTCGGCCCGCTCGAGCTGCAGCGCCATTTGAAGCCCTACCCGCGCGGCGACACGCGTTACGTGAGCACCTTCGACGAGCGGATTGAAGACTTGAAGAAGATCACGCTGGACGATGCCAAGCGGTTTTACGCACAGTTCTACGGCGGCGACAACGCCATACTGGCCATCGTGGGCCAGTTCGATGAGGCGGCGATCCAGAAGCTGGCCACCGGGCTGTTCGGCGATTGGAAGAGCGCCAGCCACTTCGAGCGCGTGCCGGAACCATACCAGAATGTGGATGCGATCGATCGCAAAATCGAAACGCCCGACAAGGAGAACGCGGTGTTCAGCGCCGGCATGAACACGCCGCTCGGGATGGACGATCCCGATTACGCCGCTGCGATGATGGCTAACCGGGTTTTCGGCGGCACCTTCTCCTCGCGCCTGGTGCGCCGCATTCGCGACGCCGAGGGGCTCAGCTATGGCGTCAGTTCCTCGATCGCCGTGAACCACAAAGACGACGGCGCCACAGTTTTGGTCATGGCCATTTGCGCTCCCAAGAACGCTCCCAAGGTGGAAGCCGACTTCCGCGAGGAGCTGGCCCGCGCTTTGAAGGACGGCTTCACGGAGACCGAAGTAGCCGCGGAGAAAAAAGCGTGGAAGGATGAGCTGACGCTGCACCGGAGCGAAGACGGGCTGCTGGCCAGTCTGCTTCTGAACCGCGAGCGGTTCGGCCGCACCATCAAATTCGACGAAGCGCTGGAAGCCAGGATCGGCAAGCTCACCGTGGACGAAGTGAACGCGGCGTTCCGCAAGCATGTGGTTCCGGCCGCATTCAGCTACGTCAAGGCCGGCGATTTCAAGAAAGTCGGCGTGCTGCAAGCGCCGTAAAGTAGGAGTCAGGAACCAGAAGTCGGAAGACAGAAGTCCGGCTGGCATGGCGGCGAAAGGAGCACGGAGCGCACCATGAGGCGGAGAGCGATTCTGGCTCCCGGCTTCTGACTTCCTTTCTTGTCCATGTTCATCCGTGGCTGAAAGACCCTTATGTCGAAAATCAGACTGGCGGTAGTGGGAGCGGGGCAGTTCGGCCGCAACCATTGCCGCGTGGCGCGGGAAGCGGAGCGCGCGGAACTCGTCCGCATCGTGGATATCGACCGCGCGCGCGCCGAAGAAGCCGCCTCGGCGCACGGAGGCGTGCCCCTCACCGATGCGCGCGAGCTGGCGGGCCAAGTGGATGCCGCCATCGTCGCCGTGCCGACCAGCGCGCATGAGGCGGTGGCCTGCGCGCTGCTCGAAGCCGGCATCGACGTCCTGGTCGAGAAACCGATTGCGGAGGACGCCGCCGCCGCCGGCCGCATCATCGATTGCGCCGCCCGCCACGGCCGCATCCTGCAAGTGGGTCACCTGGAACGTTTCAATCCGGCCGTGATCGAGCTGGAGCGCCGCGCCACCCTGCCGCTGTTCTTCGAGATCCACCGCTTGAACCTGTTCAGCCCGCGCAGCCTGGACGTGGACGTTGTGCTCGACTTGATGATCCACGACGTGGACATCGTGCTTGCTCTTGCTCAGGCCGAACCCGCGGAAATTCGCGCTGCCGGCATTTGCATCCTCTCGCCCAAGGTGGATATCGCCAACGTGCGGCTGCAATTCCCCAACGGCTGCGTGGCCAATCTGACCGCCAGCCGGGTTTCCACGGAGCGGGTGCGAAAACTAAGGCTTTTCCAGCCGCGGCAATACTTGTCACTCGATTATGCACGCCAGGATCTGGCCATTTTTTCGGTGGATGCCGCGCGGCAGATCGGCTTTCTGCAAGCTCCGGTCGAAAAGAGCGAGCCACTGAAGCTGCAACTGGAAGCCTTTCTGGACGCAGTGGAAAGCCGCAACCTGACGAAATGTTCCGGGGCCGCGGCGCGTCAAACATTGAGTGCGGCACTGGCGATTCTTGATAAAATCGAAGAGCACTCGCAAGTGGTCTCGCACACCCTGACCGCGGGATGGAAACCGTAGCCAATCAGCCGATTGACGCCGAACTGCACCTGCTGACCGACTGGAGCGATCCCGGCGCGGGCGCGCGGCATCGCAAAGCTGCCATCGCCACCGTCGCGATTCACGTAGCCGTAGTAGTGATTCTGTTCTCGCTGCCGGAAAACGTGCTGGAAGGACCGCGGCAGGCGCTCGAGCGCACCATCACGCCCCTCATCGAGCCGCCCTCCGAGCTCACCCAGAAAGCCCCCAACCGCAGCAAAGTCACGGCGGAATTCGAGGTGCGGTCTTCCCCCGAACGGCCGCGCGTGGAAATGCCGCAGGCGCCGCCGGCCGCGCCACACGAGAAGTTACGTCCGTTAGTCATGCCGCCGGCGCCCGCCGTCAAGCCCGCCGCTCCCGTCCCGCTGCCCGAAGCTCCCAAAATCGATACCACCAAAGCGCCGCCCAAACCCGAGCTGCCGCAGTTCGCCCAGGTGCAACCGCAGATTCAGGTGGCAGAACAACCCAAGCTCACGGTCGAAGACGCCGGCCGCGCGGCACCGCCCGGCCAGGTCACGGGGCGCGTGCCGATGCCGCGCAGTTCGGTGTCGGAGGCGATCCAGGATGCCGCTCGCGGCGGGGGCCCCGGCGGCCGGCTGGTTGTGGGCGATCCCGGCGCATCCGACCCGTTCGTCTTCGGCGGCATTCGCCAGTCGCCCACGCCCGGAGTGCCCGGCGCCAACGTGGAGTTGAAGAGCGATCCCATGGGCGTCGATTTCCGGCCCTACCTGATGCAGGTGCTGGCCGCCGTGCGCCGCAACTGGACGGCGGTGATGCCGGAAAGCGTCAAGATGGGTTTGCGCGGCCATGTCTCGATTCAGTTTGCCATCGGCAAGACCGGCTCCGTGCTCAAGCTGGTGTATGCGGAGCAATCCGGTACGCGGCCGCTCGATGAAGCCGCCGTGGCCGGCATCAGCGCATCCAACCCGTTTCCTCCGTTGCCGACAGACTTCAAAGGCGAGCGTATTGTGGTCCAGCTTAACTTCGCCTACAACATGCCACGCCGATGAAAAACCGCTTCAGCGCCGCCATGGGTACTTACGCAGTGCTCGCCATCCTGGCCGGCTTCACGCTCGATGGCGGGCTGTTGCGCGACGCGATATGGATTCTGATGGCCGGTCTTGCCATCAAGACCTACATCGCCCGCCGCGCCGGCTGGTAAAGCAGGCGGCGGATGGAAACGGAACGTCATATGTAATTGGGCATCCGCCCGCTTAAGAGCCGCGAGAGAATCATGGCCGCCGATCGACCCCGATCGGAAATAACAAAAGATTAGAGCCAGCCCCAGGAATAACTTTACATTCGCTGACGCGCCGGATGTGGCCCGCGCTCGTTTGGCTAATTGAGCGGGTGGATCTTGATGTTCTTAAACCAGGCTTCATCGCCGTGATTCTGGAGCGAGATGGGGCAGCGCGCCCGCGGCTGTTTCACCAGCAGTTCCCAAACTCGCGAACCTTCACCCCAGCGTTTCGTCATGCTGCGGGCCACCTCGGGCGAGTCCAGGTTCCCATCCACCACCTTTTCGCCATTGATCCAGTGCTCAACGTGCTTCGCCCGTACGACCAGGCGCGAGTGGTTGAACTCGCCCACAGGCCGCGTGCGGTTGGCCAGCGGAGGGAAAATGTCGTATAGTGCCGCCGTCTGGTGGCGGGAACCGCCGCGCACCGCGTCGGAGTTGCGGATGTCGTCGGTGATCTGGTATTCGAAGCCGACTACGTATTCCTGGCCGCGGTTGGGGCGGCCGGCGGGCCGCTTGGCCAGCGCCTGGTTGACCTTATCCTCGAAGCGCGGGGCGAGCTGCCCGCTCAGGAACACGCGATCCTGAATGCGGTACTTGAGGCCGCTGTTGCCGCCGGGCGAGATCTTCCAGTCCCACTCCAGTTCGAAGTCGCCGTAATTCTCCCCGCTGAAAAGGTCCTCCACGATCCGCGGGTGCGCCACTGCTTTCAAGCAGCCATCTTCAACGACGAAAGAGTCGCCCGCCGGCGACTTTCGGGCCGGATCTTCCCAATGGCTGAAATCGCGGCCGTTGAACAGCAGCACCCACCCGGCCGCGGTTTCCGGCGGCGTCAACTGATTGTCGGCGGCCCACAAACCGGCGAGCGGCAGTGCGGCCACCAGAGCGGCAGAGCAAATTGACTGCACCATGTTCTCATGCTATCAGTAGTGTCTGGCACTATCCCGAGCCAACATGCCCTGGGCGAAGAGTCACCTGCCGGAATCGAAGCACACGTCGTCGCCAGCCTTGCCATGATCGTCCGTCTGCGCAGAGAATTCCCCACGCACTCACTGGCCGTTTTTGTGTTGCTGCAACTGTTGGATATCCTGACTACACTGCTCGGCCTGCGGCTGGGCGCGCACGAGGGCAGTTTGTTCATCAGACGCCTCATGAAGATGGATCCGATGGCGGCGCTGTTGATCTCCAAGCTGTTCGCGGTCGTTCTGGTTGGGGCCGCGCTGCACTGGCGCCGGCCGCGTGTCGTGGTCCTGGTGAACTACTGGGTGGCGTTAGTAGTGGTCTGGAACCTGTTGGCCATCTATTCCATCGTGCTCCTTCATTGAAGCCGCGGCAGTTAGCAACGCCGCGCTAGCCAAGGTCAACTGTTTCCGGTGCGCGGGCATCTCGTATCCTAACCGCTGAGGAACCGGTGAGACAGACTGGGATTGGCGAGCAAGCTGCCGCGTCGGAAGCGGACCGTCCGCAGGGTGATGCAGCGGTTTTGCCCGCTGGGGCTCCGGACCGGAGGCGAGAGGTGACGCATCTGCTTCTGGCGGCCCTCTGCGTTTCAGGCGCGGTCTTGAACCTGGGCATCGCGGTGAGTTGCGTGGTCGGCGGCGTCGGCGGCGTCGATTTCAATGTATTGTACTCGGCCAGCCGCCTGGCGGGCACCGGCCATTTGTACGACTGGGACGCTCTGCGCGAGTTGGAAAAGGACCACGGGCCGCCGCTTCCCTGCGGGCGCCTGCCCGTGGTATCGTTCGCCCTGAAGCCACTCACGATGATCGGCTACCGGCCGGCGCGCTTTCTGTGGCTGGCCATCTTGTCGGTGGCGCTGGTTGGGTTCGCATGGATGTGGCCCGGCGTCAACCGCAGGCTCATGGTGGCGGCTCTGGCGTGGTCCCTGCCTGCCGGCTGCCTGCTGGGGCTGGGCCAGGACACGCCGCTGTGGCTGGTGTCGTTCGCGGCCGGCCTCCTGCTGCTGGAGCGCCGTAAGCCGCGGTGGGCGGGCGTTGCTTTTGCGCTGTGTCTTACGAAATATAATCTGGGCGTAGCCATTCCGGTCTTGCTGGTGGCGCAGAAGCGCTGGCAGACGCTGGTGGCGGGCGGCGCGGCGGTGGCGGTCCTGTTGGCAGCCTGCTTTCCGATTGAAGGTCCGGCGTGGCCGCTGCAGTACTGGAATATCCTGCGCGCGCCGGTCTTTTCGGTAGATGGCCGCATGCCCAATCTGCATGGCATAGCCTACCGGTTGCCGTCCTCGGCCGTCATTGAAGCGGTTACCGCCGCCGCGCTCATCATTCTGCTGTGGCGTGTTTGCCGCGGCACGGGCGAAGTTGGAACGGCGGGAGCCGCTACGGCCGCTTGCGGGCTGTTGTTGGGACATCACGGCTATGGCTACGATTGCACTTTGCTGATGCCGCTGGCGGTGCTGATGCTGTGGAAGCCAGGGCCGCTTTGGGTGCGAGGATGGGCCGCGCTGCTGCTCACGCCCCTGGTCATCTGGCTGCTGATTTCCTCCCACCCGGTGTGGGGCCAGGCGCTGGTAGTGGGTTTCGTTTTCGCCGCGCTGATGGTGCAGGCGCGAGGAGTTTCCAAGGCCCATACAGATACGGCGGCTTCCCGCACGGTATGTGCCGCCTGACCGCCGCAAGGCGCTCGATTCAAGAAATCTGCTACGCGCGGGCTCGAGGCCGTGCCTCCGTGCTATAACCGTGACATGCACGGCAGGATGACGCGCTGACCGATGTTCCTTTTCGATCTCTTCCGCTCGTTTCTGCCATTGCACAACCCGATCGGCTTCGGAGCGGCGGACTTCATCGAATTCGCGTTGGCGGCGATGCTGGTGCTGATGGCCGCACTGCGCGGGCGCGTGGAGCCGGCCGCACGCCGCCTGGCGGAGAGCGGTGCGTGGTCGATGTTGTTTCTGGCGCTGCTGCCGATCGCCTTGCGCCTGGCGTTGTTGGCGCGCTTCCCTGTGCCAACGCCGGGCGGCGCCGACGATTTCAGCTACCTGCTGCTGGGCGACACGCTGGCGCACCTGCGCCTGGCCAATCCGGCGCATCCCCTGCACCAGTTCTTCGAAGCCGTGTGCACACTGCAGCAGCCGGCCTACAGCTCCATCTTTCCGCTGGGGCAAGGCCTGGTGCTGGCGCTTGGCCAAATCCTCGGCCATCGCTGGGTGGGTGTCGCGCTTTCGGTGGGCGCGTTGTGCGCGAGCTGCTATTGGATGCTGCGGGGCTGGACGACTCCGGGCTGGGCGCTCGTGGGCGGCGTGCTCGCCGCGCTCGAGTTCGGTCCGCTCAACCAGTGGATGAACCTGTATTGGGGCGGCGCGGTTTCGGGCGTCGCCGGGTGCCTGGTGTGCGGCGCGCTGCCCCGCCTGCGCCGCGCGCCCACCACGCGCAACGCCGCGGTGCTCGGCGCCGGCCTGGGACTTCAACTGCTCACGCGGCCTTTCGAATTCGTGCTGCTCGCGATCGCCGCTGCCGTGTTTCTGCTTGCAGGCTGGCGCCGCTTTTTGCAAGCTCTGCCGATTGTCGGCGTCACGCTGCTGCCCGCCGTTTCGCTCACCCTGGCGCAGAACAAAGCTGTCACCGGAAGCTGGACCACGCTCCCCTCTATGCTCAGCCGCTACCAGTATGGCGTGCCGGCGGCCTTCACTTTTCAGCCGAACCCGGTGCCGCATGTCGCGCTGACGCCGGAACAGAATCTGGATTACCGCGCCCAGTCGATCGTTCATGGCGAGGGTCCCGATACGCCGGCGAACTATATCGTGCGACTGGGAGAACGGTTGCGCTTTTACCGTTTCTTCTTTTACCCACCGTTGATAGTGACACTGCCGGCTTTTCTGGCGGCGATTGCGCGACGCCGGCGGCTGCTGTGGGCTTTGGGAACAATTCTGCTGTTCGCGCTGGCGGATAACTTCTATCCGTACTTTTATCCGCACTACATCGCCGCGCTGACGTGCGTGTTCGTGTTGGCGAGCGTGGCTGCGCTCGAGTTTCTAAGCTGTTGGCCGGCTGGGCGCGCGGCGGCGCGGCTCACCGTATTCCTCGCGATGGCGCATTTCCTGTTCTGGTACGGCATGTTGTGCGGGAATCAAACCATGCTGCTCGCCGCCGGCCGTTTAGACACCACCGACTTCATCGATTACGGCGATCCCGAGGGCCGCATCCGCATCAACGACCAACTGGCGTCGCTGGCCGGCCAGCACCTGGTCTTCGTGCGCTACGGCCCGCAGCACATGTTTCACGTGTGGATCCACAACGCGGCCGATATCGACGGGGCGGACGTAGTTTGGGCTGCCGACCTCGGTTACGCCGAGAATCAAAAGCTGATCGAGTATTACCCTACGCGCCGCGTCTGGCTTGTTCGACCCGACGCCCGCCCGCCCCAGATTTTGCCGTATCCGTAAATGAAAGGCGTTTGGCTGATAGATCGGCGGACCACGTGCACTGGTCCGGCGGCGTGCCCCATCTGGCGCTGCTAAGTGGTTCGAACCGGGAAGGTTGCCCGCCATTTGGTTGTGCGAAATCCGCACATGCGTGTGGCCGCCGGTCCACACTGCACGGGTTCACGCCCCGAGCTAACGCTTGCTATAATCGGCATTTATCAGTATCAGCGAGACGCGTCCTTCGATTGCCCATGAAGTGTATTCCACTAATCGTGTTCTGCTCGGCGGCCTTATACGCCGCCGATTTCGTGAATGGCCAAGCCGCCCGCGCCGTGATTGGCCAGGTCACGTTCACCGCCGGGGACCCGAATTCCAGCAACACGGTGCTCGGCGCGGCTAACGGCATCGCTTACGCGGCCAACACGCTGTTCGTGGCAGATTCCAATATTATGGGAGCGGCGCCAGTCAACAACCGCGTGTTGATGTTCCAGAATATGTCCAGTCAACTGCCGGAGCCGGCCGCGGAACTGCCCTACCTGACTACTTGCCCTGTTTGCGTGGGGACCGCAACCCTGGTGCTGGGCCAGCCAGATTTCATCACCAATACGGTCGATGTGGTTGCTACACAGAATAATTTGCGCCTGCCTTCGGCGGTCGCGTCCGATGGTGTCCACCTGGCGGTGGCGGACACTTACCACAACCGCGTGCTGATCTGGAATCACCTCCCTACCTACAGCAACGCTCCGGCGGACGTGGTGGTGGGGCAGACGAATTTCGCCAACTGGCAGTCGCTGCCCCTGTCTGCGCCGCCCACCGCGAGTTCGCTGCGCGGGCCGCAGGGCGTGTGGATCCAGAACGGCAAGCTGTTTGTGGCGGACACCCAGAACAACCGCGTGCTGATCTGGAATTCCATCCCCACCGCCAACGGCGTGGCGGCCGACGTAGTGGTGGGCGCGCCCAACTTCACCACCTATAGCGCGACGGCCGTGGCGAACCAGTCCACCAGCGCCACCGCTTCCAACATGCTGGACCCGGTATCGGTGACTTCCGATGGCACGCACTTGTTCGTCAGCGATCTCGGTTACAACCGGGTGCTGATCTGGAATTCCATCCCCACCGGAAACGGCGTACCGGCCGACGTGGAGATCGGGCAGCCGGACATGGTCAGTTCCGTGGCGGATAACGCCTATACGGGAACTGCGGCAACCACGGCGGGCTCCACAGACGTGGAAGCTCCGGTGCTTTGCACCACACCCAACGGCACGGACAGCAACAAAGCCCCGACGTATCCGGTTTCATGCAATGCCACGCTGAGCTATCCGCGCTTCGCGCTCTCGGATGGTACGCGGCTGTTCGTCGCCGATGGCGGCAACGATCGCGTACTGGAGTACGAGCACGTTCCGGCTGCCAACGCCGCATCCGCCGATATCATCCTTGGCCAGCAGGGCGGCGAATTGGATCAGGCAACCAACGCGGCCGATTCCATGAACACGCCGACCTCGCTGGCGTGGGATGGGACGAACCTGTATGTGGCGGATCCATATAACCTGCGCATCACCGTCTACACCCCCCTGCCCGTCAATCTTCCCTACCAGGCGGTGGTGAACGCCGCCGACCAAAACGTCACCGCTACTGGAACAATAACCATCGGCGGCTCAATCCACGACGGCGACGTGTTGACCGTCACAACGGGTTGCGGGGGACAGGGGTGCATCTCGACGAATACCGAAACTTACACGTACGAGGTGGCGGCCACCGACGCTATCGCGGACGTGATTAACAACATTGTCGCGGTGATCAACGCGGGCAACGGCGATCCGAACGTGACCGCGACTCCGGACACGGGCGATTCCGAGGTGATCCTCACTTCCAAAGTTCCCGGACCAAATGGCAACAGCATCACCTACTCGGCGAGTACGCAATCCGGCGCGGACCTCATCGCGACCCCTCCCTCGGCTAGTTTGACGGGCGGCGGAGCAGCGGCCAACGTCGGGCCCGGCACGCTGGTTACCATATGCGTCTTCGAAGGCGGCTGTGCGCAAAGCGGCAACTCCACCCCGCCGTTTACTTTCGGCTCCAACACGGTCGCGGCCGACCTGTCGAAGCCTACCTTGCCCACGCAGATGGGCGGCGTCGAAGTGTATTTCAACGGCATTCAGGTGCCGCTGCTCTACGTATCCCCGACGCAGATCAACGCTCAAATTCCGTGGGAGGTCGTCAATACCACAAGCATCAACGCCTATGTGCGCTCGGTGATGAGCGACGGCAGCATTCAGGTGACTTCACCGGTGGCGGTGTCCATCGTTCCCGGCAACCCGGGCCTGTTCTCGCAGGATCCGTCCGCGAACCCGCGGATAGCGGTGGCCGAGCACGCTCTGAGCCAGGCGCACGGTGTGGTTTCGGTCGACGGCACGGCCGCGGCCGGAGACACCCAAACCGTCACGGTAGGCAGCCGGACCTACAACTACACAACGGCGCCGGGCGATACCTTGGATACCATCCGCGACAATCTGGTGGCTCTGATCAACACCGATCCGCAGGTCACTGCTTACGCGTCGACGGACTTTGACCGCATTATCCTGCTGGCCCGCGTGGCGGGTCCCGCTGGCAACGGTATTGTTTACACCGCCAGCGTATCGGCCGGTGCGAGCACGACCATGACCGCCTTAGGTGGCACCCCCTCCTTTCTGTGTTGCGCCAATATCAAAGGCGCGCTGGTTACGCCGCAGAACCCGGCTGCCGCCAACGAGATCATCGATGTCTACGCTACCGGCCTGGGGTTGCCCGTCATTACCCCACTCAACCAAGGCCTGATCACTACGGGATCGATATACCCTCTCGGTGCGCCGCCGACGGTGCCGCCAGCCACCACGTGTTGTTTTGTTTCCTCCACATGCGGTGGCAGTACCGCCGACGTGCTGACTGACACTTTGGTTCCGGGCATGTTCGCCACTTTCCTCGTGCAATTGCACCTCAACCCCACGCTGCCGACCAAGTGGGACACGGCCTGCACCATCGCACAGGGCACATACTCCAGCTACCCGGTGACGATTCAAGTGCAAGGCTCGACCGGCCATTAACGGCGTTTGTTCTGATACACGATCGCGCCGGCGGCCTGGTGCGTGTTGAGGGTGGGCGCGAAAAACCGGGCAAGAAACCGAACCGAATCTCAACGGTACAGCCGCCGCACCCGATCGCGCACCAGAGCCGGTACCAGGTGCTCCCAGGCATCTCCGGCGGCAATACGCCGCCTCACCTCCGTAGCCGACACCTGGTCGAACTCGCCACCCAGTTCCAGCCGGCCAATGGCGTGCGCAAGGCTTGGCGGCGGGGCGTACTCACCGCGGCGCGCGGCCACCAGCAGGCCGAATTCCTCGAGCATTTTTTCGATCGCTCCCGGCACGCCGTAGTCCCAGTGAACGATGCGCTCCGCGGCGTCGCGCCCGCATAACATCGACATCCGCACGCTACCCCCATAAGCGACACGGCACTCCCGGGCGATCTCGACGAAGAGCCCCCCGTCTGCGCACGCCACGGAGAAGGACGCGGAGCCCGCGGCCAGCGCCAACAGCAAGGCCGCCCGCGCCTCAATCCCGGCGCCCGAGTATTCCTTATGCGGAAAACTCCGCGGCAGCACGAACAGCACTTCGTCAACCCGAGCCAGAGCTGCACGCGCCAGCGCCAGATGCGCCACCGTAACGGGATTAAAAGCGCCCGGCAGAATGCCGATGTGCGAGGGCCGGCCTGGCGCGCGGTATAGAAACTCCACGGAGCGGCCTCTATCTCCAAAAGATAACACGGCCCGATTGCGCCACAACCCCCAAAACCATGACACGCGAGACTGCGAGTGTGTATTATGACGCACGCCTGTGGCAAATTGGCCGTCGAGCTTCGCAAAAACATAAAGGGCGCGGGATGTTCCCGCGCCCTTCGTCCCGACACCAGACCACTGGTTGAAGCAAGAGAATTTAAGCGGCGTCGGCCAGAAACTCGTCCGTCGCGTCGCCGGGATCGGATTCGAATTCGTGACGGTCGGCAGCTTCCTGGCACGTAATGCAGTACTTCGTCCAGGGCACTGCATCCAGACGCTTGGGCTTGATCTCCTCCTCGCAATGCAGGCAGGTCCCATAACTTCCGTCAGCAACGCGAGCTAGCGCACTTTTCACGTGGCGGAGCAAGATGGACTCGCGGTCCAGCGTGCGAATGGCAAGTTCGCGTTCCCCCGCCAGTTGTACTTCGTCAAGCGCATCCGGCGACTTTTCGATCGCAATGTCGTCGCGCTTCCGCAGCCCGGCCGCAAGTTCCGCCTGCTTCGCTTCCAGCACCCTTTTGTATTTTTCCAGCTCTGTCCTGTTCATGGTCCATCTCCCTTCAACCAATGGCCTATTACTCTTATCTCTGTCGCTTGGCCTGTCTCCCTCCAGCACATTCATAGACGGCAAATGCTGCCCGAAAAGTTTCACCCCGGCCACCCCCTCAAAAGGGCTACTTCGCCGCCTCGCTACCCGAGCGGCGACCGGATGGGTCAATCCTAGCAACCTTAATGCCAAATTAACCTGCGCCCTCGCGCCTGAACATTAAGGATGCGATCACACCCGTTCTCTAATCGGCGGAATCAAAAAAATCTTCAGTGCCTGTGATCGGCGTTTGACCCTGCCGCCGCTTTCCGGCACCTGGCGCGCGCCGCCCCTTGCAAACGGCCGCGCCCCCCAGCAAGGTACAATGCCCGTGGCGAGATGCGGATCAAGGGCTCCGGAAGGAACCGCCCATTCTCTTCTCGTAACGGATTGGCGCCAGCTTACGATGGCTGCGCTTAGCGTCCTGCCGGCCGGAGCCACCAGCATCGACCGGCTGCCGCTTCCTTGCGCGATTGCTAGATCGCGCTGCACAAATTGGATGCGGAAACCCGCCCGCGGATTCAGTATACACCTGCCCGCAACTTTGCCGAGCCCCCGGGACGGCGTGGGCGGCGTTCATCGCTCCGGCCAGCGCTCGATGCGGCGGGTTAGATGCCACGACCGAAAAGGGCAACCCTTCGAGCCGCGTCTTACAATGTTTACTTCCGTCACGGCAGGAAATGACGTCGTGGCGAAGAAACCATTGTGCGCTTTCCAACCGAAATCCGCGAGCGAATCGAAGCCGCCGCCGCTATCGGCTTTTTCCTGCTGTCGGGAATGGCCTTTATAGGCAGCCTCGGCATCGAGGTAGATGAGGCCCTGCCGGCTGGCCCGCTCTATCAGCCCAAGTCATGGTATTACGCCTGGCACTTCGGCCACGCCCGCATTCCGCTGATGCACATGAGCTACCTGGGCACTCTCAAGACATGGATCTGGCGCCCCATTTTTCAATGGTGGGGTACCGGCGTATGGCCTCTGCGCTTCCCCGCCCTGCTGGCCGGAGCCGTCAGCATCTGGCTCTTCTACTGCTTCCTGCGCGCGACCGTGGGCGCCCGCGCCGCGGTGATTGGATGCGCCATTCTGGCCGCCGACTCCCAGTACCTGCTGACGACGACCTTCGACTGGGGTCCGGTGGCGCTCCAGCACCTGCTGATTGGCGCCGGCCTGGTGCTGCTGGTGAAGTTCCACCGTTCGGCGAACTCTCTCTGGCTGGCTGCGGGCTGCTTTCTTCTTGGCCTGGCGGTTTGGGACAAGATGCTGGCACTGTGGATGCTCTCGGGGTTGGCGATCGGCGCCCTGGCGGCCGTGCCCCGCCAGATTCTGGCGGCATGGAGCTGGCGGCGCCTGGCGATTGCCGCGCTTACCTTCCTCGCCGGCGCGCTCCCGGTGGTGCTCTCCGGCATCCACGACCACTTTGCGGCATTGCGCGAGAACGCCGGACGCACGGTGGACGCGGTGCCCGGCAAGATCACCATACTCCAACGCTCCCTCAATGGTGAAGGTCTGTTTGGCTTCATGTTCGCCGAAGACGGGCAAACGCCCGCGCCGCGCGCCGCCGCCAATCTGGCCGAGCGCCTCAGCGCCGCGACTTCGGAGCGCTTCGGCCATCCGCGGCGCAGCCTGCAGCTTTATGCCTGCCTGCTGGCTCTGGTGCTGGCGCCGCTGGCGCGCGGCCGGGACCTGCGGGCCATCTTGTTCGCGCTCGTCGCCATGGCGGTCGCCTGGATCCAGATGGCCACCACACCCTCCGCCGGCGGCAGCGTGCATCACACGATTCTGTTGTGGCCTTTGCCGGCGATGGTGATGGCGGTCTCTTTCGCCGCAGCCTCGCGCCGGCTGGGCCGTGCCGGAATTCCGGCAGTTGCCGTCATATTGGCACTGTTGGTCGGCTCCGACGTGCTGGTCACCAACGAGTATTTTTGGAAATCCGTGCGCAACGGCGGCAGCCACACCTGGAGCGACGCCCTGTTTCCGCTCTCCGCCGATTTGATGGCGAGGCGCCCGGCCGCCGTCTACTGCGCCGACTGGGACATCTTCGAGAGCCTGCGCCTGCTCGACCGCGGTGCGTTGCCGCTGCGCAACGGGATGGACCCGGCTCCGGCGCCGGATATGACCCAAACCGATCGCCAGTGGCTGCTCGGCATGATCGCCACGCCGGACGCGGTCTGGGTAACGCACGTACCTGCTTTCGAGTTCTTCCCCGCTGTCCGTCCGAAGCTGGACCGCTTCGCCGCGGCCGCGGGCTTCGAGCACCGGCTGCTTGAGGTCATATGCGACATGCGCGGCCGCCCGACCTTCGAGTTATACCGCTTTCAAAAGCAGGCAGTGCCTTAGGGGCCGGGCGGGAGGGCCGGGCCGCAGCCACGAAGTACTCGTTTGCGGCCAGGGATTCGAGAACGAATCTACCAACGGACCCGCTACGTCACAGCCTCAACCACCAGGTTGTCGATCAGCCGCGCCCGGCCGATGCGGACCGCGACGGCAAGCAGCGCGGCGCTGTCAATCCGGCCGAGCGGCGCGAGCGATTCCGCATCCACTACCTCGGCGTAATCGACGCTCGCCAGCGGCTCCGTCTCAATCGTCTCCCGCAGTTGCCGGGCGATCGCGGCACCGTCGCGCTCCCCCTGCTCAATTCGCTTCCCAGCCGCAACCAGCGACCGGCGCAGAATCGTGGCGGCGCGGCGTTCTTCCGGGGAAAGATAGCTGTTCCGCGAGCTCATCGCCGCACCATCCGGCTCACGCACGATCGGGCATCGCACCAGCTCAATGTCAAAATTCAGGTCGCGAATCATCGTTTCAATAACTCGCACCTGCTGATAGTCTTTCAGCCCGAAATAGGCGCGATGCGGCCGGCAGACATGGAATAGTTTGGCCACCACCGTCGCCACGCCCCGGAAATGTCCCGGCCGGGATGCCCCGCACAAGTTTCCGGTGAGGCGCTCCACGTTGACGAACGTGGCGTGATCGCCCGCGTACATTTCGCCGGTCTCGGGCGCGAACAACACATCCACGCCCTCTGCGCCGGCGAGCGCGCAGTCCCGCTCGAAGTCTCTGGGGTATGCCGCGAGATCCTCGCCGGGCCCGAACTGGGTCGGATTCACGAACAGAGACACCACCACAATCCCGCACTCCGCCCGCGCCCTCCGCATCAGCGACAAGTGGCCCTCATGAAAGAAACCCATCGTCGGCACCAGGCCCACGATCTCGCCCGCGTGCCGCCGGGCCTCCGCCTCCGCTCGCATCTCCCTTATTGTCTTTACGATCCGCATCAGCGGCCCTTCCGGTCGCCGCTTTCGTCATCCACCGCCAGCGCGCGCAACTCGTCCTCCGGCATTTCGTAGCAGTGTTCGGCCGCTGGAAACGCACCCTCGCGGACTTCGCGGATGTAGGAAGCAGCGGCCTCGGAGATCATTCCACCCAACTCCAGATAGCGTTTGGCCAGGCGCGGGCTCCACGGCGTCAACCCCAGCGCATCGTGCAGCACCAGAATCTGGCCGTCGCAGAATGGTCCGGCGCCGATGCCGATAGTCGGCACGGTCAGCCGCTGGGTGATCAAGCGCGCCACTTCGGCCGGCACGCATTCCAGCACCACGGCAAACGCCCCGGCGCCCTCGAGCGCGATCGCGTCATTCAGCAGCTCGCCCGCACGCACCGCCGTTTTCGCTTGCACGATGTTGCTGCCGAAGCGATGGACCGACTGCGGCGTGTACCCGAGATGCCCCAGCACCGGAATCCCCAGCTCGACCAGTCTCTGAACCACGGCGAGAACCGGGCCCGCACCTTCCACCTTCACCGCCTCGACGCCGCCCTCCTTCAAGAACCGGCCCGCATTGCGAACCGCGTCGTCCAGGCCGGCCTGGTAGGAGAGGAACGGCATGTCGGCCACCGTCAGCGCCCGCTCGACGCCGCGCGCGACAGCTTTAGTGTGGTGCAGCATCTCGTCCATCGTCACCGGGAGGGTGGTCGGGTAGCCCAAAACCACGTTGGCCAGCGAGTCGCCGACCAGGATCAGGTCGATGCCGGCCCGGTCCAGCAGTTGGGCGGTGAGAAAATCGTAAGCCGTGAGCGCGGCAATCCTCCCGCCGCTTTGCTTGATCTTCGCCAGGTGATTCACGCGAACCTTCCCCGGCTGTTCGGGTTCCGATTGAGATGGCACCTTCGTTTTCACGATAACGGAGAGCGGCGGCGAGAAGCAATTCCGCAGCCCCGGCGCGAGCCGGTAGCGCGCCAAATCTGTGGTCGACTCACTGCTAGCTTGCCGCGACCCGGTGACACATCGCCCGAAAATGTTTCACCATGCTACCGTGGGCTTTAGCCGCTGGACGGCCAGAATCCACATTGGCTGCCGCCGATATGATTGAGATGGGGTCGCGGGGAGCGTCAGCCATTCGGCGTGGGCAGCGTGGGCCTTGCAGTTAACGCTTGTTAACTATCGATACTGCGGTGCATTGCAGCGGTCTAAAGTAACGTATAGAATCATCCGATATGGATAGCTTGGAGCCTAGATGACGATCTGCATAGCGGCAATCTGCGATGCTGGCAAGCGTGTGGTTATTGCGGCTGATCGAATGTTCACCGCCGGACCTCCGCTCAACGTGGAGTTTGAGCCGCCGTTAAGCAAAATTCAGCCGGTCGGCTGCAACTGCCTCGTCCTTGCGGCAGGTAATTCAATCTTCGCGGACGAAGTTGTCACCAGAACCAAGGGATCTATAAGCGCGACAGTCACCGCCAATATCCTCAACGTCGCGCACGCTGCCAAAGAAGCTTACGCGGTGTTTCGGGAGGAGAAGATCGAGGAAACAATAATTGGATCGGCCTTTGGCGCTGATCTTCGGAGGTTTCGAAGTACCGGAGGAACGTTCCCCAACTACCTATCGTCCCATGCCGGGTTCTACCAGCAGGTCGTTATTCAATCAAACAACTACAACTTGGGTCTTGAACTGATCGTGGCCGGTGTAGATGTAGCCGGCGCGCACATATTTTACCTGTCGCACCCTGGAAGTCTCTTTTGCTTCGATAAGCTCGGCTACAGCTCTATTGGAAGTGGTGGACAGCACGCTGCCCTGCGTTTTTCGTTGGGGAGGTACACCCCAGGTCGGACCCTGAGTGAAGCGCTGTTCGCGGTATATAGCGCGAAACGAGCGTCCGAGGTGGCTCCTGGCGTGGGGAGAGATACAGAAATGGCCGTCGTATCGGCGGCTAGCACCTGGAATTGCTCCGAGGGGCTTTTGGCCGAATTGGCGGCGGTTCATGACGGGCAGGTCCAGGAAACACAACCAAATCTTGATCGTGTCAAGGAGGCTTACGCGAATGGGCAACCAAAAGTTGGCTGACTTCATAAGTGCCGAGTGGGAGGCAAAGGGGAGAGCCTTTGAAATCGCACTGCAGTCGCCGTTCCCGATTCCCATCGTCTCTTCCGCGCCGCAGTCTCAAGTCGTTGTGACGGCCATACAGGAGGACCTCTGGCGCACGCCCGGGGACTTCACGCCCATAGTTCCCTGAGTGTCCAGACGTGACCGGTTAGGTTCGCCTGCGTCGCTGGCATGATGCACGCCGTCGCGCGGACTCGACGGAGTTGCAGAACGCAAACCACAGGCGGTAGATCTAGCCCGCCCCTTGCCTCCAGCCCCATCCTGCTACAATCCCCTATTAACGGTCTTATCCGTTCGCCGTCCCTTCTATTGTGCTGCGCCGGGTCTTCAAAGCATTCCAATATCGCGACTTCCGCCTCATGTGGGTGGGCGCCTGCACTTCCTCGATCGGAACCTGGATGCAGATCGTGGCGCAGGCCTGGCTGGTCTACGACCTGTCGAAATCCGGCTTCCTGCTGGGCCTCGACATGTTTCTCGGCGGTATCCCCATCTTCCTCTTCTCCCTGTTCGGCGGCGTGATCGCCGACCGCTTCGAGCGGCGCCGCGTGCTGCTCGCTTCGCAGTGGGTGCAGATGGCCTCGGCCTTCACGCTCACTTTGCTGGTAGTATTCCACCTGGTGCACGTCTGGCAGATCCTCAGCCTGTCTTTTGTCTCCGGCTTCGCGCAGGCGTTCGGCGGCCCGGCCTACCTGGCGCTGATTCCCACGCTGGTGAAAAAGGAGGACATGCCTAACGCCATCGCGCTCAATTCCATCCAGTTCAATTCGGCGACCGTGATCGGCCCCATGCTGGGCGGCGTGGCGATGGTGAAATTGGGCAATGCCTGGTGCTTCGGGCTCAACGGGCTCTCGTTTCTGGCGCCGATTATTTCGCTCAGCCTGCTGCACATCCGCATGATCCCCGAAAAGACCGCGGAGAGCGTGCTCGACAGCATGAAAGACGGCTTCCGCTTCATCCGCCGCCACGGCGCGATGGAAGCGCTGATGGTGCTAGCCTTCGCCATGACCGCGCTGGGCATGCCTTCGCGCACCTTCCTGCCCATCTTCGCCAAGCAGGTTTTTCATCGCGGGCCGGAAGTATACACCATGTTTATTTCCGTCGCCGGAGTGGGTTCCGTGCTGGGCGCGCTGGCCGTCGCCAGCCTGGGCAACGTGGGCCACAAGGGAAGAATCGCTCTCTCGATGCTGATCCTGATGGGTGTGGGCATTACAGGCTTTGCCCTCTCAAGCTCCCTGGCGCTCAGCTTCGTCCTGGTGTTCCTGAATGGCGCATCCATGGTCGGCGTCTTCGCCATGGTCAACTCGCTGGTGCAGTTGATCACCACCAACGAAATGCGCGGCCGCGTGATGAGCGCGTACAATTTTGCGTTTCGCGGCGGAATGCCGATGGGAAACCTGTTGGCGGGCTGGCTCGTCCCAATCTTTACGGCTCCCACCGTGGTGGCCGTCGATGGTTTGTTGCTGGCGTCGCTCGGTTTGTATTTCCTGCTGGTGCACCGCAAGGTGGCGGCTTTGTGAGGATCTTGAAATCCTTATGATTGTGCCTTTGCTGATGGCCGGCTTCTTTGCCGGAACCCTTTCGCCGCTCGAACTGGCGCGGGACACCCAGGACCGTCCTGCCCTGGAACGCCTGGTTGCCGAGGCCGCCGCTGCCGCCGCCAAGGCGCCGAAGGATGCCGCCGCGCAATTCCAGGTAGCCCTGGCGTCGTCCTATCTCGCCGAAGTGGAGATCGAGGTGCACGACAAGAAGGCCGCGCAACAGGCCGCCATCCGCGGCATCCACGCGGCCGACCAAGCCATCGCTCTGAAGCCGGACGACGCGGAAAACTACCGTATCCTGGCAACCCTCTGCGGCCAGGCCATCACCGATATGCTGAGCGGCCTGAACTACGGCCCGCGCGCCAAGGACGCCGTCAGCAAGGCCGTCTCGCTGGCCCCCAAATCTTCGCCGGTCTGGGTGGCGCGCGGCGTGGGCAATTATTACCTGCCGGCGCAGCTTGGCGGCGGCGCCGCCGAGGCTGTCGCCGATTTCCGCAAGGCGATCGACCTCGACTCGCGCAACGCCGAAGCCTGGACATGGCTCGGCATCGCCCTGCGGAAGCAGAATCAGGATGCCGAAGCGCGGCAGGCGTTCGGCAAAGCGCTGGCACTCGACCCGAACCGCGTCTGGGTGCGCCAGCAGCTCGAAAAGACTCCCGCCAAATGAGGCGGCTCAAAGTGGCCGCCGCTGCGCTGGCCCTGGCGCTGGCGAGCTTCTTCGTCTTTCCCGGCCATACCTGGCTCCAGCAAGACTCGCAGATCTGGACGCCGATGCTGGAACATCTGCGCGATCCCGCGGTGCTGCGCAACGACATTCTGGTCCAGCAGCCGCACGTCGGCTATACGCTCTACGATGAAGTCGCGCTCGCCCTGCGCAGCTCCACTGGTCTGGGATTCCGCGACGTGCTGGCCGTCCAGCAGATCGCCTGCCGCGCCTTGGGCATCTGGGGTTTGATTCTGATGGCCACCGCGGCCGGGCTAGAGCTGGGCCCGGCGGTGCTGGTGGCGGCGCTCTGTTCGCTGGGCGCGGCCATCGCCGGCCCCGCCGTGCTCACCGTCGAATACGAGCCCACCCCGCGTGCCTTCGCGCTGCCACTGGTCTTGCTCGCCATCGGCCTCACGGCGCACCGGCGCTATCTGGCGGCCGGCATCGCGGCGGCGTGCGCGTTTCTGTACCATCCTTCCACCACGCTCGCGTTTCTGGCGATTTTCGCCGTGCCGACTTTCCGCCGGCGCCAATGGCGGGCCTGGATTCCGCCGGCGCTGGCAGCGGCGCTTCTGGCGTTCGCCGCAGCCCACCAGGGCGGCGCCGCCCAGCAGCCGTTCTGGGGACGCATCGGCGCGCCGCAGGAGCAATTGCAGCGGTTTCGCGCGTCCTATATCTGGCTTTCCGGGTGGCCGCTCCGCTACATCGTTCACCATCTGCTCCTCGCCGCCGCGCTCGCCGCCGCGTGGCTCCGTATTCGCCGGTGCGTCCCCGCCGAATTGCGCGCGTTCGTGTTGGGCCTGCCATTGCTGGGCCTGGCCAGCATGCCGCTCTCCTGGCTGCTGCTGGAGCGCGCCCGGTGGGTGCTGATGCCGCAGCTCCAGCCGATGCGCCTGCTGTTGTTCCTGGCTTTGCTGATGCAGTTCCTCGCCGCAGTCGCCGGGGCGCACGCCGCGCTTGCCCGGAAGTGGTGGGAATCGGCGGCCTGGTTTGCCCTAGCGTGCTGGCTGCCGCTCCAGCCCGTGGTCACCGAACCCTACCAGTGGCGCCGCGTCGCAGTGCTGTTGCTGGTGGCCGCCATCGCCGCGGCCGCAGTGCGCTTCCGCGTCGCCCCGCTGGCCGGCGCCGCGGCGCTCCTCCTCATCCCGCTCGCCGGCGGTATCGTCAACTACCCGCGGATCGAGACGCTGGAGCTACGCCAGCTTTCCGATTGGGCCGCCCACTCCACCGCGCGGGACGCTGTCTTTCTCTTCGCCGATGCCGGCCATTCACTCGCCCCTGGCGTCTTCCGTTCCGAAGCTCTGCGCGCCGTTTATGTGGATTGGAAAGGCGGCGGCCAGGTGAACTTCAACCGCCAGTTCAGCGAGGAGTGGGGGCGCCGGTGGTCCGAAACCATGGCCCAAGGCTTCCATCCCGCCGACATGCCCAAGTATGGAACAGCGGGCATCGACTACATCGTACTCCAGCCCCAACACCGCCTGCCGGAAAGCCCGCTCTTCGCCAACGCGGAGTATCTGGTCTACAACGTTCCGCGATAAGTACATCGCTTCGCAAATACGCTAACCCATCCTCGCGTCAGTGACGTGCGGACTTTATTCCAGATCGATGTCTCTCGGCGCCACAATCGGCAACGGGTCCGTCGCTTTCTCTCTTCTATCATTCACTTCGGGCACGATCCGCAGACGTATGCCGGGGGCGCGCAGCCCGCCTTTTTCAATCGCCTGAACCAACTCCCGGATGCCCTGTCCTTGCGCTTTCATGCTTTGCTCGACTTCGCGCTCGAAGTTTTCCGTGCTTGTGTAGTGGATATGCGTCTCGCTATGGAACAGTCTTTCCGCCTGCTCGACGGGCACAGACCGAAGTTGCGCCAGATATCCGATTCGGATCGCCATGCGGTCGAGCGATGAAGCGGACGTCCCGAAACCAACCTGTTTGTCCGTGGGCACGATGGTACGCCTGTAGTAAACATCCTTCGGACCTCGCGCCAGGAGCACATCGCCCTTCTGCCCGAAATCCACTAGATGGTAGAGCGTTACAGGCGGGAAGCCCTGCGGCACCTTGGCGCCACCATCGCTGTATACACCGCCGCCCTGACCGCCTCCGATTTCACCGCCGTCACCCGGATCTGTCACTGTGAATCTATGCGTGATGTTGATTTCCCCCAAAATAGCCCGGTACCACGGCTGCGACTTCCTCGCGAGGAGCAGGTTGTTGGCCGCCAGCCATACGATGTTTCGCGACTTCTCCTGGCGAAGTCTCAGCAGTGAATCTTCGCTGTTTGTGTCGCGAGCCAGCAGAATCAGGACGGGGTAAGTCCAGTTATCCTCAAATGGATCGAGTAACTCGGCCGGAACCGTGATGCCTGCTTCGATGGCCGCATCGAACAGGGTAGCCAGGAATGCGTACTCGTCGGTGTAGGATTGGGAGTCGCGCAAAGGCGCGGCTTGGCGGAACTGCTCGATCAACAGTTGATCGAGATCGTCTGAGTGCAAACGGCCGGCGGGGTAAGCGCCCCATGCCTTATCCACCCACTGCGCCGAATTGAGCAGTTGCCGCGCACGGTCGGTTTCCTGGGCACCGATAGGCGTTGGCTGAGCACAGAGCGCCCCGGCCGCCAGGAAGCTTGCGATGATGGCATTCATGAGCCTCATGTGGCAATCGGCTCTACTTGCAAACAATTGTACAAATTTGCGGCTTATGAAATATCAGGCAACCGGTCGGGGCCGGGGCGCCGTTGATCGAGCCGCCGTCAACGCACTTCGAAACCGGCGCCGGCGGCTGGGAGGGCATCGATTAAGTGATCGGCCTCGCAGAAGCCGGCGCGGCCGTCATAGTAACTGGAGATCAGGCCGTGGCGCAGCGCCGGCAAATCGGGCTTGCGGGTTACGGCGACGACGGCGCCGCCGAAGCCAGCGCCGGTGAGCCGCGCGCCCAATGCGCCGCAGGCCAAAGCGGCATCCACCAGCCGGTCGAGTGCGGGCGAGCTGACGCGCAGGCGGTCGCGCAGGCTGCCTTGCGATTCCGTCAGCAGCCGGCCGAAGCCGGCGGCATCGCCGGCCTCGATCGCGGCGACGGCTTCGGTCACGCGCGCAGATTCGGAGGTGGTGTGCAGAAAGGCATCCCGCTCGGCATCCTCGTTCGAACCAGCCAGGCGCGCCAGCAATTCGGCATGCCGTTGCGGCGCGGCGATCACCTCGCGGTAACTGGCCATGCCCAGCCGGGCGAGCGCGGCCGCACCCGCCTGGCGCCGCGCATTGTAGGCGGTGCGCGCGCTTCCCGATTTTTCGGCCGTCTCGAGGCTGTGCGCCACCAGAAAAGCCCAATCGCCCGGCACCACGATGTGGCGCACGGCGAGCGGCGCGAATTCGATGAGCGAAGCGCAGCCCGCGCGGGACGCCAGGATCGCGGCGTGATCCATTCCTCCGCCACGCGTGCCCACGAAGTGCTCGCCTTCGGGCAGAATCGCCATCAGCTCTTCGAACCCGGCGTGGATCCCGTTGGCTGCGAGCAGGCACAGCGTGAACGCCACGATCAGCGCGGAGGAGGAGGCAAGCCCCGCCGCCGGCGGCAGGTCGGCGGCAATCCAGGCATCCACGCCCGCGCACAAACCCCATCGCGAGGCCACGGCGCTGGCGGCGGCGCGCAGGTAATTCTCCCAATCACCCGCGGCTACCGGCTGCAAATCGCCGGTCCAGGCGAATTCGCGCCGGCCGAAAGGCGCCGCGCTCGAGGCGCAAATGCGCCGGTCGCCGCGCGCGCGGAAGCGGATGCGAATGCGGCGATCCATAGCGATGGGCAGTACAGGCAGGCCGTGATAGTCGATGTGCTCGCCGATCAGGTTCACGCGCCCCGGCGCCTGCACTTCCCCGGCAAGCACTATTTATCCTTTGGCAACAGCTTCACATCGGCCGGCAGGGTGAATAACTCATCGCCGAGGCTCTGGTTGATCTCCACGCTTTCCGAATACATCTCGAAGATCTTGTCCCCGTTGCGCTCGCGGCGGATGTCGTACGGCCACTCGATGCCGCCGGTGGAGCGGTACTTGGCAAAGGCCGTCACTTCGGTGTCGAAGTCGCCATAGGTGGGGTTGCGGCGCCGGAAACTCTGCCGCAACGGGAGCTTGGTGAACTTGCTGAAATAGACGGTAACGGTGCGGCCGTCGGCGTCCGTGATATCGACGATTTCCACCGGCTGATTCTCGAAAACGTCGGAGCCTTGCGAGTAAAACGAAAGGCCAGGCTCGGAGAGCCGCTGCCGCAGGATGTAAAAGATGTTCAGCAGCTCGCTCTCCTGGTAATTCTTGAACCGCTCGTCCTCGATCGGCTTGGCACCATGATAGTTCACTTCCCAAGCGCCGTTTTCGTTGAACAGCACGAAGCCCTCATCCTGTTTTTTTCCGAAATTCTCGCGCTCGCGCATGGCCAGTTTACCCGGCACCGGGACCAGGTAGCGAGTATAGACGGTGGCCACCGAGAGCCCGGAAAGCTGCGCGTTATAGAAGGAGTAGGCGCGGCCGGCTTCCACGCGGTCCTCGACGCGCAGGAATGCGTCGCCGCCGAGCGCGGCCAGCGCTTCGTCGACTACGCGCTTGCCGCGCTGCTGGCGCGTTTCCTCCTGCGCCCACAGGCCGCCCGCCAACGCGGCGCAGGCCAGCAGGCAGAACAACCGCGGCTTGGCGGTCATGGGCGCCGCTCCAGATCCTCCAGTTGAAGGCCGGTGTTGATCCGATACTGGCTGACCGCGGATTCGGCAAGATATTTGCCACCCTGACGATAGGTCACATGAAAAGGCACCTGGATTCCATTCACCTCGTGAAAATCGGAGTACTCCTCTTCCATCGGCTGCGCCGGACCGCTGGGCCGCGGCGAATCATAGAGCAGTTGCTGCGGCAGCCCGGTGGCCGCATCGATCGCCAGGCGAGCGATTTGATCGCCGGCGGAGATCTCGACCGTGCGGTCGTCCACCGCCACCACGCTGGCGCCCCCCTCGCCGCCGGCTTCGAGCAGGCTGAAGTAGACATGGAACACTTCGTTGCGCATCTCCTGCAAGGTCGCGCCCCGTAATGGCCCGGCGCCCCGCGGGGTGGAAAACCAGCCGAGCTTGCCATCGCAGTACATGCTGAGCGGCCCGCTGGTCTCCCGGCTGTCCTGCCGCAAATAGCTGGGGGCGATCCATCGGTCGGTCTCGCTCGAGTCGAGCCGCCCGGCGCTGGGATCGAACCGGTCGTACTGGGTCACCGTAAAATCCTTCACCGCCGCCAGCTTGCCGGCGCCTCCCACGGCACGCTGCACGCGCGCCATGATCTCCCGGCCTTTCGCCAGGCTGGCCGCATCGGCCTGGGCCGCTTCTTTCTTGGGCTCGGGAATGGTGAGGTCGATGGCAGTGACGGGCCGCCCGAGCTTGGCGAGCGGCTGGCCGAACTGCTCGGGGTTGCCCACGGCCACGATGGTGAAATCGTTCGGGGCGAGATGCTGTTTGGCGGCGCGCAGCACATCGGCGCGGGTCACGGCTTCGATTGCCCGCTGATATTGCTGGATGAAATCGCGCGGGTATCCATAATACTCGTAGTTGAGAATGCGGCCCAGCGTTTTCGCCTTGGTGTCGAAAGCGAACACCAGACTGTTAAGCGCCGCGTCCTTGGCGGTCTTGAGCTCCTCTTCACTCACTTCGGTCGAGCGGATGCGCTCCACTTCCTCGAGGATCGCCTGCAGCGTCTCCACGGTGGAGACCGACTTGGTGCTGCCCGAGATGAGGAACAAGCCCGGGTGATCGTAGTTGGCGTCCCAATCGGCTTCGATCTCGTACGCGTTCCCCATCTCGGTGCGCACCTTGCGGAACAGGCGGCTCTGAAATCCGCCGCCCAGAATGTCGGCCATGATTTCCAGCGCCGGGTAGTCCTTGTCCTTGAGCACGCCGCCCAATTGCCCCATCGAGAAAAAGGTCTGCGTCACATCGGACTTGGCCGCCAGGTACGTGCCCGCGGCGGGTTTGGCCGAGACCGGCGGAAAGGCCGGCACGGGCGGCTGCTCCACGGTCCAATCGGCGAACAGCTTCTCCAGGCGGGCCTTCATCTCCGGCGCGCTGAAATCGCCCCAGATCGCCAGCATCGTGTTGGCGGGGAAGAAATAGCGCCGGTAGAAGTTGACCATATCGGAGCGGGTGATGCGGTTGATGGTCGAGTATTCTATGTCCCAGCCATAAGGGGTATTCTTGCCGTACACGGTATTGGTGAACTCGCGCTCGGCGATGCCTTGGGGTTCGTCGTTGCGGCGGGCGATGCCGCCTCTCAGTTCGGTTCTGGCCAGGTCGAGCTTGTCCTGGCGGAATTCCGGTTGCGTGAGGACATCATGAAAATCCGCCAGGACCTCGGGCAGGTTTTCCTTGAGGCAGGAGAAGCTCACCGAGCCCAAGGTCTCGTCGATGTCGCTTTCCACGCTAGCGGCGATGTTTTCCAGCTCCTCATCAAGCTGCTCGCCAGTCTTGGCGCGGGTTCCACCGGTGCGCAGCACCATGCCGGTCAAGGTCGCCAGGCCGATCTTCTCCGGCGGATCGAACAGGTTGCCGGTGCGGATGCGCGCGGCGCCGTGAACCAGGGGCAGTTCGTGGTCTTCGAGAAGATAGAGCTTCATGCCGTTGGGCAGGGTAATGCTTTCGACGTCAGGGATCGCGACGGTATGGAGTGGCGGATAGACGAGGTCCTTCCACGATGGCACTGGCGCGGCGGCGGCCTTCGGGGTTGGAGCGGCGGCACTTTTGTGCTGCGCCGCCGCGGACTGCTGAGGCGGCGGCACTTGGGCGGCTGCGTAACCGGCGGCCACTAGCGCCAGCACGGAGAGCCTGATCATTGCCGGTTCTCCCCGGCGTTGGCGGGCGCCGGCCGGAGCGCACTCGGCGCCGCCGTGAAAGCCACCGTGCGGTTATGCGCCACGAAGCAGCTACGCGCCACCCGCTCGACATCTTCGGCGGTCACCTTGTTCAGGTCATCAAGCTGGGTGAACAGCTTCCGCCAATCCCCATAACTGCCGTAATTCGCCGCCAGCAAGGATGCCAGGCCGGCGTTGCTGTCCAGCCGGCGAATCAACGACGCGCGAGCCTGGGTCTTGACGCGCTGCAAGGTCTCCGCATTGATTTTCTGCGCCACAAACCGCGTCAGCAGGTCCTCCAGCGCCTTTTGGTTCTCCACCACGGTATGCCCCACCGCGGGCGCGACGAAAATGACGAACAGGTTCGGATAGCGCGACGCCGGGTAGGCGGGCGATGCCTCCGCCTCGATCGCGATCTTTTTCTCTTGCACCAGCTCTTTGTAGAGCAGGCTGGTGCGGCCGCCCGAGAGAATCAGCGAGATGACCTCGTACACCGGATCGTCGGGGTCGTCCTGGCCGGGGCGCTTGAAGCCGGCGACGAACAGCGGCTGGCTCTGCGATTCCACGACGGCCGTTTTCTCTCCGTCCTGGACCGGCTCGACGGTGTGAATCAACGGCGGCAGCGGACGCGCCGGCATAGGGCCGAAGTAGCGTTCCGCCAGGCGCCGGGCCTGTGCTGGATCCACATCGCCCACGATGGCGAGATTGATGTTCGCGGGCACGTAGTATTTGTCGAAAAACGCCTGCGCCATGCCGCGCCGCAGGTTATCCACGTCGCTGGGCCAGCCGCCGGGCGGATTGCGATACGGGAAGGCCGCGAAAGCGGTGGCCACAAAATCCCGCATCAACTGACCCTCCGAGCCGGGCTGGTTGCGCATGCGATTTTCCTCCTGCACCACGTCGCGTTCCTGGTAGAACTCGCGGAACACAGGGTGCAGAAAGCGCTGCGACTCCAGCAGAAACCAGAGCTCGATGCGGTTGGAAGGCAGGCTGTAGAAGTACTCCGTGTAATCGAAGGAGGTGTCCGCGTTGAGACCGGCGCCGCCGTTTTCTTCGATGATGCGCGTGTACTCGTTCGATTCCACGTAGGATTGCGCCACGTTAATCGCCTGTTTGAGCTGCATCCGCAAGTAATCGATCTGGTTTTGGTTGGCTTTAGGCCCTTTGTTGCGTTCGGCTTCCATCTGGTCGTAAATGTCTTCCACATCTTGCAGGGCCTTCTTCTCGGCGGCCCAATTCTTGGTGCCGATGCTTTCGGTGCCCTTGAACGCCATGTGCTCGAACATGTGGGCGAGGCCGGTTTCGCCCGCGGGATCGTTCGCGGAGCCCGCGTTCACAAATGTGTGGAAAGATACAACAGGGGCCTCGTGCCGCTCCACCACGGTGAAGTGTAGACCATTGGCCAAGGCGAACTCCGTCACCTTCTTCTCGAACTCCCTCACGTCTTGCGCTGGCAGGACAGCGGCCGCGAGCAGCAGTACCAGGGTTAAACGGTGTCCCATCACAGTTTATTGCTCCTGCACTTTCTTTGAGGATAGCAGGGCTCCAGCTAAACATTTGGGCAGCAGCGTTAACAGGTAACGTTGTAGAACCGCTGTTACCCGGTACGTACCGCCACGACTTTAGGGCACGTTCGTGGGTCTGCATAATGTAGACTACTTCAGATGACGGACCGAGATAGAGGATGACGCGCCCTATAGATTGGGATGAGACCGTTCAGGAATTCGACACGATCGCCGGAGATCGGCGCCGGGACAAGCGCTATGGGCTCGAACTGGAGTTGCGCTGGAGACTGATCCGGCGCCGCCGCGTGCTGGAGAGCGGCGAGGGCCGGACGGTGGATGTGTCCAGCGGCGGAATCCTCTTCGATGCCGGGCGTCCGCTGCCGGCTGGCCTCGACGTAGAGCTTTCGGTCGCCTGGCCGGTAATGCTGCATAACATGGCCCAACTACAACTGGTGGTACATGGCAAGATTGTCCGTTCGGATGGCCGGCGCACGGCCGTCCGCATGGTGCAGCATGAATTCCGGACGGCCGGGACGGCGGCGGAGCGGCATTTGGCCCTGGCCAGTGGCGCACGGCCAGCGACACCGCTTCTCTCCCGCGTGAGCGGTGCGCCGGGCTTGGTCAAGCCGAACTAGGTCTTTCACCCGGAGCGGGGCAACCGGATATGGCTTACCGCGTGCCGTTCCACCCGGCCAGAGCTGGTCGAGACCGCTATAAGCCGCCTCGATCTCGCGGTAGCCGATGGCTTCGATCGAATGCGGGGGAACGGCGCAACGAGCGTTGCCGACTTGAGAAGTTCGCGCCCGGCGGACGCAGAGCTGTTCTAAACACGATCGGCGTGAGCCTTCGCGCAAAATAGCTCGCGATATCGACCTTACCGTGCGCGGCGCGCCATGAACGGTTCGGGGGCCGGCGGTGGAGGCGGATCGGGCGCCGGCTTGCGCGGCGGACGGCGGTCCAGCCGGTTGGCGATGAACTCTTCGCGGGCTTTCTGCTGGCGCGCTGGCTTGGCTTCCAGCGTGGCCCACTCTTCGGGCGTAATTTCCTGGACCGCCGGCAGATACTTCTGGAAATAGGCCCGCAGTCGATCTTGCACCGGCTTGAGCGGCGAAGCATACAACAGGAACATCACCTGGTCCGGCGCGGCGGTGGAAATCAATTGGTACACCTGCGAAGGTTTGCGGATGCGCGGCGAACGCAGCGCGCCGGCGAGCTTCTTCGACCTCGCTTCCAGTTGCAGCCACCGGTTGGCGTCCGCTCTAGAGAATTCGAGGTGCTTGGCCAGCGCCTGCTTTTCGCGCGGGCTCATCTTCTCCGTCAGGGCGAACAGGAATGGCCCGAAGCGGGCGGCGCGGACCTGGGTTTCGTCGGGCAGGATGCGGGCGATCTTGTCGAATCTTGCCAGCCGGGCGCGCTGCGCGTGGCCCTCCGCCAGCGTAGGCGAGAACAGAGCCAGCAATCCGGCCTGGGCGAGCGCCTCGACGATCCCGGCAGCGTTATCTTCTATCCCGATCAGCTTCAATTCCGCCCCCAGCACGCGCGGCGGAATCGCCTTTTCCACCTCGGCTTCGCGGGCGTTGGCCACCTGCATCGCGGTGCGCTCCTCGGTCGCGAAGCCCAGCCGCACGCCCAATCGCACCAGCCGCAGCAGGCGCGTGGGGTCATCGTAAAACCCATAAGCGCCGGCGGCGCGCAGTTCGCGCCGCTCGATGTCCGCCAGGCCATTCAACGGGTCCAGCAGCAACCCGCGGGAGGTCTTATTGAGCGAGAGAGCGATCGCGTTGCAGGTGAAATCGCGGCCACGCAAATCCTCCTGAATGGTGGCTGGCGTTACCTGCGGTTTGCCGCCGCCGCGCGGGTATTTCTCCTGCCGGGACATGGCGATTTGCGCGGTGGCGCCGGTGGGGAACTCGAGCTCGGCGCTCTTGCGGTTCTCGTCGGCCGAAACGATGGTGGCGCCGGAACGGTCGGCCACCGTTTTAGCGAGCTTCAGGGCCGCGCCCTCCACCACGAAATCGAGATCGCGAATCCGGAAACCAGCCAGCATGTCGCGCATCGCGCCGCCGGTAAGAAACAGGTTTAGGTTGGCCTGTCCCGCGGCGGCCATTACCTCGCGCAAAACGTGGTTCTGGTCCGGGCTGAGGTGGCTTTCCAAGATATAGATGTAGTCGCTCATCGAAGTGCGCTCTCGAACTTACCAACCAGGCCCGCGCCCCAATACACGCAAGCGATCTTCAGGCGCGGGGATGATGCTTTTGAACCGTTTCGCGCAGTCTCGACCGCATGACGTGCGTATAAATCTGGGTAGTCGAGATATCGGCGTGCCCCAGCATGACCTGAACGCTGCGCAGGTCCGCTCCACCGTCCAGCAGGTGGGTGGCGAAACTGTGGCGCAGAACATGGGGCGTCAGCCCGCGGAAGATTTGCACTTTGCGTCCATAACCGGCGAGCAGTTTCCAAAACGCCTGCCGGGTAAGGCAGCCGCCGCGCGCGGTCACGAACAGGTGGCGGCTGGCGCGGCCCTTCAGGAGGGCTCCGCGGCCCTCCGCCAGGTACCGCTCCACGGCGCCAATCGCCTCCCGCCCCACCGGTACCAGGCGCTGCTTGTTTCCTTTGCCGGTCACCCGCACGTAGCCCATGCGGGCGTCGAGATCGCCTACTCCCACGCGGCACAATTCGGAAACCCTGAGGCCGGAAGCATAGAGCAACTCGATCATGGCGCGGTCGCGCAGGCCGGTGGGCCGGGCGGTATCGGGGGCGCGGATCAGCTTCTCTATCTCCTCGAGATTAAGGAATTTAGGGATGGTCTGCCATTGCCGGGGCGGACGCAACTCCTGGGCCGGATCCCAGTCGATGACGCCTTCCTGCAGCAGATACCGAAAAAAACAGCGAAGCGTGGCCAGGTGCCTCGCCACCGAACGATGGCTCAATTCCCCCCGATATAAACTATCAATATAGAGACGGAGCGATTCCGGTCCGGGAAGTTCCGAATGGGCGCCGACAGAAACGATAAACCGCTGAAGGTCTGCACCATAGGCACCGATCGAGTTGGCCGACAGGCCTTTTTCCACGCGGCAATAGTTGAGAAACGCGCGCGCATGGCCTTTCAGTCCGGCCGCTTCCCTCGCCAGCGCTTCTACCATCGTGCCAATGATACAATAAGCGCCGAAATGATTGAAACATAATTGACAAAAAAGGGCGACCCTTGGCCACTTCCACCACCAAAAAGGCTGTGATCCGTCGATTTCAGCGGGAAAGTCTCGCCGGTTATGTCAATCCCCTTTCTTATCTTCAACCTGCGGGAGTTGAATTGCTCTCTGCCGAAGGCCAAGTCGTCCGCGTGCCCTACGCTGAGATCAAGAGCGTCTCGTTCGTGCGCGATTTCGACGCTGCGGCGGAGGTCGGGCGCCCCGTTTTCCTCAATCGCCCGAAGATGGAGGGCCTCTGGATGCGCTTCACCTTTCATGATGGAGAAGTTATGGAGGGCGTCATGCCGAACAACCTGCTGCCGGTCGAACCATACGGATTCAGCGTGATTCCACCCCACCCCTACAGCGCGCAGCAGCGGGTGTTTCTGCCGCGCCCGGCGTTGCGCTCGGTGGAAGTGCTGGGGGTGGTGGGCAGTCCGCTCAAACGGCGCAAGGAAAAGGCCGCGCCGGAGGCGCAGATCGGTCTGTTTGGCGAATAGGGCGCTGGCGCATTTGGCCGCTGCCTCCCGGTGGCTCGGGTATGCGGAAGCATGGCCACACCGGCGCTTGCGCGCGCCGCTGCAAGGGTGATACAGATCAATTGCGGTATACTCGAATTTCATACAAGCAACTCTCAAGTTTGGAGGTTCTATGAAGATCCGCACTATGGCTGCGACCCTGGCCGGGTTGCTGGTGATTGCGCTACCATCTTTTGCCCAGATCACCTCGCTCGAAGGAGTTGTGATGGGCGAGGACGGCAAACCCGTGCAGGGAGCCGTGATCCAAATTTCACGCGTCGATCAGTCCAGCAAGCTGATCACCGTCAAGACCGACAAGAAGGGCCATTACATCGACTCTGCGCTGGCCATGGGCACGTACAACCTCGCCGTTCTTGTGGACGACGTGGTGAAGGACCGGCTCAACGGCGTGAAAACCAGCCCGACCGAGAAAACGGTCCATGATTTTGACCTGAAGGTTGCCGCTGCGGCTGCCGCCGCTCTGCAAAAGGCCGCAAGCACCGGCACCCTCTCCAAAGACCAAGCACGCGGCTTGAGCGTCGAGCAGAAGAAGCAGCTCGAGGACAACATCGCCAAGCAGAAGGACGTCGCAAAGCATAACGCCGCGCTCACCGAAGCCTACAACGCGGGGAGGACTGCCTTGGAAAACAAGCAGTACGACGTGGCCATCGAGAGCTTCAATAAGGCGGGGGAAATCGACCCCAAGCAGGACGCCGTATGGACCAGCCTGGCTATGGCTTACGAGCAACTGGCGAAGACCAAGACGGGCGCCGACTTTGACACCAACATGCAGAAGGCGGCCGACTGCTGGACCAAAGCGATCGCCCTCGACCCCAACGATGCCGGCATTCACAACAACTACGCGCTGACGCTGGCGGCAAGCAAGAAGTTCTCCGAGGCGCAGGCCGAGCTCGAGAAAGCCGCAACCCTCAATCCGGCCGGCGCGGGCCAGTATTATTACAACCTGGGCGCGCTCGAAATAAACGCCGGCCAGAACGATGCGGCCAGCGATACCTTCAAGAAGGCGATCTCCATCACGCCGCCCTATGCCGAGGCCTTCTATCAATATGGCATCACCCTGGTGGGCAAAGCGTCGTACGACAAGGATGGGAAGATCATTGCGGTTCCCGGAACCGTGGAAGCCTTCCAAGAATACCTGCAGTTGAAGGGTCCGAATGGAGAGGAACCTGTGCATGCGCAGGAAGCCAAGGCTATGCTGGCAACCCTGGGCTCCACACTCCAGACGCAGTACAAGAATCCCGACGCCGGCAAAAAGAAGAAGAAAACCACGCAGCAATAGCGCGCACAATCCGGGGCAGAGGCGGCGCGCTTCTGCCCCGATCTCATGATTCGAGCATTCTTCGTCGAGTTTGTTTTCCCTCTGTTGCTGTTCCTGGTCATCCGGTCTCTGCTCGGCAACTTCCTCTCCCGGTACCGCACTCCGCCTGCGTCCCGTCCGCCTAACGCGCCATCGGTCCAGGCCGGCGGCGAATTGAAGAAGGATCCCGTCTGCGGCACCTATGTCTCCACCGCGGCCAGCCTGACCCGCACCGTCAATGGGCAAGTCGTACACTTCTGCTCGAAAGCGTGCAGCGACCGGTACCCGAAGGCGTGATGAGCGCCGGCGAGTGCCCTTCCATCTGTTGCGTTTTGCATGCGGTTTGCTATATCGTACGGAAACAACTGCCGCGGCACGTGTGCGGCAGATTCTGGGCCGCGCCCGCCGGGAGGTGGATCAAGTGCTTTGCAGCAGGAAGAAGGAAGCGTAAGCCATGGGAATTGGGATTCGCATCGAGAATCTGCGCAAGGTTTACGATTCGCCGCCGCCCTCCGCGCTCGGCGCTCGCGGTTTTTCTTTCGGTCCAGCCCGTACCGGCGGGCGGAAAGAAAAGAAAAAGAAGATCGAAATCCTGGCGCTCGATGACGTCTCGCTGGAGATTCCCGCCGGCGAAATCTTCGGCCTGCTGGGGCCGAACGGCGCGGGCAAGTCCACCACCATCGGCATCCTGACCACCCGCACCGAGCCCACCAGCGGCCGCGCATTCGTCGGCGAGTTCGACGTCTGGAAGCAGCAGGTGAAGGCCAAGCGCCTGATCGGCGTGGTGCCGCAGCGGCCCAACCTGGATTTTGCGCTGACCACCCGCGAGGTGTTGCTGTTTCACGGCGCCTACTTCGGCCAGAGCGCCCGCGAGCGCGCCCGCCGCGCCGGCGAGCAATTGGAAAAATTCAAGCTCACCGACCGCGCCAACCAGATGGTCCGCGAATTATCCGGCGGCCTGATGCAGCGGCTTTCCATCGCGCGCGCCATGATGCACGATCCCGAGGTGCTGTTCCTCGACGAGCCTTCCGCCGGCCTCGATCCGCAGACGCGCCTGATGCTGTGGGAAATCGTCCGCGGCTACGGCAGCCTGGGCAAGACCATCGTGCTGACGACACATTACATGGAGGAAGCCGACGAGCTGTGCCAGCGCCTGGCCATCATCGATCACGGCAAGATCATCGCCCTGGGGACGCCGCGCGAGCTCAAATCGTCGATCCCCGGCGGTTACGTGCTGCGGGTGCGTTTCGACCGCGCGCCGGAAGAGCTGCTCCGCCAGCTTCGCGAGCTGCCCGGCGTGACGGAGGTGCACTCGACCGAGCCGGCGGCGGCTGATGTTTACGCCGACCGCGGCGGCCCGCTGGTCGGCCCCATCGTCAACGCCGCGCAAGCGGCCGGCGCCGAACTGCACGACGTTCACATTCAGGAACCGAGTCTCGAGAACCTGTTCCTGCACCACACCGGAAGGAGCCTGCGCGAGTGAACTGGAAGACGTTTTACGCCCTGCTGTCGCGCGATGGTCACGTTGCCCGCCGCAATTTAATCATGGTGCTGGTGCAGAATTTGCTTCAGCCGCTGCTGTTCACTTTCGTCTTCGGGCGCATCCTCACCTCGGGCGGCATGATGCGGGCCGGGTTCAAGAGCGTGCTGCTGCCGGGCATCATCGCCATCAGCATGGTGATTGCCGGCGTCCAGGCGGTGGCCATGCCGCTGATCACCGAGTTTCAATTCAGCCGCGAAATCGAGGACCGGCTGCTGGCGCCGATTGAGAACGGCTGGCTGGCGGTGGAGAAGATCATTGCCGGCATGATCCAGGCGCTGGTGGCCGGCCTGGTGGTGATCCCGGCCGCATGGGTGACGATGGGTTCCGGCGCCAACGTCAGCCTCGCGCATCCGTTCACTTTCGCCGGCTTCTGCCTGCTGGTGGCGCTGCTGGCAGCCGCCGGCGGGCTGGCGCTAGGTTGCAGCGTCGGCGCCACGCAGATCGGGCTCATGTTCAGCATCATCCTGACGCCGATGCTGATGTTCGGCTGCGTCTACTATCCGTGGTCTTTCCTTCGCGCGTTCCCCGGCTTGCAATATGCCGTGCTGCTGAACCCGGTGGTGTACGCGAGCGAGGGCCTGCGCGGGGTTCTGGCGCCGGGAGTGCCGCACATCGCCACGTGGATCACCGCCTCCGCGCTGGCCGCGATCGATCTCGGCATGATCGCGCTCGGCATCAAGAAGTTCAGGAAGAAGGCGGTGAGCTGAGGCATTTTTGACTCCGGTGCGGAATGTCATTTTCCCCTCGCGTAGGGAGAGCGGTCACGCGGCTTGGCAATTACGCCCGAGACCCGCTGCAAGGAGAGGCGGGAATCAAATGCGAAGGCACCAGACCCGCCGGCGGTGTTGGCGAATACGCCGGTCACAGTCGCCTCCACGATTCGGTCCTTCTTCAGATACCGCTGCAAGCTGCGATAGTCCCCAATGTCCCTGGCCGACTTGCCGTCGGGCCAAAGAATGGCTACAACCGCGGAGCAACTCCGGTCAAACAGAACAGTGGGGCTATCTTCAGCGCCAGGGAAGAACTCAGTCCGAAGTTGAACCGTCCGACCATCAAATCGCTTCGGCTCTTGCTTCAGTTCGCACAGCGTAGTCTTGACCGGCCCATCGGGCTTGACCTGTGCGAGCGCCACGCGGGGGGTCACCGCGAAGAGTGCGGCGGCGGCAGCCATAATACAGCGGTTCACCGGTAATACTGTCGCACTCGCGGGGCTGATAAGCGGGCAGTCAATTATGTTCATGGCTTGTGGGGCAGGATGACCTCCTGCGCGGCGATTGTTAATCGCCGCGCGGTCCGATTGGCAATCGGACCGCAGCTTACCAAGCTGCCCCACAGAGGACCACTTTTCGCGCGGCCACAGAGATTATCCTGATAGGAAGTGAAAACCTTCTTCCATCTCGACATGGATGCCTTCTTCGTGTCTGTGGAAGAACTGTTCGACCCCTCGCTGAAGGGCAAGCCGGTGGTGGTTGGGGGAAGGCCTAACGAGCGCGGGGTGGTTTCGGCGGCGTCTTATACGGCGCGGCGCTTCGGCGTGCATTCGGCGATGCCGCTGCGCACGGCGTTCAAGATGTGCCCGCAGGCCATTTTCGTCGACGGGCACCCGGAGCGTTATCGCGAGTATTCGCACAAGGTCCACGATGTGCTGTGCGGGTTCACGCCGCTGGTAGAGATGGCTTCCATCGACGAAGCCTATCTCGACATCACCGGCACCCAGCGGCTATATGGGCCGCCGCTGCGGGCGGCGCACCTGCTGCACGAGCGCATCCACGCCGCCACCAAGCTGAATTGCTCGATCGGCATCGCGGCCTCGCGCCTGGTGGCCAAAATCTGCTCCGACCAGGCCAAGCCCAACGGCGTGCTGTGGGTGGTACCGGGCCGCGAGGCCGCGTTTCTGGCGCCGCTCGACGTGCGGCGCATCCCCGGCGTCGGCAAAGTGAGCGAGAAGAATCTGCACGCGCTCGGGATTCGCAAAGTGGGCGACCTGGCGAAGCTCGACGAAGCCTTCCTCGAACAACACTTCGGAAAACTGGGCCTGGCGCTGGCCGGCAAAGCACAGGGCCTGGACGCGGGCGGCTGGTTCGATACCGAGATCGGCGCGGAAGAGGATCCCAAGTCGATCAGCCACGAGCACACTTTCTCCGAAGACACTGCGGACCTGGCGCAGATCGAAGCGACCCTGGCCAAGTTGAGCGAGATGGTGGGCCGCCGCCTGCGCGAGCATGGCTTGAGCGCGCGCACCATCCAGCTCAAGTTGCGCTATAAGGGTTTTTCGACCATCACCCGCGCCCACTCGGTCGCGCGCCCGACCGCGCTCGATACCGAATTGTTCGAGGAGATCCGCACGCTGTTCCACCGCAACTGGAAGAAGGGCGCGAAGGTGCGCCTGTTGGGCGTGCACGCTTCCGGATGGTCGGAAGAGCAGGCGCAACTGGACCTGTTGGACGACCGTCGCCACGAGCGCTGGCAGCGTGCGCTGGCCGCCGCCGACCACATGCGCGACCGCTTCGGCGAATCGGCCGTCTCCCTGGCCGCCAGCCTCCGCGGCAAATTCCGCGAGCGCACCCACGAAAACCCGGTGGGGTTACCGGGGAGGAAACGCTAGGCGCACGCGGGGCAGGCGCTTGCCAACCGTAGGGGCCGCGGGCCATGTCCGGCCCGCTCTCCACAAGCCACTCGGCCTCCGTGATCGATGCGAAACCGTGTTTACGGAAACGACCGGCTTGGCGACTGACTGGCAACAACGAGTCCAACTGTCGCGCCCAACACAGCGCAACACCTCTCAAGCCCGCAGCCGCTCGGCGGAAACAAGCACCAGCGCGATCCACAGCAGATCGGCCAGCAGCAGGTGAACCAGTTGCATTCCCACCGGAGCGAGCAGCAGCAGGTTGATGGCGCCTGCCGCGAGTTGGCCGCCCGTCAGCGCCAGCACGGCGTATGACAGGCGCCGTCCCACGCCGCCGGATGGGAAAGCCGAGATCGCCGATAGCGCATAGTAGAGCACCCAGGCGCCGGCGCCGGCCGCAATCAGCGGGTGCCACACCCGCAGGCGCACGAACAGATTCGCCGACGGGTCGAAATCGCACGTGAATCCCGCGGCGAGCGACGTCACCGGGAAGAGCGTGTCGCCGAGCGCCGCAATCGCGCCGCTCACTCCCAGCACCGCAAACACGGCCAGCGTCGCGGCGGCCATCCACGCCGCGCGTCCGCGCAGGCGGACAGCCGGGCGCCCGCCGCCCCACCACGCTGTCAGCGTGAGGCAAGCCAGCAGGGTGAGCGTGTTGATGAGGTGCGCCGATAGCGACCACGCGCGCGACGACGACGCATTGCGGGCAACGTGATGGAGCAACACCAGCGACGCGCCCAGCAGCGCTTCGGTCACCAGAAAAGTGGCCGATAGCGCCGCGCCGAGCCGCACGCGGTGCCGCTTCGGGTACGCACGAAAGGCCCACACCACCAACGCCGCGACCAGCATCAGGTCTAGCCCGCTGGTCACCCGGTGGGTGAACTCGATGACGGTTGCGCCAGCCGGAGTCTGCGGCACAACCGGCCCGTTGCACAGCGGCCAGTGATTGCCGCACCCCGCGCCGGAGCCGGTAGCCCGCACATAAGCGCCCCACAGAACCACCGCCAGGTTGTATGCCAGCACCGCCCAGGCAAAGATAGCGAACCGCCGCTCCCATGGCGCGGAAGCCCGCGGATTCGCCTCAGCAGCGGCATTCGCAACGTCAGCCATGAATGCAAAATCACATTATACGGAAAACCCGGCGCGCTTAAGCCCAATACTGCCCATCTATGTCGTGGCGCAGGTTGTCCAGCCTGCTGAGCCGAGATTCGTCTCGGTTTTTCTTGCGGCGACCACTACACGGCACTCCGCTCAGGCGGCGTCAAGGTCGACCCGCACGCGGCAGCCCAGCGCCGTCGAGATGTTGACCAACGCGTCGAGCGAGAAGCGCGAGACGCGGCCGCGAAGCAGATCGTTCATCCGCGGCTGCGTCACCCCGCAGTGGCTCGCCGCCTCGGCCTGCGTCCAGTTCTGCCGTTTCACAAAGGCCGCGATCTGCCGCATCAGTTCCGCCCGCGCCCGTAGGTTCGCCGCCTGGCCGGGCGTGTCCGCGATGGCATCCCAAACACTGGCGTAGCTTTCTGGTTTCCTCATTTCCCACCTCTCGGCAATTGCGCAAGGCGTTTCTTGGCGGTATCGATCTCCCGCTTCGGAGTGGCCGTCTTCTTCTGGAAAGCGTGCAGCACGTAGACGGCATCCGCGCGCCGGGCCACGTAGATCACGCGGTAAGCGCCACTTTCGTCCGTTATGCGAATCTCCTCGACACCCTTGCCAACCGCAGCTAGGGGTTTGAAATCATCGGGCTGTTCGCCGCGCTGCACTGTGTCCAACTGGTAGCCCGCATCGTGTCGCGCACCCTCGGGGAAGTCTCGCAGGCATTTGAGCGAGTCGCCGAGGAAGCGCACTGGCCTCATGCTCTAATTATATCCAATTGGATATAGCACGCAAGCGGTGATTTCTGGGCCAAGGAGAGTGCGTAGACGCGTAGCCTGGCACGGGATTTCCCGGATTTCCCGTGTGGAAACACGCCTGAGGAAGTAGGAGTCGGCGGTATTCTCAGTAAGGAGTGTTTTATGGATACTGGAAAGCGGTGTAGGGGAGTGGTCAATAGCGGCGCTCTCATTTGTGCTGTCCATGGCGTGCGATTGGTAGACCGCAAGTCGGCGGAATTGAAGGTCGGAAGGATCGACCAGCCCGCAATCGGCCTCTTCTGCCCTGTCTCCGGGAAGGGGCCATTTTCGAATCAGACTGCTGCGGATGATGCCATTCGGGAGAGCGGCATCGAACTACCCGAAATAGACTGACTTATGGTCTGATCGCAACGCGCGTCTTCAGGTCATCAACCAGTCTCTGTGCGGAGTTTACCGTCTCTTTCTCTCTGTTCTTTTGCCTTCGCGCCAGCCTCCGATGATCCGTTTCGGCCCAAAGTTGGGTCTTCGTCTTCCCGTCATAGATCGTAAGCATGAGTTGGGGGTCGACGATTTGAGCACTGTGAACCTGCGTCGCGCCAGTGTACGCGTTGTGCGTGCTCCAGACTCGGGTGCCTTCTTGCTCGACCTTGTACGCAAGTTCTACGATCAGGTTCGCTTCCTCAGGCGAGCCGACGATTTCATACTTGCCCCAATCTTTCATCGCGGCATAGAAGGCGTCGAACGCAAGGTTGCTCCCGCCGCCGTTCGAGAGGAATACTGTCTTCGCGCTCGCGACGACCGATGGCAATGGAGCTATGGGGACTTCCTTCTTTTTGTCTTTTGCCAAGCTCGACGGTGCCAGCGTTAGGACGATTCCAAAGGCAAATAAGCACGTGAAGCTTTGTCTCATGGTACCTCCGCAATCAAAGCTGCCAGATGTCCTGGATAGTACCTCGCCGACGGGCCAACCGCAACGCAAGAATTCACACCGTCAATTCGGGCGGTACACCACCCCCTACGCCCAATCCTCCCACTTGATCCCGCCCATATCCCCAGTTCTGATGAACTGGCGGTGCATGGCGAAGGCGCGGCTCAGCGATTGCGGGGTGTGGCCCTCCTTGACGATCTCGATGTATTCGAGCAGTTGCGGGCGGAAGCGCGGGTGGGCGCATTTCTCGATGATGATGCGGGCCCGCGCGTGCGGGTCCTGGCCGCGCAGATCGGCCACGCCCTGCTCGGTGATGACCACCTGCACGGAATGCTCGCTGTGATCGACGTGGGTCACCAGGGGAACGATGGTCGAGATCTTGCCGCCCTTGGCCGTCGAGGCGCAACTGAAGATCGACAGGTACGCGTTGCGCGAGAAATCGCCCGAGCCGCCGATCCCGTTCATCATCTGCTTTCCCAGCACGTGGGTGGAATTGACGTTGCCGAATACGTCCACCTCAATCGCCGTGTTCATCGAAACGATGCCCAGGCCTCGCACCACGTCCGGGTGATTGGAAATCTCCTCAGCCAGGGAAATGAAAATGACATACGGATTATTTCTCCTGCGAACGATAAATGTGCAATAACTCGCGGCTTGCGGCGAACGGCGTCACCTGCCCCCGGCTGACCGCCTCTTCCAGGCGCGGCAGCCTCGCCGCCACGGCTGCGTGGCCGCGGAAAGAATCTTCGAGCGCAATTCCGACCAGCTCGCGCATCCATTCGAGCGCCTGCCCGCTGCGCCGCGCAGCCAGGTGGCCGGACGCTTCCATTTGCTGGCGGTGATCGAGCACCATGTCCCAGCTTTCCGCCACGCCCTCGCCGTGGAGGGCCGAACAGGTGAGCACGCGCGGCGACCAGCCATCGGCCGAGGCGGGGAACAGGTGCAAGGCGTTCGAATACTCCACGCGCGCGCGTTCGGCCTTGCGCTTGTTGTCGCCATCGGCTTTGTTGATCACCATGCCGTCGATCATTTCGATGATGCCGCGCTTGATGCCCTGCAATTCGTCGCCGGCGCCAGCCAGCATCAGCAGCAAAAAGAAATCCGTCATCGAGCGGACGGCGGTTTCCGACTGGCCCACTCCCACCGTTTCCACCAGCACGTTCTCGAAGCCGGCGGCTTCGCAGAGCAGAATGGTTTCGCGCGTGCGGCGCGCCACGCCGCCCAGGTGCCCGCGCGCGGGCGAAGGCCGGATGAAGGCCCGCTCCTCGACGCTGAGGCGCTCCATGCGGGTCTTGTCGCCGAGGATGCTGCCGCCCGAAATGGGGCTGGAGGGATCGACGCTCAGCACGGCCACGCGCTCGCCGCGCTGGCGGATTAGGTGCATGCCCAGCGCGTCGATGAAAGTGCTCTTGCCGACGCCGGGCACGCCGGTAATGCCGACGCGCCGCGATTTGCCGGTCGCGGGCAGAATCGCGTCGAGCATCCGCGCCGCCAGTTCGCCATCGGCCGGGAGATCGCTTTCCACTACCGTGATGGCGCGCGCCAAGGTGACGCGGTCGCCGCGCAGAATGCCCTCCGTGTAGCGTTCGAGCGGCAGCCTGCTGCGACGGTGATGGGTCGCGCTAGCCGGCATGGCTTTGACCGCAAGGTAGGACAGACCATCGGTTTTCGTGGTCTGTCATGCCGCGCCGAAACACGGGGCGTTGACAGACGACAAAAACCGATCGTCTGTCCCACCTCTGACTACGCCGCACGCGCCGTACCCATCAGCGCATGAAGAATCTTCTGCGCGCACACAGGAATCACCGTGCCGGGACCGAACACGCCGGCCACGCCCGCCAGGTACAGGTAATCGTAATCCTGCGGCGGAATCACGCCGCCGACGAAAACCAGAATGTCGTCGCGGCCGAACTTGCGCAGCTCGGCGATCACCGCCGGCACCAGCGTTTTGTGGCCGCCGGCCAGGCTCGATACGCCGAGCACGTGGACGTCGTTCTCCACCGCCATACGCGCCGCCTCGAGCGGCGTCTGGAACAGCGGCCCCACGTCCACGTCGAAGCCGAGATCGGCGAAGGCGGTGGCGATCACCTTGGCGCCGCGGTCGTGCCCGTCCTGGCCCATCTTGGCGACCAGGATGCGCGGCCGCCGCCCTTCGGCCTTGCCGAATTCGTCCGCCAGCTTGCGCGCTTTCTGAAATTCCGGATCGGCCTGGCTCTCCGAGGAATAAACGCCCGAGATGGTGCGGTTGACCGCCTGGTAGCGGCCGAACACTTTTTCGAGCGCCGAAGAAATCTCGCCCAATGTGGCGCGCACGCGTGCCGCTTGGACGGCGAGATCGAGCAGGTTGCCTTCGCCCGTCGCCGCGCTTGCGGCCAAAGCGGCCAGCGCCGCTTCCACCGCGCGGCCGTCGCGCTCCGCGCGCACTTGCGCGAGGCGCCGCAGTTGCGAATCGCGCACCGCGCCGTTGTCCACTTCGAGCGTGTCGATGTGCTCCTCGCGGCCGGTCTCGAATTGGTTCACACCCACGATGATCTCGCGGCCGGAATCGATGTAGGCCTGCCGGCGCGCGGCCGCCTCTTCAATCCGCATCTTGGGGATGCCGGTTTCGATCGCCTTGGCCATACCGCCCAGGGTTTCGACCTCTTGAATATGATGCCACGCCTTGTGCATCAGCTCATGGGTCAGGCTTTCCACGTAATAGCTGCCAGCCCAGGGATCCACCGCGCGCGTGATGCCGGTTTCTTGTTGCAGGTAGATTTGCGTGTTGCGCGCGATGCGCGCGGAAAAATCGGTTGGCAGCGCGATCGCTTCGTCGAGCGCATTCGTGTGCAGCGATTGGGTGTGCCCCAGCACCGCGGCCAGCGCTTCCACGGTGGTGCGGGCCACGTTGTTGAACGCGTCCTGCGCAGTGAGACTCCAGCCGGACGTCTGCGAATGCGTGCGCAGCGCCATCGATTTGGGGTTCTTCGGATGGAATCCGTGAATCAGCTTGGCCCACAGCACGCGCGCCGCGCGCAGCTTGGCGATCTCCATGAAGTGGTTCATGCCGATGCCCCAGAAGAAGCTCAGCCGCGGCGCGAACGCGTCGATATCCAAACCGGCGGCGATGCCCGTACGCACGTACTCCACGCCATCGGCCAGCGTGTAGCCGAGCTCGATGTCCGCCGTCGCACCAGCTTCCTGCATGTGGTAGCCGCTGATCGAAATGCAGTTGAACTTCGGCATGCGCTCCGCCGAATAGCGGAAGATGTCGCCGATGATCCGCATCGAAGGCGCCGGCGGATAGATGTACGTGTTGCGGACCATGAACTCCTTCAGAATGTCGTTCTGAATGGTTCCGGTCAGTTGTTCGGGTTTCACGCCCTGCTCTTCGGCAGCCACGATGTAGAACGCCATCACCGGCAGCACGGCGCCGTTCATGGTCATCGAAACCGACATCTGGCCGAGCGGAATCTGGTCGAAGAGAATCTTCATGTCTTCGACTGAATCGATCGCCACGCCCGCTTTGCCGACATCGCCCACCACGCGCTCATTGTCGGAATCGTAACCGCGATGGGTGGCCAGGTCGAACGCCACCGAAAGGCCCTTCTGCCCGGCGGCGAGATTGCGCCGGTAAAACGCGTTCGATTCTTCGGCGGTGGAGAAGCCCGCGTACTGGCGAATGGTCCACGGCTGCAGCGCGTACATGGTGGAGTACGGCCCGCGCAGAAACGGCGGCACGCCGGCGGCATATTCCAGATGCTCCATGGCGTACAGGTCGCTGGCCGTGTACCAGGGCTTTACTGCGATGCGCTCCGCGGTGGCCCATTCATCCCCGGGCGTGACAGGTGCGGCCGGTCCGGGCTTCGGCTGGTAATCGATTTTCGAAAAGTCGGGTTTCATGGCTTAGTCCTCCATCCCCAGCCGTTTCTGCCACTCGGTGAGGGTCTGGACGGCGTCGCTTTGTATGTGAATGAAGCCCGCCACGCCGGCGGCCTTCAGCGCGTCGACCTGGTCTTTCGGATTGCCCGCTACGATCACCGGCACTTGAGCGGCCGGGCAGACTTCCCGCGCCAGCGCCAGGTATTCCGCGTCGGAGCTGCACAGCACGATCAGATCGGCGCCGGCGCCGGCAAATTCTTCCGCCTCGACTACGTCGAAGCCGGCGCAGCCAAAAAAGTTGAGGCTGAAGTTCGCGCGCGCCATGCGCATTCTAAGTTCGCCGCGTTGCAGCAGCAGCACCTGGGGAACGCGGCCGGTCTTGGCCGCGTGGCGTTCGGTGCGGCGGCGGATTTTTTCGAACACTTCCGCCAGGCGAAAGGCGGGAAACGCCCCGCCGCTTTCGGCCGGCGCGGTCGCCTCCGCCGTTCTTTCTTTCAGATCGGGATAATTGTTGACGCCCACCAGCGTGCGGTAGCGCGATGCCACCGCCTTCTCGAGCTTGGCGCGGCTTTCCGCCAAAGCGCGCGCGATGACGCCGGATCCCACCGCCCGGCTGTAACCGCCCGCGGCCTCCACCTGCTGGAAAAGCTTCCACGCCGCGCGGGCCAACGAATCGGTCAGCGCTTCGACGTAATAAGAACCGCCTGCCGGATCGGCTACCGCGTCCACATGCGCCTCATGGTGTAGAATTCGCCCGACGTTCACCGCCAGGTGCTGGTCGAAGCCGAACGGCTCGACCATCAACCGGTCGCAGCCGCCAACCGCCGCCGCCAGCGCCTCCGTGGTCACGCGCAGCAGGTTGGTGTAGGGGTCATAAACGCTCTTGTTGAGACGCGTAGTGCGGACAGAGATGCGCGCCAGCGCGCACTGCGGGTCCGCCGGGCCGAATGCAGCTACTGCCTGCGCCCAAACGAGGCGCGCCGCGCGCAGCTTGGCGATCTCCAGGAAATAAGTCGAGCCGATCGAGAAAACGAATTCGATCGAGCGCGCGGCTTCCTCCACCGTGCTGGTTGCGGTTAGCGCGGCCAGCCGCTCCACGCCCGCCGCAAGCGCGTAGCCCAGTTGCTGCACGGCATTGGCGCCGGCTTCGGCCAGATCGTCGGCGCGAATCACGTTGGCGCCGGAGGGAACTGAGCCGGCTGCCTCCCACGGCTGTCCGCTGCCGCGCGCAAACGGAAATTGCCCCGGCGCGGTTTGGGTCTGCGCTTCCAGCCCGGCCAGGTTTTCCGCGCGGTAATAAGGCCGCACCGCGATTCCTTCATCGGTCCGCCACACCAGCTTCTTTTCGTAGTCGGCGCCCTTCAGGTCCCTGGCGATGGCCGCCTCCCAGAGGGCAGTCGGAACCGGCGGGAAATCCTGGCCCAGGTTCAGAATCTCGGCGCCAGGCTGATCCTCAGGCATGGCCGCCCTCCTCGACCACCTCGATCAGGTAGCCGAATGCCGCGGTTTCGGTGGTCTTGGGATGAATGAAGAACACGGTGGTGCCGCGCGAGCCTTTGCGCGGCGCTTTGTCGATGATCTTGAATCCCTTTTCGCGCAGATAGTCGAACGCCTGCTGAATGCCCGATACTCGCAGCGCAATGTGCGCGAGGCCGCCGCGGCCTCCATTCTTTTCGATCTGCTTTGAGACCGGGGACTCCGGCGTCAGCGGCTCCAGCAGTTGCACCAGGTTGGGACCGTCGCCCACCTGCAGCAGGACCTCGCGAACCTGGTCGGAGCCGAGCACGTCCTCGCGGTGCACTTCACGGAAGCCGAGTGCCCGGTACGCAGCGACGTGCGCTTCCAACTGGCCAGACGGGACCGAAACGGCTACATGGTCGAAAAACAGAAAACCGGGTGTTTGTTCCAATTCGGGATGCATTATTCGAACTCCACGACCACCTGTCCGGCCTGCACGCTTTCGCCGGCGTTGACCTTGACGGCGGCCAGCTTGCCGGATACCGGAGCGGTGATATTCGTTTCCATCTTCATGGCCTCGAGCACCAGCAGAACGTCGCCCACCTGGATGCTCTGGCCCGCGTGCGCCATCACCCGCACTACGTTGCCGGAAACCGGGCTGCGGCACACTTTTTCTTCGTTGACCGCGCCCGGCGTCGCGGGCGGCGCCGCCATCGGTGCAGCCGGAACGCGGACCGGCGCCGATTCCATCACGTACCCGCGCGGCGCCTGGCTGGGAGCTTCCGGCTCCGCGGCTTCCACTTCCACTTCGTAAGTCTTCTGATCGATCTTAATGGTTAGCTTCACGGGCAAGTCCTGATCAAAAAAGTCTGTGCGAGGCCTGGATCGACACGCGCCCCTGTTGGGCCCAGACCGGCGAGCTGATGAGGCGGATCTGCCGCACGTGTACACGCACTCCGAAATAGGCTGCCAGCGCGGCGGAAATGGCCAGCAACTCCTCCTCGCCGATCTCCGGCGCGGCCGGCGCCTCTGCCACCGCCGGCGCTTTTTCTTCTTTGGTAACTTCCGCGGGAGCCGCGGCGACAGCCGGCGCGGCAGGCGTTTCGAGGCGCGCCACACGCTCCGTCAGCGTGGCCAGTTGCGCGCGAATATCGCGGATCAGCGTTTCCAGTTCAGTCGCTTGTGTCTCGGTGGTCATTTTCGCCCCCTGCGCTACAGCGGCATCAACCCGTGCTTCTTGGGCGGGCGCAGTTCCCGCTTGGTGCCCAGGTATTCGAGGGCGCGCGCCACGTGGCGGCGGGTCAGTGCCGGCTCGATCACCGCATCCACCAGGCGGCGCCCGGCGGCTACATAGGGATTGGAAAACGCCTCGCGGTAGCGCGCAATCAGCTCCTTGCGCCGCGCGGCCTTGTCCTCGGCCTCCTGAATTTCCTTGCGGAACACGATCTCCGCCGCACCCTCCGCGCCCATCACGGCCACTTCCGCTGTGGGCCAGGCGAACACGCGGTCCGCGCCCAGATCCTTGCCGCACATCGCCAGATAAGCGCCCCCATAACACTTGCGCAGAATCACCGTGATTTTGGGAACGGTGGCCGCCGAATACGCGAACAGCATCTTGGCGCCGTGGCGGATGATGCCGCCGTGCTCCTGCCGCACGCCCGGCAGGAAACCCGGCACGTCGACGAAAGTGAGCAGCGAGATATTGAACGCGTTGCAGAAGCGGATAAACCGCGAGGCCTTGCTCGAAGCGTCGATATCCAGCGCGCCCGCCGTCACCGCCGGCTGGTTGGCGATCACTCCCACCGTGCGCCCGTTCACCCGCGCGAACCCGATCACGATGTTCTGCGCGAAGCCGGACTGCACCTCCAGAAAATCGCCGAAGTCCACCACCGCCAGGATTATGCTGCGGACGTCGTACCCTTTCTTGCCATCCACCGGCACCATGTCCTCGAGCGCCGGGTTGGGATCCACGTTGCGGTCGCCTTCCACCTGCGGCGGATCCTCCATGTTATTGGAGGGCAGGAAGCTGAGCAGCTTCTGGCAGAGCGCCACCGCGTGCGCGTCGTTTTCCGCGATGAAGTGAATCACGCCCGAATTCACCATGTGCGCCTCCGGGCCGCCCAGTTGCTCTGCGGTGACGCTCTCGCCGGTTACCTGCTTGATCACCGAAGGTCCGGTGATGAACATCTGCGCCTGGCGGGTCTGAATGATGAAATCGGTCAGCGCCGGGCTGTACGCCGCGCCGCCAGCGCACGGTCCGCAGATCAGTGAAATCTGCGGCACGGCGCCGGAAAGCATCACGTTCGAGTAGAATACCTTGCCGTAGCCGGACAGGGAGTCGATGCCCTCCTGCACGCGCGCGCCACCGGAATCGTTGATGAATACGAACGGCGAGCCGGTCTTCAGCGCCTGCTGCATGATTTCGGCGACCTTGATGGAGTGCACCTCGCCGGCCGAGCCCCCGGCCACGGTGAAATCCTGGCTGGCCAGGTGGATCAGCCGTCCGCCCACCGACGCCGCTCCGGTCACCACGCCGTCGGCCGGCATGCTCTTGCCCTCCATGCCGAACATGGTGGCGCGGTGCTCGGCGAACAGGCCGTTCTCTTCGAAGCTCGACGGATCGACCAGCGCGTCGATGCGCTCACGCGCGGTCAACTTCCCCGACTGGCGGTGCTTTTCCAGCTTATCCGCCCCGCCGCCGAGCATTACCGCTTCGCGCCGCCGTTTCAACTCTTCGATTTTCTCTTGCATTGCCGTGGTGGTCATATTTCGAGCTCTCGCGTTCTTGGCTTCATCGGTTTCCGGCTTCGGCGCGTCTTTACGCCGGCGATACCGTCACCTTGTGGGTGTGGCCGTTCAACTTCACGTCGTAGGTAATCGTGGTGTTTACCGGGCCCTTCCCGTTTTCCGCCGCCGCAGCCGGAGTTGGAACTGGCGCCGGCGCCGCGGCCGGATCCTTGCCCAGATTCTTGGGGCCTTTCGCCCGCGTGGTGAAGAACTTTGGCGCTACGCCCGGAAACATCGCGTAGGTAAGCACGTCTTCGTCCGACCCGTTGCAACCTTCGAGCGCCAACGCCGCCGAGCGCAGTTCCTGCCATTCCGGCTTCAGCAGATCCGCCGGACGCGTGCCGATGGGTTCCTTATTGGTTTGTTTGGCGGCCAGCTCCATCACGTGCCGGTTGCGCCGGCCAATCGTCTCGCCGTAGTAGCCCAGCATCAGGTCGGCAAACTCGCCGGTCAGCACTTTGTAGCGGCCCATCATCACGTTGAACACCGCTTGGGTGCCGACGATCTGGCTGGAGGGCGTCACCAGTGGCGGGAAACCCGCGTCCTCGCGCACGCGGGGAACTTCCTCCAGCACTTCTTTCATGCGGTCGCCCGCCTTCTGCTGCTTGAGCTGGCTTTCCAGGTTGGAAATCATGCCGCCGGGAATCTGGCTGTCGAAGATCTCCGTGTCCACGCCGGTGATGTTGGAAAGGAATTCCTTGTAGCGCGGGCGGATCTTGTCGAAATGGGCCTTGATCGCCAGCAGCCGCTGCTTGTCCACGCGGGTCGAATAGGGCGTGCCTTCCAGCATTTCCATCAGGCTTTCGGTGGGATTGTGGCCGGGCCCCAGGCTGAGCGAGCTGATCGAGGTATCCACGCAGTCCGCCCCCGCCTCGATGGCCTTCATCAGGCTCACCATGGTGACTCCGGTGGTGGCGTGCACGTGCACGTGTACGCGCGTCTCCTCGCCGCAAGCCTGCTTGATCGCCTTTACCAGATCGTAGGCCGGTTGCGGCTTCAGCAGCGCGGCCATGTCCTTGATGCAGATCGAATCGCAGCCCAGCTCCAGCAGCCGCTCCGCCATCTCCACGAAGCCGGTGATGGTGTGCAGCGGGCTGACGGTGTAACAGATGGTGCCCTGCGCGTGCTTGCCCGTGCGACGCACCGCCGCCACAGCGCGCCGCACGTTGCGGATGTCGTTCAACGCATCGAACACGCGGAACACGTCCATCCCGTTCGCCGCCGCCTTTTCCACGAAGCGGTCCACCACCGTGTCTTCGTAGTGCCGGTAGCCCAGCAGGTTCTGCCCGCGCAGCAGCATCTGCAGCCGCGTGTTGGGCATCAGCTTGCGAAACGTGCGCAGACGTTCCCACGGATCTTCGTTCAGGAAGCGGATGCAGGCGTCGAAAGTGGCGCCGCCCCAACATTCCGCCGACCAGTACCCCGCCTTGTCGATATCCCCGCAGGCCGGAATCATGTCTTCCATCGCCATCCGCGTAGCCAGCAGGCTCTGATGGCCGTCCCTAAGGATAAGTTCAGTGATATCAATAGCTTTTGTCATTGCATGGCCTCAAATTACCCTCAGCAGGAGCCGTTCGGGCTATCGCGGGAGTGCTGAAAATGATCTACTCTATTATCCCTCGAAAACAGGTGGATTGGGGACAAAACGATGCTGGGGTCTTGAATCGAATCACATGAGTACTGGTGGATTGGAGAGATTTGTTGACGGACTTCAGCGCTGCCACGAAGTAATTTCGCCGACGACTTTTCACGCGTTGACGAAATTATCGGCACGTGCATTCCCGCTGGTTCGTTAGCGATGTCCGAACATGGGTGTATTGTCTGCCCGTCTTGTCCTATGATGGACCTCTATGGCTATTATTGCCGTGGCTGGACGCAAGGGCGGAGTGGGCAAGTCTACGATTGTGGGCAACCTGGCGGCGGAATTCGCCGCTATGGGCCGCAGCGTCACCGTGCTCGACGCCGATCCGCAACACAGCCTGGTGGCCTGGGCCGAGCAGGGCGATGGCATGCTGTCCCGATCCGTCGAGAAGGTGACTGCTCCCGGCACGCTGCGCGCACGCGCGCGCAAGGCTGAGGAAGACACCGATATCGTTCTCATCGATACCCCGCCGGGCATGCCCGAAGTGGCTTACCAGGCGGCGCTGGCAGCCGATCTGATGCTCCTGCCCTGCGGCCCGTCCCCGCTCGACCTGTTCGCTCTGAAGGAAGCCCTGTCGGTTGCGCTCAAAGCGCGCGCCGAACGCCGCTCGAAAAAACCGCGCATCCGCTTCGTGCCGTCCAAGGTTCTGATGTCCACCAACCTCAGCCGCGGCCTGGCCTCCTCTCTCAGCGGCATGGGGAAAAAGGTTCTGCCCGCCATCGGCCAGCGCGTGGTGGTGGCCGAGGCGGTGTCCCAAGGGCTGACCGTGGCCGAGTACGCGCCCGACTCCCCGGCCCGCGCCGAGTTCTCCGCCTTAGCCAAAGCCGTCGACAAGATTCTGCGCAAGTGAGCCGGGCAAAGGAGGTCCGCTTCCCGGATGCCACGCGCCGCCAAGTGTTGCATGTTCTGCGCCAGGCCGGCGGGGCCGGCGCCCCCGCCCGTCTCACCTCCGAATTGGTTTAATCTATCAGGAGGATAATTCATGACTCCTCATCTCGCGTTCGCCGTTACCAGCACCCGGATTACCTCAATCGACTGGCTGGTTATAGCGCTCTACTTCAGCATTCTGCTTGGCGTGGCCACCTGGGTGGTCCGCAAAGCTAAGGACTCCGCAACCGATTACTTCCTGGCCGGACGCAACCTCGGCTGGTGGGTGATTGGCGCATCGATTTTTGCGTCCAACATCGGTTCGGAACATGTGGTGGGTCTGGCCGGCGCCGGCGCCACCAGCGGCGTCGCTCTGGCGCATTATGAATTGCATGCGTGGGCACTGCTGATTCTGGCATGGGTCTTCGTTCCGTTCTACATGCGATCGAGAGTTTTCACCATGCCGGAGTTTCTCGAGCGGCGCTTCAGCGTGAAATCCCGTTACGTGCTCTCGATCGTCTCCATCGTCACCTTCATCGTCACCAAAATCGCGGTCGGCATCTTCGCCGGCGGGGTGGTCTTCAGCACCCTCTTTCCCGAGGTGCGAATCAACGTCGCGGGCCTCGATATCGACAGCTTCTGGATCGGCTCCGTGGCAGTGATTGTGCTCACCGGCCTATACACCATGCTCGGCGGCATGCGCGCGGTGGCCTATAACGACGCGGTGCAGGTGGTCGTCCTCATCTGCGGCTCGGCCCTGCTCACGGTCTACGGCGTGGTCAAGCTGGGCGGCTGGAGCGAGCTTCGCCACTGGTGCGGCTCGGACATGTTCAATCTCTGGAAGCCGCTCATCCCTGCCGGCCAAACGGGCACCTGGGCTCCCGTGATCGTGAAGGGAGCCGCGGGCCAGATCGTCAAACAGGCGTGGTATTTCAACGGCTACTTCCCCTGGCTCGGCATGCTCTTCTGCGCCCCCATCGTCGGTCTGTGGTACTGGTGCACGGATCAGTATATTGTGCAGCGCGCGCTGGGCGCGCCCGACGAAACCACCGCCCGCCGCGGCAGCATCCTCGCTTCGTTTCTCAAGCTCTCGCCGGTCTACCTGTTCATCGTTCCTGGCCTGGTGTGCTACGCGCTGGCCAAGAGCGGCAAGATTCCGGAACTGGCGCCGATGATCGGCCCCGACGGCCACGCCATCGCGTCGGTCGCGCAAGGCTCATTCCCCATGCTAGTCGAGTACCTGCTGCCGCCAGGCCTGCGCGGCATCGTGGTGGCCGGTTTGCTCTCCGCCCTGATGGGATCGCTGGCCGGCGTGTTTAATGCCTGCTCCACGTTGTTCACCGTCGATCTGTACGAAAAGTGGAGGCCGGCCGCTTCGCAGCATCAGATCGTGCGCATGGGCCGCATCGCCACCGCGGCCATGGTGCTCATCGCTCTGGCCTGGATCCCCGTAATCAAAGGTGCGTCCGGTCTTTATTACTACTTGCAGACCGTGCAGGGCTACCTGGCGCCGCCCATTTTCGTGGTCTTCTTCTTCGGCGTCTTCTTTAAACGCCTCAACGCGGAGGGCGCATTCTGGGCCCTGGTGGCCGGCTTCGCCCTGGGCATCTTCCGCATGTGCGTGGACACGCCGGTCACGCTCGGCCTGGCCGGGCTGAAGGACGGATACACCCCGGGATCGTTTCTCTGGATCGTCAACAACATTTTCTTTCAATACTTCAGCGTGTTGATCACGATCGTCTCGGCGGTGGTTATGGTAGTGGTGAGCCACCTGACCGCGGAGCCGGATTATGGCCGGATTCAGAGCCTCACCTTCGCCACCGCGACGGCCGAAGACAAGGCCCACACGCGCGCCGGCTGGGGCTGGCGGGAAGTCGCCGCGTCGGTCCTGGTGCTCGCCTGCATCCTCGGCTCGTACCTGTACTTCCGCGGCTAATCTTATCGCTCGAAAAGCCGCACGTACGCCCGCCGGGCCTCCGGGTCGTCGCCGTAGGGATGGTCCAGGTAAAACTTCAGCCAGCGCAGCGCCCGTTCCCGGTCTCCCGCCCGCATATACAAATCGGCCAGCGTGCGCGCGCATAACGAAAATTCCGGGTCGCGCTCGATGTGCAGCCGGCACTCGTTTTCCAGATGCGAATCCACGCGTCCGGCCGGCAGTTCGGCCACGCCCGCCGGCACGTTGCGCACGAAAACCAGCGCCTGCGCGTCCTCGTAGATCAAATGCCAGCCCGTCTCACCAGGCGACATCAGCGCCGGCACCAGCGGATACAGCGTGCCCGAGTTGTACTCGAACCCGTTCACCACCATCGCCGCCACGCCGTAGCGTTCCAGCGTCCGCTCGCGCGCCGCGTCGCCCGGCGGCGAACCCAGGATCACCCGATAGTCCTGAAACACCTGTTCGCTGAGCGCACGGCCGTCGATGAATACCGGCTCTCCCTGCCAGATCAGATAGCCGCCATATTCATAGGTGTTGAACAGCGGCCCGCGAATGCCGTGCTCGCGCAGGAAGCGGACGGCATCCACCGGAAAGCGCCACTCCGCCGCGCGCAATTGGAAGAACCGTCCCGTGCCGGCGCCCCAAACCAGTCCCGCCGCCAGCAACGCCGCCGCCGCGTATCGCGCCGCGCGCGGCAGGCGCCGCTTCCAGGGAAAATAGTCCGCAATCAGAATCGGCGCCAGCACGCCCACCAGCATTTCATTGCGGAAAGCCGTCAGCGCAGCCGCCACGAACACGGCGGCCAGCAGCCAATCCGCCGGCCGCACCCGCCGCCAGGAAAAAATCATCGCCAGCGCCGCGGCGTACAACAGCAAGTCGAACGCATAGGGCAATCCCCACAAACTCGCCGGCGCCCATTCGATCAGCGACGCTTGCAGCGGGCTTTGCCGGTAGCGCAACACGGCCTCGATTGCGCCGAAGCCGTTCGGGTTCGCGCCCGAAACCACGACCGTGGCCAGGCCCGCCGCCAGCCAGCGCCGCACGTCCGCCCGCCGCAGCAGCGCTTCGGCCGCATACGCGCCCACTATAATCCATCCCAGGAAAAATCCGCCGTGGCAGTTCGCCCAAACCAGGCTCAGCACCGGCAGCAGCCACAGCCGGCGCCCGCGCTCGCAGATCAAGAGGAACACCGCCGTGAAAACATAGCTCAGGATGCTCGGACGGTCGTGCGCGAACTCGATCGCCAGCGATGCCGCCGCCAGCGCCGCCGCAATTCCCCAAAGCAGGGAACCCGCGCGACGCGCCGCCGACCAGCCAACCGCGCCGCACAGCAGCGTCAGCAGCAGCGCTTTCCACAGCACCACCGCGCCCATGCCGCCTGCGGATTCCAGGCCGTACATCGCCAGTTGCGCCAGCCACTCGTGCGTCAGGTTGAAGTGCCGCGTGGCGGCTTCGCCGGGATAAGCGTCCTGCGCGCGCGCGGTGGTGTACGCGAACGGGTCCGGCGCCGGGAGCCGGTGTGCCCGGGCGATGTACCGCCCCGACGCCAGGTGCCACCATGCATCCGTATCCGCCAGCTCCGTCGAGAACAGCCCGAGCAAGAACAGGCCCGCCAGCGCGAGCAGAACCGCGTTCAGCCAACGGGGAGCACGGGGAAGGGCAAGATCGGGTTTGCGCAAATTCCGAGAATAGCAGACCGCTCACTCGAACAATGCGTCCAGCGGTAACACGATCGCCGGCCGTCGTGGGGAGGACGCCCGGGGACCGCCCCACGGAGTAACCATCTAACTCGGAACCTTAACCGGCCACCGGCTGCGCGGCATAACTGTTCGCCATCGTCTCCAGGCTGAGCGGCCGGTAGTCGTTGGCGTGGCCGGCCTGGCCGAACTGGGTCATGCGCAGCGCCACTACCTTCTTCATGGCCTCGCGCGCCGGCTTCAGATAGCTGCGCGGATCGAATTCCTCGGGTTTCTCAAAGAACACTTTGCGTATCGCACCGGTGATGGCCAGCCGGCTGTCGGTGTCCACGTTGATCTTGCGCACGCCGTTCTTGATGCCGAGCTGGATCTCTTCCACCGGAACGCCCCAGGTCGGCTTCAGCTTGCCGCCGTATTGGTTGATGATGTCCTGCAGATCCTTCGGCACGCTGGAAGAGCCGTGCATCACCAGATGGACGCCGGGCAGCCGCTTGTGAATTTCGATCAGACGCTCCATTTTGAGCGTTGCACCGGTCGGCTTACTGGAGAATTTGTAGGCGCCGTGGCTGGTGCCGATGGCGATGGCCAGCGCGTCCAACCCCGTGGCCTTGACGAATGCCACCGCCTGGCCGGGATCAGTTAAGTGCTCCAGACCGCTCCCGCCCGAGCCGTGCCCGTCTTCAATGCCGCCCAGGCAGCCGATTTCCCCTTCCACGGTCACGCCTTTGGCATGCGCCGCTTCCACCACCTTGCGCGTCACTTCCACGTTGTACTCGAAACTGGAGGGCGTCTTGCCGTCCGCCAGCAGCGACCCATCCATCATGACGCTGGTGAAACCCATGTCGATGGCGCTCTGGCAGGTCTCCGGGCTGTTGCCGTGGTCCAGATGCAGCACGGTCGGAATCTCCGGATACAACTCGGTGGCTGCCAGCATCAGGTGGTACAGAAACCGATCCTGCGAGTAGGAGCGGGCGCCCCGGCTGGCCTGAACGATGACTGGCGACTTGGTCTCGCGGGCCGCCTCCATGATCGCCTGAATCTGCTCCATGTTGTTGACGTTGAATGCGCCAACTCCATACCCACCCTTGGCGGCCTCATCGAGGACCTGCCGCAACGACACTAATGGCATATTTAGTTCTCCTCAGTAGGAATTATTTCCAGGATTCTTACACCTCACCCTAGCATGATTGGGCAAAACGGAGCAATGCGCTCTTATTTCTTCTGGTAGTTCGGATACGGTGGCCGCTTGAACTGCGGCGGCGGATTGGCGGTCAGCTCCTGCATTACCACTTCAATGGCTTTGTCGAGCTGCGGATCGTGGCCCTGCCGCACCGCCGCCGGATCGAGCTGCACTTCGATGTCCGGCGTAACGCCGCGGTTCTCCACATCGAATGTTCCATTCGGATTCCAGACCGCGAAATTCGGAGCGTATACCACGCCGCCATCCATCAGCTCGGGGAAGCCGTTGAGTCCCACCAGGCCGCCCCAGGTGCGCTCGCCGACCAGCTTGCCCACCCCAGCGCGCCGGAAATACCACGGCATGGCATCCCCGCCGGAGCCTGCAAATTCATTGATGATCATCACCTTCGGTCCGAAGATGGCGCCCTGCGGCTGCACCATATCCGCGCCGTCGCGGGTGGTCACCAGGCTCATCGGCTTACGCTCAAGATACTCGATGATATCGGTGGCCAAGGCTCCGCCGTGATTGAACCGCTCGTCGATGATCACCGCCTCCTTGTCCACCTGCGCGAAGAAGTAGCGCATGAAGTTGGTGTAACCGCCCACGCTGGTGTCGGGCATGTAGACGTAAGCCACGCGGTGATTGGTGGCCTGGTCCACTTTGCGCCGGTTCTCTTCCATCCACTCCAGGTGCCGCAGCCCAAATTCGTCGCTCACCGGCACGACTTTCACCTCGCGCGCGTTGGCGCCCGCCGGGTCGGCGGCCACCTTCAGCACCACCGTCTTGCCCGCCGTCGCTTCGAAGAAACTGTAGATGTTGTCGGTGGCGTGTAGCTCCCGCCCGTCCACTGCCAGCAGGTAATCCCCGGCAGTCACATTGACGCCCGGCTGCGTCAGCGGCGCCTTGGTATCGGGATTCCAGTTCTCGCCGTTATACACATGGGCGAAACGGTAGCGGCCGTTTTCGATTTTGTAGTCGGCGCCCAGCAGCCCGGTGGAAACGTGCTTTACCTCCGGCCGGTCACCGCCGCCCAGAAACATGTGCCCCACGGTGATGTTGCCGAGCATCTCGGTGAACAAGTAGTTGAGATCGTCGCGCGATGCCAGGCCGCTCAGGTAAGCGCCGTAACGTTCTTCGGCGGCTCCCAGATCCAGGCCGTGGTAATGCGGATCGTAGAAGAAATCGCGTTCGATCCGCCACGCCTCATGGAACATCTGCTTCCATTCGGCGGCCGGATCCACCTTGACCTCGAGGTCCGCGGTTTTCAGCGCCTTCTCGTTCCCCGGTTTAGCCGGCGGCGCGTCGGGGGCGTCCGCGGGCGGCGCCGGCGCATCGGCGATGGTCCACTTGTCGCCCTGCTGATAGAGCAGCTTCTCGCCGGTGAAGGATACCTGCACGTTGCGCACGCCGCTCAGCACGGTGTCCGTCTTGCGCTTATTCAGATCGAATCGATGGATGGTCACGGCGAATGGCCCCGGCGTTCCCGGCGCCGGCCCTTCAGCCGCGTAGACCACGCCAGCCTTGCCTGTGGCAAGTCCCACGTAGCGCCGCGCCGGCATCGGCAGCGGCAGAATGCGCAGGCCGATGCTTTCCAAATCCACCTTCACCTCTACCTTGTCCGCGCTCTTGTCCTTGTCCTCTTCCTTGTCGTCCTTCTTGGCGTCGTCTTTTTTAGCGTCGTCCTTTTTAGCGTCCTTCGCGTCGTCCTTTTTCGGTTCATCCTTCTTGGCGTCCGGCTTCTTCTCTTCATCGCTCTCCGGCGCCAGCGGCGAGGCTTCGGCCTTGGATAGCACCACCACGTACACGCTCGCCGTCACCGGCCGCGCAAAACTCTCGATGTCCGGCTGCATGGCCGCGCCCGAGTTGGTGCTGGCGGTGAAATAGAGATACTTGCCATTTTTGTCGAAGACCGGGCTTTCGGCGTCGCTTAAGCCGTCGGTCACCTGCGTCGTTTTGCTATCGGCCAGCGAGTAGAGATAAACCGCCTGCATGTGGCTCTTCAGCGTTTTCGAGTACGTCAGCCACTGGCTGTCCGGCGACCACGAGGGGGCCAGCCCATTGCCGTTGGCATAGTAATCCGTCTCCACCAGCACCGGTTTCTTCTGCTCCAGGTCGATATAGAAGAGATGACTATGGTTGTCCAGGTAAGCGATCTTCTTGCTGTCCGGCGACCAGTTGGGCGCGGAAAAGAAAGCCTTCTCGCCCAGCGGAATTTTCTTCACTTCTCCGGTGCCATCCTGGTTGCGGATATGGAGCGCGTAATCGCCCGACTCGTCGGAAAGGTACGCGATGCTCTGGCCGTCGGGCGACCATTTCGGCTCCCGCTCCATCACCGCGGGGCTCTGCGTCAGATTGCGCGGGTCGCCCTTTTCGGCCGGAACGGTGATGATCTCGCCCCGCGCTTCGAACACCGCCCGCGCCCCATTGGGCGATATATCGGGATTGGTGAGCCGCTTCGCGACGTTGACGTAGTGCGCCCGCAACTCCGGCAGATCGCCGGCCAAAGTGACCGCAACCTCCTTGGTTTGCCCGCTCTTCAAGTCATATAAATGCAGCGAGCCGAACTGCTCATACACGATCGCGCCCGGCCCCGCCGAAGCCGACTTGAAATCCAGCCCATGGTTCTCGATGGCGCGCGTGACCTTCTTCGACTTGGTGTCATAGAAGAACAGCGTCACCGGTCCTTCCCGGTCGGAGAGGAAGTAGACGCGGTCGCCCACCCACATCGGGTTGAAGTCGTTGGAGTTGTCGCGGGGAATGGGGACCACGGTCGAATCCGCCAGGTTGGCGATCCAGATCTTGCGCGTCTGCCCGCCGCGGTACCGCTTCCACGCATCCTGCCACTGGAACAGCGGCACGTAGGCCAGGTGCGAACCATCGGCCGAGTAGGAACCCTCTTCGGCGATGGGCAGCGGCAATTCCTCCGGCAGCCCGCCGCCTTCCACCGGGAGGGTGTACAGCCGGTCGCCGTCGTTGGGAGCCGCGCGGTGCGAGCTGAACAGCACGCGCTTGCCGTCCGGCGTCCAGCCCACGGTTACGTCGCGGCCGGGATGGAAAGTCAGCCGCCGCGGCACGCCCCCTGCCGCCGGAATTGTAAACACATCCACGTTGCCGTCGTACTCGCCGGTGAACGCGATGGTCTCGCCGTCCGGTGAGAACGCGGCCGACGTTTTCACACCCGGCCCCGCAGTCAGCCGCCTGGCTTCCCCTCCTCCACGCGGCACGCTCCACAAATCGCCCGCATAGGTGAACACAATCTGGGTCTTGCTCAACGCCGGTTTGCGCAAAAGGAGAGGTCCCGTCTGGGCGCTGGCGAAGGAGACCGCAAGCAGAAACACGCTAATGAATGGCCGCATAAGTTTCAGTATCCTCCGAAAGACGCCAGGGGTGGGGCATGCTTTCGCAACGTTATAGGCGGCAAAACCCGAGTTTTGTTCGTGGTGTCGATCGGGTGGCCACACCCGGTGGAGTTGCTCCCAAGCACGGGCAGCCAGGTACAGCCGATAAGTGGGGTGGTCTTCTCGCTGGGGACAAGTGGCATCTGCGCCGGCCGGCTCTACCCGGAGACCAGTGGCGCGGTGATCTTGCTTAAACTGGAATTGCATGAACCTGCTGGTACCGAATCTTGGCTCGACGTCGCTCAAATATCAGATTCTCGAAATGCCCAGCGAATCGGTGCTGGCCAAGGGCAAACTGGAACGCGTGACGGACTACGGCGGCGCGCTCGAGCGCATCGCCACCGCGGGCATCCCGATCGATGCCATCGCCCTCAAAGCCGTGCACGGCGGGCCGGATTATCGTGGAACGTTCCTGGTGAATGCGGCCGTGCTGGTGGCCATGCGGCGCTACCTGGCGGCTGCGGCGCTGCACAACGCGATCTACCTCGCGGCCATCGAGGGGTTCGAGACGGCCATGCCGGGGCTGCCCATTGTGTGCGCTTTCGAGCCCGAGTTTCATTTCACTATTCCCGAGTATGCCCGTCTCTACGGCGTCCCCGCGGACTGGCGGGCGGAGGGCGTGCTCAAGTACGGGTTTCACGGCGCCTCGCACGAGTTTATCTCGGGCCGAGTGCACGAGATGCTGGGTCGAAATCCGAAGCTGGTGAGTTGCCACCTGGGCGGCAGCTCTTCCCTCTGCGCCATTGCCGGCGGGCAGTCGATCGACACGACCATGGGATTCTCGCCTCAATCGGGTTTGGAAAACGCAACCCGCTCCGGCGACGTGGACGTATTCGCTGTGCTCTACATGATGGAGCGCCGCGGCTGGAGCGTGGAGGAAGTGCGCCGCCAACTGGCGCAGGCGAGCGGCCTGGCAGGGCTTTCCGGGATCGCCGGCGGCGATGTGCGCGACCTCGAAGCCGCCGCCGCGGCCGGCAACCGCAACGCCGCGCTCGCCCTGGCGGTCTTCGTCTACCAGGTGAAGAAAACCATCGGCGCTTATGCCGCCGCCATGGATGGCATCGAAGCCGTCGCGTTCACCGGCGGCATCGGCGAAAACTCCGCCCGCTTGCGCGCCGCGTGCTGCGAGGGTCTGGAATTCCTAGGCATCCACGTTGACCGCGAGCGAAACGAGGCCGGCACAGGCGACCGCGCCGTCTCCACCGCCGATTCGCCCGTCACCGTGCTGGCACTGGCCACCAATGAAGAAGTGATCGTCGCCCGCCGCGCCTGGAAGGTGCTCGAAGCGCGCGGCTAGCCGACGGGAGGCCGGTCCGCTATATTAGACGGCAAGCGCGGCGACTCTGCGGATGCCGGGGATTTCGGCGCTCATGGAGTCCCTATAGAGATTGCGGAGATTCTCTTCCAACTCCGGCAACTTCTCACTTTGGGTCAGGCAATCGGGGAACTCCACGAAATGCCCTTGCCACATGCTTCCGTCTTGCCAGGGGACATAACGGGCGGTACTCACGATGCCATTTTGCTTCGGCAGGGCGATTGGAAGTACCGTCGCGTAAGACCTCCATTTCCCGGGCAATCGCGGGTGCTTCCCGCAGCGGGATAATGACAATGTGTCCGATGCCCAGCCCGCCGCTCCCGAGTTCTACTGCCCGAACTGCGCCCAAGCGGCTCCCGATCCCCTGCTGTGCGGCGACTGCGGCGCGCTCCTTTGCCGAACCTGCGGCAAGCCCGTCGAGCGCATCGACGAACTGGGTATCGGATGATGGCACGCAACCCGATCGCCATCCGGTACGTCGAAAGAATACCCTGCCCCGCGCCACCGGTTCGCTCCGCGAGCGCTTCCTTAGTGTTATAAGAGGCTAAGGGTGTTTGCTTACAGGGAATCGGGGAACGAAAGGAATCAGCAATCATGTCTCGCAATCGCAACTTGGCAGAAGAGCGAATCGGCCGCAGGAATCGCACCGTCCGTATTTGTATCGCAGGTTGGGCCATCCTGCTGCCCGCTCTTGCCTGTGCCCAGACGTACAACATTTCGCTTTTCGCCGGCACGGCAACCACGCCGCCGACGCCGGGTTTCACCGGGGATAACGGGCAAGCCCTCAGCGCCGCGCTCTCCGGTCCGGTGGGCGTCTGGGTGGATGCCAGCTACAACGTCTATATCGTCGACAAGGACAACGACCGGATCCGCAAGGTTTCCTCGAGCGGTGTCATCACCACCGTGGCCGGTATCAGCACGGCCGAAACCTACGCCGGAGACGGCGGGCCGGCCACCCAGGCTTCGCTGAACGAGCCCAATGGAATCGCCTTCGACAACGCAGGCAACATGTATATCGCCGATACCGGAAACGACGTAGTCCGCAAGGTGAACTCGAGCGGCATCATCTCGACGGTTGCCGGGAATAATTACTCCGCCTACAGCGGAGACGGCGGCCCGGCCATCGACGCCAGCCTGTCCGAGCCTACCAGCGTGGCCTTCGATGCCGCCGGCAATATGTACATCGCCGACAGTAACAACGACTGCATCCGCATCGTGACCCCGGACCAGAACATCAACACCTTCGCCGGGCAATGCAGCTACCCGCTTTTCCAGGGCGATGGCGGTCTGGCCACGCAGGCCAAGCTGAACAAACCCTACTCCGTGGCGGTGGACGCTGACGGCAACGTCTACATCAGCGACACCGAAAACCAACGCATCCGCGTAGTGACGCCCGATGGCATCATCAACACCATTGCCGGCAACGGCACGGCGGGGTTTAACGATGGGCCCGCGCTCCAGGCCGAGTTCTGGAGCCCCTCGGGCATCGCTCTCGATGCCTCGGGAAGCATTTACATCGCCGATAAGAGCAACTTCCGCATTCGCAAGCTCCTGCCCAACGGCAACGTGGTCACCGTCGCCGGCAACGGGAGCCCGGGTTACTCCGGCAGCGGCGTAGCTGCCACCAGCGCCGAGATGTACTTCCCGCAGGGGGTTTTCGCGGATAATTCCACCGGCAGCGTTTATGTCGCCGACACGCAGAACGACGTGGTGCGGGAACTGACGGTTTCGAATGCTTCCAGCCTGCCCTCGGTCAGTAAGGGCGGCGTGACAAGCGCTTACCAGTTTGGGGCACTGGCCTCACCCGCGCCGGGTTCGTGGATCGAAATCTACGGCTCCAACCTGGCTACGGATACGCGGCCGTGGGCCACCACCGATTTCAATGGCAACAGCGCGCCCACTTCACTCGATGGCACCTCGGTCACCATCGGTGGCCAGCTTGCTTATATCGATTACATCAGCCCGGGCCAGGTGAACGTGCAGGTACCTTCCACCGCTCCAACGGGCACGCAGCCGATCGTGGTCACTTCGGGATCGAATGTCAGCCCCAACCCGCCGCAGTTCATCACCATCAGCGCCACGGCACCCGGTCTTTACGCGCCGCCGCAGCTCCTGATCGGCGGAAACCAATATGTGGGCGCGCTGTTTCCGGACTACGAAACCTGGGTTCTTCCGCCAGGCGCGGTCACCGGCTTCACCAGCCAGCGTGCCAAACCGGGAGATACGATCATTTTGTGCGGTATCGGCTTTGGCCCGGTAACTACGAACTTGCCGGCCGGGCAGATCGCGCAGGGCCTCGGCAATAGCTTGCCGGCCGGTTCCTTCCAGATTTCTTTTGACGGAACGCCGGCCCAGGTGAACTATGCCATCCTGTGGCCGGGATTTGTGGGCTTGTACTTTTTCGAAGTGGTCGTCCCCAACGTCGCCGCCAACGATCTGACCCCGGTCACCTTCACCTTGGGAGGCGTGGCCGGCACGCAAACCCTGTACACCGCCATCGGCAATTGAGGCGTTTGCCCCCGCGGGTCCCGGCCGCTATCCGACGAGTGCGGCGGTGTTGGCTAGCTCGCCGATTTCGGGGACGCGAATACGGACGATATCGCCGGGCGAGAGCGCGGCTTCCTGTGGCACGATAATTCCGGTGCCGGTCAGTAGCACGGAGCCCGCGGGCACGCGGTTGGCAAACGTGAGCGCCGCGATCAGCGCATCGAGGCGCCGGTGCAGCGTGGAAGTGGAAACGGAGCCTGCGAACACGATTTTCCCGCCGCGCTCGATGCTGCAGGTGATTTCGAGCGCGTAGGGATCGGGCAGCGCGTCGGCGGTAAGGATCACCGGGCCGAGGGCGCAGCAACTGTCGTAGACCTTGGATTGCGGCAGGTAGAGGGGATTCTCGCGCTCGATGTCCCAGGCCGAAACGTCATTGGCCAAGGTGTAGCCCGCGATGCTGCCGCGATTGCCCAGCACGACGGCCAGCTCCGGTTCGGGCGCGGTGAAGCGCGAATCGGCGCGAATGCCGATGGGCTGACCCGAAGGCACGCAAACGCGCGCCGTGCCCTTGAAGAAGATCTCCGGCCGCGGCTCGCGGTACACATAAGCGTACATGCCTTCGCGCGTGCCGTGCTCGGCGTCGCGAAAGCTGGAGCTGGCTTCGTAAGTACACCCGCAGGCCCAGACTTCAGGGGGCTGCACGGGCAAGGCCGGCGCAAGTTTTTCGGGGTGGCGGCTGGCCAGTTCGGCAGCCAAAGCGGACAGGGGCCGATTCTCGGCCTCCGCGCGCCGGATCAGATCCAGCGTGGTATGGCTGGGGATGGGCCTCGCCAGATCTCCTTCCCAAACTGCGGCGATCAACCGGCCTTCGACTTTTACTTGTCCCAAACGCATGATGCTTCTCCGATGCTCAATGGCGCTCGCCGCCAGGTTGCCCAACCTGAAATCAAAACTGTACTTTCGGCGCGGTACGGGCGCCAGGTTCGGTCTGGAAGTACGCGTCGTTACGCGCCATGCCCGACATTCCAGCCACCAGGTTGTTGGGGAAGAGTTCGATGGAAGTATTGTAGCGCTGGAGCGCTTCATTGTATTTGCGGCGCTCCACCGCGATGCGGTTTTCGGTCCCGGCGAGCTCGTCCTGCAAGCGCAGGAAATTCTCGTTGGATTTGAGCTGGGGATAATTTTCGGCGATCACCAGCAGCCGGGAGATGGCGGTATCGAGCTGCTGATTGGCCTGAATCTTCTCTCCCGGCGTGCGGCCGCCGGCGAGCCGTGCGCGCGCATCGGCAATATCCTTGAACACTTCCGTCTCGTGGGCCGCAAAGGCTTTCACGGTGTTCACCAGGTTGGGAATCAGGTCGGCGCGGCGCTGGAGCGCCACATCCACGTCGGACCATTGGCGGGTCACCGCTTCGCGCTGGGTCACCAGGTCGTTGCGAGTGCTCACGAACAGAGTTCCGCCAATCATCACGCCTAGCACGGCCAGCGCCAGAATCACAATCAGGGCAGTTTTCACTTATCTCTCCTATTTCTCCAGGCGGTCGACTGCATCGATCACCGTGCCGATGGCGCGCAGGTAAGCGGCCAGCACGGCGATCGGGTCCATCTCCTTGGGCTTGATGCGCGCCTCGCGCACATCCAACAGTATTTCAAACGGCGCCGGATCGATGCTGAAACGCTCCCGCGCCAGCCGCACCACGTCGCGTTTTTGCGGAGGCACTTCTACGCCATGAAGCAGCAGCGCGTGGCGGAAGAGCACGCAGAAGGTGGACACCGAATCGAGCAGCAGGCGGCGCAGCAGGTTCTGGTCGTCCAGCATTCCGGACGCCTTCTGGCGCAACCGCAACAGCTTGGCGCGCAGATCGTGTTCCACCTGCGCGCGGTAGAAAGTATTCTCCACCACCAGCGCCGGAATCACGTCCTTGCCGAAGAGCAGCCGGTGATGGCTCTGCATGTCATGGAACTCAATGGCGAAGCAGTCGGCGGAAGTGGCGAGTTCGTGTTCGGTGAGCAGCAGGGGCGCCGGGCTGCCCTGCTCGCGCCACCAGCGGAACGGCTCGGCGGCCGCGGCCAGCTCGCGCGGCGTCAGCTCGGTGAGCACGCACAGAATATTGAAATCGGAAAAGCCGGCGTGATGATCGCCGGCCGCAGCGGAGCCGTAGAGCACCACCGATACCAGCCGCTCGCCGTAGGCCTTCTTCAGTTTTTCCACCAGTTGATCGAGTCGCTTGTCCATGCCGCACCTACCAATTGCTGGAGGCGCCGCCGCCTCCGGAATCGCCACCGCCAAATCCGCCGAATCCGCCGCCGGAATCGGACCCGCCGAATCCGCCGCCGCCGCGGCCGCCCCAGGAGCCGCCCATCAGATTACCCAGAATCAAGCCGGTGAGAATGCCGCCGCCGCCGGAGCCACCGCCGCGCCGCCCTCCCGCGCGCAGCAGCCAGAAGAGCAGGATGATTCCACCCACGATCATCGGCCAGGGGATGGAATCCGAGGCGCTGGGCCGGTTGCGCCGGGGCAGGCTGGCGGTAAGGGTCACGTGTTTGGCCTGCGCGATGGTGCCGCCGATGGTTTCTGCCGCCGCCAGCATAGCGTCGCCATAATCGCCCTGGCGCAGCGCGGGCCGCATCTGGCGCAGGATGCTGCCACTGAGGCCATCGGGCAGAATCGGCTCCAGCCCATAGCCGACTTCGAGCCGGCTGCGGCGGTCGTTGACCGCCAACAGCATCAGGATTCCTTCATTCTTGCCCTTCTGCCCCACGCCCCAGGCGCGGAAGATGGTGTTGGCAACGTCTTCGATGGGCTCGTCTTCGAGCGTGGGAATGGTGACCAGCGCCATCTGCGCTCCGGTCGACTGCTCGACAGCGGCGCAGTAAGCTTCCAGCGGAGCGCGGCTGGAATCCGGGATGACACCCGCGAAGTCGCTCACGTAACCTTGCGGCTGGAGCGTCTTCCAATCCACCGCTTGAGCCCCCGCCGCACACGCCACCAGCGCCAAGCCCGCCCGCAGCCAATTCCGCATGTTGAAGATTCAGTGTACTACGCGCCGCTGGATGAATTCCGCTGCCGGCGGATGCTAAAATGGGTTTGCGGTTGGGACGTCGTCTAACGGTAAGACTGCAGACTCTGGATCTGCGTATCGGGGTTCGAATCCCTGCGTCCCAGCCAAAGCCCCAAATCCATTCTGATACGCCCCGGTGCGGCCTCGGTTTCGGTATTCTTTAGACAGACACGATGTCCTTGGTGTTCGAATGGGATCCACGCAAAGCCCGATCCAACGACAGGAAGCACCGCGTAAGCTTCGCCGAGGCGGCTTCGGTATTCAGCGATCCGATGGCGCGAGTTTTCCCGGACGAAGAGCACTCTGCGGAAGAATCTCGCGAGATCGCCATTGGACACTCCACGGCGAAGCACCTCTTGATAGTTTCCTTTACGGAGTTGAAAACAGGTCGCATTCGCATCATCAGCGCTCGTCGCGCCACCAGGGTGGAGCAACAAGATTATGAAGAACACGTCGCAAACTAAGGTCAAGGCGAGACGAGTTAACGGACTCCGGGCCGAATACCGTTTCGATTACACGAAGTCCAAACCGAACCGGTTCGCCCAGCACACTCGTCCAGGCGCGGTCGCGATACTGCTGGACCCGGACGTGGCACGGGTATTCAGCAGCGGGGAGTCGGTGAACAGCGTCCTGCGCGCGTTAGTGGTCGCGATGCCGGCTCGGCGTGCGTCGACACGACAGCACGATAGTGGGTAAAAGCTGAAGATAGCCTCTACCGCATAGTCTTATCTTGCGACGCCGTCCCATTCGATGCGGCAACGCAGGCCGCGACGGACATCACAGAAGAATTCACGCATGAATCCACTCTCCTTCGGGCCGCCGGCCGCAACGCGCTGGCGCTTCCATCCACAAGCGCGCCTGGCGACCGGGCGACCCGGGGCATAGCTCGAAAGAGTCTGGCGCGGACGTTAGCCGTGGGGTCATACTGGAATGGAGGCGATGGCCGGTATCTTTAATTAAGTGAGGTGAATTGTACCGTCACTCGGCGCGGCGGCTGGTCTGTCGGTTCTGCTGTAAGCCTTCCACCGGCCGACGGATGCAACTCGCCGTGCGCCCGGAAGATGCCGGAATGGAAATGCCGCTCCCCGTGGAATCGGTTGCGGTGGCACCGCCCCTCCGAGGAAACCAAATGCGGAAATTCTGTTTGCTCGCCGCTATCATCCCCGCTCTCCTCGCGCAGCAGCCTTCCGATCCCAGGGAGCTGCTGGCGAAGGCGCGCGACCTCGTGATCGCCAGACTCATGCGCCTGTCCGACTACGTCTGCGTCCAGACCGTCGATCGCCAGTACTTCAAATATCTGGAGCGCGTCAAGCGCCTCGACTGGTCGGGAGAGCAATTCGCACCTCCCTCCTGCGCGGAAATCGCCGTGTTCGACAAAGAGAATCCGCGCGATCGTGTGCTCCAGTCCACGGACCGCCTGCGTCTGGAGCTCAAAGTCTCCCAGGGAACGGAGATCGGCACGTGGGCCGGCGCCAGCCAGTTCGGCTCGCGCAGTGTCTTTGATTTGGTTGGCGGCGGAACTTATGAAACCGGAACAATGGGCACGTTCCTTGGAGATATATTCGAGAACGGCACTTACCACTATATGGGGGAAGAAACGGCCGGCACCATCAAGCTGGCCGCTTACGGGTATCAGGTGCCACTCCTGTCCAGCCACTATCGATTCAAGACGGGCTCCGGTTCGACGCCGACGGCGTTCTCCGGCGTTTTTTGGATTGATTCGGACTCGCTGGAGATCAGACGGCTAAGGGTGGATGCGAACGAAATGCCGCCGGAAACCGGGGGCTGCGAGGCGACTACCACAGTCGAGTACCAGGCGGTGCAGGTCGGAGCCGGAGAGTTCCTGTTGCCCGTCCGGAGTTCCATGCGCATGGTGAGGATGGACGGGACCGAAACGCGGACTACAGCGGTATATTCCGGCTGCCGGGAGTATCGTGGCGAAGCAACCATCCGGTTCGACGACGCGGCAGCGCCCAGCGATGTCCCGGCAGCCGCGGCCCCTGCCAGTCCTCTTCCCGCGGGTATCTCATTCTCCCTCGCGCTCACGTCGCCCATCGACACCGACACCGCAGCCGCCGGAGACGTCTTTACGGCCCGGCTCCGCGAGGCGGTGCACATCTCAAAAGAGGTCCTGGTTCCGGCCGGCGCCAGGGTTGAAGGGCGTATCGTTCAGATGCAGCACTCGCTGATCCAGCCGCGACAGTTCACCATTTCCCTGATGTTGGAGAAAATCGAAGTGCACGGTGTGGCGTCGCCGCTCTATGCCAGACTCAGTTGGGAGGCTGGATCGACAGGCATTAGCGTGCCGCCCTTGGGGCAGTCGCCCCTGGTGGCGGCACTTGTGTTCACGACGAACAATGGCCGTCACATCGTACGCGCTGGCTACCAAACGAATTGGGTCACGGTGGCGCCGCCACCGGGCACAGGACCCGCCTTATGAAGCTACAAATCCGCGAAAACTGGGAGGCCGGGAAATGCGAAAGGCTCTATTAGTGATCTTAGGTAGCTTGCTGCTGGCGCCTGCGCTGCTGGTACGGCGCGCCGGCATGGCGGCCCTCTCGGCGACGAGCCAGCCTGGACCGGCGCCCGGCACAACGGCGGAACGCGGGCCGGAAAGAGGAGCAAGTGCGCCACCCGGCAGACTCAACAAACTGAACGTCGTGGCGCTCGATGGGCAGGGCCGGCCGGTGACTGGACTGCGCAGCGCAGATATCCAGCTCTTTGAGGACGAGAAGCCCCGAGATATCGCCTTTCTTCGTTTCACGGGAGACCGGGCGCTCCTAGCCAAGCGGGACCCGAGGGAGTTTTCGAACCGCGCCGGCGCCGCACGGCACGTTACGGTGATCCTTATCGACCTGCTCAGCGACCCTATCATGAATGGCTCAGTCCTTACCCGCGAGGTCGCCGATGCTTTGGGGCATCTCGAATCGAGCGACGGGCTGTACTTATATGCGCTGGCCGCTCGCGGCGAGCTGTATCCCATCCATCCGCTACCGAAAGCCGGCACCGAAGTGACGCCGGCCGCCGAACCATGGACACGGGATATTGGCCCCACGCTCCAGGCAGCGTTAAAGGACCTGGTCCACCTAAAACCTGTGGATGACCGTGAGATCAAGGTCCGTTTTGAGCTGACCGTGAATGCGCTGCGGGACCTGGGCTCGCAGTTGGCGCAAGTCTCGGGGCGCAAGAATCTCGTCTGGTTGACGCGCGGCATTCCCATCACCGGGTATTCCATCTCGGCGCAATCGACCATGGATTTTACGAAACCGCTCCGGCGGCTTTGCGAGGAGTTGGAGCAAGCGCAGATTGTGGTGTACACCGTCGAGCAGTCGGTGGCTGGGGCGGCGGTAGAAACCGAGCGCGCCGAAACCTTCGATACATTTACGGGCGTTACGGGCGGGCGGGAGTATTCGAGTGACCGTGCCGCCGACGCGATCCAGCAAGCCATAACGGATTCCCGCGCGAATTACGAGATCGTCTATTACTCGCCGCTAAATCCCGACGGGAAACATCATAAAATCCGGGTAACTTGCGGGCGTAGCGATGTGCGCTTACAAACGAAACCTGGGTTCTATGCGGTGGCGCCACTAGGCTCGCCGGGCGGTCCTGCTCCCGGCGCATTACAACTTGGGGAAACCACCGCCGATGGTCCGTTCGACGCTACCGACATCGGGCTTCGGGCGAGCGTTTCGCCCGATCCCGCCAACACGCGGAACATGCGTTTTGAAATCCACATCGACCCGGCGGACCTGCTGCCGCGCCCCACGTCAAATCAAGATACCCGGAACATGTTCGTCATGTTCGCGGCCTACGACGAAGGGCTGAAACAGCCTTCGCGCCCGATTGTGGACAGCCTGAGCCCGGAGGAGCTCGAGGCGGCCACGCACAGCGAGGATGGACTCCGCTACGCAGTTCCCCTCGAGCAGGCCATCCATAAGGTCCGCGTGATCGTCTTCGATGCGGAACTGGGCGCGGCCGGGTCCGTGACGATTCCCATTCAGCACTGAAAGCGCCGATCCAGGTACTACGCCCAGCCATAGCCGGTGCCCGCGCCTTGATTGTCCCTGCCGTGTAGCGATTGTAAACGCACGATGGCCAAGCGCTGAGTGGCGGGAAGTGCACGATATGCGTACGCAGCTTTTTGATGCCGCCGGAGCCGTTCTGCGCAGTTTATTGTTAGGAGAGTTTCGGATGAATATCTTGGCTGATCGCATCCAGAATCGGCGCGGACAAGGGGCTTCGAGGTGCGCCTCCGGAATCGCGGCTATGCCGCGTCACTCGAGGTCCGAAAGTTGTACCCGGTAGTGAACGACCGGGATGCGGCGGCGAACGGTCTCGTCCGCGTGATCGACGAATCGGGCGAGCATTACCTGTACCCAGCCCGTCTCTTCCGCAAGCTCGCACTGCCGGCCGAACTCCAACGCGCGCTGCGCGTGGCTTCCTAGCGTGAACCGCGCCAGCTTCGGGAGTACTCTAAATAGAGGCGATGCGTACCATTTCAAAACGGACCCAGTACGGTCTAAAGGCGATGCAGGTCCTTGCCCGGCGGTATCGGGAGGGACCGGTTCTGATCGGTTCCATAGCCCGCGAAGAATCGATCCCGCTGAAATTCCTGGAAGCCATTCTGCTGGATCTTAAGAGTCACGGGCTGCTCGAGAGCAAGTTGGGGCGCAAGGGGGGCTACCGGTTGAGCCGGCCGCCGTCGTCGGTGACGGTGGGATCGATTATTCGCATGATGGAGGGACCGCTGGCGCCGATCCCGTGCGCGAGCGAGACAGCCTACCGGCCGTGCGAGGAGTGCAAGGACATAGAAGGCTGCGCGACGCGCATCATCATGCGAGAGGTGCGGGACGCCATTTCCGGCGTTCTGGACCGCACGACTCTGGCCGATTTGCTGCGCAAGGCGGACAGTAACCGTCCGGCGCGGGAAAGCCCGGAGAGCGCGCAGTACGAGATCTGAGACATGGAGCGGGCGCGCAGCGTGATACGCTGTCCTGGGAACCGATATGTCTGTCATCCGCGAAAAGGCCCAGCTCATGAGCGCTTCGGAGATCGACCGGACGCTGGTGCGGCTGGCGCACGAAGTGCTCGAGAAGACCCAGGACCTCGATCAGCTCGCGTTCATTGGCATCCGCCGCCGCGGCGTTCCGCTGGCGCAACGGCTGGCGCGCAAGATCGAGGCGCTCGAGAGCCGTAAGATTCCGACCGGCATCCTGGATATCAACCTGTACCGCGACGACCTGACGACGGTCGATATCAAACCGGTGGTAAGCTCGACCGACATCCCATTTTCCGTGCAGGGCAAGGACATCATTTTGACGGACGACGTCCTGTACACCGGGCGCACGGTTCGCGCCGCGCTCGATGCGCTGTTCGATCACGGCCGGCCGTCGCGCGTGCAGCTTCTGGTGCTGATCGACCGCGGCCACCGCGAGCTGCCGATTGAGGCGCGTTTCGTGGGCCGCATCGTGCAAACCAGCGATGCGGAAATCATCGAGGTGAGATTCCAGGAGGTGGACGGCATGGAAAAAGTCCTCCTGGTGGAACGGGCTGCCGCCCAGGAGGCGTAAGCAATGCCGGCCGGGTTGCTCGGAATCGAAGAGCTCGACCGCGCCGAAATCGAGGCCATTTTGGCGCGCGCCAAACATTTTCAGCCGATCCAGAGCCAGTCGCTAAAGAAACTCGACACGCTGCGCGGCAAGATGATCGTCAACCTCTTTTATGAGGCCTCGACGCGCACGCGCACGAGTTTTGAGATCGCCGCCAAGCGGCTGGGCGGCGATGCGGTGTCGATCACGGCTGCCGGATCGAGCGTTTCCAAGGGCGAATCGCTGGTGGACACGCTGAATACGCTGGCCGCCATGCGGCCGGACGCGATCGTGATGCGGCACGCGGCCTCGGGCGCGCCGCACTTTCTGGCGCGCCACCTGCCGACGCCCATCATCAACGCCGGCGACGGTACACACGAGCATCCCACGCAGGCGCTGCTCGATGCGCGCACGATTCTCGACCGCCGGCCGTCGCTCGAAGGTCTCAAAGTGGCCATCATCGGCGACATTGCGCACTCGCGCGTAGCGCGCTCCAACGTTCACCTGCTGGCCAAGTTCGGCTCGCGAATTGTGCTCTGCGGCCCGGCGTCCCTGCTCCCGGCCGAGTTGGCGCAACTCGCCGCCGGCGTATCCCTGACCACCGATATTCGCGAGGCCATCCGCGATGCCGACGTGATTATGATGCTGCGCGTGCAACTGGAGCGGCAGCACGAAGCATCGTTCCCGGCCAGCGAATATTTCCGCTTTTACGGCCTGCAACTGGAACACCTGGACCTGGCCCGCCCGGACGCCATCGTCATGCACCCCGGCCCGATCAACCGCGGGCGCGAGCTTTCCTCCGAGGTCGCCGATTTTCAGCGCTCGGTCATTCTCAACCAGGTGGAAAACGGCATCGCGGTGCGCATGGCGGTGCTGGAAAAGGTGATTGGATAGCCATGCCCATCGTGATCCGCAACGGCCGCGTGATCGACCCGGCCTCGCAAACCGACTGCACCGCCGACGTGTTGATCGCCGGGGGCCGCATTGTGGCCGTGGCGCCGAATCTTGCCGCGCCCGATGGCGAGGTATTCGATGCCACCGGCCTGGTGGTTGCCCCCGGCTTCATCGACATGCATGTCCACCTGCGCGAGCCGGGCTTTGAACACGCCGAAACCATCGAGAGCGGCGCGCGCGCGGCGGCGGCGGGCGGCTTTACTTCCGTCTGCGCCATGCCCAACACCAAGCCGGTGAATGACAGCGCCACCGTCACCGGTTACATCGTGGAGCGCGCACGGCGTCTGGCGCCGGTGAACGTATTTCCCATCGGTGCCATTACCAAGGGAAGCGCGGGCGAAGAGCTTGCCGCGATCGGCGCCATGAAGGCGGCCGGAGCGGTGGCCATTTCCGATGACGGCCTGCCGGTGATGAACGCCCGCGTCATGCGCCGGGCCATGGAGTTCGCCCGCTCCTACGATCTGCCGATCATTCAGCACTGCGAGGACATGAACCTGAGCGCGGGCGGCGACATGCACGAAGGCGCCCGATCGGTGCGCTGGGGATTGCGCGGCATCCCGGCCGCCTCCGAAGACGTGATGGTGGCCCGCGACCTGGTGCTGGCGCAGTTGACCGGGGCGCGCTACCATGTGGCCCACATCTCGACGCGCAACGCGGTGGCCATGGTCGACTACGCCCGCCGGCACGGCCTGCCGGTCACCTGCGAAGCCGCGCCGCATCATTTCTCACTCGCCGACGAAGACATGGCGGCCTATGACAGCGACTACAAGATGAAGCCGCCACTGCGCTCCGTGGGCGACCGCGCCGCCTTAGTGGACGGCATTGCCGCCGGCGCGGTGACCGCCATCGCCACCGACCACGCTCCGCACCCGGGCAGCGAAAAAATGCAGGAATTCGAGCGCTGCCCGTTCGGCATCATCGGTCTCGAAACGGCGCTCGGCCTGGCGCTCGATAGCCTGGTTCACTCGGGCAAGATCACGGTGGCTCGCCTGGTGGAACTGTTCACCACCGGTCCGGAATCCATTTTGCGCCTGGGCCGCGGCACGCTGGCGCCCGGCGCGCCCGCCGACGTCACCATCTTCAGCACCGAGATGAGCTGGACCTACGACGTCAACCAGTCGTTTTCCCGCAGCCGCAACTCCCCGTTCCACGGAAGAACATTTCGCGGCGCCCCGGTAGCTACCATTGTCAACGGCGAGTTCGCCTGGCGGCGATAGGTGGGGCAGGCCACCATAAACTTTGAGAGCATACGGACCCGGTGGTCTTTACTCATTCTTTAAGCCCGGAGGGCGAAAGATAGTAGCCCACGCCGCAAGCCGTGGGTCCGAGGTGCCTGAACACAGCCCCGGTACGGGGCGTAAGAATTCTGCCCGCGAGGATCTTTCGCCCCGTTCCGGGGCTTTTCATCTGTTCCCGCGAGTCCCAAGGCTCACGCCTTGGGCAACTATCTTTCGCCCTGACGGGCTTAGAAAATGAGCCGGGGCGAGATCTTCCTGATCGATGGAGTCGTAAGTTAGCACCTAGCAGGCAGGCCCCGGGGCTGCCAACGCCCGCAGCCGGGCGAGAAGCGTTTTCGCTCTGGGCCATGCCCCGCGGCTTCAAACAACTGTCAATACGGCAACGCCAACCTTCGTGAGGCTGTCTTCGATTTCATTCAGGGACTCTTGACTGGCGCCTAGCCCGAGAAGATGCTGTTCCGCGCCTCGCCAGTCTTGAAATCGAAGAGAAGGCACCGATTGTGCTTGGCCCTCAGGGGGCAAGATTCTGCCGGGCAAGCCAATTCCGGTGATGTCCACGAGTAGAGCTGTGTGATTCAGTTGGTGTATCAAGAATCTGCGCCTCATCCCTACAGCGCCATTCCCTTGCGCCAGTGCCCTTCGAAAAGCCCTTGCATGGCTTCTCCCATACCTTCGTGATCGAATACCACCGATGTCCAGGCGGGCTTGGTGATCACCGGATCGAGCAGGGCCACCAGGCCGCACCTTCCGTCGAATACCGCCAGTTTCATGGGCAGCGAATCGGCCACCCGGACTTCCACGCCGACGGCGGCGTAGTCGCTCAGGCGCTGCCGATGCTCTTCGTCGAGCGTCGCGGCTTCGAGCAGGATGCGGCACCGGACGCCGGCCGCGGCGGCCTGCTTCACCAGTTTTTCGTCCAGCGGGTCCACTGCGTAAGGCGGCCGCGAAAACTCCAGGTATTCCGTTCGCACTTCGGCCAGCATGCGCCGGTATTCAGCCGCAGTCTGCGCGGGTTCGCTCACGATGCGCAAGAAATCCAGCGTGCCGCGCCCGCCCTGGCCTTCGCAGTACAGCGATTTCAGATCGTCGGTCAACGTGGCGCCGGCGCGGCCATTGTCGGCCAACTCCTGTTCGAGCGCCTGGCGCCGGCGGCTCAGATAGCCGGGGATGGCGAGGCTCGGTTCGACCGCCGAGAACAGCTTGGTGCGTTCCTGCACCACTTGAGCAAAGCCTTTTTCCACCAGGCTGTCAAGAACCTCGTAGATCTTCTGGCGCGGCACGTGAGCGCGCGCCGCCAGTTCCAGCGCCTTGAACCGCGGATGACCCAGCAACACCAGGTAAGAGCGGGACTCATAGGCGTTGAGCCCCAACTGCTGCAGCCTGCGCCAGAATCGCTGAAAATCCATCGGGGCCAACTCTTCATCCATATGCTTTCAACCTTACCAAACGTAATCGCCCGTAGTGGGATTGGCGGCGGTGGGCTGGCAGGCATGATCTATCCGCTTTGCGATCCCAGCATGAGCCGCCGGCATTAGGGCGAGTGTCAATTTCCGCTTAAAAGCGTGGAACAGTTTGACTTGGTAGTAATGGAACCCTACAATAGGCCTAGTGAGTAGTGTATGGCTGAGAATGACGCCGCAATGAACGGGCCCACGCCCGGCACGGGGATTGGTATCAGACCCAAGATCCGTATCGTGGTGGCCGACGATCATCCGATCTTTCGCGATGGTCTCTGTAAACTGCTGGCTTTGGAGGACGACTTCGAGGTCGTGGCGCAGGCGCAGGACGGCCGGCAGGTGCTTGACGTGCTGCAACAACTGGAACCGGACATTCTTCTGCTGGACTTGAAAATGCCCGGTCTGGATGGACTCGCTACTTTGCAGCGATTGCAGGTGGCGAAGGGCAGGACGCGCGTTATCGTGCTGACTGCCTCCGACGATAAGAACGAATTTGTGCAGGCCATGAAGCTGGGCACCTCCGGGATTGTGCTCAAGCAGACGGCCACGGACCAGTTGATCAAGAGCATCCGCAAAGTACATGCGGGTGAGATCTGGCTGGATTCGCACACCACGGCCGCAGTCATCCGCCAGTTCGTGGCTAACGAAGATGCCGCCCCGCCGCAGCCCCAGCCACCTTCCGGTTCGACGGCCCGCGAGCGGGAGCGGTCGCCGCTCAGCCAGCGCGAACGCGAAATCGTCGCCCTGGTGGCGCAGGGTTTCAAGAACAAAGAGATGGCCGAGAAGATGTTTATCAGCGAGCAGACGGTGAAGAACCATCTGCACAACATCTTTGATAAGCTGGGCGTCTCCGACCGTCTGGAACTCGCGCTTTACGCCATCCATAACAACCTGCACAACGGCCGCTAGGTTTCGCGCCGTAGTCTACGGAGGCTCAACGAGGCAGGGAATCGCCGCTTGCGGTCTCGGCGGCGGCAAGTTTGCCCCTCGCTGCCGTCCTGTCTCGATCATGTCTTACTGACGGGGTGTGCAACGCCCGCTGCGCGCACTGCGGCATCTGGAAGAACAAAGGAAAAGAGGACTCGCGCGGAGCGTCCCCGTGGCTGAAGGTTCTCGATGACTTGCGTTCCTGCCTGGGGCCGGTCTCCATCGTTTTCGCGGGTTGAGGGGGTCTGCTCAAGCCCACCCCGATCGAGCCGGCTTCGCACTCGTCGTCACGAGGGTTCTAGCTCGAGTTCCTTAACCACGGATGCTGGAAGGGCCAGGAAACCTGATTCAGCCTGCAACAAAACGTCGCCTACGGCTGGAACTGTATGGAATTGTTGGTGAGGAGAGCACCTGTTCGACACGGGCTTGCTGCAGGGCTGCCCGCCAATTTTTCTCTTGACAAACGATTAATTCAAACGAATAATTAAATCATTCGAATGAGTGAAACACGTCACAAGATTCTGGACACGGCCGAGCGGCTGTTTGGCGAAGAGGGCTACAAAGCCGTTTCGCTGCGCCACATTACGGCCGCCGCCGGGGTCAACCTGGCGGCTATCCATTATCACTTTGGCTCAAAGGAAGAGCTTTTGGATGAGTTGATTATGCGGAAAGCGGCGCCCGTCAACGAGGAGCGCATGGAAGGCCTGAAGCGGCTGAAGGCAGCGGCTGGCCCGAATCCGATCGCGCTGGAGGATCTGCTGGAAGCTTTCCTCGTTCCCGCATTTCATTCGGCGGACAGAAGCCCCGAGTGGGCCAAGCTGATGGGCCGGCTCCACGCCGAGGGTGTCATGCCGGCAGTGGCGCGCAAGCACTTTGGCCCGGTGGGAGGGTGCTTTCTGGCTGAGTTGCGGCGCTCGCTTCCTCTCCTGCCGGAAGACGAATTGGCGTGGCGGGCGCATTTTGCGATCGGCGCGATGGCGCACGCATTGACCGCGATGCCGCTCGAACTCCTGCGGCGCACCGAATCGGAGCCGCCGAGCGAAGTGGCCCGCCGCGTCGTGGCTTTCCTGAGCGGCGGATTTCGGGCGCCCGTGGCAGCCCGCGAAAAGGTTGAGGTGAAGCGATGAAGGTGGCGTGGATAATCTTGATGGGGATGGCGCCGCTGAGCTGGGCGGCGGATGCGACTGCGGAGCCCGTGCCGATAGATCTGAGCCTGAAGCGTGCGGTGGAGGTGGCGATTTCCGCCCAGGGCAACACCAACATCCAGCTTTCCGGCGAAGCTTTGAAGCAGGCGCAATCGCGGGCACTGCAGGCGCGTGCGGAGCTGCTGCCGGACCTGGAAGGGGCTTTCAACGACCGGGATCAGACGGTGAACCTGGCGGCCGAGGGGCTGACCAGCATCAAGCTGCCGTTTGCCGGTTTCACTTTTCCGAGCCTGGTGGGGCCGTTCACGACCGTGGATGCGCGCCTTTCGGTGCAAGAGAGCGTGTTTGATTTCGCCTCCATCCGGCGGTTTCAGGCCTCGAAGGTGGGGGTATCCGCCGCAACTCAGGAACTGGACAGCACGGCGGAAAGCGTAGCCGCGCAGGTGGCGCGGGCATACCTTGCGGCAGTGCGCGCGGATGCCGACGTGGACACGGCGAACGCCAACGTAACGCTTTCCGACGCCGTGCTGACGCAGGCCGAAAATCAGAAGAAAGCCGGCACGGGAACCGGGATTGAAATTACGCGCGCCAAGGTGCAACTCGCCAACGACCGGCAGCACTTGCTGGTGGCCGAGAACGCGCGGCGCAGCGCGCACCTGGAATTGCTGCGCGCCATGGGGACGCCGCTGGACACCGAGGTGCGGCTCACCGACAAGCTGGGATATGTGCCGGTGGACCCGGTGACCCTCGAACAGGCCAAAGCGCAGGCGCTTCAGGCCCGGCCGGACCTGAAGGCGCAGCAGCAGCGGGAAGAAAACGCGCGGCTTTCGGCCAGCGCGGTGAGAATGGAGCGGATGCCATCGCTGGCCGCATTCGGCGACTACGGCTCCAGTGGCATCTCGCTCGACAACAATATGCCGACGCGGACGTACGGCATTTCGCTGAAGGTGCCGATATTCGATGGCGGGCGGCGGGACGCGCGGCGGGGCGAGGCGGCCAGCCTGTACCGCTCCGAGCAGGTGCGCACCAGCGATTTGAAACAGCAGATCGAGCTGGATGTGCGGCTGGCGCTCGACGGATTGCGGTCCGCGGAAGACCAGGTGAAGGTCGCCAAGGATGGGCTGGAGCTGGCGGACAGCGAGCTCACCCAGGCGCGCCGCCGCTATGACGCGGGCGTCACCAACAGCCTGGAAGTGACCGACGCGCAGACCCGCCTCGAGCGGGCGCGCGACAATGAGACTCAGGCCCTGTACAACTACAACGTGGCGCGCATCGACCTGGCGCAGGCCATGGGCAATATGCGGAGAAGCATTCCATGAAAAAGATACTGATACCCGTGGCACTGGTGCTGATTGCGGCCGGAGTAGCGGTTTATGCGTTTCACGGATCGGGGCGGGACGCGAGCGGCCGGATCGTGGTCTCCGGGAACATCGAGCTGACCGAAGTCAACATCGGCTTCAAGACCGCCGGGCGGCTCATCGAGCGCACGGTGGATGAGGGCGACCTGGTGAAGAAGGGGCAACTGATCGCGCGCCTGGACCGCGCCGAACTGGTGGCGCAGCGCGAAAGCTTGGCAGCCGACCTGTCGTCGGCGCAGGACCAACTGGCGCAAGCGGAAACCTCGCTCGCCTGGGAGCGGGAGACGCTGGCGGCGGACATCGAGCAGCGGCGTGGCGATCTGGCCGCGGCCGAAGCCCGCCTGGCGGAGCTGAAGAACGGTTCGCGTCCGCAGGAGATTCAGGAGGCCAAGGCGGCGGTGGACGCCGCTCAATCCGAATTCGACCGCGCCAAGAAAGACTGGGACCGGGCGCAGACGCTATTCAAGGACGACGACATCTCGGCGTCGCAGTACGACGAATTCCGCAACCACTGGGAGAGCGCCGACGCGGCGTTGAAGCAGGCCAACCAACGCGCGGCGCTGGTGTTCGTGGGCCCGAGGGTGGAGCAGGTGGACGGAGCCGCGGCGCAGGTGGAACACTCGCGCGGCGCGCTCAAGATGGCGGAGGCCAACGCGCTCGAGCTGAAACGCCGCGAGCAGGAACTGGCCACGCGGCGCGCCGATATCGAACGCTCCAAGGCAAACCTGGCGCAGGTGGACGCGCAGCTTGCCGACACGCTGGCGGTATCGCCGGTGGATGGAGTGGTGCTGGTGAAATCCGCCGACGTGGGCGAAGTGCTGGCCGCCGGCGCGACCGTGGTGACGGTGGGCGACATCGAGCATCCGTGGCTGCGGGCTTACATCAACGAAACCGATCTGGGCAAGGTGAAGCTGGGGTCGAAGGCGCGTATCACGACGGATTCCTATCCGGGCAAAGTGTACGACGGGCGGGTGAGCTTCATCTCTTCCGAGGCTGAGTTCACGCCCAAGCAGATTCAGACCCAGGAAGAGCGGGTGAAGCTGGTGTACCGCATCAAAATCGAAGTGGACAACCCCCGGCACGAGCTGAAATCGAACATGCCGGCCGACGCCGAGATTGTGCTCGAGTAAGCGGGAACTTCGAGAAGAGACCCATGCAGCCCATCATCGAAACCACCGGCCTCACCCGCCGCTTCGGCGAACTGACGGCGGTGGACCATCTGGATTTGTCGGTGGCCCAGGGCGAGATCTTCGGCCTGGTGGGACCGGATGGCGCGGGCAAAACCACCACGCTGCGGCTGCTGTGCGGGCTGCTCGATCCCACCGAGGGCAGCGCGCGCGTGGCGGGCTATGACGCGGCGCACCAATCGCAGTCGGTGAAGGACCACATCGGTTACATGGCGCAGCGGTTCGGGCTGTACCAGGACCTGAGCGTCCAGGAGAACATGGATTTCTACGCCGACCTGTTCGGCATCGTGGGCGCGGAGCGGGCCACCCTGAGCGCGGACCTGCTGCGCATGACGCGCATGGAGCCATTCCGCCAGCGGCAGGCGGGCAAGCTTTCCGGCGGCATGAAACAGAAGCTGGCGCTGATGTGTACCCTGCTGCACCGCCCGCAAATCCTGTTTCTCGACGAGCCGACCAACGGCGTGGACCCGCTTTCCCGGCGGGATTTCTGGGCCATTCTTTACCAGTTGCTGAAAGACGGCATTACGATTCTGATGACCACCGCGTACCTGGACGAAGCCGAGCGCTGCAACCGCGTCGGCCTGATGTATAAAGGGCGGCTGATCCGCTGCGACACGCCGGAGGCGCTGAAGCGCCAGGCCGGCAAGGAAACCCTGGAGGGCGTGTTCGTGGACGGTGTGCACGCCGCCGAGGCGCTGGAGGCCATATGAGGAGCGTCTGTGCGCGCGATCTGGTGAAGAAATTCGGCGATTTCGTGGCGGTGGATCACGTGACACTCGAAGTGGAGCGGGGCGAGATCTTCGGTTTCCTGGGACCGAACGGAGCGGGAAAGTCCACCACCATCAGAATCCTCTGCGGGCTGATCACGCCGACCTCGGGGCTGGCGCTGGTCAACGGCATCGACGTTGCCGAAGATCCGGAGCAGGTGCGGCGCAACCTGGGGTACATGTCGCAGAGATTCTCGCTCTACGACGATTTGACGGTGGAGCAGAACATCGACTTTTTCGCCGGCCTGTACGGGGTGCCGCGGGAGCGGCGCAGCGCGCGTAAGGACTACGTGCTCGAGATGGCGCGGCTCACCGAGCGGCGTTCCACGCTGACCGGATCGCTCTCGGGAGGCTGGAAGCAGCGGCTGGCGCTGGGCTGCGCCATCCTGCACGATCCGCCGATCCTGTTTCTGGACGAGCCGACCTCGGGCGTGGACCCGATCGTGCGTGGCGTGTTCTGGGACCTGATTCGCGGCCTGTCGAATACCGGCCACACCATCATCGTGAGCACCCACTACATGGACGAGGCCGAAAACTGCCACCGGCTGGCGCTGATGCATCGCGGCAAGGTGATCGCGCTGGGCGCGCCGGCCGAACTGCGGCACCAGGCGAGTGCGCACAGCCTGCTGCGTCTGGACAGCTCGCAACCGCTCGAAACCATGCGTGCCCTCGAAGACCTGCCGGGCGTGGTGGATGTAGCCGTGTTCGGCGGAGGGCTGCACGTGACGGTGGACGATCCGGAATCGACCGTAGAACGCATCCGAGGCAAACTGGCTGCGGCCGGCATCCAGGTCCGGCGCCTGGACAAGATTCTGCCGTCGCTCGAAGACGTGTTCGTGTCGATGATCGAAGGCGAAGAGCGGAGGGCCGCTTGAGCTACCGGCGCACCAGGGCGGTGTTCGTCAAGGAGCTGCACCACGTCACCCGCGACAGCCGCAGCTTGCTGCTGGCGCTGGCCATGCCGGTGATGATGCTGCTGCTATACGGCTACGCGCTGAGCCTGGACGTGGACCACATTCCCACTCTGGTGTACGATCAGGACGGCACGTCCGCCAGCCGCGATCTGGTCCGGCAGTTTCAGGGCTCGCGTTTTTTCGACATCCGCGGATTCGCCACCGGTTACCCGCAAATTGAGCGCGGTATCAATTTCAGCAGAATCCTGATAGGCATCGTGATTCCGCGCGATTTCGGACACGACCTGGAGTCCGGGCGCACCGCCGAAGTGCAACTGCTGGTGGACGGCAGCGACTCGAACACTTCCTCGATCGCCATGGGCTACGCCGAGAGTGTCGTGCAGATGTACTCCGCCCGCGTGCGTGTTCGCAACATGGCGCCGCCTCCGCCGCCGGTGGTGGACGCCCGCATGCGCGTCTGGTACAACAGCTCGCTCGAAAGCAAGAACTACGTGGTGCCGGGGCTGATCGCGGTGATCCTCATGATCCTGGCCGGACAGTTGACTTCGCTGACCATCGCCCGCGAGTGGGAATTGGGAACCATGGAGCAGCTTCTTTCTACGCCGCTGCGACCGGCAGAGATGCTGCTGGGCAAAATGCTGGCCTACTTCGCGGTGGGCCTGGTAGATGCGACAATCGCCCTGGTCGTGGGTGTGACGGTCTTCGCCGTGCCGTTCCGCGGCAGCATTCTGCTGCTCACTCTTTCCACCTGCCTGTTCCTGATCTGCGTGCTGTGCTGGGGCATTTTCATTTCGGCGGGATGCCGGACGCAGGTGCAGGCCTACCAGATGGGCATCCTGAGCACATTCCTGCCCGGCTTTCTGATGTCGGGTTTTGTGTTCGCCATCGACACCATGCCGAAAGTGATCCAGGTGCTCAGCGTAATCGTGCCCGCCCGCTATTTTGTGTCGATCCTCAAGTCGCTGTTCCTGAAAGGCGTTGGCATGAGCGTCATCTGGGACCAGATGCTGTTCCTGGCCATCTTCGGCGCGTTCGTGTTCTGGCGGGCGGCGCGCAGGCTGAAAGGGCAGAAGGTGGCATAAGCATGTGGGAACGAATTGGCGTGATGCTGCGCAAGGAGTTCTACCAGGTGTGGCGCGAGCCGCGCATGCGGGTCCTGCTATTCCTGCCGCCGCTGCTCCAGTTGATCGTGTTTGGCTATGCGGTGACGCTGGATGTGGACAATGCGCGTATCGGTTGGATGGATATGGATCACACGCCGGAAAGCCGGGCGTTGCGGGCGCGCTTCGAGGGGTCCGGCCGTTTCCAGGTGACCGCCATCGCGCAAAGCGAGCAGGACGTGCAGCGCCTGCTCGACCGCAGCGAGGTGCACGCCGTGGTTGCGGTGCTGCCGGGATTCGCGCGCGACCTGGCCCAGCGGCGAACGGCCCAGGTGCAGGTGCTGCTCGATGGCACCAATTCCAACACCGCCTCGCTGGTCTCGGCCTACGCCGGACAGGTGATCGACGAATTCGCCGCCGACGTTTCCCCGGCGCAGCACAAGAACGACCAGACCATCAACCTGATGATTCGCGGCCCCGGCATCCCGGTGCGCCGGGCGCTGGGACAGGTCGCATCCGGCACGCGGGTCTGGTTCAATCCGGACCTGCGCAGCCGCAACTATTTCGTGCCCGGCGTGGCGGCCAACATTCTGCTGATGGTCACTCTGATGCTGACCGCGCAGGCCATCATCCGCGAAAAGGAAATCGGCACCATGGAGCAGTTGATGGTGACGCCGCTGCGTCCCATCGAGCTGATGCTCGGCAAGACCATTCCATTCGCGATGGTGGGCATGGTGAACATGGTGATCGTGACGGTCGCGGCCATCGTGATCTTCCATATTCCTTTTCGCGGCAATTTCCTCCTGCTGATGTTCTGCGCCGCGCTGTTCCTGATGACCGCGCTGGGGGCGGGCCTGTTTCTTTCCACCATCTCGCGCACGCAGCAGCAGGCCAACATGGGATCGTTCTTCTTCACTACGCCGGCGTTCATGTTGAGCGGTTTCACCTTTCCCATCCGCAACATGCCGGTGGCCGTGCAATACCTCACCTATCTCAACCCTTTGCGCTATTTCATGGAGATCGTGCGCGGTGTCTTTATCAAGGGCGTGGGTGTGACCGTGCTCTGGCCGCAAATGCTGGTCCTGGCCGTGTTCGGCGCCACCGTGCTGACGTTAAGCGCCGTGCGCTTCCACAAGACGCTGGATTAGGCATTCGCATCGTGGGGTTTCCGATTCAGCGCGCCGATCAAGTAATCTGGAAGACATGGCAGCCGGGGAAACGGCGACACTGGGCGGGGGATGTTTCTGGTGCTTGGAGGCCGTGTACCAACAGATGGAGGGCGTGCTCGCGGTGGAGTCCGGGTATATGGGCGGGAGCCTCGCCAACCCGACCTACCAACAGGTTTGCTCCGGTTCGACCGGCCATGTGGAAGTCGTTCAGGTGAAGTTCGATCCCGCGATTTCCAGCTTCCGCGACATCCTCGAAGTCTTCTTCGCGATCCACGATCCGACTTCCCTGGACCGCCAGGGCGACGACGCCGGCGTCCAGTACCGGTCCGTCATTTTCTATCGCGGTGACGCGCAGCGCCAGGCCGCCGAGCAAACCATTCGCGAGCTCGACGCAGAGAAGATCTGGCCGGCGCCCATCGTCACCGAAGTGCGTGCGGCCGGAACTTTCTACCCCGCCGAGAACTACCATCGGGACTATTTCCGCAACCATTCCAGCCAACCTTACTGCGCGTTCGTCGTCGCGCCCAAGGTGCGCAAGTTCCGCGAAAAGTTCGCGGCCAAATTGCGGAAAGAGGTTTGAGGCGAAAATGCGACTGGCGATTCTCTCCGACATTCACGACAACGTGTGGAAGCTTGGCGGCGCGCTCGCGTCGCTCGGCGGCGTGGACGCCATGATCTGCTGCGGCGACTTGTGTTCGCCCTTCATCGTCCACCAGTTGGGCCGCGGATTCTCGGGCCCCATCCACGTCATCTTCGGCAACAACGATGGCGACCTGTTCCGCATCGCAGCCAACGCCGCCAAGTATCCGCACATCAAGATCCATGGCGAGATGCTGCGCGGCGAATTTGCGGGCAAGCGCATCGCCGCCAACCACTACGACAACATTGCGCGCTCGATCGCCGCCTCGGGCGAGTACGACGTTGTGTGCTACGGCCACAATCATATCTATCACGTGAGCCGCGCCGGCCGCACGCTTGCCATCAATCCCGGCGCCATCATGGGCGCCACCTTCGCCGCCGATGGCAGCCGCACCGACGTCCCCTCCACGTTCGTCGTCTACGATACGGACACCGGCACGGCGCAACGCTTCGAAGTTACATAGGGCATGGGTGGGGCATGCTTTAGCTTGCCTTTTGGGCGCGGCGGGCGAGCCATACCGATAAGGAATGAGCGAGACCACCGGCCGCCGTCAGCGCGGAAGTGCGGGCCCGGTTTTCGCTGCCGGCCAAGCCTTCGATTAGCAGGTTCTCGATTTGCCGAACCGCTGGAGGAGAACGCGGGCGGAGCGGTTCCTCTTTAGCTCTGGCGAGCACGCGCACTGAACAGCGCGCCTGCCTTTGATATCCTGGATATACCGCATGCCATCCAAAGTCACCGTATTCAGCAATGGCCCGATTCGCGTTGAGGGCGAGTTTGAGATCGTGGACCCCAACGGCAACGTCTTCGGGCTCGCCGGCCGCACGACCATCGGGCTGTGCCGCTGCGGGCACTCCGCCAACAAACCGTTTTGCGACGGATCGCACAAAACCACAGGCTTCACCGATGCCGTGGTCGCGCGCGAATTGCCGCCCGCCAAGCCCAAGCTGTAATCGGCGCCCCCCAATGGCGCACGACTGTCGTCCTGCGAAGGAGACCTACACCGCCTGCCGTCGCGTCCTGCCGAGCAGTTCTTCGGCGCGCTCGAGCGCTCTCCGTTCGGCCTCTTCGCGCGTGGTTCCAGTGGCGCGCGCCAGCGCCGCGCCGGGCGATACATTGTCGGCTTTGGCGTGCCACTGGATCCCCAGCCGGTAACTGGCCACGTTCACCGGCCAGCCCGCCAACTCCAGCCGGCGCTCCGCGTATTCTTCCGCTCTCATCCCCTCGCCCCCGCTGCCTTGGCCGGGGCTCCGCGTTCCACGTTGGCGCCCACCAGGTTGCCCCACTCGGTCCACGAACCGTCATAGTTCTTCACGTCGCGGAAACCCAGCAGGTATTTCAGCACGAACCAGGTGTGACTCGATCGTTCGCCGATGCGGCAGTAAGCGATCACCGGCTTAGAATCGTCCACGCCCTCGCCTGCGTACAGCTGGCGCAGTTCGTCCGCCGATTTGAACGTGCCGTCGTCGTTCGCCGCCTTTGCCCACGGGATGCTCCGTGCGCCCGGCACGTGGCCGCCGCGCTGGCAGGTCTCGGGCAGCCCCGGAGGCGCCAGAATTTCGCCCGTGAACTCCTGCGGGCTGCGCACGTCCACCAGCGCCGCCGCGCCGCGCGCCGAAGCCGCTTGCACCTCCGGCAGAAACGCCCGCAGCGCCACGTCCGGCTCCTTTGCCGTGTAATTGGCGGACTTCACCTTGGGCGACTCGGTCGAAAGCTCGCGGCCTTCGGCAAGCCATTTCTTGCGGCCGCCATTCATCAGCCGCACGTCGCGGTGGCCGTAAATCTTGGCCTGCCACAGCGCCCACGCCGCGAACCAGTTGTTGTTGTCGCCGTAAATGACAAGCGTCGTGTCCGGCGTCACCCCGGAGCGCTCCATCAGCTCTTCGAACTGCTGCCGGGAAAGAATGTCGCGCCGCACGGTGTCGCACAATTGCGTGTTCCATGCCCAGGCTATCGCGCCCGGTACGTGTCCTTCGTCGTAGGCCTTGGTATCGACGTCCACCTCCACTATGCGAACGCCCTCGTCTTTTGCGTGTTTGGCGACCCAGTCGGTGGTCACCAGTGTTTCCGGATGGGCATACTCGGCCATGGAAACCTCCTCTCCAAGAAATCTACCGCAATTATATCGGAATTCTTGACATGCCTGCCGATGGGGCGACGCGATACCATGAAATCGTCATGCTTGCGCGCGTGCTGCTACGTTTCGCCGGAATCCGCAGGCCGGGCTTCGACTCGTGCCTGGCGGCAGCCCTGTTGGGCCTCTTTTCAGTTGGCGTTCTGTTTTCGCAAGCGGCCGCGGACCCCGCCGCGATCGCGCGAAAGGCGCTCGACCTTCTGCTGGCGCAGAATTATCCCGAGTTTGCCGCGCTGGCGTCGCCACAGCTCAAAACCAACCTGAATGAACAGTCCTTCGGTAAGCTGGGCGCCGAGATCAAGGGCTGGGGTGCGGTTGAAAAGATCGGCGAGCCGGTGGTCGAGGCAATGGGTCCAACCAAGGTGGTCACCATCCCGGTTTCCTTCGCCGAGAAAAACATCAAAGCGCGTTTCGCCATCAATGTTTCCGGGCAGGTTTCGGTTATGTACCTGATGCCCGGCGAGGCGGAGTGGACGCGTCCGGCTTACAGCAAGCCGGATTCGTTTACGGAACGCGCCGTGACCTTCGGCGACGACGAATGGAAACTGCCCGGCACCCTGGCCGTACCCAAAGGCGCCGGTCCGTTTCCGGCCGTGCTGCTGGTGCAGGATTTCGGGCCGAAGGACCGCGACGATTCGCACGCCGTCATCACCAAACCGTTCCGCGATCTTTCCGACGGCCTGGCCTCGCGCGGCGTGGTGGTGCTGCGCTATGAGAAGCGCATCCGGCAATACGCCGGACGCATGTCCGGCAAGCCGTACACGGCCGACGACGAAACCGTGGACGATGCCGTCGCCGCGCTGGCCTTCCTGCGCGGGCAATCCGCGGTCGATCCCAAGCAGGTCTATCTGGTGGGCCACGGTCTGGGCGGCTATCTGGCGCCGCGCATTGCCGCCGAAGACACCAAATTGGCAGGCATGGTTGTCATGGCGGCCAATCAGCGGCCGCTGGAAGATCTGATGCTCGATGAGTTGATGACGCTCGGCATCACAGGCAAGAACCTGGAGCAAGCCAAAGCGGCCGTGGCGCGAGTTAAGAGCCTGGAACAAAACGACGCCGACGCGCCGGCGATTCTCGGGCTGGCCGCCGCCTATTGGCTGGACCTCAAGGGTTACGACCCCGCGGCCGAAGCCAAGAAGCTGACCATCCCCATTCTGATCTTGTATGGCGAGCGTGATTTCCAGGTGCCGAAAGTCGATTTCGACCTGTGGAAGAGCGGGCTCGCCGGCCGCAAGAATGTCACTGCCCGCAGTTACCCCGCGCTGAATCACGCGTTCGTCGCCGGCTCCGGCCCCAGCACCGAGAAGGAATACGAAAAGCCCGGCCATGTGGCCCCCGAAGTGGTGGACGATATCGCGAAGTTCGTGGGGAAATAGCGGAGTACATCATTTCGCACATTCGCTAACGCATTCGTCTACCGCCCCCCACCTCACTCGCCGATCCGGTAGATAGTCATGCCGGAGAGCAGCTTGGGGTAGAAGTCGGTGGACTTTTGGGGCATCACGCCGCCCGAGAAACTGGTGTCGGCGACCTGCTGGATGGAAGTTGGCCGCAGCAGGAATGCGATCTGCGCCGCGCCGCCGCGGGCTTCGGCGATAGCCGGCTCGATACCGCGGATGTAGCGCAGGTACTTTTCGTCGCGGACGGCCTCTTCGCCGATGCCGAGCGCTTTCGCGAGCAGGCGTTCGTGCAGCACGCGCACGTCGAGCTCGCCGGCCGGGTGCAGCGATTGGAGCAGGAACAGGCGGGCGCCCATGGCTGCGCCGATGACGGTGGGGCCGGCGGGCCGCTCCCAGGCGCGCTGCAACTCGTCGAGCGAGCCGATCTCCACGACGCGGAAATCGGCGGCGGCGCGGCCGAGAAAGCCGTCGGGCAATTGGCCCGCATCGAGGCCGCTCACCAGCCTGTGCGTGGCCAGGATCTTCAGTCCCGGCGAGTACATGTTAACGAAGGTCATCATCACGTGGTCGGCGCCTGCGAGCCGGGGGTTCTCGTTGCGGAAGGCGAGGGCGGTCTCGTAGCGGTGATGGCCGTCGGCGATGAGCAGCTTCTTATCGGCCATCAATTCCTGGACCCGGTCCGCGCCGGCGATGCGCCACATGCGATGGCCGACGCCGTACTCGTCGGTGACTTCGGCGAGGGGCGCAGCCTGGGCGGCTTCCTCGAGCAGGGCATCGATCGCGCCGGTGCGGTCGGGATAGAGCATGAAAATCTGGCCGAAGTGGGCGTGAGTGTGGCGCAGCAGCTCCAGGCGATCCTTCTTGGGACCGGCCAGCGTCTGCTCATGGCGGTACACGACGCCGGCGGAGTAATCTTCCACCGCGCCGAGCGCAATGAAGCCCTTGCGCGTCAGGCGCGCGCCGGAATCGGGAACGGTGAAGTCCTGGAAGTAAGGGAAGATAGCGGGCCCGGCGTCGCGAGCCAGTATGCCGCGCGCAATCCAGTCGTTCAAATAAGCCGCGGCGCGGGTATAGACGTTCGCGGCTTGGTTATCTTCGGGCTTGCGCTCGCCGAGGATGAGGCGCACCAGGTTGTAAGGGCTGAGCGACAGATAGCGCGCCTGCATGGCGGGCGAAATCTTGTCATACGGCTGCGTCACCAGGCTGGCGAGCGGGCCGGCTTGTGCGGTGTACCGCAAGGCTTGGAAAGGATAGATTTTGGCCAAGCCCCAAGATAACAGCTACGCCACCAGCCACGCCACCAGCTACGGTTTCGGCGTTACCACCGGCAGGTCGGGCTCGCGTCCCACCTGGCCGGTCATGGCCTCGTCGAGAGTCACATCGTAATCGTCCAGGATCTTGCCCAGCGATTGGTCCATGCTGGTGCGGGCGCTCTGGAGCTGATTGAGCGCATCGACCTCGGAGAGGCGGCGGGTGGTATCGTCGCGCTGGGCGATCATCACGTCGAGAATGGTGGCGGTGCCGAGATCGTACTTGCGGCGCGTGCCGGCCAGCGTCTCGTCGGCGAGCTTGCGGGAGACGGCGCTGGTCTCATAAGCGGCGCGGGCGTTGCGCAACGCGGTCCAGTTATTCATCACCGCCAGCTTGATGCTGTTGTGAAGCTGACGGTCCTGGATTTCCGATTGCCGGTAGCTGAGCTCGGCGGTGATCTGGTCGGCCTGCGCGGAGCGGTTGCGAATGGGGACCGTCAAAGTGAAGGCGATGTTATAGTTGGGGAACTTGCGGTCGAAGATCTGGCCGAGTGTAGTGCCGTAACCGCCGAGCAGGGACGAATTGAGGTCGCTGGCGGTCAGCGGCCGGTACCCGACGATCTGCTGGCTGCCGTTCAATATCGGCACCTGGACGGCGCTGTTCACGCTGCCGGCCTGGCCGTTATTGGCTAAGGTTGCCGAAACCGAGAGCGTCGGCAGCAGGTTGTTCTTGGTGCCGAGCAGGTCCAGGCGCGCGTTTTCCAGGGTAATCTGGTTCTGCTCGATCTCGGGCCGGTGGGCGATGGCCTCGGCGACCAGGTCCTGCCACGGAATCACCGCCTCCTGCGGTGGAACGTCGATGTGATCGGTGGGAACGATGCGCGCGGTAGCGATGGCCGGAGTATCCAGTCCGCTGCGCGTGATGTAGTTCTTGAGGATCATCTCCTGCTGCAGAACCTGGCTTTCGCGCTGCACCACGTCCTGTTGGGCGGCCTTCATATCGGCTTCGGCCTGGATGATGTCGATGGGTGCGATGGCGCCCAGGTCGGCGCGCTTCTTGTTGTCTTCGTAAAGCTGGGTGTCGAGCTGCAGAGTCTGCTGGCTCACTTTGAGTTCATCGTTGAAGGTCACCAGAGCCCAGTACAGGTTCACCACGCCGGCCACGGTCGCGATGGCCTGGTTCTTGACGGTGAGGTCGCCGGCCTTGAGGCTGTTTTGCGCCTTGTGGAGAGACCGCTTGTTCACGGCCAGACCGAATCCATTGAGCAGGTTCTGGGAAATGGAAAGAGAAAGGGTGCCGGTGTCAATCGGATTGTACAGAGCGGTGACGGCGTTCTGCGTGGAGTCGAAGACGCTGCTCATGCCGAGCGATACGGTAGTCCCGGTCCAAAAGCCTTGTTGCACACCGTAGACCAGGTTCTTGAACTGCTGCACAAAGAAGTCGGTGCCGGTGAACTCTGTGGAAGTCTCGATGGCGGTGGAATGGTAGAATCCGCCGGCGATATAGAAGTAGGGGTCCGTATTGGGAATGGTGGAACCGGCCAACTGCACGCTTAGGCCGCTGAGCACACCGCTGTTGGCGCTGCCGCCGCTGGTAGTGCCGCCGGCGGAATTGACCTGCGAGGCTCCCGAAAGGACACCGAGCGAGGCCGAGCTGGGAGCCTGGGTGACGGCGGTGGAAAAGTTGCGCAGCAACTGTCCGGCGCTGGCGCGCTGTAAGTCCGACAGCGCCAGCTTGGGCTGATAGCGGACCGATTCGAGGTCGAGGTTGTTTTCGAGCGCCAGCGCGATGGCATCGCGTAGCGACAGGTAAATGGAGCCGGCGCGCATCAGCTTGTCGATGCGGGGAGAATCGGCAAAAGAAACCGCGCTCACCGTGTGGGCGCGGAAGGGCTGGGTCATCCCGGCAAACATACCGTGGCTGGGATTCTGGGCGAACGACTGCGTTTGCCCGAATCCGGGCAGGGCTACAAGGGCGCAGAGCAAGAGAGCGACAATCGGCTGAACGCGAAGCATAGTTAGAATCGAGACCTCGATAGGATTAAGTTGCGGCAATTTCGCCGCCATCGCATTTTCCGCTGCGAGTGCTTCCCTCGGTCATACGAAGCACAAGCTGCGGCAGTTCGGAAAACTTGGGCGCTGTCCGGTTCTGGGACATTACGAATGGCGAGCGAACAGCCAACCACATCCCATATTAGACGCTGGCAAAGGGGGTTTTTTACCAGGATGTGCGCGCCGGGTTGAAGGGCAGCGCTGGCGGCGTTGCGACGCTTGGCCCGTTCGGCCGGCGTAGGATTCTGGTGCATGGTGAATTCGATTACAATAGCTTCAGCCCTCAGGAACCTGCCGCCGATCCAAGTGGGGCGCGAGTTCTCGCGCGGTAGGCTGGGCGACTGACGAAACTATGCGTAAGGTGCCATTCGCGGAATCGCTGCGCATCATTGGCCGCGGCACGCGCAACTGGGTGACCGGCCGTCCGCTGGTGGTGTCTTTCGAGGTGACCGACGCTTGCACGTGCGATTGCAAGCACTGCGACCATGGTGGCCCGCGCGACCAATCCCGCAATTTGCGGGCCTCCGACTATCGCCGTTATATGGACGCGCTGCGGCCGTGCGTGGTGCAGGTTTCGGGCGGCGAACCGTTGATGCGGCCGGACCTGACCGGGATCGTGCGCAATATCCAGTGCGGCAACGGCGTGCCGTACACTATTCTGGTCTCCAACTGGTCGCTGATGACGGAGAAGCGCTATCTCGACCTGCGCGAAGCGGGGGTGGACCAGTTTTCGGTGAGCCTGGATTTTCCCGACGAGCGCCACGACCGGTTCCGCGTCCATCCCGGCCTTTATGCGCACCTGGAAGGCCTGATTCCGAAGCTGGCCGCGCTGGGGCACGACGACATCGTCCTCAATTCCTGTATCACCAGCGAAAACGTGGGCGAGATCAATGCCATCGCCGACAAGGCCCGCGCCTGGGGCGTCAACCTCTGTTACAGCGCCTACTCGGCGCGGCGGACGGGCTGCCGCGACTTCCTGTTGAACTCGCCGGAACAACTGGCGGCGCTCAACCGCGAGCTCGACCGCGTGGAGCGGCGCCGCGACGAGACCAACTGGATCGTCAACGCTCCGACCACGCTGGCCGCCACGCGCCGCTATTTCGAACGCGCCATCGCGCCGGGCTGCAAGGCCGGCCTGCGCTTCCTGGTGGTGACGGCCGATGGCGCCCTGCAGCCATGCTCGATGCAGTTCGGCAAGTATCGGCTCGAGGACCGCGCGCAAATGGTGGAAGAGTTCGCGCGCCACAACGCCTGCGACGAGTGCTACGTCTCCATCCGCTCCTACTTAGACAAAACCTTCCCGCAACTGCTGCGCGAAAACGTGCGCGAGTTCCTTTCGGTGAAGGCGCGCTAAGAGGGGATCTCGATTTTCCAGCCGCACCCCCGGTGATATACTCGTGCAAGGGAGACCAAACGGATGAAGACTGCTCTTGCGTTCAGTTGTTCTCTGCTCCTTGCGCTGGCGCTGCCATTGGCCGCGCAGCAATCCGGTACTCTCAAAGTCAAAGTCGATCCCGGCCGCGCCGGAGTGTTTCTGGACGGCAAGTATCTCGGACCGGCATCGAACTTCGGCATGACCCGCACCTACACCGTAGCCGCCGGCGAACACGAACTGAAACTCGTTGACCCGCGCTATCAGGAAACCGTCACCAAGGTGACCATAGCAGCCGGCAAGAAAAACGTTGTAACGGAGAAGATGACGGCGCTCCCGGTTCCCAAGCCGCCCTTCGGCACTATCCGGACGCACAGCGCCGACAAATACGCCGCGGTTTACATCAATGGCAAATACTATGGCCACAACGACGAGTTCGACAACTTCGCGCAAGGCCTGCTGCTGCCTCCGGGCCAATACGAAGTCCGCATCGAGCCTGCCAGCGGCGCACCCGTGGTGAAGAGCGTCACGGTAGTCGCCAACCAGACCGTGGTCGTCCAGTAGCCGGCCGCCGCCTTATCTTAAGGTGGTGCTTATCTAAGACGGGCTAAAGCACGCCCCACCAATACTATGCAAGCCATTGGTGGGGCATGCTTTAGCTTGCCCGTGCCTGCCAGGAACTGCGCGCCTGCGAGCCTGATACTTTTAGGTCGCTCGGATCATCAAATGCCCAGCCAATCGGGATGGCTGTGAGATTGGCGTGCGATCCATCACTATCCGTCGGCTCAACTCCGCGGCGGATTTGATATATTGACGACACGAAATCGGCGCGAGGGAAGGCCATTCAACCAAATGACGAAAGGAAGGTGTCTCAGGTGAGCTCGAAGAAAGACCCTGGCCGCTCCCGGCAGGCCAAAGCCGGCTATTCGCGGCGCGGGTTCATCCGCGGCGTGGGAATCGGCAGCGGCGCGCTGGGAGCGGGGCTGCTCGATAAAACAGCGGAAGCCGCGCCGGCGGCCGGCATCGCCGGTCCGGGCCCGGTGCCTATCACGCTCCACATCAACGGCAAACCGGTGAACCTGACGGTAGAGCCACGCGTCACCCTGCTGGACGCGCTGCGCAACCGGCTGGATCTGACCGGCGCCAAGCGCGTCTGCGACCGCGGCACTTGCGGCGCCTGCACGGTGCTGATGAATGGAAAGAGCGTCTACTCGTGCAGCGTGCTGGCCATCGACGCGCAGGGCAAGGCGATCGAAACCATCGAGGGCATCGCCGAGCCCGGCAAGCTGCACCCGGTCTCGGCCGCATTCTGGAATCACGACGCCCAGCAGTGCGGCTATTGCACGCCGGGTTTCGTGATGGCGGCCAAAGGATTCCTGGCCGAGCATCCCAACCCTAATCTCAAAGAAGTGGAACACGGACTGGGCGGCAACCTGTGCCGCTGCGGCACGTACATGGGGGTGCGCCAGGCGGTGCTCGAAGCCGCTAAGAACCTGAAGGCGCAAGGAGGCAAGAATGGCTAACACGCCGGATTATAGCTGGCCTCCCATGGAAGCCCGCAAGGTAATCGGCCAGTCGCCGAAGCGCCTGGACGGCCCGGCCAAAGCCAGCGGCCGCGCGCGCTATTCGTCCGATCAGAATCCGAAGGACCTGCTTTTCGCCGTCTACCTCACCTGCCCGCACGCGCACGCACGGGTCACCAGCGTGGACACGGGCGCGGCGGAGAAGATCCAAGGCGTGACTGCGGTGCACGTGGTGTCGCCGGCGGGAACCGAAATTCAGTGGCAGGGCACCGAGGTGGCCGCGGTAGCCGCGGTGACCGAAGAGATTGCGCGCGATGCGGTGCGCGCCATCCGGGTGGTCTACGAGGTGCTGCCGCACCTGGTGAAAGAAGAAGACGTGGTGCAGGCCGGCGCGCGCGCCAAGGCCGCCGGCGAGGTTCTCAAAGGCGACCCGGATGCGGCCTTTCAGCAAGCCGCGGTGGTTTCCGAGGGCCACTACGGCATCCCGGTGATCACGCACTGCTGCCTGGAAACGCACGGCCAGACCATTCAGTGGCAAGGCGACAACGTCTGGGTGTGGCCTTCGACGCAGGACGTGACTCATTATGCCGGGCAGCTCGGCCAGAACCTGAAGGTCCCGGCCGCCAACATCAAGGTGAAGATGGACTACATCGGCGGCGGTTTCGGGTCGAAGTTTTCGCCTGATGGCTGGGGCGAAACGGGTGCGCGGCTCTCGCAGAAATCCGGCGGGCGGCCGGTGAAGCTGTTCCTCGACCGCGAAACCGAGCAGCGCATCGCCGGCAATCGCCCATCGGCTTTCGCCGATATCAAAATTGGCGGCGGCAAGGACGGCACCATCATAGCGTGGGAGTCGCACTCCTGGGCCACCGGCGGCTTCACCGGAGGCGGTTCGCCTCCGCTGCCGTATATCCTGGACGACTCGAATCACCCGATCCCCAATAAGCGGCTGGTCCACACGGCGGTCTCGACCAACACCGGTCCCTTCCGCGCGTGGCGCGCGCCGAACAACCAGCAGGCTGCGTATCTGACTTGCAGCGCGATCGAGGATTTTGCGGCCAAAGCGGGCCTGGATCCGCTGGAAGTTTTCAAGCTCAACCTGCAGTATGCGCCCAAAGTTCGCCAGGAACTTTACCAGTACCAGTTCGACAAAGCGGCGGAGCTGTCCGATTGGAAGAACTGCTGGAAGCCGCGCGGCCAAAACGGTGCGGGGCCGGTGAAGCGAGGTCTGGGCCTGGGCTTCAGCGCCTGGGGCGGAGGCGGCCATACCAGCCAATGCAAGGTGACGCTGCACGCCGACGGATCGGTGCAGGTGGATATCGGCACCCAGGACCTGGGCACGGGAACGCGTACGGTCATCACCCAGGTAGCGGCGGAAACGCTGGGGCTGCCGATGGCGGCAATTAAGCTGGCCATCGGCTCCAACGATCTGCCGCCAGACAGCGCGTCGGGCGGTTCCACCACCGTAGGCGGAGTATCCGCTTCCACCCGCAAGGCAGCCGTGAATGCGCTGGCCAAGCTGTTCGACGCGGTGGCGCCGGCGCTGGGGGCCAGCGCCGATCAACTGGAAGCGGCGGACGGCCAGATCCGCGTGAAGGGCAGTCCCTCGAAGAGCCTCACCTGGGCCGCGGCCTGCAAGAAGATCGGCGCCGCCGGGGTGATCTCCGAAACCGGCGCCAACGATCAACGCAATCCTCAGGGGCTGATCTCCTCCGGCACCGGCGGCGTGCAGGTAGCCGACGTTTCGGTGGATATCGAAACCGGCATCGTGAAGATCAACCGCTACGTGGCCGTGCAGGATTGCGGCCTGGTCATCAACCCCCGCCTGGCGGAGAGCCAGGTTTACGGCGCCATCATTATGGGCATCTCGACGGCCCTGTTTGAGCGGCGCTTCATGGACGCCGAGACCGGCGCCATGCTGAACGCCGACATGGAATTTTACAAGCTGGCCGGCATTGGCGATATCGGCGACATCGTGGTGCACATGGACATCCGGCCGGAAAACGACAAGCGCGGCGTGATCGGGCTGGGCGAGCCGCCGGCAATTGCGATCTGCGCGGCGGTGGGCAATGCGGTGGCCAACGCGATCGGCGTGCGCGTGCCGCACATCCCGATGACCCCGGATCACGTGCTGGAAGCGCTGGAAGGGAGGAACGCGTAATGCAAGCCTTCGAATACTCGAATCCGGCCAGCCTGAAGGAAGCCACCGGGCTGCTGGCGGCTTCCTGGGGCGAGGCCGACGTGCTGGCCGGCGGCACCGATCTGCTCAGCCTGATGAAAGAGTCTCTGCAAACGCCCAAGCGGGTGGTGAACATCAAATCGATCCATGAACTGGGCGGCATCAGCCGCACCGCGGCCGGCTTGCGCATCGGCGCCACCGTCACCATGGACGAGCTGGCCAGGAGCGCGGAAGTGCGCGCCGGGTACCAGGCGCTGGCCGATGCGGCGGCCGGCATCCCCAGCCCGCAGATCCGCCACATGGGGACCGTGGGCGGCGACCTGTGCCAACGTCCGCGCTGCTGGTATTACCGGCAGGGCTTCGGGCTGCTGGCGATGAAGGACGGCAAGTCGCTCGTTGTCGGCGGCGAAAACCTGTATCATGCCATCTTCGGTGGCGGCCCGGCTTACTTCGTCAGCGCGTCCAGCCTGGGCCCGGCGCTGATCGCACTGGACGCCAAGGCGAAACTGGTTTCCGCCAAGGGCTCGCGCGAAATTCCGGTGAAGGAATTCTTCGTGACGCCGCGGGATGAAGGCACGCGCGAAATCGCCTTGCGGCCGGATGAGATCCTCACCGAGATCCTGGTTCCCGCCGCAGCGACGCATTCGGCGACCTATGAAGTGCGGCAGAAGGAAGCGCTCGATTGGCCGCTGGCCGCCGCTTCAGTGGCGATCCACATGAAAGGCCCCGTGGTTGGTTCGGCGCGGATCGTGCTCGGCCACGTGGCACCGACACCTTGGGATGCCACGGCGGCAGGCGTTTGGCTGGCGGGCAAGACCATCACCGTCGAAACCGCCGAAGCCGCGGGCAAAGCCGCGGTCGAGGGCGCACAGCCGCTCAGCCATAATGCCTACAAAGTGACGCTGGCCAAAACCGCGGTCAAGCGGGCGCTGCTGGCGGCGGCGAAAGTGAGGGCGTGAAAGTGGAATCCTTATCCGTGATCGGCACGCGTTGCGAGAAGCTGCGCTGGAAGGGTATGTTCGTGCAGGCCGTGTGGGAGGACCCCACGCTACAGCACTCCGACGACCGCGCCTTCTGGTGCCAGCACACTTTCAAGTGCCTGGGCCCGGACGGCCAGCCCGTCGGCGAAGAGGAATGCGCCCCGGGACGGGCGTGTTACGAGGAGTTGTAGGCGGGCGCGCCGAATTGGGCCTCACCGCCGGACCGGAGCGCTTGACGCCGGTGACGCGTCGAACACCCGGGACCCGCCTGTCGCGCCGCGGCGGCTTGGTGCCGCCGAACACGCCGTGCGCCGCCGAGGACTTGGCCGGCGCCTCAAACGCGGGCGATGACCGCGCGGTGCCGTTCCGAAATGGCGCGTCCGGTTCAGCGACTCGGCCATTGAACAAGTCGAGGCGCCGCGCGCAGCGCAGCTTCCGTGCCGCTCACTTTTGACCGTCCCCGGACGACGGCGGGTCCCCGGTTGCCACGCCAACCCGGCCAGCAGGTTACATATTCCCGCCAGGTTTGGCGGCCGCGGCGGCGGGCTTGGCGGGCCCATCCGAAGGCGTGGCCGGCGGGTCCGCGGGTTTGGCGGGCCGGTCCGCAGCCTTGAGGCCGGCCTTGGCAAGGATCGCGTCCACGTACTCGCGGGTTTCCTGAAGGTCCGGCGCGCCGCCGGATTCGTCAGCCGTCTTTGGTCCGGCATTATAGGCGCCCAGAGCTTGGGGCAGATCGCCTTTATATTTCTCGAGGAGCTGCTTGAGGAAGCGGGCGCCGCCATCAAGATTTTGTTTGGGATCGAACGGGTTCGCGACACCCAGTTCGGCTGCGGTTTCCGGCATAAGCTGCATCAATCCCTGGGCTCCTTTGGCGGACACGGCACAAGGGCGGAATGCGGACTCCTGGCCGATCACGGCGCGGAGCAATTTGGGATCGAGGCCATGCTGTTTGGCGGCGTCTTCAATCAGCGGGTTGACCAGGTTGTCGTCCAGGGGTTCGCAACCCGGCGGCTCGGCCCCGTCGGGAGGTGGTTTGCCATCGAGCGGCATCAACCATAGCCCGAGGTTTTCCGCCTGTTTGCGAATGGCGGCCCGTTGCTGCGCGATGGCCGCTCCCTGCAGTTCCGCGGCGGTGGGAGGCGGTTTGGCGCTAACGGTGGCCGGCGGCGAATCTCCTGTGGCCGGTGGGGTTCCAGCGGCCGGCGTGTTGGACGCGGCGGGAACGTCCGACACCGCAGGAGCTGGCGGAGTTTGCGCCGGCAGGCCGTCCGGGCCGCTACTCAGGAATATGAGAAGGACTGGGATGATCCAACAAGGAAACGCGGGCAGGTGTGCAAACGCCCCACGGAGATTTCGCGCCCCTGGCTTCGACGACCATCGCATACTGAACCATCTCTTCCAGCACAGTTATCGGCTGAAGCCGCGAATGGGAACAGGTGTGCCGGGCGAGGCCAGATGTGACCCGCGCGCCCACACGGAAAGGCGCGCCGGGGATAGCGTAACCTGTTGAAGGCAAAAACCCTTTACAATAGGTACTTATCTTGCCGAGGTTTTGTGAATGCGAATCCCAGCCGCTTTATGTCTATTCGTTTTGATGTGCTCCGCCGGAGCTTACGCGCAGGCAGTTGCCGGATTTGGAGCGATCACGGGAAAGGTGCGTGACATATACGGAGATGGCATCCCGGACACAACGGTGACCATCACCAACCGGGCGCTGGGATTGCGGCTGGTTTTGACGACGACCGACGACGGCGTATTCTACGCGCCCACGCTGGCGCCAGCCGCCGGCTACGCGGTGAAAGTGACGCGCAAAGGGTTTGTCGGCTGGGACGCGTCCAACCTGAGGGTGCCGGTGGGCGACACGGTGAACTTCCACATCACGCTGGAGCAGACCGCGCCAGGGGCGAAACCGCAAACCGCCAACGCGCCGGGGGTAGAGGACACCAAGAGCGGCGTCACCGATCTGATCAGCCGCGATGCGATTGCGGACTTGCCACTGAGCGGGCGGCGCGTGGAATCGCTGGTGGCGGAGGCGCCGCTGGCGACGCTGGGTGGAACGCCCGACACCATCGGTTTCCGCGGCAGCCCTTCCTCGGACGTCGCGGTGGTGGATGGGTTGGACGCGAGCGACGGGTACTTTCTCAACAAGGCCGACCCGCTGCGTGTGTTTTCGGCCGAGGCGGTGGACAGCGTCCAGACGATCGCTTCCACGGCGTCGATCGAGTACAACGCCACCGGCGGCATTGCCAACGCGGCCACACGGACCGGCACCGAGGATTTTCACGGCGAGGTGTACGCGTTCTACCGCAACGGCAGTTTCGATTCGCCGGACCGGTACGATCCGGGTTTCCGGCCCGACGATAAACAGGAGACGGAGGGAGGGAACGCGGGCGGCCAAGCGATAGACCGGCTGTACTACTTCGTGAGTTTGGAAGCGTCGAGCGGCAGCTCGCAAGAGGTCAATCACATCACCAATCCGCTCATCGCCGATGCCAATAGCATTGCGGTGCTGCCCTCTCGCTGCGGCGCGCCGGCGACGTCGGTGCAATGCGCGGCGGCCGACAAGTTCATCCAGTCGCAGATGAACGCGATCGTGCCGGGCTCGCAAAAAACCTTTACCGGTCTGGCGCGCGCCGATTACCATTGGACCGAGCGCAACAGCTTCAGCCTGGTGGCGGACGCACAGCATTACCGCGCGCCCAACGGAGCGGACCAACTGGCCGTCTCGCCGGAAGGCGGCCTGCTGGGCGGCAACGGCAACCTGGGCGAGGAGGCGCGCTACGCGGATGCCGGCTGGACGTCGCAACCGGGATCGAATGTGGTCAACGAACTGCGCCTCGGGTGGTATAAGGACCGCATCTCAATGCTGCCGGAGACCCAACAGTGGCCTTCGACCGGCGGGCTGGGGTTGACGGTGGCCGGGGTGAGTCTGGGCGCGAATCCGAACTCTCCGGGCATCGTGCCCAGCGAGCAGCGCTATCAGCTCGCGGAGAATTTCACCGTGGCCGCAGGCGCCAACATCGTGCGTATCGGCGTGGAAGCCGGGCGCGGCGAGGACCGGATCTACCAGGTGTACAATGAGGACGGCACATACGCCTACCCCTCGCTGACGGCCTTCGCGCAGGACTTCAGCAACAACCGGACCGACGCCAAGGACTACACCCTGTTTACGCAGCGTTTCGGCAATCCGCTGCGCAGCCTGGGATCGAAATCGTTCGGGGTTTACGGGCAGGACGATTGGAAGGTTTCGCGCCGGCTGCAAGTGGAGCTTGGCCTGCGCTGGGACAAGGTGAAATTGCCGCAGCCCGATGAATACAACACCAGTTTCTTCTTGACCGAGTTTATCGCCTCGCCTAGCTTGACGCTGCAGCCGCGCGTCGGGTTTTCCTATCTGTGGAACGACCGCACTGTCGTTCGCGCCGGCTTCGGCACGTATTACACGCCGTTCCCGATGCAACTGATCGACGCGCTGTTTCTGGGCAATGGCTTGTACCAGACCAGCATCAGCGTGAACCCCTACCAGAGCGGCGCGCCGGTGTTTTCCAAGGTGGTCTCGAGCGCCACCACCATCCCCAACGCTACCAGTAACGTCGCATACGGCAATAGCAAGTTCCGCAATGAGAATCAACAGAGCGGAACGTTTTCGATCGAGCGCATTCTGGGCAAGGACACCAGGGTTACGATCAGCTACATCTACGGCCGCGGCCTGCACTTGTGGACGGCGGAAGATTTCAACCTGAATCCCTCGGCGATCGACGAGACGTACACGGTCGACAACGCCGCCGGCGCCGCCGTCAACTCGGTGACCTTGCCAATGTGGACCAGCAAGACCAGCGCGTTTTTCGGCCAGGCGTATAACATCTTGAACAACGGAGCCTCGTGGTACAACGCCGGGGTGGCGCAATTCCGCAAGCGGATCTGGCACGGGCTGACGCTGGACGGTTCTTACACGTGGTCGCAGTTGCTGGACACCGAGAGCGGGCCACTGATATTCAACAGCGTCCCGCTGAGCACTTACAACGGCGACTACATTCTGGACAAGGGCAAATCGAATCTCGACCAGACGCAGCGCGGGGTGGTGGAATTGGTCTGGCAGCCAACGCTCACACGAAGCACGTCTTCCCTGGCGCGCTTCGCGCTGAATGGCTGGCAATTCTCTGGGATCGCGACGGTGGCGACGGGGTTGCCGGAAACGGCGTTGGTAGACGTCCAAGGCCAGCAGTTTACCGGCATCACGATGGTCTATACCAACTCGATGACCGGCAACGGCGGATGGAATCGCATGCCACTGGACCAGATCAACAGCCTGTCGACAGGCGGCCAGCACCCGGTGAATGCGCGTCTCAGCCGCAGCCTGCCTTTCACGGACCGGTTCCGCGGCGAGCTGATGTTCGAGGCCTATAACGCGCTTAACTCGCAGTTCAATACCAGCGTGAACGATATTGCCTATATTGCTCAGAGGGGCGTGTTAAAGCCGGTTCCCGGCGTGGGTGTGGGCAACGCGAGCTGGGGCCCGATGGACGGCACCAATGCGCGTCGGATGCAGGTGGCATTCCGGCTGGTGTTTTGAAGCGAGCTCGCCGCGCGGCGGGCGGGCCCCGGCAAGAAATCGGTTTCGAGCCACGGATGAATACCGATGAGCACAGCTTAAGATTCTCGGTTTCGATCGGTGTTCATCGGCGCTTGCAACAGGTACCCCCTCTGCTATCCAAAATTGACCAGGCGGTCTGTAGCTAAGTCCCGAAAGGCAGACGGCCTGGAATCGCATCCCGGCTATTTCCGCCGCCGGTCCACAACGAAAGGAATACACGCGAGAATCAGAGTGGCAGCCAGGTAGATGCAACCGATGGCAGCCATCTCCCACGCCCCTACCCAGACGGGCTTGTTGGTTCCGATGCGCCGCAGTATCTCGGCAACGCCGACTTGGAGGAGCCGAGTCCAGTGGAAGGCTTCGAGAAAGCCACTCGGTTTGTGACCGAGGAGACCAGTGTAGTACGGGATTGCCACAAAGAGCATGCCATAAAGATCGAGCAATGCAAATGCGCTGGCCAGAACACCGAGGACATAGGGACGGATGCGTGCAGGTGCGAGCGCACGCAGACCCGCAGCGGCAAGAACCGTCTCCGGCACCACCACCGCGCAAAGGTACCATCCCCCGGAGCTGGAAATCCCGTTCGCCAAGAAGGTCATCAGGACGTGGTACGCGAGACCCACACAGAAGAGAACGTACAAAACCGCCAGCACGGATAGCCGCCTGCGCGCAGGAACCCGCCGAACCCACGCAACTGCGACGCCGAGTATCGCCACCAATGCCACGAGGCCAAACAAGTGATAGATCCACGCGCGTAGCTGGAGAAAGCTCCAACCTCCGAACCAGATGTGTGAGAAAAACGTGGAATCCAGCGCGCTCAACCAATTCACATTGGTCGCGTGGCGCAGGCGTTCGCCTAACGGCATGTGGCGGAGTGCGGCATCCTGAATAACCCCGGACAACGAGCCGGTGACCGCGATATTCCGTACATACCACCAGACTGAAATGGCGGCAGCCAGACCAAGCCCGCCGGCCGCGGAGAGCAGCCCCGTTCGGCGTTTCCAGACCGCCCACGCGAGCACCAGGATCAAGGCGGGCACGGCGGTCAAGAAAAACGCTTTGGTGAGAAGGCCGAGGCCTACCGCTACGCCCGCACAAGGAGCAGCCCCTTTCCTGCCATCCGCAACCCTCAGAAGAAGCACTGCTAGCACCGAGTAGAGCGCTATGGCAAGACCTGAATTCGCGACGCGAGCGGCATCGAACATCACTTCGGGCATCAGCGCGACGACGACGGCGGTGGCCAAAGCGGTCCCGGATGCGCCGGGAGTTGATTTGTCGGACCTTGAATTAGCCCTAAAGACGCGCCGGGCGGCGGCCCAAGCTGCCGGCACCGCAGCCGACGCCAGCAAGAGGTTCACCAGCCTGAGTGCGAGGACTCGCGTGGGCAACGTCAGGTTGGCCAGCATGAAGTAGATGGGCGCCATTAGCCAGTAGCTCAAGGGCGGTTGCAGCGACTCGATCGGCACAAAGTTGACGGAATCCTGGGTTACGAGTGAGCGAGGTAGCGTTGCCAGTGAGTGCTGGCGGCTGCGCCGTTCTTCGGGAGGAAGCCTCCAATAGGACTCGTACGTTTCGTGTACAGGTAGATCCAACCGCAGCATCCACGGCATTGGGACCAGTGAGATTGAACGCTCTACTTCACGGCTCGCGCGAGCTTCGGGTGGCACAAACCACCCGCGGCCCGTAGCGATCCTCTGAACGTGCGCGAAGTGGGCGTATTCGTCGAAGCCCTCCCAGAGTGGCAGTGCAGCGCAGTAAAAAAACCCGCGAGCGATGAAACACACCCAAATGAAAAAGACAGCCACTGAGTTAGAACTGGAGAGCAATCTAAACTGATCCCGCCGGTCCTGGCGTATTGGATTCACTGTTCAAATGCTACCAGCCTCACCGGGCGGAAGGCGTGGGCAACGCCGTCGCGCGGTGCCCCGCGCACCCGGGCACTATGCCATTGGACCAGATCAACAGCTTGTCGACCGGCGGCCAGCACCCGGTGAATGCGCGCCTTAGCCGTAGCATTCCTTTCACAAACCGGTACCGAGGCGAGCTGATGTTCGAAGCTTTTAACGTATACCGCGCAGTTGGGCGTCTTGAAGCCAGTTCCCGGCGTGGGTGTGGGCAACGCAAGCTGGGGCCCGATGGACGGCACCAATGCGCGGCGCATGCAGGTGGCCTTTCGGCTGACGTTCTGAGGGGAGCGCGGAGCAGATCGGTTCCGAATGGCCGGTCAACTCCTTCGAGCGGCCAGCATCTGAATCCCGTCGGGGGTGATGATGCTGATGTGCCCGACCCAAGTCTTTTTCGCCGCTACAAGCGCTTGCACAAGTGGGCCGAGATTCTCCGGCGTCGCGGGATGAACCCGGAACAGGACAACACCGGATCGTTCGAGATGAACCCGGCGCTGGAAGGCGATCTGCCAGAAGTCTTTGTCCAGCGTCAGTACGATGCGCGCTTCGGATTCGGCGAGGCTCAGAAGGACAACATCCTTCCATCCAGGGCAATCGGTCCGGGCCCAAAGGACATCGTGGCCATCGGCACGAAGCGCCTCGACAATCGACTTTGGAAAGTTCTCATCAGCCAGGATGCGCATCTAGGCTGGGATCGGAAAGGCCTTGTATTCGTGGGCCAGGTAGCTGGCGTACGTTAGGCAAGCGAGGATGTCCTCGCGCGTCAGCCCAGGGTAGCTTGCCAGGATCTCGTTTTCTTTCTGGCCAGCGGCGAGGAGTTCGAGAATGAACTCGACAGCTAGCCGCGTCCCTCGAATTACGGGTTTGCCGGCTAGGACCTCGGGATCGACGACGATGCGCTCAGTAAGCGGCATAACCACAGTTTACCGCGTCACCACGCGGTTCGTGCCCGCGGCGCGAATCCCGTCCCGGAAGACACCCATGGGCGTTCATCCTTGCGGTCCGGACAAGTCGTTTCTTCCAGTCGGAACGTGAAGCGCCGGGCTTTGTGAAGTCAAGCTGACCCGCTGTCCAGAGCCGAATCGTGGCGCGCGCGTTTGTTGTGGCACGCCCCACTGCGTCGTGGTGCTAATCTGAAGCGGAGGCCATTCTATGGTCGTCGGGGTTGCCAGGGAGATTAAGGACCACGAGACGCGGGTGGGGCTGGTCCCCAGCGGCGTCATCGCTTTGCGCGAGGCGGGGCATGAGGTGCTGGTGGAGGCGGGTGCTGGCGAAGGCAGTTCCATCTCCGATGAGGAATACGCGCACGCCGGCGCGCGGATTGTGGAAAGCGCCGCCGAGATGTGGGCCAAGGCCGGCTTGGTCGCCAAAGTGAAGGAACCGCAACCGGCCGAGTATGCTTTCTTCCGGCCCGGGCTGGTGCTGTTCACGTACCTGCACCTGGCGCCACTGCCGGAGCTGACAAACCGTCTGCTCGAATCGAAGGTCAGCGGCGTGGCCTATGAGACTATTCGCGAGGCCGATGGCTCGCTGCCGCTGCTGACGCCGATGAGCGAAGTGGCTGGCCGGATGAGCGTGCAGGTGGGCGCGCAGTATCTCGAAAAGCCCAACGGCGGCCGCGGCATTCTGCTGGGCGGCGTGCCGGGCGTGGCGCCGGCCAACGCGGTAATTCTGGGCGGCGGCGTGGTGGGAACCAACGCCGCCAAGATGGCGCTGGGACTGGGCGCGCACGTCACCATCATCGACCGCAACCTGAACCGGCTGCGCGATCTCGACGACATTTTCAACGGCCAGGTGGTGACGCTAGCTTCCAATGCTCTGACGATCCGCGAGAACCTGAAAACCACGGACCTGGTGGTGGGCGCGGTGCTGATTCCAGGCGCGTCGGCGCCCAAGCTGGTGAAGCGCGAAATGATCGCCGGCATGAAGCGCGGAGCGGTGATAGTGGATGTGGCCATCGATCAAGGCGGGTGCGCGGAGACGGCGCACGCGACCACGCACAGCGACCCCGTGTACATGGTGGATGGCGTGGTGCATTATTGCGTCTCCAACATGCCGGCGGCGGTGCCGCACACCTCTACTTTCGCTCTCACCAACGCCACTTTCCCTTTCCTGTTGGAACTGGCTAACCACGGCCTGGAGGCCGCCTGCGAAAGGCACGCCTCGCTGCGCGAGGGGGTCAACACCTACCAGGGTCATGTCACGCACCGCGGCGTGGCCGGATCGCAGGGCCGCCAGTGGTGCGCGCTGGCGGCGGTGGAGTAAGCTCGGGAGATGCCTGCGCCCGAGAAGTCCGAGGCCCCGCGGCCGCTGACCGTGTTGAGCGGGGACGAGAAGCTCTTCCAGTCCACCGTGCGCAAGTTCGCCCGCGAGGAGATCCGCCCGTACGTGCGCGAAATGGACGAGACGAGTGTCTTCCGCAAGGACATTCTGCGGCAGCTTTTTGCCATGGGCCTGATGGGCATCGAGATTCCGGAAGAATCTGGCGGGCAGGCCGGCACCTTTTTTCAGGCCATTCTGGCGGTGGAAGAGCTTTCCGCGGTGGACCCTTCGGCCGGCGTGATCGTAGATGTGCAGAATACGATCTGCAACAACGCCGTGCTGCGCTGGGGCGACGCCGCGCAAAAGGCCCGCTATCTTCCGCGTCTGGCGGACAACACGGTGGCGTCCTATGCATTGTCCGAGGCCGCCGCCGGCTCCGACGCCTTCGCCCTGGCCACGCGCGCGGAGAACCAGGGCAGCCATTTTCTGCTCAATGGCCGTAAGCTGTGGATCACCAACGCCGCCGAGGCTGGCTTGTTCCTGTTGTTCGCCAACGCTAACCCGGCGGCCGGCTACAAAGGCATCACCGCATTCCTGGTGGAGCGCGATTTCCCGGGCTTCCAGGTAGGCAGGAAAGAAGACAAGCTCGGCCTGCGCGCATCGTCCACCTGTGAGCTGATCCTCGATAACTGCCGCGTGCCGCGCGAGAACGTAGTGGGCGAAGTCGGCCAGGGATACAGGATCGCCATCGAATCGCTGAACGAAGGGCGCATCGGCATCGGCGCGCAGATGATTGGCCTCGCGCGGGCGGCGCTCGAACACGCGACTGCGTACGCTAAACAGCGCAAGCAGTTCGGCAAGGCTATTGCCGAATTCCAGGGAGTGCAGTTTGACCTGGCCAAAATGGCCACCGAAATCGAGGCCGCGCGACTGCTGGTGTACAACGCCGCACGCCTGCGCGACGCCGGGACGCCCTTTCTGGCGGAAGCCGCCATGGCCAAATACTACAGCTCCGAGGTGGCCGAACGGGCGGCATCCAAGGCCATCGAAATCCATGGCGGCGTGGGAGTTACCAGGGATTACCCGGTGGAGAAGCTGTACCGCGATGCCAAGATCGGCCGTATTTATGAGGGCACTGGCAACATCCAGTTGCTGACCATCGCCAAGAAACTGTTGAGCAAGTGACCACGTCTTGCAGTATATTGAGGGAAAATGCGAACACTCATTCTGTCTGCCGCACTGGCCGCGCTGAGTGTGCCCATCTGGGCCGCCGCTGCCGACACGGTCAATGCCGACGAGATCATCCGTAAGTTCGCCGCCAAGGAAGCCGAGTTCGCCGAGGCGCGCGGCAATTATACGTACCGCCAGAGCCTGAAGATGGAAGAACTGGATCCGGGTGGCAACCCCACCGGCGGGAAATGGGAGGAAATCGACGACATCATCTTCACGCCCGAAGGCAAGCGCATCGAGAAAGTGGTGTATGCGCCGGTAATTTCGCTGAAGAACATCGGTTTGACGCCTGAGGACGTGCAGGACCTGCGCGAGGTGCAGCCGTTCGTCCTCACCACCGCGGCGTTGCCGGAGTACGACATCAACTATCTGGGCAAGGAGAAAATCGACGAGATCGACTGCTACCTCTTTTCCGTGAAGCCCAAGAAACTGCTGCCCCACAAACGGTACTTCGAAGGCGAAGTGTGGGTGGACGATCGCGATCTGCAGATCGTCAAGACTTACGGCAAGGGCGTGGGCATCGCGAAGAACCAGGAGTTCCCGAAATTCGAGACCTACCGCGAGCAGATCGATGGCAAGTACTGGTTTCCCACCTACACTCACGCGGATGACACGCTGCGCTTCAAAGACATGAGCCAGCGCATTCGCATGGTGGTGAAATACCAGGATTACAAGCGCTTCGAGGGCAAGTCCACCATCAAGTACGGCGAAACAGTGGACAATTCCAAGACGCCGACGACTAAGAAATAGCCAAGCGTTCGGAGGCGAGCGTCTGTCGAAGGCCGCGCGGCCGAAGCTAACCGGTGCGTTGAAAATCACCCCTGCGCAGCTTCGGAAACAAGGGCCTGACCGCATCGTAGCCCCGACCGTTGGTAGCGGTTGGCGCGGTTGTTACTGAACGAGTCCACAGCGGGCATCGCGCGGACAAAGCCATCAAATTCTGCGAGAATTCTTTCCCGTCGGCCACTACATCCAGGGTGGTATGCGAGCCGCAATTCTAGTAGCGGCGTGCGCTCTGGCAACGGCGCAGACGCCCGACCCGGCCTACTCGCCGCTGGCTCGCGCGTACGCCGCGTTGCAGGCGCACGACTATGACGCCGCCGTGGCCGGCTTCACCCGCGCCATCGAGATCGCGCCGCAGCGCGCCTCCATCCGCAAAGACCTGGCCTACACCTATCTCAAGATCGGCGAAAACGACTTGGCGCGCGACCAGTTTCATGCCGCGATGACGATCGATTCCGCCGACCTCCAGGTGGCCATGGAGTACGCCTTCCTGTGCTACGAAAGCAAGCGGGAAGCCGAAGCGCGGCGCATCTTCGACCGCATCCGCCAAACCGGCAACGCGGAGGCCGAGCAGGCGTTTCAGAATATCGACCGGCCGCTGGCCGCCGCGATCGAGCGTTGGAAGAGCGCGCTGGCCGCCGGCCCCGACAATTTCAGCGCGCACTTCGAGCTCGCCCACCTGGCCGAGGAACGCGACGAGCTGCCGCTGGCGGCCGAGCATTTCGAGAAGGCCTGGCGTTTGATTCCGGACCGGCGCACCGTGCTGGTGGACCTGGGCCGCGTGTGGAAAGCCATCGGCCGCACCGATGACTCGATCGCCGCCTTGCTGGCCGCTTCCCGCGGCGGCGAGCCGCGTGCCGCCGAGCAGGCGCGCGAGCTGCTGCCCGACCGCTACCCCTTCGTTGCCGAATTCCGCCGCGCGCTCGCGCTCGATCCCCGCAACGGCGAGCTGCGGCGCGAACTCGGCTATCTGCTGCTGCGCATGGATCGCGAGCCGGAAGCCGAACAGGAGTTCCGCACGCTTACCGAAACCGCGCCGGACGACATGCTGGCCGCCACCCAGCTCGGCTTCCTGCTCTACGCGCGCGGCGATAAGCAGGCTGCCGCGCCGCTGTTCGATCGCGTGCTGGCCGGCCCGGACGAGGACCTGGCCAACCGCGTGCGCGCGGTGCTGCACATGCCGCAGATGCTGGACCGCCGCGCGCAGCAGGCGCCCGGTTCGATCGACGCCAAAGTCATGGCCGAGCGCAGCATCAAGGCCGGCTATATGAAGGATGCGCTCAAATACCTGCAAGTGGCCCACGAAGACGACCCTGGCGATTTCGAGGCCATGCTCAAGCTCGGCTGGACCTATAACATCCTGCATCAGGACCCGGCCGCAGCCCGCTGGTTCGAGCTGGCACGCTACAGCCCCGACCCGAAGATCGCCGCCGAGGGCCGCCAGGCTTGGCGCAACCTGAGCGGCACGCTCAAGAAGTTCCGTACCACCTTTTGGATCTACCCGATTTATTCCACACGCTGGCACGACTTCTTCTCTTACGCGCAGGTCAAAACCGAGCTGCGCAACAAGACGCGCCTGCAGCCTTACCTGAGCGTGCGCTTCGTCGGCGATACGCGGGTGACGGTGGGCACCGTCACGCCGCTTTATCTTTCGGAAAGCTCGTTCATCGTGGCCGGCGGCGTGCGTATGCTGCCGTGGCACGGCGCTGGCGCATGGTTCGAAGCCGGCAGCGCCATGGACTACGCTACCGGCCACATTCTGCCCGACTACCGCGGCGGATTGAACTATGCGCACGGGATCGGCCGCTCGCTCAACTCCGAATCCTCCGGCTGGTTTGCCGACACCGCCGTGGACGCGGTCTTCGTCAGCCGGTTCGGCAACGATTTCCTGGTGTACGACCAGTCGCGCTTCGGCTACTCGATGGGGCCGGCCGCGTTTCGCATGCAGCTCTTCTGGAACGGGAATCTCAATTTCGACGCCCAGCGGCAGATCTGGGCCAACTTTTTCGAAACCGGGCCGGGTGTGCGTTTCCGCGCGGCGTGGATGCCGCCCTCGATGTACGTCACCACCAGCCTGTTGCGCGGCGCCTATCTGCTGAACGCTTATGGCGCCAGCCCGGCCACCTTCGGCGACTTCCGCTCGGGAATCTGGTATGCGTTTACTCGTTAGCGCGCTGCTCGCCGCCGCCGTCGCTTCGGCCGCTCCCCTGCCCTATTACTGCGTCCTGAACGCCGATGCCGGCGCGTGGCCGGAGATCCTCTCTTCGATCGGCCTGGTGCGGCAGCCGGCGAACATGGCGCATGTTTTCGTGGCGCGCACCGGCACGCCCGCTTCGAACGAGTGGAACGAGCGGGTGGAGCAGGGCGCCATCATGATCCTCGAAGGCGAGTCTTCGCTGGCTGAGATGTTCGGCTTTCGGCGCGGTGCTGGGTTAGTCAAGGTCGGCAGCCTGATCGACTTGCACCGCCCGGGCCTCGCCATCGTTTGGGAAAAGGGACTCGAACTGCCGGTCTTCGGCCTGCCCGGCGGCGCTGTCGTGTTCGCCCGCGAGCGCTGGACCGGAACACCCATAATGGCGGGACTGCGGCGTGGCGCCGGGATTCTGCTGTGGGTGGCCGTGCCGCCCGGCGAGCGCGGCTACGAGCGCTTCCCATACCTCTTGCAAGCCTTGACCGATCTCGGCATGGAGCGGCCGTTTTCCTCCGCGCGCCTGTGGGCGTTTTTCGATTCCGCCTACCGCTCGCGCGTGGACTTGGACTACTTCGCGGCGCGCTGGCGCGCGGGTGGCGTGGCCGCGCTGCACGTGGCCGCCTGGCATTTCTGGGAAGCCGACCCGGAGCGGGACGCTTACCTCGAGAAGCTGATTGCCGCCTGTCACCGTGAGGGCATCCTGGTGTACGCCTGGCTGGAGCTGCCGCACGTCAGCGAGAAATTCTGGGCGGACCATCCGGAGTGGCGCGAGAAGACCGCGATCTTGCAGGATGCCCAGCTCGACTGGCGCAAGCTGATGAACCTCACCAACCGGGACTGCTTCCGCGCCACTGCCGAGGGAACGGCGTCGCTGGTGAAACGCTTCGACTGGGATGGAGTCAACCTGGCCGAGCTGTATTTCGAATCGCTCGAAGGCATCGGCAACCCGGCGCGTTTCACGCCCATGAACGACGATGTGCGGCGCGAGTTTCACGCGCGCTCGGGCTTCGACCCGATCGACCTTTTTGGCGCGAGCCGCGACCAGGCGTCGCAGAAGGAGTTTCTGGATTATCGCGCCGAGCTGGCCCGGCGCATGGAAGAGGAATGGCTGGGCGTGCTCGAAGGCCTGCGCCTTGAGAAGCCGGATCTGGACCTGGTGCTGACGCACGTGGACGACCGTTTCGACACCGGCATGCGCGAAGCCATCGGCGCCGACGCCGCGCGCGTGCTCCCCCTGCTCGACGCGCACAGCTTCACGTTTCTGATCGAAGATCCGGCCACGGTCTGGAACCTGGGGCCGCAGCGGTACCAGGCCATCGCGGAGCGTTACCGCGCTATCACCAGTCATGGCGACAAACTGGCCATCGACCTGAATATCGTCGACCGCTATCAGAATGTTTATCCGACCAAACAGCAGACGGGCACCGAGCTGTTCGAGCTGGTGCACAACGCGGCGCGCAACTTCGAGCGCGTCACGCTGTATTTCGAGAATTCGCTGCTGGCGCCGGACCTGGGGCTGCTGCCCTCGGCCGCAGCCTCTGTCAGCCGGGTGGAGCGGATCGGGCCGAAGCTGGTGGTGGAATCGGCGCACGGCGTGGGCGTCCCGTGGCGCGGCGCGGCCGTGGTGGATAGCCAGCCCTGGCCGGTGCGGGACGCGGAGACCGTGTGGCTGCCGGCCGGGGCGCACAGCATCGAGGCGGCGCCGGCCGAGTCCGGCCCGCGCCTCGTGCGGCTCAATGGCGAGCTGAAAGCCGCCCGCAGCGTGGACGCGCACTCCATCGAGTTCACCTATCAAAGCTCCGCCCGCGCCATCGCCGTGCTCGATCGCACGCCGCGGACCGTCGAGATCGACTCGGTTCCCGCCACGGCGAAAAGTGCTGGTCCCAACACCCTGCTGCTTCCCCGCGGCCAGCACATCGTGACATTGACCATCGAGTGAGCTAGGATTACGAATGATCGATGACGGACGTGGCGCTACAGTCCGGACCGCCGGACATCCCGGATAAGCTGTACTTCAAGATCGGCGAAGTGAGCGATCTGCTGGGTGTCGAGCCCTATGTGCTGCGCTTTTGGGAGAGCGAGTTCCCGGTGCTGCAACCGAAAAAGTCGGGCACCGGCCACCGCCTGTACCGCCGCAAAGACGTCGAGCTGTTGCTGCGCATTAAGCATCTGCTTTACGAAAAGCGATATACCATCGAAGGCGCGCGGCAGTCGCTCGAATCCGAAGGCCGCCGCGTTAAGGCGAGGCGCTCCACCAGCGTCCAGCAGGAACTGTTCGCCACCGACCCGTGGCCCGAAGTCCGCCGCCAGCTCACCGAGATTCTGAACCTGCTCAAGTAGGCGTGGCGCGGGCGGCTCGAGAGGGAGCGGAGGCACGCAGCGCCCTCACAGGGCACTGCTATGCCCGCAACCGCCGCTACGAGCGGGGCGCCATGGCCAGGCCCGCGGCGCCGACGATGCCGGACTTATCGGACACCTGCTGTTCGACCAGCGGCACCTCGCGGCCCAGCAGTCCGCGCGAGCGCTCCCACACAGCGTCCTGCAAGGGGGCCAGCAAATCCGCGCCGGCATTGGCGACATGGCCGCCGATGATCGCGATCTCCGGGTCAAAGGCGTGCAGCAGGCCGGCCAGCGCGGCGGCCAGTTTGCCGATGGCGTCCAGGACGATGGTGGAGGCGAGCTCATCGCCTTCGCGTGCAGCTTGAAAGACGGTGCGGCAGTTGACCAGTTGCGGCTGCTGGCGAAACAGAACCGTAAGGCTGGAAGCGCAACCGCGGTGCACGGCGCTCCAAGCCTGCGCCTCGATGGCGCGGGCGGAGAACACGGTTTCCAGGCAGCCGCGATTGCCGCAGGCGCATAGAGCTCCGTGCGGCTCCACGGTGAGATGGCCCAGATTGCCGGCCATGCCCGTGTGGCCGCGCAGCAGGTGGCCGCCCGCGAGCACGGCGCCACCAACTCCCCGGCCGAGCGTGAGCATGATGACGTTCTCGCGGCCGCGCGCGGCGCCCCACACCATCTCGCCGGCCAGCGCCACGCGGGCGTCGTTATCGGCGAACACCGGCACCTCGGGCGGCAGGCCCACCAGGTCGCTGAGGCGCAAGCCTTCGAGGAAATGCAAGGTCCCAGGCAGCAGTTCGACGCGCGTGCTATCCGGATCGATGATGCCTTTGCAGCCGACGCCGACCGCGGCGGGTTCCGCCGTCGCCTCCGTCAGCCAGCCGATCGCATCTTGTAGCCAGGGGAGCAACGAATCCAGGTCGCCCGGCGTCTCGATGGTGCGCGAGGCGAGGATGGCGCCTGCTTCGTCGACCATTCCAGCCTTGATTTGCGCGCCGCCGATATCGATTCCCAATACCACCATGCGTGCTTTCTAATATACGCCAGCCGGCGCCGTGGCAACCATCCGTCACAACTTCGGATTCAAATCCAACACCTTCACCAGAAACGCCCAGCGGTCGCCAAATTCCTCGATGGTCTTCGACGTGGGCGTGCCGGCGCCGTGGCCGGCGCGCGTCTCGATGCGGATCAGAATCGGGGCCGGACCTTGCTGCGCCTCCTGCAGCGTGGCTGCGTATTTGAAGCTGTGGCCGGGCACTACGCGGTCGTCGTGATCAGAAGTGGTGATCAGCGTGGCCGGATAATTGGCCTTGCGGATGTTTTGCAGCGGCGAGTAGGCCAACAGCGTTTTGAAATCTTCCGGGTCGTCCGGCGACCCATACTCGCCAACCCATCCGGCGCCGGCGGTGAACTTGTGAAAGCGCAGCATGTCCATCACGCCGACGGCGGGCATGGCCGCTCCAAACAAACCGGGACGCTGGTTCAGGCAGGCGCCCACCAGCAGGCCTCCGTTGCTGGCGCCGAAAATCGCCAGTTTGGGCGTTGACGTGTAGCGGTTGTGGATCAGCCATTCGGCGGCCGCGATGAAATCGTCGAAAACGTTTTGCTTGTTGTGGCGCGCGCCGGCCAAGTGCCAGGCTTCGCCGTATTCGGACCCGCCGCGCAGGTTGGCCGACGCCCACACGCCGCCCATTTCCAGCCACTCGACCAGCGCGGGGCTGAACGACGGGCTAATGGCGGTGTTGAACCCGCCGTAGCCATAGAGGATGGTAGGATTCCGGCCGTCGAGCGGCAGCCCCGTGCGATGCACCAGGAACATCGAAACCTGAGTGCCGTCTTTCGACGGATAGAAGACCTGGTCGGTCTGGTACTGGCTGGCGTCGAAGCTGAGCTGGCTGCGGCGCAGCAGCGTACTGCGTCCGGTGCGCAGATCGAGGCGGTAGAGCGCGGCCGGCGAGGTGAACGTGACGAAGCTGTAGAACAGCTCGCTCGAATCCGGCTGGGCGGGCGACCAGTTGGCGGCGCCGATGCCATCCAAGGCGACATCGGTCGTGACTTTGGTCTCCAGCGAATAGAGGACGGCCCGTGCGTGAGCGTTCTTCAAATACGAAAGCAGCAAGCGGCCTCCCGCGAGGCAGGCGTGGTCGAGGCTGTCCGCCGTCTCCGCCACCACGTCCTCCCAGTGCTCGCGGCCGGGCCGGCTGAGATCGATGGCAATGATGCGCCCCTTCGGCGCTCCATCCGTGGTGCGCAGATAAATGCGGCTGCCCTGGCTGCCGGCGTAATCGTAGAGGCCCTTGGGATCCGGCGTGAGCAGCGCCATCCGCGGGCTGGCGGCTGAGAGGTCTTCGCAATACAGCATGTTGCGGGAGCTGTCCTGGGGCAGATCCACGTGGACGATCAGCCAGCGCCCGTCCTCGGTGAGCACGGGGCCGAGCCCGCTATCGGCGTGCGCCGGGTCTTCGTAAACGAACTGGTCCCGATCGGCTGCCTCGCCCACGCGATGTAGCATCGCCTGGGGATTGCGATTGACCGCGGTGAGAAGCTGGCCCTCCGGCGGCTTGGGATAGCGGACGTAATAGAAGGCGCGGTTATCCGGGGTCCAGGCGGGCGCGGCATCCTTGGTCCACTGCAGCACCTCGGGCAGATCCTGCCCCGACTCAACGTTGCGGATGCGCCATTCGCACCAGTCCGAGCCGGCCTGCGCCGTGCCGAATGCGAGCAGGCTGCCATCGCGGCTGGGAGCCAGCCCGCACAGCGCCGCAGTGCCGTCTTTGCGGAACGTATTGGGATCGAGCAGCACTTTCGGCTGGTTGCCCTGGGCGTCGACCGTGTACAGCACCGCTTGATTCTGGAGGCCGCTGTTACGCAGCAAGAAATAGTGGTTACCGGCAGAGAAAGCGCCGGCATAGCTCCAGTTGAAACCGTGCGAAAAGTTGGTGAGCGCGGCGGCAGGATAACGCTCGTAGTCGAACAACTGGGTGAGGCGCCGCTTGATTAAGTCCCGCTGCGGAATGGCGGCCAGCCACTGGTTGGTCAACTTCACTTCGGCCTCGATCCAGGCGCGCGCTGCGGGATTGTCCGGGTCTTCCAGCGTGCGGTAAGGATCGGCGATCTGGCGGCCATGATCGTTGTCAACCTGGTTGGTGCGTGGAGCAGGCGGGTACACCAGCGTCGAGCCGCTTTCGGCCAGCGCCACACACAACACAGCTATGGCGGCCAGCGCGGTGAGAGTCGTTCGAATCAGCCGGTCTCTGAGCATTGAGTTCAGTGTACACCCGGTGCCGCAGGGTTCCGGACGGGTAGATCGCCCCCACCCCGTGCGCGGGGAGGGTACTGGGAGCCACAGTTTCAGTAGAAAAATGCTTAATCACGTCGCGAACATTGCCGAGGCAGCCTCTAGCAAAACCTACCTTCCGCGCCGGCACTACAAGGTATGCTTCAACTCCGCCCTCCCTCACCGCATTGGCGGTGAAGGTGGGCGTGGCCGGAGCGGAAGCCCCGGGGTTCCGTACCAGATGCCGCGCCCAGCCACGGCCAGATAGAGCAGGTTCGAGGTTCGCATGTCACCCTCCATCTGCGCCACGTTCAGCATGGCCAGAGTATCCGGGTTCGTGATGCGAATCCAGGTCTGTCCTCCGTCTTCGGACTTATAGATAGCGTCGCGCGTCGCGCCGGCGATGCGGCCCAGGATATAGATGAAGGGAGTCTGGGGGCTGTTGCCCCGGCCGAAAGCTACCTTGTCGCAAATGTCGATCCCTGGCACAGTCTGGAACGTCTTTCCGCCATCGGTCGAATGATAGAGCGGGTTGCCGTTGACGTCCGCGGTTAGACAGCAGGCGTTGCGGGCGAAGGCCATCCAAACATCGCCGTAAACGAGCGGATTGGAGGCGATGGTAATGTTGACGATGTAGGAGGGGAAACCGGTCGCGGCGCTGGTAGTCCAGGTTGCCCCGCCGTCTGTGGAGTAATAAAAGTACGAGTTGTCCCAATAGTAGAAAGTCTTGCCATTGGGATCGTTCCGGTCCGCCGACAGAATGTTGCTGGTCACGTAAGGGCTGATGCCGATGGCCCAGGATTTCGGCAGCGAATCGTAGTGCACGTCATCGTTGTTCTCGGGATCGTAAGGGTCGGGCGGGGGCGGCGGGTTGGCCAGCTTGCACAGAGCCCAGGTCTTGCCGCCATCGGTGGTGTAGTGCGGCCAGGGAGCATTTGCCGCGTTGGTGGTGGCGTCAAGCAGGCCGTCAAAGGTGCCCCAGGCCGGCGCCCAAACCATATTTTGCGGATTGGTGGACGACATGGCGATTTGTCCGCTAACGGGCGTCGACAACTGTTGCGTGCCGCCCGACCAGAGCTGCTCGGAGGGCACCGCGGCAAAGGCCGTCCAGTTTACGCCGTTGTCGCTCGAAGAGCCGTAGAGCGACCAGGCCTGCCATTCGCCGTTGCCGACAAAGGCCAGATTGTCGGGAGAGTAGTAACTGTAGTCCAGGCTCGCGCCCATCGAAACGTTAGGCCACGGCACGGGGTAGGTGGTGCCGCCATACATGCCGGTTTGCCAACTGAAGCTCGGATTGGGATCGAACGGCACGCCGGACGGGTTGATCTTGGAGACGGGCACCTGGTCGCGGTCGGCGTGACGGAACCCGACCATGTCTTCCACCATGCTCACCAAGTCGGCGCCGCCCATCTTCGGTGGGACCCGCACCATGACGCCGACCAACTCTTCCAGGTTCTGCATCTGCCAGGCCCAAGAGGGCGGACTGGCCGTGATGTCACTGGCGAGCGCGACTCCCCAGCCGTTGGTCCACCAGACCTGTTTGGTATTCGAAGGATCGATGAAGAGAGCCGCCATGCCGCCGGAAGCTCCCGCGGTGGAAATATAATACCCTGGGGCGGAGGGATTCCAACCGGAGTCAAGCCGGTTCTGGGCATTCATCACCATCACTTGCTGACGCCAGGAAGCGCCCGCGTTGGTGGATCGCCAGACGGAACTGTCGCGGCCGACCATCACCGTGGCCGGATTGCCCGGAGCCGCGGTGATTCCGGTGTACGGAGCGGAGTTATCGCCGGGAGTAATGTCGGTCCATTGGCCGTTGGAATACCGCGCCACGTTTCCGGAGGCGGCGGAGGCGGGCGGGCTGGTAACGCCGCAACTCACATAGAGCGTACCGTCACTGGCAACTACTCCGCGAACGGGGTTAGCGGGACCGCCCAGGCTGGTCCAGGTCTGGCCGCCATCCGCCGACCGCCAGACAGCGCTGCCGTGCACGCCGGTATAGATGGTCTGGGACACGCCGTTGATGGTTGTTCGGGAATCGAACAGTACGAAGGTGTAACCGGCTGGATCCGTGGCCGGGTTGGTAGTCCACGCTGGCGGACCGCCGGGGGCGCCGGAAACCTGCGTCCAGGTATACTGTGCGTCGGGCTGGCGCAAACCCTGCCACAGTCCGCTGCGGCGGGATGCGAAGTAGAGCACGTTCGAGTTATTGGGGTCAACCGCCAGACGCTCGCCGGATTCCACCCGGTAGTCGTCATTGGCGCCGATATAGAGGTCGTATTGCACCAGGCCGGTGCCGCGCCATGTGACGCCGCGGTTTTCCGAGACCATCACCTCGGCGGCGTACTGGTATTCATTATCGACGATGGAATTGGTGCGAGGAATGACCACGTAGGCGCGCGAGGGTGTGCCGGGATCGATGGCTACCGTCTCGGTCCCGATGCCGCCCTGAGTGGCGAGGCCATCGAGCAGAGGAATCCAACTGGATGAGGGCCGGTCGAAGCGATAGGCGCCGCCGACATCGGTGCGAATGTAAACGTCGAAGGGTGCGACCGGCTGCACCACCAGACCGGTAACGTAGCCCATGCCCTGAATGTTGACGTTCTTCCACTGGAATAGTTGCACCGTTTCGGAGCGGCAGGCGGGCAATAGGCAGGCCAGTAAAACAAGTACCTGGACCGGCCTCGAAAAGCTCACGGAATGCCACCAACGGGTCGTGCACACGGCTGCTCTTCCAGTGTAGCTGGTGGCACAGGCTTTGGTTAGAGCGAAGTGGCGTTCGCGATATCGGGCATTTGGCATATCGGCGGCCGGGAGCCTAAGATGGAAGTTCTGGTTGTATGACCCGCCGCCACCTGCTCTCCGCTGCGCCAGGCACGCTGGCACTAGCCGTGTCTGCCTCCGGCCATAACCCGGGGCGGCTGAAGCAGTCCGTCGCTCGCTGGTGCTACAACTCGCTCTCCCTCGATGAACTGTGCCGCGCAGCGGCGGGGATGGGTCTGGCGGCCATCGATCTGGTCGCACCGGAAGATGCACCCACGCTGAAGAAATACGGCCTCGTTCCGGCCATGATCCTGCCCGGCGGCGGAACCATCCCGGATGGCCTGAATTCCCTGGAAAACCACGCCCGCATCGAAGACGAGTTGCGCAGGCGGATTCCGCAGGCCGCCGCGGTGGGTGCACCCAACATCATCACCTTCTCAGGTAACCGGCGCGGCTTGCCGGACGAACAGGGTCTGGCAAATTGCGTGATCGGCCTCAACCGGGTCAAACGGATCGCCGAAGACCACGGCATCACCATTTGCATGGAGTTGCTCAACAGCAAGGTGGATCACAAGGACTACCAGTGCGACCACACCACTTGGGGCGTCGAGCTGATGAGGCGCGTGGACTCACCGCGGGTGAAGCTGCTGTACGACATCTACCACATGCAAATCATGGAAGGGGACATCCTGCGGACCATCCGCGAGAACATCCGGTACATCGCGCATTTCCATACCGGCGGCGTCCCCGGCCGGCATGAATTGGACGACACGCAGGAGCTGAACTGGCGCACCGTGGCGCGGGCCATCGCCGACCTCGGCTTCTCCGGCTACTTCGCGCACGAATTCGTACCGCTGCACGATCCGCTGGTATCGCTGCGGCAGGCTGTCGAGCTGTGCACGGTTTAGGTTGTGCGGCGTGCCGACCGTGTTCTGTAAGCTAATGCTCGATCGGGAGCGATCCATCCCGATGCGTTCTCACGAAAGAATGGTATAAGACTCTCGAGCGGACGGAGGCAGCGCGCACCGGCTGGTCTTCCTGAGGCGCCGCCTCCGCGGAGTTCGCGGGCGAAACGCTGGGCGCGCCTATTGCACCGCCAGAGTGACTCCGGTCTGCGAACTTACACCGCCGATGGTGACCATCAACGGCACGCTCGGGCCCGGCGTGACAGCCTCCGGCACCTGCACGGTGATCTGCGTTAATCCCGAGATCAGATCCGGCGCGGCCCCCGCGTAGACGATGTTCGGGCAGGGAACGCCTCCCATGGTGACGGTAACGGGGACATCGGCGGGCACCTGGGGAAACGTCGAAAGAGTGGTATAAACTGGCGCGGCGACCACCAAGCCATCCGTACTGGCGGGCGTGGTCACGCCCGCGCCGGTCAAGTAGATGTCCACATAACACGTATCGCATCCGCGCGAGACGGGATTCGTGGCCGTGTTCAAGCTGTAGTCAACGTTATTCAGAATCGAGCCTGGACCGAAGCCTGAAGAATATTGCGTAAACAGGCCGGGCACAACGGCGGTTACCGGCAGGGAAACCGCCGTCGAAACAGCGCCCAGATATTCCACCTGCAATGTGGTGGTGGAGTGGCCAGCCACCTCATAAGGCACCACCGCACTCACTTGCCCAGCACTGGCATAGACCATCGGGGCAGGCACGCCGTCAAACAGGACGTGCACTCCCGCCAGTGCATTCGCCACCAGCAGCGGATTGGTGAGCTCCAGAGTTACAAGGTTCGCCGGACCGAGCGCCGATCCGAACAGCGTTACAATCTCTCCCGGGGCCACGGCACCGGTAGCGTAGCTTGCGGCATTGGTCACGTTCGCCGCGGCCTGGGTGGGCTGGGCGTTGGACAGGCGCAAGAGAGCCATTCCATAACCCGGCAGCGTAACCTGCATCTGAGGCGCAAAGGTGAGCGATTGAGGCACGGGGCCGCTAGGTATCGGCGTGTTCGTATCCAGCGTCACCAGTGTGGCCGAGGTAAAGGTACCCAACGCCGACAGATCCAGCGCGAACGTGCGCGGCGCGCCGGCGCCATTATCGTCGGTGTTGATGGTACTATTCGTGGGCGGGACGGGCGCGGTAGGCGCCAGCGCGTAGTTGGACATCAGGATCACCACCGACCCATCCGGGTTGCGCGCGGCCATCGTCTGAGTATCCATCGGGAGTCCGCCGCTGCCCGCCCAACCATTCGCGGGGTTAGTTACACAGCACCCCGTGGCGGTCGTCTGCAGGATATCCTGACCGGGCGGCGAGGGAAACCAGTGGGACAGATAGTAATCCACCCAGTAGCTGAGTTGCGTAGCGTAAGGCGGATTCCCCGTAGAGCTACCAATCTCGCCGTACTGCGGGTCGTTGCCGAAACTCCAGTGGTAGAGGGCTTGGGCGCCCGCTTCGCCTAGTTGCTCGAATAACAGGGAACGCCAGGCGGCGAAGAAAGGACTGCTCCCGCGCGGATCTTCCACAAACGGCAAAGGCGGGTTGTTGGCGCTGATCCCATTGTTGGAATAGTCGGAGTTCACATTGTTCTCGGTGATCCAAACTGGCACCGAGGCCAGCGCGGAGTTTCTGGCCAGATACTGATACATGTATTGGACCTGGGCGGCAAAATTGGGAATCGTGACGAAGATAACCTGGTCGGTGGTCAAATGGTTGCCAGTGGAATAAAAGTGCTTGGCCACTACATTCACCGGAGCGGTGACACCGGCCACGAAGGTCGGCATGTAACCTTCGGGAGGATTCGCAAGCTCGATGGCCACGAACTTGATGGACGGGTCCACCTGGGCCATTTCGGGCACGACCGTGTTGTAAAGCGTCACGTACTCCGCCGCCGAGAGGTTGTGGATGTCCGGCTCGTTGAAAATACCCCACCACGTCACCGGGTAAGGCGTGGGGCTCCGATAGAACTGCCCGGCGTCGGTGAATCCGCCGGTGTTGTAGTAACGAACCAGATTGGCGCTCATCTGTGCGAATCCCGCGAGGCTGGCGGGAGAAATCACGGTCGTGGTGCCCGACGTAGTGGTCAGAATGTTGCCCAAGGAATCGCTCAGGAAAGCCGGAGCCGTGCCGATCTGGACTTCGGGGCTGTGGTCCCCGGTGGCCTGGATGGGGGGGATCATGGCGTCGAGTGCGGTGAAATCCCAAGTGTCGGTGGCGGTGAGCGGAATGCCATCCCCAACGACCTGTGCCCGCGTGTGCCACGGATCGAGAGCCGTCAGCTCCGGCGCGGCGGACGGAGCTCCGCTGAAGAATTGATCGTTATAACTGGCCACTTGGAACGACGTGGACATGGCTAGCTTCAGGCTGCCGGTCGCTTGGCTGCCGACCTGCACATTCACGGTGGTGGATTGCGCCGCGGCGCTGGCAGCCGCCAATAGCGCAATCGCGCACGACCGGGTTATGGATATAAGGGACCTCATGTCTCCTACCTCTGTTAGTAAATATATCAGGCCGCACGCCCGAATGCGACGGTATTCGGAGTAGCGGAACCGTTCATTCGTGTATTCGATTTTGGCCTCGCAACGGCCAACAGCTTAGCATAAACCCGCGTTTTGCGGAACAACCCCCGGATGTCCGCATTGCGGAACTCCCCGCTCTCCACTCCGTGCGTGAAGAAGAGCGGTATCGGCTTCACTCCGGAGCAGGCGGAACCCCGAATTCGAAGTCCCCGGACATGGCGGAAAAAGAGAACGGGGACTGTCCTGGACGCGTACCGTGCGTTGCGAAACTGCCAAGCCCTGAAGGGTGTTATTGCGCTTTGCCCCCGGACTGATTCGCGTCCTGTTGGGCCTTCAGCACCTGCACCAGCGCCCGCTCACGGTCTCCATCGGCCTTGCGCTTCAAACGGTAGTAGACCTGGGCGAGCGAGACGTGCGCCTCCAGGAATTGTGGCGACTGCTTCACGACCTTCTCCAAAGTGGCGCAAGCGCGGTCCATATCGCCTGCCGCCAGATCGGTAGTGCCCACCTGGTAAAGCGCGGCTGCGTCATCGGGACGGACGCGGAGGGCCCGCGCCAACAGCTCGCGCGCGCGATTGTAATCGCCATCCTCCTTCAGCAGCACGGCCAGCCGCAGGTTCGATTCGAAGTCGTTGGGATTTTGCGCCAGCTCCTTCTCGAACGCCGCGCGGGCGGCCGCCATATCGCCGCTGGCCATCTGCGCCTGGCCGAGGTACGAGTAAAGGTCCGGAAGATGAGGGTCCAGTTCCACGGCTTTGGTGAGATCCACAATCGCGGCAGGATATTCGAGAGCGTCGAGCCGGGCCATTCCCAGCAGCAGATGGGCCTCCGCCGAGTCGCCGTTATGCAGGATTCGGTCGATGATCTGTTGCCCGCGATCGACCTGCTTATCGCGCAACAGGGCCATGCCCAGCAGATAGGCGACAGCCATGTCGCTCTGGTTCTGCTTGTCGAGCGGCGCCAGCAGGCCGATGACTTTGGCGTTCTCTCCCTGCCGGAGCCAGCAATCGGCGAGCAACAGAACTACCTGCGGATTGGCAGGCTGGACCGCGTGCAGGGCCGCCAATTCCCGCGCCGCGCCCGCAATCTCACCCTGCTTGTAGAAGGCCAGCGCCAGATTCAGCCAAATGTGCGGATCCTTCGGCCCCTGCTTCAGCGCCGCTTGATACTCGACGATGGCTTCGGAGTAGCGCCCGGTGCTGGCGAGCGCGGCTCCCAGGTTGGAGAGCCCGAGGGGCGAGTCGGGCCGCAGCTTCAAGTAAGCCCGGTATTGCCGGATGGCGCCTTCGGTGTCGCCGGCTTGATGCAAGGCGATGGCCTGCTGCAGAATCTGCTCGGTAGTATCCTGGGCGGAGGCCAGACCCTGGAGCCAGAGCAGGACCACTGCGAGGTAGAAGCGTCGCGCCATTCAAGCTTATGATAATTGCAACTCAGAAACGGAAGCAACCCGGCCGCCGCCCGCGGATCGGCCGTTTTTGCGATATCGCCGCGGAGCGGGCTGGACGCTGATGGCTGAGTGCGTTCTGTTCAGCTCTCTTGCCCTGGGGAAACCGCAAGGGCACGGGTGCAAGTGTCCGGGGGCTTCGCGCCCTATTCGGCGGAAAGCTCGTAATAGACGGTCTTGTACTCCGCTCGCATTTCGAGCATCACTTCGCCGGAGATGACGCGTAGCGGCACCGGATTGAGTCTCTTGCCCACCACGTCCAGCGCCCAGCACTTCATCTGCCGAGCGTGCCCGGACTGGATGCGGAGTTCCCCGGTGATCGCTTCCAGCAGCGCGGGGCCGGCGCCTTCGCTTTTCAAACGCCACAAAGGCGTGCCGAGCCGGGATATTTGTTCGGTCCGTTCGTACTCCATCCCGGTATTCCGCACCGGGCCGACCGCGGTGATGAGCAGATGCCGCGCGGAGCGCACCGGGGACATTCCATCCATGGCCGTAACCCAGACCGCGCCAAAGCGATTGGGGCTCTTCAGGCTCACCGCCCCCAACTTGTGCGGAGCGGCCGAGAGGAAGCCGATCACCGCCTGTGTACGCGCGGTGTCGATGTGGACCACACCCGCCGAGGCATTCCAGCTCAACTCCCCCGTAACGGAGCGCGCCGTCAAGGACTGCGCATCCCAGTACTTCCGGACATCCTGCAACACGGGCTTGCGCGGTTGCCCGACCAGGCGATAGCCCACCCGGCCCACGAGCGCGGCCCAGAGCGGCACGGGCTTGCGGTCCTCCGTCCACTGGTAGATATTCTCGGAATGGTATAACGATTCAGCTACGACCTCAGCTTCTTTCACGTCCTGCCGGTGCCACATGGCCGCGAGAGCGGGAAATTGAAGGATCTGCGGGTGGTTCCCCAGCATGTCGAACGAACCGTCACCGAGGCTAGGGCGGAAGTCCCGGCTGAAATAACCGAACTGGAGCGCACCATCCCACCCCTGCAACAGGCCGTACGCGGCCATCAGGCCGCCTCCTTCCAAGGAGTACTCGTTGGGCAGGCAGGTATTCCATTCGCTGATGGTCATGGGCATCCCAAGCACCCGCTCCCAAGCCTTCTCCGTGACGAGGTTTTCAATGCCGAGGTACTTCAAACGATCCTGATCGGGATCGACATCCTTGATCATCGGCAGGTTCTGGAATCGTGCGGTGGCGATTCTCCATTTGAGATTTCCCTCCCCCTGCGGATGGTCCCAATAGCCATGACGGTCCACGTAATCGAGTTTCGACTGGCCCAGCATGTGAACACGTGTGGGAAAGCCGTGTGCCTGCCAGTTGGTTCCGCAAACCGGCACCTTCAAACCCGCCTTGCGCATCACATCGCGGCTGGAGATCCAGTAACGCTCCTCGAGTCCCTCACAAAAGCGCAACTGGTCCTGGCCCCGCAACTTGTGTTCGGGGTGCGCCGACAGGTACTTCTCGTTGAAGTCGCCATTCCGCAGCAGGGGAACGCGTTCTCGATTGTCGATGCCCTGACCTTCCACCAGGGGCGACTTGCCGTCCACGGTCCAGGCCCGCTTGAGGGTCGCATCGTCGCGATACTTGTTCCGCAGCCAAGCCGCGAACTTGTCTTCCAATTCGGGACGGAAGCTCCCCCCGACGTCTCCGAAGAACAACGAATCCTCGTTGAGCACCTCCACCATCGCGATGGTGGGGTCGTCCGCGTAGCGTTTTTTCGTGTACGGGTTAAAGTGAGTGAACACGTCCGTCATGCGCTGCTGCAGGATGGACGCGACTTTGTCGTCGAAGAATTCCGCGTAGGATGCGGGCCCGCCCTCGAGCAGCCCGGGAATGTTATCTCCCGGCCTGAAGCGGAAATTCAGCGGGTAATCGAGGTCGAGGATGAGGTAGATGCCGTTCGCGCCGAGTTTGGCGATCAAGTAGTCCAACTGGTCAAAGGCCGCAGCGTCGTATTCGAGCGAGGTATTCGCCTGGCGGGCGTTCAGGTCTCCCAGACCGTGCTGCCGCGTGATGTTGATGCCCTGCCGCCGCATGCGTCGAAGCGCATACTCGAGCTGCTCTTTCGAGCCGCCGGCATTCATCTGCGCGCCCCAAAAACGCGCGGGAGTGCCGTCCTGAAAAACGAAGCGGCCCTCCTTCACGGTAAGAAAACCGTGCTTGCCCGTGGGTGCTTCGACGAACCGGCTGCAGTCCAGCACGGTAGCCCCGAAGCTGTCGGTGGCGGACTGAAAGGCAAAACTGCTTTGCGCGGCGGCGGCTCGGACGTACAAGGCCAAAACGGGCACTGCCACCAGCGCTATCGCGCCTGAAGTAATGCAGCGTTTCAACGTGTCCTTTGCCATATCTAATGCAGGCCCAACAGCGGCGTCCGCTACCGGGTCGCCCAGTAGGCCGGATGGCCGACGTATGTTTCGTTTTCCAGGTTGGCCAGAATCACGCGGCGCAAGGCGACGATATCCACTTCGCCCTGCTGCTGGAAGAGCACCTTGCCGCCGGGTGCGATCAACATGGTGAACGGGACGGCGGCGTCCCACTTGGCGTCGAATGCCGCCTGCATGGCGTAGGTGTCGTCGGAGGCGAAATACAGATTGCGGCCGCTGGCGTGTTGCTGCTGGAGCAGTCTCAGCACGCCTGCCTTTTCGTCGGGATAGTTGGTCGCCACGGTCACCATGGTGAAGTCGCGATGGCGGTACATGCGGAAGGTGGTCTCCAAGCCGGGGAATTCGGTCAGGCACGGGCCGCACCAAGTGGCCCAGAAATTGACCAGCAGCACCTTGCCGGTGGGATTCGCACGGAGCTTCTTCAGATCGCCGGCGGTGGCCGCTTCGACGGTCACCGGCTCGGCTTCGATTTGCCGCAGCTCCCGCAACTGGTTGTCGCTTTTCGAAAGCCATTTCGTGGAGCAGCCGAAGGCCGGCGTGTGCGGAACCGCCACCGGCTTTCCCGCCAGGAGCGCATCCAGCGCGGCGCGAGCATCCTGGATTCTCACCAGCGATTCGCGTTGCGCATTGTCGATCCGACCTTCGTATCGCAGTTTCCGTTCCTTATCGAAGATGAATACATGCGGGGTCGCCTGCACGCCGTAAGCCCGCGCCACGGTCTGCGTGTCGCCGTCGTACAGGTACGGGAAGTTGAAGTGCCGGTATTCGGCGCGGATCTTCATCTCCTCGAAGCTGTCGCTCACATCCGTGTAACCGAGCTCGCCGAGTTGGACGGCCTTGGGACTGTTGGGCTGGATCGCCACGAAGTCCACGCCCTTGCTTTGGTAATCTTCCACCAGCTTCTTTATGCGTCCTTCGTAGAGCTGCGACGTCGGGCAGTGGTTGCAGATGAACATCACCACCAGGATGGGGGCCTGGTACTCGCGCAGCTTGTGAATCTTGTCATCGACTCCCGGGAGCTCGAAATCCGGCGCTGGTGAACCGATCGCCAGTGTCGGGTGCGCGTCGTTGGCGGGCGGAGTGAGGCGCGCCTCCTGCCCGAATGCCACCGCGGCAAGAATGAAGAGAGCGAATCGAAATGTAGTCACTGACCTTCTCCTCCTTTCGGATGTCGATATCTAATAGTACCCCGCCGGTGCTTTGATACTGCTGTCCGGCGATATGGCATGTCGTGTCTGGCTGGTCGTCGGGTATCGGGCGCCAACCGGCCCTCACCCTATCGCTCGAAAGGGCCATCCGCCACTGGCCCTCTTTGGCCCCCGCTGACGGTTGTTTCCGCGAGGCAGCCGGCCCATACTTTAGCTGGAGCGGCAATTCATGAAGATTCGGGCACGGCGGTCTCTCATTCTCGTGGCTCTCGCCGGTCTTCCGACCGCCGCACAGCAGGAGTATCGCCTGCGCGTCACGGTGAATCTGGTCCAGGTGGACGCTGTGGTCACCGACTCGCACGGTAAACCGGTTTCCGATTTGAAGCCCGACGATTTCCAAGTGCTGCTCGATGGCAAGCCGCAGAGGATTGCTGTTTTCAACTTTATCGAAGCTGGAGGACCGGCGCCGCCCGCTGCAGCCCCACGCCAGCCTGCCGTTCCCCGCAAACTCGAAGCCGCCCGGCCTCCTGAGCCCACCGCGCCGATCAAGCGCGAGGAGGTGCGGCGGAGCGTGGTCCTGTTCGTCGACGACCTTTCCATGTCCGCGGAGACCGTTCCCCGTGTCCGCGCTGGCCTCCGCAAGTTCATCGAGCTGCAACTGCAGCCTGGGGATCTGGCCGCCATCGTGCGCGCCAGCGCCGGCCTCGGCGCACTCCAGGACTTCACCACCGACCGGAATCTTCTGCTGGCCGCTGCCAATCACCTGCGTTGGAATCCCTCCGGGCGCGGCGAAGCGGAGGCGTACCAGGTACAGGTGAACCCAGCCGAGCTCGCCGCGCTAAATACGCCCTTGGGGAGTTTGGAGAGCATCAGCCGGGTCGAGAACTATACGGTCGCTACAGCCAGTTCGCTATGGAGGCTGGTGCATGGGATGACCAGCCTGCCCGGCCGCAAGTCTGTCGTAATTCTCTCCGATACCCTTCCGATTCGCACGCCCGACGAAATCGGACCCTGGGGAACGCGCGAGGCCGGCAGCGGCACGGGCGGGCTTATTCTGGCCAGCATGCGCCGCGTGGTGGATGAATCGGTCCGCGCGGGCGTGGTGCTCTACGCCATCGATACGCGCGGTCTGAATTCCCTGACCGAGGACCCGACTGGTGGTGGAGTATGGGCGTCCGAATGTATCGGCGGGGGGCCAGGCACGATGCCCGGCTTGGGGAGCGGCGGGGGGCCAGGCGCGACGCAGTTGCCGCGTGGAACCGCGACGCAGAACGGCCTCGTGAACAATACCGGCGCGTCAGCGTCGACCGCCTTCCCCTGTGGCAGCGCTGCATACCGCGAAGGCCAGTGGGGCTCCATGTTTCTGGCCGACGAGACCGGTGGTTTCATGGTTACCGAAGCCAACGTCATCGACGCCGCAATCGAGCGGATCATGAGCGATCAGAGCGGCTACTACCTGCTGGGATTCACACCTCCGGCCGAGGCGCTCGAACCCGGCCGCGACGGCAAGTCCGTCTACCACCACCTCAAGGTCGAAGTCCGGCGCCCCGGCCTGCATGTGCGCTCGCATCAGGGCTTTTTCGGCGTAGCCGACCAGGACATCGCCGCGGCTTCGCCCCGCCCGGAGCTGCAACTCGCCGCCGCGCTGGAATCCCCGTTTCAATCCTCGGGCTTGGGAATGGAGATCCAGTCCGCATTCCTGAACGCCCGCAAGAACGAATCCTTTATCCGCACTGCCGTCGTATTGGACGGACGCGACCTGGATTTGACCGGCCTTGCGGTTCACCGCACGGGAGTCATCCACCTGATTGTGCGCGTATTCGAAGTGAGTGGCAACCGGGTTCCGGGCGGTATCGACCAGACGCTGCGCATCGATCTCAACGAGAACGGTTACGAGCGCGCGCTGAAGTACGGCCTCATCTACACAGCGCTACTCCCGGTCAGCAAGCCCGGACCGTACCAGGTGCGCGCCGCCTGCCGCGACGAGAGCACGGGCAAAATCGGCACCGCGGGCGATTTCCTGGAGGTCCCCCGCCTGAAAGGGCTGGCGCTCTCGGGCATCGTCTTCGGGCGCTCGGCTGGGGTCGATGATCATGTCCGTCCTGCCATCGGGCCCCCCGACTACGCTCCTGGCGAGCGGGCGCAGTTCACATTGCAAATCATCAACGCGCCGGATTCGCCCCTCACCATCCGAACCAGGCTGTTCCGCGACGGCGCCCAGGTTTACGAGAGCCCGGCAATGCCCGTCGAGACGAGCAAGCCCACGGCCGGCCGCGCTTTCACCAGCGGGGCTATCGACCTGCCCGCCAGTCTCGAACCCGGCGACTATCAGTTGCGCGTGGAAGTCGAAGACCAGATCCCGCCGCCCCATCACGCACAGGCATGGCAGTGGGCGCGCCTGGACGTCGCGGCTCCGCAGAAGTAAGCGCCGTCATCCGGCCCAGCGGGTGCGGTTTCTGCCATGTGCGGAGGGATCGGATCTTCAATCGCGCGCCGGCGGGGTCGCAAAAGAGACGGCGGCGCGGCCGGGCATCCGTCACTGGGCCGGTTCTTCAATGGTCAGAATCTGATCCGCCGACACGTTGTGCAATACCTGGTGGATGCGGCTGGGCCACTTGATATCGATTTCGCGGATCGTTTTCGAGGCGCCCAAACCGAAGTGTACGCGCGGGTCGCTGGAGCAGGCATAGCCCACGGCGGTGGTGACCTCGTTGTACTGCTTCGTGCCGTCCTCGCCGGTGATGCGGATTTGCGCGCCGATCCCCATGCGGTTGCTCTTCTTGCCGATCAGCTTCAGCAGAATCCAGTGGTTGCTGTTCTTCGAGATATTGTGAAAGTATTTCAACCTGCCGTTCAGCACCGTGACCACCGCGTCCATCCGTCCGTCGTTATCGACGTCGCCGAAAGCCGCTCCGCGATGCGCCGCCGCCTTCTGGAAGTCGGGTCCGGCTTGGGCGCTCACATCTTGAAACCTGCCGTTTCCCAGATTGCGGAAAACTGTGTTGGGCTCCTCGTAATGGCGGTTCGAAAACTGCGCTACGTTGTCCAGCACATTACCGCGCGCCACGAACAGGTCCTTCCAGCCGTCGTTATCGAAATCGAAAATTCCATTCCCCCATCCGGACATGTCGCGCGTCCCCTGCAGGTGCGCTTGCGAGGTTCTCTCCAGGAACTGGCCGTCTCCGCGGTTTTCAAACAACGGAAAAGACTCGTTCTCCACGGCGGTATGCCAGATGTCCGGACGGCCATTGTTTTCCACATCCTTAAAATCGGCGCCCATGCCGGAAATGGCGCGGCTGCTCTCCGTATACGCGACGCCGGACGGCAGCGCGACCTCCTCGAATTTCTTGCCGCCCAGATTGTGGAACAGGAAGTTGGGACGCTCGTCGTTGGCCACGAAGATATCCATGAACCCATCGCCGTCGTAGTCGGCGATCACCGCACCCATTCCCTTGCCGAAGTATTTGGAGATGCCCGTTTCGGCGGACACATCGGTGAAGGTGCCATCGCCATTGTTACGGTAAAGGGTGTTGGGCAGATTCGCGTAGTTTTTCGGATCGCAATACGCGCGCAGTTCCGGTGTCGGGCCGCAGAAAGGGTCCTTGTTCACTTCCCACTTGCAGTAGTTGGAGACAAACAGGTCCAGGTGGCCGTCGTTGTTGTAGTCCACCCAGGCAGCCGAGACGGACCACATCTTCTTGCCATCGAGCATGCCTCCGCCCACACCCGCCTTGTCCGTGACGTCGGTGAACGTGCCGTCCCGATTGTTGTGGAAGAGCTGGTTCTTCCCCGTGTTGACCACGTAGATGTCGGGCCAGCCATCGTTGTCGTAATCGCCGATCGCCACGCCCATGCCGTAGCCTTCGCCCGCCACGCCCGCCTTCTCGGTCACGTCGGTAAAGGTCCCATCGTGGTTGTTGTGGTACAGACGATTCCAGTATTTGGGGCTTTCCTTGCGGAGCGATGGGATGGCCGCGCCGTTCACCACGTAGACGTCCAGATAACCGTCGTTGTCGTAGTCGAACAGCGCCACGCCGGCCACCATGGTTTCGGGTTGATTCTTGTTCGGGGTGGGAGAACTGTCGGAGACGAACGTCAGGCCGGAGCGTTCCGCGATCTCTTCGAAAACGATGGGGCCCGTGGCCGACCCGGCCAGAAGTGCGCCGACTCCGATTACAATGGGGATGAAAGCTTTCACGTCTCGGAAATCTCAGTTTAACATGCGGCGCACGATCGCTCTTCTCATTTCCTTGCCCAGCGCTTTTTTGTGCATGGCCCTGCTCTCGGCACCGCCCGCGCAGACGCCCCAGCGGCCTCACTTCGTGGATGTCGCTCCGCGCTCGAAAATCTCCTATATCAGCAATAACAGCTACAGCCCGGGCGGCCACAAGTACTTTCCACAGCCGATGTGCGGCGGCGTCGCCCTGTTCGATTTCGATAACGACGGCCGCCTGGACATCTTCTTCACCAATGGCGCACAACTGCCGGAATTGAAAAAGACGAACCCCTCCTACTACAACTGCCTGCTGAAGCAGCGGGCTGACGGGACTTTCGAAGATGTCACGGCCAAGGCGGGTTTGCGGGGCGAACACCTGGACTTCAACTTTGGCGTGGCGGTCGGCGACTACGACAACGACGGCTATGAGGATCTGTTCATCTGCAGCGCCGGCCGAAACGCTCTCTATCACAACAACGGGGATGGGACTTTCACCGATGTGACAGAGGCTTCGGGCATCGGCAGCAAGCCGCCGGACACCCTCAGCGTGGTCGCCGCCTGGTTCGACTACGACAACGACGGCCTGCTGGATCTGATTGTGGACAACTATACGTACTGGACCCCGCAGACCGACCTGCGCTGCGCCATGGGTAGCAAAGAATACTATTGCGATCCGCGGCGCTACAAGAGCGTGCCACCGCGGCTTTACCACAACCTGGGCCACGGCAAGTTCGAGGATGTCACCGAAAAGTCGGGGCTGGCCAAGGCGCCCGGCAAGGGGATGGGCATCTCGATTGCGGATTTCAACGGCGACGGGTGGCCGGACGTGTTCATTGCCAACGACACCGAACCCAATTCCCTGTTCATCAACCAGCGCAACGGCACGTTCGAGGAAAGAGGGCTGGACATGCAAGTCGCTTATAACGACAACGCGCACTCCGGATCTTCCATGGGATCGGACGCCAAAGACTACAACAACGACGGCAAAGTGGACATCTTCTACAACAACCTGAAGGGCCAGATCTGGCAGCTTCTGCGAAATGACGGCAACTTCTTCACGTTTCCGTACGCCACTAGGATCCAGACGCTGAGCAGACCCTTCGCCGGCTGGAGCAACGGATTCATCGACTACAATAACGACGGGTGGAAGGATATCTATTCCGCAAACGGCGACGTCGACGATGTGAACGAGGATTCTCCGGAGCATGACACGATGTTCGAGAACGTGGATGGAAAGTCGTTCGTGGACGTCTCCGCGGAGATGGGGAAGGACTTTCTGCACAAGGGCTACCAGCGCGGTTCGGCTTTTGGCGATCTGAACAACGATGGCTCGCTCGACATCGTAGTGACGTCGTTGAACGAATCGCCGCGCATCTTGATGAACAGCGCCGACAGCGGCAACCACTGGCTGATGTTGAGTCTGGTGGGGCACAAGAGCGCGCGCGACGCCATCGGCGCAAAGGTGAAGCTGACGACGGCCTCCGGCCGGGTTCTGTACAACCACGTCGCCATCAGCGTGGGATTCATGTCTTCCAGCGACAAGCGCGTTCACTTCGGGCTGGGCCAGGAGACCAAGATCAGTTCCTTGGAAATCCGCTGGCCCAGTGGGACGGTGCAGACTCTGAAGAATCTTTCCGCCGACCAGTTCCTGAAGATTGACGAGCCCCAAAGCAAGTAGAGCCAGGCGCGAGGTGGGACGCGATTGGACCGTGCTACCCTGGGAAAAAGAGAGGGATGCGACGGGTGCAGAAATCCCCACTGGCGTGCTTCGTGTGGATTCTTGTGCTGGCCCGCTGCCCGGTCTTCGCCCAGGGCACCATGATGACGCCCGCTCCGACCGGTTCGGCCTTTTGGGCAGTCCGCGGCCGTTTCATCGGATCGAAGCAATGCGCGGCGTGCCATCCGGCACAGGCCAGAAACTTCCATCAGAACAGCATGTCGCGGGCGCTGGAACCGGCCGGCACCTGCGCCAACCTGAAGGGTGACATTCACTATACCTGGACCGACGGGAAGTACTCGTACTCGATCACCCGCGCCGGCGAAGAGGTGCTCTACCGCGTGACCGATGGGAACGAGACGTTCGAGACACCTTTACAGTTCGCCTTCGGCCAAGGCAAGGTGGGCCAGACTTACGTGTACGACCTCAACGGACGCTTCTACGAAAGCAGGGTGAGCTTCTACTCGAAGTTGCAGGGGCTTGACCTCACGGTCGGCGCGGTCAACGTCAAGCCGCCAGACTCGCGCACCGCGGCCGGCCGCAACATGAGCAGCGAGGAGGCTCGCGACTGCTTTGGATGCCACACCACGGGCGCGCGCCTCGGAAACACGCTGCAATTGACGAGTTACGAGGCCGGCGTGCAGTGCGAAAGCTGCCACGGCCCGGGCGGCGCGCATGTCGATAGCATTCGGAACGGCAAGCCGGCGCCTGGTTCCATCCGTTCGTTGCAGGGCATGGACGCACAGGAGACCAGCGAGATGTGCGGCGTCTGCCACCGGACCTGGGAGACGGTGGTGACGATGGGCCTGAAGGGCGCCATCACGGTCCGCTTTCCGCCGTACCGCCTCACCAACAGCGCCTGCTTTTCGGTGCAGGACCGGCGCATTGCCTGCACGGCCTGCCACAACCCCCACGAGGGCCTGAAGAGCGACGACAGGAGCTACGACGCGAAATGCACGGCCTGCCATAACCAGGCTAATGCAGCCCTCAAGCGACGCGTTTGCAAGGTCGCAAAAGAGAACTGCACTTCGTGCCACATGATGCGCGTGGAGCCACCCGAAACGCACCACGCCTTCGTCGACCACTGGATTCGCGTGGTGCGGTCCAAAGACGACTACCCGGAGTGAGCCCCGACAGCGTGATATAACCGATTTGCGCCAGTCTGCTTCCTGAAGCAGATCGACGAACCATGCCCGGAAGACGGGCACGAGAGTGCGCAACCCCAGCCTGTACAATGATCAGAGATCTCAAATGCGTTTTCCCCGATCAAGCGGCATCCTGCTTCACCCCACTTCGTTACCTGGACCTTTCGGAATTGGCGACCTCGGTCCGCAAGCGCACGGCTTTGTGGATTTCCTGGCTGCCGCGGGCCAGACGCTCTGGCAGGTGCTGCCTCTGGGGCCAACCGGATATGGCAACTCCCCGTATCAGTGCTTCTCCGCGGTGGCTGGCAACCCGCTGCTCATCAGCCCGGAACTCCTCGCGCAGAAAGGCTGGCTCTCCCGGCCGGATCTGGAAAGCGTTCCGGCTCTTCCCGACGACGAGGTGGACTTCGCGCGCGTGATTCCCCGCAAGACGGCTCTCCTCGAATCGGCCGCCCGCCGTTTTCTGGCCACTGCTTCCGATCCCGACCGGCCGCGCTTCGAAGAGTTCTGTGCCCGGCAACACGCCTGGCTGGAAGACTACGCCCTCTTCATGGCCCTGAAGCAGCAGCATCAGTTTCTCGCTTGGAGCCGCTGGGAACCCGAGGTCCGCCTGCGTGCGCCTGGTGCGCTGGCTGCCTGGCGCGAAAAGCTGGCCGGAGCCATCGCCATTCAGAAATTCCTGCAGTATGTCTTCTTCGATCAATGGAAGGCACTGCGCGACTATTGCGGTGCCCACCGGGTCCGGATCATGGGCGATCTACCGATTTACGTTGCCCACGACAGCGCGGACGTCTGGGCCAACCCGCAGTTCTTCCAGCTTGACCAGGACGGCGAACCGGCGGTCGTCGCCGGTGTGCCTCCCGACTACTTCAGCGCCACCGGCCAACTCTGGGGCAATCCCATCTACCGTTGGGACGTTTTGGCCGCCGATGGTTACCGCTGGTGGCTGGAGCGCTTCGCTGCCGTTCTGAGCCAGGTCGATTTCGTGCGGCTGGATCATTTCCGCGGCTTCGAAGCCTACTGGGAGGTCCCCGCTTCGGAAAAGACCGCCGAGCGCGGCCGCTGGGTCAAGGGCCCGGGCGCCGCCCTGTTCGAGGTGGCACGCAGTGCCCTCGGCGATCTGCCGCTGGTAGCCGAGAACCTCGGCGTCATCACGCCGGAAGTGGAAGCCATCCGCCGGCTCTTCGGCTTCCCCGGCATGTCGATTCTCCAGTTCGCCTTTGGCAACGATCCGCAAGGTCCCTCGTTCCGCCCGCACAATTACCCTCGCGAGTTGGTGGCGTATACCGGCACGCACGATTGCGATACCACAGTCGGATGGTGGACCAGCGAAGGAGGGGGAGACAGCACGCGCAACGTTGAGGACGTCCGCGCCGAGCGCGAATTCACGCAGCGCTATCTCAACACCGATGGCCGCGAGATTCACTGGGTCTTCATCCGCGAGCTGCTGGCCTCCGTGGCCGACACAGTGCTGATCCCGTTGCAGGACGTGCTGGGGCTGGGCAGCCATGCGCGCATGAACCGGCCAGCCACGCTCGGCGGCAACTGGCGCTGGCGCTACCGGCGTGAGATGCTGGCGCCGGAGCTCGCCGCGCGCCTTTGGGATCTCACAGGTCTTTACGACCGGCGCTGACGCCCACTGGTTTTACGCGCTGCGCCAGCGCAGCCGCCACCAGCAGAAATGCGCCGCCGCAGATGACCGCCGCCATGCGGTCATTCGCCAGCACGTGGATCATGACCCATCCGAATCCAAGCGACGCCAGGATCTCCGGCGTGACAATGAAGAAGTTGAAAATCCCCATGTAAAGCCCCACGCGGTTGGCAGGCAGGGAACCGGCCAGCATGGCATATGGCATGGAGAGCGTACTGGCCCAGGCCACTCCCACGCCGGCCATGGAGAATAGCAGCAGGTACTTGTTGTGGATCGCGGCCACCGAAAGCAGTCCCAGCGCGCCCGCCACCAGGCAGATGCCATGCGTGCGCCGCCGCGAAAGCGCACGCGCCATGGGCTGCAGCGCAAAAGAGAAGACGAAGCAAACCGCCGAATACATCGCGAAGCACAGGCCGCCCCAGGCGACACCCTCGGCATAGAGCGGCGATTGCGGGTCGTTGGCGCCGAAGACCTGGTGCGCGACCGCAACCGGAAAATACAGCCACATGCAAAACAGCCCGAGCCAGGTGCAGATTTGCACCCACGCCAGTTGTCGCATGGTCGCCGGCATCTGCCGAATCGCCGAAAGGATTTCCATCACCGCGGGGCGCCCGGCCCGGCCGGCCGGCGCGGCGGAATCTTCCGGCGGATACTCGCTGGTGGTGAATATGGTCCACAGCACTGCCGCCAGGAACACGGCGGCGCCCAAGGTGAATGAGAGCTTCACCGCAGCCGGAATCGCGTGCGCGGACGCGGCGGCTGCCGAGACGCCCGCCCGCGTCAGCAGCCACGGCAGTGCCGACGCAATCACCGCGCCCAACCCGATAAACAGGCTTTGCATGGCGAACCCCTGGGTGCGTTGCTCTTCCGGCAGCAGGTCCGCCACAAACGCGCGAAACGGCTCCATGCTGATGTTGATCGAAGCGTCCAGCATCCAAAGCAGGCCCGCCGCCATCCACAGCGCCGAAGCGTTCGGCATCGCCAGCAGGGCGGCGGAACTGAGAATCGCGCCGCCCAGAAAGTAGGGCCGCCGCCGTCCCAGCCTGCCCCAGGTGTGGTCGCTCAAATGCCCGATGATGGGTTGCACAATCAGGCCGGTAAGCGGCGCCGCCAGCCACAGCATGGGAATCTGGTCCGGGCGGGCGCCCAGGTACTCGTAGATGGCGCTCATGTTGGCCATCTGCAAGCCCCAGCCGAACTGGATTCCGAAGAATCCGAAATTCATGTTCCAGATTTGGGCGAAACGCAGGCGCGGTTTTTCCATAGGGTGCTCAATGATAGATAGCCACGGCGTGCCCGGTCAAGGGCACGTCGATGGAGCTGTTGCGCGCTTCGACCGGCGGCGCTCCGCCGTAGCAGTCCTCCAGCCTGGCGCCCTCCGCGACTCCGGAGCCGGCCAGCGGAATGTGCAGCGTGACGGGCTGCGGCGCGTTGTTGAATACCAGGATCACGCGCTCCCGCGGCGTCACCCGCGCGAATGCGTAGGCGTGATCGTCCACCAGCAGGTTCACCATCCTGCCGCGGCGCAGCGCTTCAGAGCCAGCCCGCAAACGCGCGAGGCGCTGTAGCTGGGTCCAGATCTCCTGCTGCTCCGGGGTCCGTCCCGCCGCTTCGAAAGCGTTGCGCGGGTCCTCTTTCCAACCACCCGGAAAATCGCGCCGGTTATCGGGATCGGCGCCGCCGGACATGCCGATCTCGTCGCCGTAGTAGATCATCGGAATGCCGCGCACCGTAAGCAGAAAATCGAAAACACGCTCCAGCCCGTTGGCGGTGGCGTGCTCGGCGTTCATGAAGCGCGGCAAATCGTGGAGGCCGGCGAAGGTGACCAGGCGGTTGGGGTCCACATACAGCGAATCGTGGGCCAGCGTCTGCGCCAGTTCCCGCGTGGGGGCGGCATCGGTGAACACTCTCTGGATGGCCGCCTGTAGGGGAAAATCGAACAGCGCGTCGATGCCGCTATCGACGCCGTCGAAACGCGTCCTGCCGCCCTGAAAGAAGGAGACCAGGCCGGGATCGGCATCGAATACCTCGCCTACCACGCGGAAGGCGGGATAACTCCGCTTGATCGCCGCCGTCCAATCCCGCCAGAAGCGGCGCGCCACGTAGGGCAGCGTGTCTTCGCGAATGCCGTCGATGCCCGTGCGCCCGATCCACCACAGCGTGTTCTGAATCAGGTAGCGCGCCACTTCCGGGTCGTCCTGGTTCAGGTCGGGCAGGATGTTGACGAACCATCCCTCGAGCGTGCTTTTCTGCATTTCCGGAGTCGCGTGCGGATCGATCAGCGTCCACGTGCGCCAGGTGTTGGCCAGGTGCCGCGCCTCGGTACCGTGAAACCAGGTGGGAGTGGGCGGATCCTCGACCCAGGGATGATAGGGGCCGGTGTGATTGGCCACCTCGTCCTGGATGATCTTGATGCCGTGGGCGTGCGCCTGGTCCACCAATTCGCGGAACTGATTGAGGTCGCCGAAGTGTTCATCCACGGCGTAAAAATCGACCGCGCCATAGCCGTGGTAATCGGTGCCGGCCTTGTTGTTGTAGCGTTCCCGCTGGTTCAACTGGTTGGCATTGTCGTAGACCGGGGTGAGCCAGAGCGCGGTGACGCCGAGATCCTTGAGATAGGGAAGATGCTCGATGATGCCGGCGAAATCGCCGCCGTGGTAGTAGCGGCTTTCGGCTCGGTTGTGGAGGCCACGGCTGATGGCGGGATCGTCATTCGACGGGTCGCCGTTGGCAAAGCGGTCGGGCATGATGAGGTACAGCAGGTCGTCGCTCGAGAAGCCCTGAAAGCGTCCCGCCGGCGCGAGCGCCGCGACGAGCGAGAACGGCGCTTCCGCCTCGCCTTCCCGCGTGGCAATTTCCAGCGCGCATTTGCCCGGCCTGGCCGCCTTCGGAATGGCGAGATCGACGAATAGATGAGTTCCGCTCCGACTCACGGTGACGGGGCCGGTGCGATAGGGCGCCCGCACCGTGGCGCCCGTCAGGTTCCGGCCTGTCACCAGCATGCGCAGCGTGATCCCTCGCGTATCGGCAGGCCAGTCCGGCGGTTCCACTTTCGTAACTACCGGTCCCGCCGCAATAGCGAGGCGCAAGGATAGCGCTATTACTGGAATGATAAGTTTCATGGGGAACCGTGAGGTCCGTGACGAACCCCGCCCGAAGCGTCGGAAGGACTGCGGTAGCGCAACTGCATCTGCCTCTCGGCTGATTGTAGCGTAAGGCGGTGGTTCCGAAGCCGGTGGGAGGGTTCCTGTCAATCGGGTCGGTGTTTGGTGTTTGGCTGTCCGCCGCAGTTCCACTAAGCGTTATTGAAGAGTTGTATTGTGAGTTGTGATAAGCCTGGTGGCAACCATGACTCCGGTTTCCGGGGCGAATCGGCGATGATGCCGGCGAGGCAAACGTGTGGCAGCGCGATTTCGACACGGTGAGCAGTCCGCGTTTCCGCGAAGCATTGCAACGATACCACAGTCGGCTTGTGAGTTGGGCGAAGACCGCGCGGCGGTTCTACCGAGGGCGCAGCCGGCCGATGGATTGAGAAGAGGAGACCAAATGCACGCAAGTAGATTTTGCCGGATCGCGCTGTGCTCCACGATCTGGGCTGCAAGCTCGATCACTGGTGCAGCGAGCGACCGCGAGTGGAATGCGTCATGGATCACGCACCCGGCTGTCCCGCTGCGCGAGCCGGTGGTGTTGCACTTCCGGCGGCCTCTGCACCTGGCCGCCAAGCCGGCGCATTTCATCGTACATGTGAGCGCGGACAATCGCTTCGTTCTCTATGTTAATGGCCGCCGTGCAGGTGACGGGCCAGCCCGCGGAGACCTGGCGCACTGGAGATATGAGACCTTCGACCTTGCCGATTATCTGAACGCGGGCGCGAACCTGGTCGCCGCTACCGTGTGGAATTTCGGAATCTATGCTCCGCTGGCGCAGATCAGCGACCGCACCGCGTTCCTGCTGCAAGGCGGCGGCGAGCTGGAGTCGGCAATTAGCACTCCCCAGGATTGGATGGTCGAGATCGAGCATGGCCAGACCGCGGTTCCCCGAAAGCCGGAGGGCTTTTGGAAATACATGGCCAATGGCCCGGGCGAGCTACTGGACGCCGCCAGGTACGACTGGGGCTGGGATGCCCCAACTCCCGGTGCGCACAGCGAATGGGTCGCGGCAGCTTCCCCCATGCGCGAGAACATTTACCCGGGCGCAGCCAAAGCGGCCTTGGCCGGCATGAGCATAGACAACTACTGGCAACTGGTTCCCGACAGCCTGCCGCACATGGAGTTCACCCCGGCCGAGGCCGGCCGGAATGTTCGTTCGGATGCCGCTGTCAGCCGGGAATTCCCTCAGCGGCCGGCAAGCGTACCCGCCCACAGTCATGTTCACGTGCTGCTCGACCGCGGCACGCTGACGACTGCATATCCGAAGATCACTGTCTCCGGCGGGAAGGGCGGCGCGATCAAGCTGACGTACGCCGAGGCTCTCTACGACGCGAAGCAGCAAAAGGGCGACCGCGACGAAGTCGGCGACCGGCAGGCCCTGGGCTTCCATGACAGCTTCCTCCCCGACGGCGGAGCTCATCGCAGCTTCGAACCTCTGTGGTGGCGGACGTGGCGCTATCTGGACCTGGACATCGAGACCGGCGACGATCCGCTGACCCTCGAGTCGCTGACCGCCAACTTCTCGGCCTATCCCTTTGAGGAGCGGGCTTCGTTTCACAGCGGGGACGGCGATCTGAAGCGCATCTGGGACATTAGTTGGCGCACGGCGCGGCTGGACGCGCACGAAACCTACATGGACACGCCGTACTACGAGCAGCTTCAGTATATAGGCGACACTCGCATTCAGGCGCTGATCTCCTACGCTATCGCCGGGGACGACCGGCTCGCCCAGCAGGCGCTGGCCGCATTCGACGAATCGCGCATCCCGGCGGGACTCACGCAAAGCCGTTATCCCACCTCGCAGCCGCAGATGATCCCGACGTTTTCGCTGTTGTGGATCGGCATGTTGCACGACTACTGGATGTACCGCCCCGATCCCGCGCCGGTGAAAGAGGCGCTGCCGGGAACGCGCACGGTGCTCGACTGGTTTGCACAATACGAGCAGCCGGATGGTTTGCTCCGCAAGCTCCCCTGGTGGAGTTTTGTGGATTGGGTTTCGAGTGGCGAAATTCCTAGCTACGACGCCGATGGCGAGTCCTGCACGACGACGCTCGAATACCTCGGCGCACTGGGCGACGCTGCCGGGATGGAGCGGGCGCTCGGCAACGGCCAACTCGCAGACCGCTACACAGCCAGGGCCGGGCACGTGCGGCAGGCTATCTATGAGAAGTGCTGGGACGCGGGCCGGGAGATGTTGGCGGACAATCCGGCGCGGACGATCTTCAGCCAGCAGACGAATACGCTGGGAGTTTTGTATGACGCCGTTCCGCGGAGCGGCCAGCCCAAACTGATGCGCCGGATGCTAGCGATTGAGCCTGGCACAACTCCCGGCGGCGTGCTGAGCGCGTCCTACTACTTCCGGTTTTATGTGGCACGGGCACTGGAACATGCGGGACTGGGCGACGAGTACCTGGAGTCGCTGCAACCGTGGCGGGGTTTGCTTCCGCTGCATTTCAGCACGTGGCCCGAAACGCCTGGCGATACTCGCTCCGACTCCCACGCCTGGAGCGCTCATCCGGCTTACGATCTGCTTACTCTGGTCGCGGGGATAGAGCCGGGTTCCCCCGGCTTCGCTTCGGTGCGGATTGCGCCGCATCCAGGCAATTTGACGGAGGTCGCCGCGACCTTCCCTCACCCAAAAGGCGCCATCTCCGTTACGTATGAACGACAGGGTAACCATCTCACAGGGATGATCGTCTTACCCGAGGGGCTGGACGGCATCTATGTCTGGAACGGAAGGACGCAACCTCTGCATTCGGGCCGAAACGAGATCGGGGCGCCCGGACCTGTTGCAAATGGCGCCGTGGCGGCAAGCGGAGAGCGGTGAATTCCAGATAAGCTAATTGCAGCGGCGAAGATCGTCTTACCCGGCGGGCGAATCGGGACAGATTCGGGAACCAACATGCCGGCGGCCTCGTTTGGCCCAACGCCGCTGCTCAAGCCGCAGTTCATGGAGGCAGTTGAGAATGAGACGTGTCATGCAGTTGCGCACTGTTTATCTTGTACCGTTTGCCGTTTTCACCGCCATCGCGGGCGGCGCTAACTACAAGAACTTCGACGTGGCTCTTTACAGCCGTGTTTATGAGACGCAGCAGATGAAGGATCCCGCCTGGCTGGAGAGCCGGTGGGCAGCGGTTTCCAAGTACATGAAGGTGGATAAGATCTACCTTGAAACCCATCGCGACACTGTCATGGTCGACCAAGCCACGCTGGACCAGGCGAAGAAATTCTTCCTGAGCAAAGGCGTCAAAATCGCAGGCGGCATCACTACCACCGTCAGTGAGAGAAACCGGTTCGAAACCTTCTGCTACTCGAATCCCGAGCACCGCCAGATACTTCAAAAGGCCGTCGAGTTCACGGCCCGCAATTTCGACGAATTCATCCTCGACGACTTCTTCTTCACCGACTGCAAGGCCGACTCCGATATCGCCGCAAAGGGAGATCGCACCTGGACCCAGTTCCGGTTGGCGCAGATGGACGAGGCTGCCCGCAACCTCATCATCAAGCCGGCCAAGGCCGTTAATCCGAACGTGAAGGTCATTATCAAGTATCCGAACTGGTACGACCATTTCCAGAACCTCGGTTTCAATCTGGAAACCGAGCCGGGGTACTTTGACGCGATCTACTCCGGCGCGGAAACTCGGGATCCCACCGGCAACCAGCACCTGCAGCAGTATCACGGCTATTCGATCGTGCGGTATTTCGAAAACCTGAAGCCCGGTGGGAACGCCGGTGCATGGGTTGACCAGGGTGGCATGAATACTCCCAATCGCTTCGAAGAACAACTGTGGCTCCCGTTGTTCGCCAAAGCGCCCGAGATGACCATTTTCAATATTGGCGCGATCTACTCGCCCACGCGGAACCCCGATGGAACAACGGTGCCGGATTCCCGCGCGGCCAAACTCGCTGGCCCTGTATTCGATCGCGTGGACAAGTTCCTGGGCCAATTGGGACGGCCGATCGGCGTCAAGAGCTACAAGCCTTTCCATTCCTTCGGAGAGGACCATCTGCCCAGCTATCTCGGCATGATCGGTATTCCGATGGACATCGTTCCGGTGTTCCCTGCGGCGGAGAAAACCATTCTGCTGACCGAGCAGGCGAGGTTCGATCCCGCCATCGTGTCCAAAATCAAGAAGCAATTGACGGACGGCAAATCGGTGATTATCACGTCCGGGCTGCTCAAGGCGCTTCAGGGCAAAGGTATCGAGGATATCGTCGAACTCGAATACACGGGCAGGACCGTCGCGACCCGCGAGTTCGGAGGTAGGGGCGGCCGGGGAACGAAGCTGGATATCGACATCCTGCTTCCCGAGATCCGCTACTTCACTAACGATTCCTGGGAACTCGTTAGCGCCCTCACGTCGCCCAACAGGACCTCGGGTACCCCGATTCTGCTGTCAGGCATGTACTCGAAAGGCACACTCTATGTGTTGACGATCCCGCAGGCGCAAGGCGAGCTTTACCGGTACCCCCAGAATGTCCTGCGCGCGATCCGCAACGTGGTGGCGAAAGACATGTACGTCCGCCTGGACGCCCCGAGCATGGTCAGCCTGTTCGTCTATGACAACGACAAGTTCATTGTTGAGTCGTTTGCTGAGGAACCGGTGCAGGCCCAGATCGTCACCGAAGCGCGTATCACGAAACTCCGCGATATGGAAACGGGAGAGGAATTGAAGGGGCAACAACAGGGCAACACAACGGTGTTCGATACGCCTCTCACCCACGGCACGTTCCGCGTGTTCTCGGCGCAATAGCGGGAACCTCGGGATTGTGCGATTCGCCGTCTCGCGGATCAAAGGACGATGGCCGCGTGTACAATGAGCATAGGCTCGGCTCTCTCATATGAAAACTCCGGCTGAAGCATGATATCCCGGACTGCGTGGGCGCTCGGTTTGGCAGTAGCGCTTGCTACTGCCCAGCAGAGCGGCAGCCCTCCGGCGGAGCCGGAGGAACCCATTGTGCGCATCAGCATCAACCTGGTCCAGGTGGACGCGGTAGTCACCGATTCCGGTGGACACCAAATTACGAATCTCACCGCCGATGACTTCGAGGTTCTCGAAGACGGCCGGCCGCAGAAGATCACGGCGTTCTCGTACGTGAAGACCGCCGGTCCGCAGCCGGTAAGCGCGCGTCCGGCTGCGCCCGTCAAGAATTCCATTACACCCCCGATGCCCCCGGCTCCGCACCTGACGCCGCAGCAGGTGCGGCGCACCGTCGTCCTCATGGTCGACGATCTCGGTCTGTCGTTTGAAAGCACATACTACGTGCGCCGCGCACTCAAGAAGTTCGTAGACGACGACATGCGGGAAGGCGATCTGGTGGCCATCATCCGCACCAGCGCCGGGATGGGCTCGTTGCAGCAGTTTACTGCCGACAAACGGATTCTTTACGAGGCCATCGAGCGGGTGCGCTGGAACCTGCTGGGAGGAGGCGGCATCGGCATCTTTCCGGCGCTGGGAAGCGATCCGGCGGAGAAAGCGAACGCGCTGTTGGCCGGAGGACGGAGTGGCAGTCAGCACAGCCAGGCCGGGGCAATGCAGCCATCCAACAGCGCGTCTCGCGGGCTACCGAATTTCAACCAAGGCCGCACCGAAAACTCCATGATCGGCGCTCTGGGGGCGGTCACCTTCATCGTGCACGCTTTGCGCGACCTTCCCGGCCGCAAAGCTATCATTCTGTTCTCCGATGGCATACCATTCGGTGGCGGGGAGACCCCTCGCCTTATGGAGCAGATGCACACCCTCACAGACCTGGCCAACCGCGCCGCTGTCGTTATTTACACCGTGGACGCGCGGGGGCTGCAAGCGTTGTCCATAACGGCTGCCGATAACCCGGTGCTGCGGGATGGCACAGCCGGCCAGACACTGGCCGATGGTGGGAGCAGCCGGCGTGCGATATTCTTCGAATCACAGCAGGGCCTGGAGTACCTTGCCCAGCAGACCGGCGGGTTCTCCATTCACGACAGCAACGATCTCGCCGGGGGCGTTCGCCGCGTGCTCGACGACTTGAGTGGGTACTATCTGATCGGCTACCGGCCGGGTGAGTCGAGTTTCGCGCCGGCGGCGGGCTACCGCCAGTTCCACAAGATCCAGGTCAAGATGCGGGTGCCTCGGCTGCAGGTACGCTCGCGCACCGGGTATCTCGGCATACCTGACGAAGAGTCGCGCCCGGTATATCGCACGCCCCGTGAGCGGTTATTGGCCACGCTGGTTTCGCCGTTCACCTCGGGCGAGCTGAAGCTGCGCCTGACGTGTCTTTTTTCTGAAGTGCCCAAAGTCGGCGCCGTGGTGCGCTCGCTGCTATATATTGACCCGCATAATCTCACTTACGCCGAGGAACCCGGCGGTTCTCACACGACCAGGCTCGACATCGTGGCATTGGCGTTTGGCGAGCGGGGAACCATCGTAGGCTCGGTTGACCATACAGTCACCGTGCGGCTTACGCCGGAGGAATACTCGCGAGCCGTGCGGATCGGGTTCCTTTACACCATGGACATTAAGCTGGAAAAGCCGGGAGGCTACCAGGTACGTGCCGCCGTGCGTGACACGGCTTCGGAAAAGGTCGGCTCGGCAAGCCAGTTTCTCGAGGTACCGGACGTGGGAAAGCACCGCCTGGCGCTCTCGGGAATCGTACTAAACGGGGTGCGTTCGAAGATTTCCGCGAGCAGCACGACCGGGCCGGAGGAAAATTACAGCCTGGCCAGTTCCGGCTCACCCGCCGTCCGGGTATTCCGGCCCGGCCAGACCATTACCTACAGCTACGTGATCTTCAACGCAGAGTTGGAAGCCAAGAGCGGGCACACCGAGCTCGAAACGCAGGTGCTGCTCTATCGCGACTCGAAACCTGTTTACACAGGGGTGGTCACGCCGTTCAAGAGCGACCAGAAAGCCGACCTCACTCGCCTGTTGGCTAGTGGTGCGCTACGCCTCGGAGCGAATCTGGAATCGGGCGAGTACCTGCTGCAGATCGCCGCCTGGGACAAGCTGGCGCCCCAGAAGGGCCAGTTGGCGACGCAGTGGACCGATCTGGAAATGGAGAGGTAGCTCTACGCGTGAGCTTTCGGCCGCCGGCGTGACGCCGCCGGGGCGTAGCTGGTACCTGCCGGTGGGAATGCCCGCCAGGGGCAAGGAGGACCGGCGATGGGCCACAAAAGCGCGGCGGGAGGTGCCGGCCGGCTCACTTCGCCGCCATCTTTTTCTGGATTAGCAGCGCCTGCGCATTCAAATTATTCAACTGGCGCAGATCCTCCTCGGCCATGGCGATGGAATCCTGGATGCGCGCCAGGTCGGCGCTGCCAGCGGCGGGAGCGTCGGTGCGCTGCGCCTGCATCACTCCCGATAGCGAGCGGTACTGCTCGGTGATCTGCCGGTAGCGCCGCAAAATTCCGTTCAGGTAAACCTCGCGCCGCTTGTGAATGTCCTGCAGATCGGCGGCGAGTTGCTGGATCTCGCTTAACTTGCGCGCGTCGGTGCCGCTCTGGTCCCGCAGCTTTTGATAGGCGATCTCCACCTGCGTCACCCGTTCGCGGCTGCTCTTGAGTTCCTTTTCGAGCGCATCGACCACCTGATTGGCGGCCGACAGATTCCCCTTTAGATCGGCCTCCGATGCTACCAGGCGCTGGTTGTCCACGGTGAGATTCTGCACCTGCGCTTCGGCCTGATCCACGCGCGATTCCAGGCGCGCGATGGAAGCATTTGCATCCGCAAGGCTGAGCTGCAGGCGCTGGATGGCGATGGCGTCCTCCGGATTCGCCGCCGGCTTGGCGGCGCGCGGTGCGCGGGGGCTCTCCGCCGCGGGCTGGGCAGGCGCAGCGGCCGGCACCGCGGCGGCACGAGTGAGATTCGCCACCCGCTGCCGCAATTGCGCGTTCTCCACCGCCGATTGCGCCAGGCGCGCGGTCTGCTGCCGGTTGACGCGCACCTGCCACACCACCGCCACTGCGGCGGCCAACAGCGCGACGATCGGCAGACTCCTGCGTTTCACTGCCACCGTATTATCTCTCTTTCATCACGAAGCGTGTGCGATAGGTCAGACTGCACTTGCCGCCCGCATCCAGTTGCACCTGCACGATCTTCGGCAGGCGCTCCGGCAAAGCCACCGACACGCTGTAGGACGAGGCAATCGAAGTAACCGCGCGATGGATAGCGTCGGCGATCTCTTCGCTCGACCGGCAGAAGATAGCGCTGCCGCCGGTGACTTCCGCCAACTGCTTCAGCCCGTTTTGATAAGATTCGCCGAGCCGGTCACTACGGTAGCGAAGGTGCACCACGAACAGCGGCGCCCGGCGCTCCGCCATTACGGCCGCCACTTTGGAGATCTTATCCTGGATCAAGGCCTCCGGAAAGCGGCGGCTTAGATCGTGCGTGTCGCTCGAATTGATCACCGGGTTGGTGAAATCCTCGCGGTAATTCTCCGCGTCGCTGTCGGTCACGTAAAGCACGGCCACGCGCACGCCGCTCTTGGCCAGAATCGAGTCGGCCAGCGTGGTCACGGTCTCGACGGTATCCACCAGCCCGGCTTTGCCGCTGACCGGCAGGTTGCGGACCGCGGCCACCGCCGGCGCCCGGTCGGCGGCCGGATCCGCCAGCACCTTGGGACCGTCCTGCGCGCGCATCACACCGACGGCCACACGCGGCGGCAGCTTGCCGATCTCCCCGGCCAAGGCGTCCTTGGCGGGCTCGGCCAACGAAAGATCGCCAGCCAGGTCGAGCACTGCGATGAGGATCAGATTGTCGGCCGGCCCTCTCACATCCACCACGCGCGACGCGCTTCCGGCCACCGTGGCACTCAGGTCCTTGGCCGAGAGCGGCGGGTCTTGGTTGGCATCCGCCCAGACGGGTACTTTAAGGATTTGGCTTGCGGACTTGGGCGGCGCCGCGGGCAGGGAACAGCAGAGCGCCAGGAGCAGAAGCACGGAGATTCGAGGGCGGGCCTCCCGGTCCGCGCGTATCCTCCGGAACCCGCTCCCCGCACGCGGGTTCAAGGCCTTGCCGAACCCCGGGGGCCGGCGAAGGGACTGGCCGCGGGCCAAGGGCCCGCCCCACGATTTGTACGTCAAAAACTCAACCTCAGCCCCAACTGAATCACGCGCCCGCCGCGCGAGCCGGTGATCTTCCCGGCATCGAGATTGGGCGTGGTGGCGGACCCGATCACGTTATCCGGATCGTTCCAATTGGCGTGATTCATGAAATCGAAGGCCGTCGCATTGAACTCCAGTGTGCGTTCCACGGCCAGCGGGAATCGCTTATTCATGGACATGTCCCAGTTCTGCCAACCGGGATTGAGGAGGCCCGCCAAAGTCCGCGACACATCGCCGATAGTGAAATCGGGAGGCTGCACGAACGCAGCCGGGTTGAACCAGAGCGACGGCCCCGGATTGGCGACGTGGGGGTCTACGCCCGGCACCGCGTCCACTTGCAGAGCCTGCACCACGCCGCCCGTATTATTGAATAGCGGCGTCAGGTACATCGGATCGCCGCTGGCCACCACGCCCATGCCGCTCACCGACCAGCCATCGATCAGGTAACGCCGCCAATCCGGAAAACGCAAGAACGGCTTGTTCGGCCCGAACGGCAGTTCGTAGGTATAGCTCAGTTCGAGCCGCTCGGGGCGATTGCCCGCGGTCACCGACCATTCGTCGTTGCGGTTGAAGAAATCCTGCGTTCCGTAAGGTCCCGAGTAGTCGTCCATCTGCTTGTTGAATTCGAAATAGGCGTTCAGTGACAATCCGCTGGACGAGCGCTTCTCTACGCGCAGATAGCCCGCGTCCCGCTGGTAGCGCCCCACCGGATACTGGCCGTACAGATTGAAACCCTGATACTGCGGATAGGGCCGCAGCGATTGGTTGAATGCCAGGTCGTTCAACTCGTCGCCATACTTCAGATCGTCCAGCGGAATGGCGTTGGGATTGGCGGCGCCGTTGCCAACCAGCAGATTCTTACCGCCCTGATAGTTGAACCCTACGGTTGCGATTGTGGATAACGGCAATTCCCGCTCGATCGAGAGCGCCGCCGACTGATAAGTGGGCAGCCGGTCCGACATATCGATCAGGTCCGCGATGGTGTTGTTAGCCGCGTCCGGTCGCAGATCGGGCGTGGGAGTGGCGGCCGGCGGCACGCCGTCGCGCAATAAGAAGGCAGGCTGCAACTGCGTGTCCGGCGAAAGATACGTCGGATACGAGTTGAAACCCTGCGTACCCCACTGCCCCGAATAGATAGGGATGCCCGAATAATTGCGCGCGAAGGAGGTCCGCACCACGGTCTTGGCGTCATCGAGCGGATTCCAGGCGAGGCTCAGGCTGGGCGCGAGGCGCACCAACGTGGGCTGGAAGGCGCTGCCGAAGCCGCCCTGACCAGCAACCGCCAGCGCGCCGGGCAACCCGTTGGCCGGGTTGATGGCGCTCAGGTCGACGGTCGACTGGCGGTCATATTTCTCGGTGCGCGGCGTGAACAGCTCCGCGGTAAGACCGAGATTAATCGTGAGACCCTTCATGGCTTCGTAGCGGTCGCGGAAAGCCAGCGAACCTTCCGACCGCCGGAAATAGGAGGGCTGCGTGTCGATGGTTTCCTCGGCGAAATCCGGCATGCCCAGCAGGAAGCTGGCGAGTGCATCGCCTGTATCGACAATTCCCGGCAGACTCGTCAGCCCTGCATCGAACGAAAGCACGCCGGCCGGATACTGTGGCCAGAAGCTGTTCACCTGCTGGAGCGTGTACTGCCCCACAACGCGCAGCGTATGCTTACCACGCTTGGTCGAGAGGCCGTCGGTCCAGGTGTAGACGTTGCGCGTGTTCCGTGAAACCGGATAGGCTTGCCCCATGCTCAGGTAGGGGCCCAATTGCATCAGCGGGAAACCATTGCCTGCAATTCCAGTCAGGCCGATTTGGGCGGCGTAGTTGGTTTGATCCTGCGGGTCGCCACTGGTGGAGACGTCGGAGTTCGCGTCGAAGGTGAGTGTGTTCACCGTGCGTGCGGAGGCGGTGTAGACGTACTCGAACGATCCGCGGCGGGTTTGGTAATAGCGGTTGGAGGGGCCCGGGTTGGCGGGCGTGGGGAACCATTGGGCCGCGCCCTGCGTGCCGTTGGAAAATGCCAACTCCATGGTGATGCGATGCCGTTCGCGGACGGATTGATCGAGCTTGCCAATCATGCCGTTGGCCGTGTTGGTCTCCGGCGAATCGATGAAGTAGTTGTTGCGGAAAAACGGCCCGATGTCGGTATTGGGCGCCGGATAGAACTTCAGAGCATTGAGCGCCACCGGGTCGAGCCGGGACGGCGGGATGATGTTGCCGGGAAACGGGTCGCGTTGATATTGCAGGTTGCTGGTGGAAACCGGCTGCGTGGGGTCATAGTTCGGATTGACGCTGGTGCTGGCCGGATCGTAGATGGGGATCACGTTGCCGGCGTCATCTACTACGTCCGAATAATCGCCGGTGCGCTGCGCCATGGTGGGGATCGTCTGCAGATAGCTGCGCCCGATATCCTCGCGCACGCCCTCGTAGGAGAGCGAGAAGTACGTGTTGCGGGTTTCCACGAGGTGCGGCAGGATCACCGGTCCGCCAACGTTGAACCCGAACTGGTTGCGGCGCAGTATCCCTTTGTCGCCGCCGTTTTGGCGGATCTCGTGCGGCACAGCGTCCAGCGCGTCGTTGCGGAAGTTTTCGAAGAGGCGCCCATGCCAGTTGCGCAAGGGGCTGTGGCGGCCGGCTTTGGGCGGGCTGTCGGCGCGCAGGCCCAAATTGCGGGTTACGGCCTTAAACTCCTCTATAGCCGTGTTCATCTCGGCGTCCGGGGGCGCCGGAGGGGGCTGTTGTTGGGCGCGTGCGCCCGTCACGGCGCAGAGACACACCGCCAGCGCGTATTGGCGAAGCGGCATACCTTGTAGTTTAACATTACTACCTGGAAGACAAGCTCCGCATTCCGTTCCAGGCAAGGCGCATCGTCGCGAGGCTCGTCACGCCCCGCAAGATCAGGAGAGACCGTCTAGTAGCCTTGTTCCATCAGCCCGATGACGCCCAGCAGCGCACCCCAATGATAGTAGGCGTCGCTGCTGGTCACGTCATTGCCCTCGCCCGTGATCGAGTTGTAGTTCTCGTAAATCGCGCGGTCGCTCTGCCACGACTTCATCAGCAACTTGTACGAGCGCTCGGCAAGATCCTTGCGCGCCGGTCCGAGATCGTAGTTCCGCATTCCCAGGTAGACCAGGAAATTCATCGGTCCCCAGATGCGCCCGCGCCAGTAGTTCTGATCCTGGAAACCCGGCACGTCGCGCGCAATCGAGGGCATCACCCACTCGCCGTGAAACTCGCGCGGGTTGTAATAATGCTCCCGCACCATTCGCGCGGCTTGTTCCGCCGTGGCCACTTTTGCGATCAGCGGATAGAAATTGGTCGGCGACAGCCGCGGCGAGCTCTCGCCGGTATCGGTACGTTTATTCAGGTAGATGCCCGCTTTCTCGTCCCACAGTGTGCTTAACGCCGCAGCGTACTGATCGCCGCGTGCGAGCAATTCGCGTTGTTCCGCGGTCTTGCCCAACACGCCGGCGATTTCAGCCAGCGCGCGGCAGTCGGCCACGTACAGTGCGTTCAATCCAACGTCGGCCATTTCCAGCCGGTTGGTTAGCTGGTTGAACGGCACGCCGTCGTACATCGGCGAGTTGTCGAGCCCCGACTCGTACAATGCCGCTTGAAAATTGTGGACCGTCCCGTCCACAAGCTGCGGCTCGTTGTCCGAACCCCAGGCGAGCAGTCCCTTGGTGTCGCGGGCGCCCGGCCACCAACGATTCCAGCGCAGCAGTTCGTCGAACACCTCGGCGAGGAACCACCTCTCTTTGTGACGCTTGTATATCTCCAGCACCATCAGACTGCCCACCGGCGGCTGCGAGCGATCGTCGGTCTGAATGCCATAGGCCGACGACGAATTCGGAATAAACCCGCGGCGTGTGATGCCTTTGGTTACTTCTACCGCATTGGCGAAAGCCAGATCCTGGTTGTAGAGGCCGTACATGAATGACGCGAAGTACGTGTCCCAGTCGAACAGCACGTAGCCGCCCCAGCCAGCGCTCCATATGCGGCTCACCGGCGCGATGGCGCGGTCGTTTTCCGGATCGTAGGTCAGGTTCCATCCAAGAATCGTCTGCATCGCGGTGAAAACTTCGCGCGCTTCGCCGTAATCCGCCAGCCGCTTCATCTGCGCCGCGCGGTGCGTCTCGACAATCGCAGCCACCTGTTCCAGCGTCTTCTCCGAACCCGTGTAGACCGCTATGCGACCCTCCAGCGCCATCGAAAAATACGGCGCGTTGGCCGTCACAAACGGGTCGTTCACTTCCCGCGCCGTCGTGCGCACTTCAAAGGCGCGGCCGCCTGCGCGCCCCGGCTGTGCCTTCAGCACCGCGCCATCGCGCCGCACCGTGCCCGGCCGGTTCCAGTAGTAGCCCGTCTCCACGATCAGGTGCTCGGCCCGCAACGCGGCGCGCTTCTCCACGCTGACCAGGATGTACTCCTCGCCGTTCTCCGCAGCGCTCTCGACTAACGCCACGTTCTTGGAATCGGCGCCGCCCGTGTTCCACTCCAGCGTAAGCTCGGTGTACGAGCCGTCGTCGGCGTGCGGGCCCAGGCGAATCTTCTCCAGCCGCTTTGCCGTGGCATTGGCTTGGAAGAAGGTGTTCTGGTAGCTGTGGCCCATGCCGGCGCTCTTCAGGCCCAGCGTCAGCGCGAAGCCGTCGGGCAGGTAGACGTGCGCCAGGACGCTGTTCGCGCTCCATGTGTTCCAGCCGCGGACCAACTTCTGTTGCAACGCGCGATACTCGGCCGTGCGCAACACGCGCGAAACGTGTTGCGCCGCGGCTGGAAGGGCGGTCGCGGCGCACAGCGCGACCGCTGCGAAGAGAGATGTCAATAGGTTGTTCATAATTGAAGAAACCCTCTTTTATCGTAATCCGATGCCGGATGGAAACAGCGCGCCGCCCGTACGAGCTACGTCTCCGACCGGGCCCCTCGCACCCAGTTATACTCTCTATCGAGTGGCACAAAAAACGGGCAGCAGCATCGCCGGATCTTTATCGAAACGCAACTGGACCATCGCAATCCCATGAATCTCCACATCCTCCCTCAATTGACGCTGACCTGCCTGCTGGTCTGCTTTACGCTCGCCGCCCCGCTCCGGGCCGCACAACGGATAACCCTGTCGCTTGACGGGGAATGGGAAATCGCCGATTCCGTCGAGGCCGACAGCTTGCCCGCCGCCTATTCCCATAAGGCGCCGGTCCCAGGCCTCGCGCATTCGGCCGTGCCCGCTTTCAAGGATGTGGATGAATTCGAGAGCCGCCAATTAATTCAGAACCGTGTCGAGAAGGGCCTCGCGCCTGCGTCGGCGCTGGTTTCCAATGCCGGGGTATCGCGGCAGGAGCGGAACTGGTTCTGGTATCGCCGCCAGTTCGAGGTGCCTGTGATGCGCAGCGTTGCCACTCTGCGAATCAACAAAGCGCAATTCGGCGCCGCGGTGTGGGTGAACGGCCAGCAGGTGGGCGAGCATCTGCCGTGTTTCTCGGCCGCGATCTTCGACGTCTCGGATAAGCTGCGGCAGGGTCCGAATGAGATCGTGGTGCGCGTCGGCGCTCATCCGGGCGTGCTGCCTCCCTCCGTCTCGGCCGGCACCGATTTTGAGAAGAACCGCTGGACGCCCGGCATTTACGACAGCGTCTCGCTCGCGCTCAGCGGCAACCCCGCCATCGAGACCATCCAGGTCGCGCCGAGCCGCGACCTCCGGTCGATTACGGTGCAGACCAGGCTGCGCAACCACTCGGCACAAGCGGTTGCGTTCGTGCTCCAGCAGGTGGTGCACGGATGGAAGTCGGCTGAGGTGGTGGCGCGCGCCCCATCGATGCGGATCCGGCTGGCGGCTGGCGAAGAGCGGACCGCTACGCAGAGAATCGCCATGCCGGCCGCGAAGTTGTGGACGCCGGAACAGCCGAATCTGTACGTCCTCGAAACGGGTTCCGGCGGGGACATCGCCAGCACCCGCTTCGGCATGCGCGAGTTCCATTTCGAAACGGCGACCAGGCGCGCCTACCTCAACGGCCGCCCCTACTTCATGCGCGGCTCCAATATCACGCTGCACCGGTTTTTCGAAGATCCGAAATCGGGCGTGCTGCCCTGGGATGAGAAGTGGGTACGCAAACTGCTGGTCGAGATTCCAAAAGACATGCACTGGAACTCCTTCCGCTTCTGTATCGGTCCGGTGCCCGACAAATGGTTGGACATCGCCGACGAGGCCGGATTGTTGATCCAGAATGAGTACTTCGTGTGGACCGGCAAAGCTTGGCATGGCGCCGAGAACCAGGTCCGCTTTGACGCCGGCGAAATGATCCGCGAATACGGCGAATGGATGCGCGACAACTGGAATCACCCGAGCGTCGCCATCTGGGACGCCAACAACGAGACCTTCGATCCCATGTTCGGCGAAAAGATCATCCCCGCCGTGCGCGGACTCGACCTTTCGAACCGGCCCTGGGAAAACAGCTATAATCAGCCCGCCGGCCCGGACGATCCGGTGGAGGATCATCCCTACGAGTTTCAGGACATGGCCAAGCGCGACGGCCCGGAGTTCAGCATGACCACGTTCGAGAAGCCCAACGGCAAGGCCCCCGGAGCGCCGAGCGGCCACGCGCTCATCCTGAACGAGTATGGGTGGTTGTGGCTGAACCGCGATGGTTCGCCCACCGAACTGACCAAGGATCTCTATCCACGCCTGTTACCGAAGAACGCTACCGCCGAAGACCGGTTGGCCCTGAATGCATACCTGTTGGGCGGCATCACCGAGTTCTGGCGAGCTTACCGGCAATACGCCGCGGTACTCCATTTCGTGTATCTGACCAGCAGCGATCCGCTCGGGTACACGGCCGATCGCTTCCTTGACGTCGAGAACCTGGAACTGGAGCCGCACTTCCGGGACTACATGTCCCAGGCATTCGCGCCGCTCGGAGTGTACCTGAGCTTCTGGCAGTCCAAACTGGCTGCGGGCAAGCATACATTCCCAGTGATGCTCGTAAATGACGAATACCACGCAGCCGCGGGAAGCGTGACCGTATCTCTTCAGTCCGGGAGCGGCGGCGAGGTGGCGCACGCGCAGGCGCCTTTCGAAATCGGCAGTCTGGGCCAGACCACGCTCTACGTTGACCTGGACGTGCCCAACACGCCGGGCGACTTCCTCCTGCAGGCCAAAGCCGACGCCGGGACGGGCCAACCCACGCTGAGCCGGCGCAAGATCACGATCAATCCTCCAGCCGAAAAGTAACTGGTGTAACCTTGACCCAAAACCGGCCGGCGTTGCAATGTCCGGAAGGTCAAACCATGTTACAGTAATCGTGGCATCCACGGTATATGAGCGCCGAATTGACCCCTCTGCGATGGCCGGGCAACTGGAAGGACGCTTCTGCCCTGACGTTGTTGGACGATACTCCTGTTAACTGTCTGGTGGCGGATAAGGGCGCTGTGCCCGAGTCCGTCGCCGCACAGGCGAGACAGAAAGGGCTGCCCGTCGTAGATCCGGCGGCGCCCCCGGCTTACGTCTTCATTACCAAGGGAGAGTGGCCGGGCGTCGAGGCCGTCCAGGGCGACACCGTCGTCGCCGGCCCAACCGGGAACCCCTGGGTGGACTCCAACGGTTGGAGGATCCGACTCGATTCGGTTCGCCATCCGGGTGCCCGTGTGTGGGTCAATGCCCGGCCCAAAGGGCCGGTTTCCCGGGATTCCTACCCGCTCGCGCTCGCCGATTCGGCCGCCTATGGCGGCCGCTGGATCATCTCGCTGGATGACCGGTTCGCGGCGGAAGTTGCGCAGGGCAAGGCGGACGCTTTGGCTGCCTGGAAGAAAATAACCGCCGCCGCCAAGTTCTTCGACGATCGAAAAGCCTGGTGCGCCTATGAACCGGAAGCCGTAGTAGGCATCGTATCCGACTTCGCCGGCGACAACGAATATATGGGCTCGGAACTGCTCAACCTGGTTGCCAGAACCAATCAGCAGTACCGCGTCCTCCTGAAGGACAAGCTCTCGCCGGCCTCGTTCGCCAACCTCAGGGCTGTGATCTATGCCGATGTCACGGCTCCCGGTCCGGCCGTCGCGAACGGCATCATGGCGTTCGTGCGGGCCGGCGGGCTGCTCATCACGCACCCCAAGTGGGGCATCGCGCCCGGCATGCGCGCCAGCAATCAGGATAACGACCGGTACATATGGCGCACCTCCGGCAAAGGCCGAATCGCGTTCGCGAAATCCGAGTTCGACGATCCCTGGGCGATTGCACAGGAGTCCGTTCTGCTCATCAGCCACCGTTACGATCTCCTGCGGTTCTGGAATGGCGGCTCGGTGGGCTCCTATTTCAAGATGGCACCCGATCGCAAGCGGGCGCTCGTGCAGATGCTCTTCTATGCCGACCGCGGCCCCGAGGATACGGGGGTGCGCGTTGCCGGAAACTACCGCTCCGGGAAGTTATGGACGCTGGACGGGAAGGATTCTAAAATCACGATAGTTCCCCAAAAAGACGCGGTGGAACTGCATTTACCAACGGTGGCGCAATACGCCGCCGCGGAATTGGAGGTTTAATAGCATGCATTCGAATTACACCCGCCGGGATTGGCTGAGGTCCGCATCCATGCTGGGCGGCGCCTGTCTGGCCGGAGCGCCATTCACTCGCGCGTTTGCGGCTCCCGCACCCACGGTCCCCGTATCGGTCGCCAGGTGCCGGACTTACGACCCCAAGGAACTGCTGCCCGTGATGGCCAGGATGTTTGACCAGATCGGCGGAGTTGGCAAGCTGGTCAAAGGCAAAACCGTGGCCATCAAGATCAACCTGACCGGCATGACCGAATGGCGCCTCGGAAACCTCCCCGTGGCCGAGACGCATTTCACGCATCCGGCCGTGGTCGCCGCCGCGGTAAACCTGATCGGCAAGGCCGGAGCCGCGCGCATCCGCGTCATCGAGAGCGCCTGGTCCACCACCGATCCGCTGGAGGAATTCCTGCTCCAGGGGAATATGGAGCCGCTGGACATTCTGCATGCCGCTCCGAACGTCGAGTTCGAAAACACCAACTATCTCGGCAAGGGGAAGAAATACTCACGCTTGATGGTGCCCACCGGTGGATACATCTTCCCGGGCTTCGATCTGAACCACTCTTTTGCGGATTGCGACGTTTTCGTCAGCATCGCCAAGATGAAGGAACACACCACGGCCGGCTATACCGGCGCCATGAAGAACTGCTTTGGAAACGCGCCCGCCACAATCTATGGCGACGGCGCCGGCGTCGATGAGCCCTCCCCCACGCCCCGTGGCGGCCGGGGTAGCTGCTTCCACGACGGCCTGAGGCAGCCTTCCAAGAGCGCGCTCCAGGAGAAGAACACGCATACGCCCCGCCTGGAAACCTACAGGGTGCCGCGTATTGTGGTGGACCTGGTGGCCGCCAGACCCATCCACCTGGCCATTGTCGAAGGCATCAAGACCATCACAGCCGGCGAAGGGCCGTGGGCTCCGGGAGCCGCCCCATGCAGCCCGGGCGTGATCGTCGCCGGCATGAACCCCATCTGCACCGACGCCGTCTCGATGGCGCTGATGAACTTCGACCCCAAGGGGGACCGCGGGTCGCCGCCGTTCGAGAACTGCGATAGCATTTTGAAACTGGCCGAAGATATCGGAATCGGGACCCGCGACCTGAAGAGAATCGAAGTGATCGGCACTCCGATCAAGAGCGCCGTATTCGATTTCGCGAAAATTCGTGCCGCGAGGCGAGCGAACCAGTTGCAGCAGCAACCTGTCAAGAGAGGCTGACCGGCACGCGGTTCGGCCGCGGACTTTTGCGCGCCGGTAGAGATTCCGCGGTGGACATCTGCGGCTTCGCTCACCTCGCCTCGCATCGGGTTGCCGGCCGTTCGTGCCATCTTCGCACCCCTTGCCGCATCGCCCGCCGGGTGTCCGGCGGTGATGGCATGCAAGTCCTTGACGCGCTCCGGCAAGCGGATGTAGCTCGGAGTCGAGAACCGATCACGGCCGCGAGGGGAATTATGCGCCCATGGTTGTAGGATATGTCCTCGGCGGCTGCGGCTGGCGGAGTGTCGTCTGCCTCGGCTTTGAAAGATTGTATGCTTATGGGTTGCAGATTGTCGCAGAGACTTGGCACCGGCCCGCCGGCGGCAAGAGGATGGAGATGAGAGGAGCGGAGGTCCTGAACCGCACGCTCAGGTCTTCCGGATCGCTACCGGACGCCTCTTCCAGTGCTCCTGCCGGATTGGTAACAAATCGGCATTCTGACCGCTTACTTTGAACGTTCCAGGAGTCAAACGCGAGGATCGTATGCGATCTATGACGAACTTGGCGCGTGGCCGCACGCGATGGGTGTTGATCGGATGGGTGTTTGCGCTCAGCGCCATCTCCTACCTGAATCGAGTCAACATCTCCGTTGCCGGCGGCTCCATCGAACGGGAATTCCATCTGAACCAGATCCAGCTCGGCTGGGTGTTTAGCGCCTTTGTGCTGGGGTATGCCCTGTTCCAAGCGCCGGGAGGCCGCCTGGCCGACCGTTTTGGGCCGCGGAAGGTTATCGCGCTGGGAACCGTCTGGTGGGGTGTATTCGCGGCTCTGACGGGCTTGGCGCCCGCGGGCATCTCCGGCGCCCTGGTCATTCTGCTGGCAGTGCGCTTTGCTTTGGGAATGGGGGTGGCCGTGATTTATCCCGCCTCCAACCGGCTGGTGGCAAGCTGGATCCCCTCCGAAGAACGCGGGGTGGCTAACGGATGGATCTTCGCCGGTGTGGGCGTAGGCGCGGGAATTGCGCCGCCCCTCATCACGTATATTCTTGTGCACTCCGGCTGGCGCTGGTCCTTCTGGATCACCGCGGCCATCGGGCTGGTGGCGGGCGCGATCTGGTTTTTGCTGGCGCGCGACCGGCCTGAGCAACACCCCTGGGTGACTCCGCAGGAGGCCGCCCACATCCGATCCGGTTTGCCGCACCAGCCGCCTGGACCTTCCACGGCAAACGTCGTCCCATGGAAGACGATTCTGGGGAGTAGAGAGGTGCTGCTGGTCTCGTTGAGCTATTTCTGTTTTTGCTATGCCGCCAACATTTTCTTCACCTGGTTCTTCATTTACCTGAGCGCGGTGCGGGGCCTGGACCTCCAGTCGAGCTCCTTTTTCGGCATGCTTCCGTTTGTGGCGATGGCCACCTGCGCACCCCTGGGCGGCTGGATCAGCGACGGCCTGACGAAACGCTATGGGAAACGTATAGGCCGCTGCGGGATTGCCGTGGCCGGGCTCGGAGTAGCAGCCGTATTCATCGCGCTGGGGACGCTGGTGCAGGATACGCGCCTGGCGACCATTGTGCTGGCGGGCGGCGCCGGCTCCGTCTATCTTTCCCAGAGTTCCTTCTGGTCGGTGACGGCCGGCATCGCCGGCCCTTCCGCCGGATCCGTTTCCGGCGTAATGAATATGGTCGGGCAGTTTGGCGCCGTCGCGGCCGCTTCTCTCACGCCGTTGGTCGCCACGCACTTTGGCTGGCCGGCGTCGTTTTTGGTGGCCGCCGGTTTGGGCGTGGTGGGATCTCTCGCGTGGCTGGCGGTGAATCCCGGGCGGACGCTGTCTCCGGAACCTGTACTGGCGCCCCTGGGAAGGACCTGAAACCTGAGTCGATAGTCTTATCTGGAGCTTAAGAAGGGAGTGTTTTATGAAACGGACATTATTTGCGGCAGGCGTGGCGGCGATCGTGTTGTCGGTTTCTCCGATGGCGAAACTGAGGGCCCAGCCGGCTGCCGATCCTCTGATCGAGGGGTTCCGGCTGGTCGAGGTAGCTTCGGTTTCCGACGCCATGGAACAACTGTACAAACAGCGCGCCTATATGTCGCACGAGATGCGGGCGCTTTCCACGACTAAGTTCGCCGGGCCCGCGGTGACGGTCCTGCTGAGGAAAGAAGAGCACCAAGAAGGGTCCAAGGCGTCGGAAGGGATGCTGGACGCAATCGACAATGCCAAACCGGGATCGGTCTATGTGATGGTGCTGGAGGATGGCAGCGATTACGCGGGCATCGGGGCGCTGATGGCGACCGCCATGAAAGTCCGCGGGCTGGCGGGCGCGGTGATCGACGGGAGCGTGCGCGACACCCCGCAGATCCGCAGGCTGCAGTTCCCGGTGTACAGCCGGGGCGTGGTGCCTTCGACGACTATCAACCACTATCGTTTCGCCGGGGTGAACATCCCTGTCATGTGCGCGGGAGTGCAGGTAAATGCCGGCGATATCGTCACGGCAGACGAAGATGGAGTGGCGGCGGTGCCGCGCGCGAAGGCGGAGGAAGTCCTCAAGAAGGCCCAGGCTCTCGACGACACCGAGCACACGATGCTGCCGTTTATCGAGAAGTACAAGTCGATCAAGGAAGCGGTGGCGAAGTTCGGCCGGATATAGGAAGGGCGCCGGCGCGGATTCGGTAAGCCCGTTTTCCTCGCCGGAACCCGCTTAAACGGACATCAGCGCCGCCTGCAACATAGCGCGCGTATAGCCGACCTGGAAAGCGAAGGACGCATATCCGCCGCCGCCCGGATAGCCGCCGATACGGCCGCGATCGCGGTCGTAGTCGAGGGCGCGGGGATGCTCGGGGTAAATCTCTCGCGTGTACTTGTGCCTTACCAGCTCCTTCATGACGAGGAACATGTTGTTCTCGCCCTCGTCGATGCATACTTCCGAATATCGCTCGTAAGGCTTCTTCACTTTCACGTTGCGGTAATGAACGTGGTTGATGCAGTCGCGCGATGCAAAGTAGGCGCAGACTGCGACGGGGTTCTGGCCCATTTCGCGGGTCACGCCGCAATCGAAGGTGATGCCGTTGGCCGGGCTCCTGACGATCTCGATGAGGTGTTTCCAGCCGTCCACGGTGCCCATGATCTGCTCCGATCCGCGGCTGATAGGGGCGGGGGGATCGTTGGGATGCAGCGCCAGCCGGACCCCGGCCTTTTCGGCTTCCGGAATCACCCTTTTCAGAAAATAAGTAATCGTGGCCCACATCTCTGCGAGCGTGTGGGCACCCTCGTTGGGCAAGGGAGGCAGGTCGCGGAATTTGAGGGAAGCTTCCTCGGCGCGTGCGCCACCCATGTATTGGCCGCCCGGCGTGCGCACGAGGTCGTAATCGAAGCCGGTCCAGCCGACACCGGTGCGGACTTGGTCAGTCTCCTCGAAGTAACCCTCGATGGCGCGGTGGGCGTACCAATTGTATTCGATGACCGGGAGCCCGGCCTTGCCGGCCGCCTGGATGGAGGCGATTACTTTTTCGATCTCCTCATCGCGCCCCGGCCGTCCATAAATGGCGTTGTTGAAGCCTTGGATCATGAGGTTGCCGAGGTTGAGGCCGCTGGCTTTGAGACCGTCCATCTGCTCTTTGAGGCGAGTTTCGTCCCAGGGGATCGGGCCACCGCCGGAAAGCACCCAGTCGACGCCGAGTTGCTTGATGCGGCGCGCGGAGTCCACGGGCGGATTGGCCGGGGGCGCTGGCTGGGGGCTACTGGGCGTGGCGCCTTGTGGCGCACCTTGCGCGCCGCCTGGCACTCCGCCGCCGGCTCCCCCGCGTCCGCCACCGAAGCCGGCGCCCGCGCGGCCGTCGCCGGCGGAGAGCGCGATCTTGGGCGTGTCCTTTCCTTCAAAGCGGGGCGCGGGCATGTCGCCAGCGGCACTCGCCGGAGATGCGAAAGCCGCGATGCCCGCGGTTTGCATCAATCTTCTTCGTGAGATTTCGAGGTTCACGGCTACGTTCTCCTTGGAAGCCTCTCGAGCTCCGGGGCGCTACGCCTTGGCTTCGGCGTTGGCCCGATTCAACAGCGTCAGCATGTAGGCAAAACCGCAGTCGGTCTGCGCATTACCGCCGCCCGGCAGCGCGGGCGGGCAATCGAGGATGACGAGCCAATCAAAGTCGAACGCCGGTTCGCATCCCACATCCAGTCCAATATTCTGACGCATAACCAGCTCGAACTCAACGATCCGACGGCACACGCCGACCCGTTCACCGCGTCGGGACGCACGTTGTTAAACTCACTGGTGGGTTGAGGCACCGCCAATGCCCCGGAAATTGCCGCGCCCTGTCCGGGTTTCAACTCGCCCTGGGGAACAGAACTCCCGCCCGCCGGCAAGTCTTGTTGGAGCTACACTGGTACTTCTCCGCGTGGACCGGCCATGCACGGCCCACTGGCAACCAGTGCAAAGACATGGGAAAGTTGTGATGCGACCAGGCAGTTCGAAAGGGAGAAGTGAACAATCGGAAGCTAGCCGGGACAACCCGGCAGAGAGATAGGGGAGAACGATAATGTTTAAACACAATGGCAAGATGGGTCGGCGGGATCTGTTCAAGACCTCGGCCGGGATCGTGGGCGGCGCGCTCTTGTCGCGGGAAGCCGCGGCCGAACAGCCAGCTCAACAAAATGTCAACACCAACTCGAGCCCCTCCGCGCTCAGGATCACCGACCTTCGCGTGGCGGTCGTGACGAAACCGGGGCCGAGCCCTTGCCCCATCATCCGCCTCGACACCAACCAGGGCGTCTACGGACTGGGCGAAGTCCGCGACGGCGCCAGCCCGACCTATGCGCTGTTTCTGAAAAGCCGCCTGTTGAATGAGAACCCGCTCAACATCACTTTTCTCTTCCAGAAGATCAAACAGTTCGGTTTCCATGGCCGGCAGGCCGGTGGCGTGGTAGCGGTCGAAGAGGCCCTCTGGGACATCGCCGGCAAAGTGTACAACGTACCCATCTACCAGATGTTGGGCGGCAAGTTCCGCGAGCGCGTCAGAATTTACGCCGACACCGAAGAATCGCAAGACCCGAAAGTCTTCGCCCAACGCCTGAAAGCCCGCAAGGAGGAGATGGGCCTCACCTGGCTGAAGATGGACGTAGGCATCAACCTGGTGCAGAAGATTCCCGGCACGGTGACCGCGCCCTCGGAGATGACCTCGTGGGAGCGCAGAGTACTGCCGCATCCCTTCGTCGCCACCGAGGTAACCGAATTGGGCATCGAGAAGCTCTCCGAATATGTGCAGGCGGCGCGCGAGGCCGTCGGCATGGAGATTCCCCTGTCCATGGATCACCTCGGCCACCTGGGCGTGAACTCCATCATCCGGCTGGGGAAGGCTTACGAGAAGTTCAACCTCTCCTGGATGGAGGACGTGATCCCCTGGCAGTATACCGACATGCTGAAGCACATCACGGACAACAGCCCCACGCCGATCCTGACCGGTGAGGACATTTACCTGAAGGAAGACTTCATCAAGTTGTGTCAGAATCACGCCGTCAGCAAGATTCATCCGGACATTTCCACTTCCGGCGGAATCCTGGAGACGCACAAGATCGGCAACGCTGCTATGGAGTTGGGCGTGCCCATGGCCATGCACTATGCCGGCACTCCCATCGGCGCCATGGCGAGCGTTCACTGCGCCGCCGCCACGGAGAACTTCCTGGCCTGCGAGAACCACTCGCTGGATGTGCCGTGGTGGCAGGACTTGGTGGAGGGCGTCGAGAAGCCCATCATCAACAAAGGATTTATCGCGGTTCCGGACAAGCCCGGCCTTGGTGTCACTTTGAACGAGGAGGTGGTCCGGCAGCATCTGGCCCGCGGCGCCACCTATTTTGAGCCCACCCCGCAATGGGACCACGAGCGCTCCGGCGACTGGCTCTGGAGCAGGATAAAGGCGGAAGAAGCAAGCCAACGCGGTTGACCCCGAAAGGAGCATAATACTCACCATGATTCGCAACCGAGATTTCGGCTACATGGCGCTCGCTCTGAGCGCCTGGGCACTGCCCATCCTGGCGCCCGCGCCCGCCCACGCGCAGTTGTGGACCTGGACCCGCGAGCAGATGATCGAATACACGCCGGCCTGGACCGGGGAACGCTTCGCCGACGGGCGGCCCAAGGTTTCCGACAGCCTGCTGGAACGGGCGCGCGGCCTTTCCAGTGAAGAGATCGGGATCGATTGGTCCGGAGGCGCCGCCGCACCGGCAGGAAGAGGCGGCGGCGCCGGGGGCCCGGGTGGCGGCCGCGGCCGCCCCTACGGCCAGTACACCGACGGCTGGCAGATTCTCCATCCCTCCAAGAAAATGGTAGGCCGCGCCCTCACCTTGGCTTTCATGCCGGCGCGCCCCGACCTGGACGCCGTGGTGTACGCCAAGGCTCACGCGAAAGGCATCGACCACCTGGGAAACCAGACCGTTATCGACATGCTGCAGCCCGGCGACGTCCTGGTCGTGGACCTCTACGGAAAGAAAGAGGGTGGCACCATCGTCGGCGACAATCTCTTCCACTACATCATGCGGGCCACCAAGGGCGGCGGCCTGGTGGTGGATGGCAGCATACGCGATCTGGAAGGCATCGCCGAGATCGACATGCCGGCTTACTTCCGCGGCGTGCATCCGAGCGCCATTGGTGGCGTCACGGTGGCCGCGGTGAACGTTCCGATTCGCATCGGCGACGTGACCGTCATGCCTGGCGATGTGGTGATCGGCGATCCCGAGGGTGTCACCTTCGTTCCGCCCCAGTTGATCGAGGGGATCGTGGACCAAGCCGACACCACCCACATTCACGATGAGTGGACCAAGAAGAAGTTCGACGAAGGCAAGTACAAATCCAGCGATATTTACAGCAGACCACACGACCCGGCATTGAAAGAGGAATACGAGGAGTATCTCGCGAAGCGCCTGCAAGAGATCCGTAACAAAAGCCAGAAATAACCCTTGTTTCGGGCTCTTTGCGGCTTTTCAAACACGCGCCTGCTCCATTAGCAAGCAACGGCGCGAAGCGTCCGCTCCTTCTCTGAGCGTAAACTTCCGCGTTCCCGCCTTCCTGGGAGACGCGGTACGCCGATTTCGGTGGAAGCTCCGGGATTCTTACGCTCGCTTCAATTTCAGCTTCTTTTTCAGCGGCTTGCGAAGGTTCGTTGGAGTTGTCGTTTACTCAGAATCTCAGTTCTGTGGTCCCTCGAATTGGCTGCTCCTGCCCCTTCCATGCGAATACACCCGCCAGACCTGGAGGCAGCGACACGCGCGCACGCAGGCCGTCGCCGGTCCGGTCGAGCCACACCTCAATGGGGCCGAGGGGATGCGGCACGCGGGCATGGACGTGCCGCAGCGAGCCGGGCGCGGGTTCGATGCGCACGGTCAGGAAGCCGGGCGAAGCAGGCTCAATCCCCGCAACCGTAGCGAGGAACTCGAATGCCGGACTGACTCCCCATGGGTGGCAATCCGAGCGCGAGTTCTTCGTCGCTTCCCCAAACGTTTGCATGCCGTCGCGCATCATATTCTCCCAGGGTTCGAGATTCTCGATGTAGCGGTCGCCCAGTCCCGTCTTCTTGAGTGCACGCCCGAAATAATAGCGGAAAAACATCTCCGGCCTCACCACGGACGGATCTTGCAACATGCGTTCCATCAGGCCCCGTTGCGCACCGCGCGGAACGGCATCCGCGAGCACGGCGAGCGTGTTCACCTCCTCCGTGTAGCCGCGCTCTGGCGTATCCCGCAGGAGACCGCGCTGCGGATCGAAGTTCGACGCGTACGTCTCGCGGTTGAGATCCGCGGCGAGTTGACGGTACCGTATGGCCTCGTAATTCTCTCCGAAATGCTCGAACAGTTCGGCACTTTCCTGCAGCGTGAGCGAGAACAGGAACTTATCCCCGATCGGGCTCCATGCCCACTGCACCGGCCGGTTTCCCCGCGTCTTTACCTGCTCCTCCCACCATCCGAGCACGTTGCCGATGCCAGGCAGAAACTGCCGCGTGAACTGGTCGTCGCCGCGGTACATCCAATGGTCGTGCACCATCGACACCCAGTAGAGCGAAAACGTCGCGATAAACTGTTCGAGGTTCGCGGGATATCGGCTCTGGGTCAGTCCGGACGGGACACGCGAGGCATCGAAATCCTCGATCGCAAGCCGCACCAGCCGGTCGTCGCCCGTGAGAGCGAGCCAGGTCAACGCCTGCACCTTGGTATCGGCGACGTATTGCAGGCGTTCCCAGGACAGGTCGCTAATGAAAGTCTCCTGAGCGTTGAGCGCAAGTGTGCGCCAGGCTGCGTCCCAGATCGGTTGCAGCTTTTCGGAGTCGCTCTCAAAAACGGCCGCGCGGGCTGCCGGATACACGCAGCGGAGGCTCGAGAAATCGTCGATGACGAGAGGGTCCGCGAGTGTCCGAATGTCGAGTTGCACCCAGCGCCAATTGCGCGTCCACAGCGGGCGGTATTCGCGTTTCGCTCCATCCGGCAGGAAGTCGTCCTCCGGCCCCATGACGTGTTTGCCAACGACTTGATTCCGGTCGCCCTTCCCGCCTTTGCTGTCGTACAAAGACTCCGAATACGTCACATGAACCTGCGCGCCCCTCCCGCCGCTAACCCACAGAACCGGGTAGCCGGTCGTCAGTGTTCCCTGGTCGAGAAGGATGGTGGCTTGGCTGTTCGCGCGGATCCGGATCGGGGCAGACCCTTTTACGAACGGCGGCGCAACCTCCGCCCCCTCGGCTCGTGCGACGCGCTCGAACCTCTGAGGATCTTCGGTCAGCAACGGCACGGAGCGAGGCTTCAGTTGCCAGCGCTGGTGGCTTTCGATTCCCGCCGGAGCGCCCAGGTCGATTTGCGACGCCGGGAGCCACGTCGAGTCGTCGAAGGCGGGCTGCTCCCATCCCCACGGATACTTGGCTGCATCCACACGCTCCGTCGCGCCAGCGACATAGTAGTTCCATTGAAAGCGCGGGTCGTTATCCTTGTAGACGATCTGCTGATACGCCGTATCCTCGGTCACTTTCCAGGTGCTGTTCGTGTTCACTGCCTTGTTGGCCGGGTCGTCGGATTGCAGGACAAAGCCCGTGCGATGGCTGATTTGAGCCATCGGCCTGCCCACCAGGCCGCCATTCCACACCACCGCGGCAAGAACGTTGTTTCCCGCCCGAAGATATGGCGCCAGATCGACGGTTTCGAAACGCCAATGGAGCAAGTCGCTCTGCGCCGGTCCCGTCGAGACAGACTGTCCATTCGCAAACAACCGGTAGCGGTTGTCGGCCGAGACGTGAACAACAAATCGCTCCGGCTTCGCAGCCAGCGGGAACGCTTTCCGGAAGTGGAAAACGCCGAAGTCCGTCGGCGATGCAGCCGGGTGTGCGATCCACCAGGCTGGCCAGGGCCGCTCGAGCAGTGCGGGGTTCACCGGCTGAGCATATACAGCCGCAGTCAACAGGAAAGCGATGAGAACGTTTCGCATCGTCGGTAGCATTCGGAATCTCCTTTTTCTCCCCTAATCCGCTCGAATTGTATCGCTGGTGGGTTGGGGAGGCCACACCTGCCACTGCCCAGTTTACGCACCGCCGTGATTCGCGTGTTGATCGAGCCAGGGGGGCCTCCAAAAGCGTCCGCCTGCCGCCTCGCTTTCCACGATCACCCGACGCCGTCCCCAAACGCCAGATCGTGCCCGCGCCCTACCAGGTCGGTGCATGGCTCCGCAAGGTTGTGCTGGACTACTGTCGATACCATGCTGTTCCAGGTAACTCGACTCAACTGCGTATCTTCAGGCGTCGCGTTTGCTGGTTGTGGCGGAGTGTTCCAATCCATCGCAGGAGCGGCAAAGCCACCCGGCCGGCGGCGCAGTCACTGCCGCTGCACGGTTTGCCTGGCGCGCCACATCCCGCTGGTTTCGCCGACCACATGATTATTGCCGGCACGAACTGCCGAGACTTCCTTCAGTATCTGTAGCGCCAGTTGTTCGATGGAGTTGAGAGCTTCGGTATTATTGCGCAATTCATCGGCGGGAAGCGCGGCGAGCCGTAGGGCGATCTCGGCAGTCTGCTTCGCGAGTTGATCCACGTGTGTTCCCGCTGACGGCTCGGAGCCGTCCGATAGCATCATAGCTTTCGGGCCTACCCGGCGACATCATGTCTTTGGTTAGCGATTCATAACGTCTCTTTAGTTAGCTATTCTCAACGTCGGGATGAATCTCGGCGGCTGCAGACGATAACGAAAAGGTTCTCGCAGAGTCGGAAGAGATTGGAATGCGTGCTGCCCCCGCAGCTCCGATTGCCAGTCGAATCGAAGCCCTGCCGTGCTGGTTCCGAAATCGGCGGCAGGGATGAGCCCACAAGGGCCAAGTTCGCGGCCTGGAAGTATATACATACTTTTCAGGCTTTCCTGGTTCAGTAGCGACTCCCGGAGGAGCAGCAACCAATACGGGTTTGGAAACTGCCGCCGCCGGCTGCGTCGGCAGAAGGCGGCCGGGGAAGCCGAGCGCTTCAGTATTTCTTGAGTTCCTGAACCAGCGAGTCCAGGCCGCGCTTCAGGTAAAGATCGTCGAGGCGCTGCTCTTCGGCCGAAGCCGGGAGCACCTTGACCAGCGAACCCCGTTCGAGATCGGCGCGGCTGGGCACCCACAGCTTGCCATCGGCGAACTGCACGCGGCTGACGAAGCCGACCGCGCTCCGGATGCTGACGGGTTGGCCCCCGCGGGTGAAGTGCAGGGCGGTATCCTGCTCGATGCGGGCGGTCTTGCCGGCGGGCAGGTAGAGGCTGGGATCGGAGGCGGGCAGCGAAGCAGCGAGGTACTGTTGGCCGCTGGGGTCGCTCACCAGCCAGCCGAGTTCCACGTACTTGATCGATTGCGTCGAGCGGTTGCTCACCTGGATGCGCGGCGCGCGCGCCTCATTGCCGGCCACCTGCGCCGAGCCGTCGGTTAGCTGCAAGGGCGAATCGGGAAAATCGAGAAACGCAAACTGTTCGGTGCGCACGGGGCCCTGCGCGGCGGAGGCGACGGCGGGCCCGCGCAGCACGCGCACATCCAGTTGCGGCCGCGCCGACTGGCGGGAGATGCTTTCGAGCATGGCCTGCTGCAGGCCCTTGGGGCCGGCCTGCGCCAGAATGCGCTTGAAGTGCTCGCGGTCGCGTTGCGCTTCCAGATCCCAGGCGGTCATGGTGCGGCAGGAACTCAGCCGGTCGGGACCGTAGCAGGAGAGATCCTCGAAGAGCACGCCGTCCAAATTGACATCCACCAACGGGCCGCCGGTCACCTGCGTGGGACGCATCAACTGCATGTCGATGCGCACCGGGAAAGATTCGCCGGGGCCGATGTTAAGGCTGGGGATGGAAACCGAGCCTTTGCCGCCGACGGTGACCTCCTGCGAGACCACGCGCAGCGCCACGCCGTGGATGCGGGCGGCGCCGGTGTTGCGCAGGGTGAGCGCCATGTGGAGATCGAGCACCAGGGCGGCGCCGCGCGAACTGGTGTGCGAATCGCCGGTGGACATACCGACCAGGGCGACCGGCGAATCCTTGCCGAGGTTGATATTGACGCGGCCCTCCAGCGGCACGTCCTGCGCCAGGGCGGCGCCGGCGCCGAGCAGGACCAGCAATGCGATTTGCCGCTTATTCGACATCGACTTTATTCACCGTGACGTAGCCGGTTACCGAATCCACGTAACGGGCCTCCACCGAACCCTGGGCGCCCACCTGGTAAGTGACCGCTTCTCGACTGGTGCCGGAATGCATGAGCCCGAGCGACTGGCCGCCCTCGCGCACCTGGACGCCATCGGCGGTGGCCTGCACCACCACTCCGGTGTCGCGGGCCACGGTTGGGCCGGGGTGTTCGAGCACCACGCCGGTTGCCAGCAACACGGCCACACTGGCCAGCGCGACGGCAACCCGCGCGCCCGACCAGATCGCACCCGCGCCGGCGGGCTGATCGGGGCGCACACACTCGCCAGCGGCCAGGCCCAGCCGGATGTTGGCTTTCATCTCCGCCGCCAGCCGGCTCCAGTGGATGTCCTGGGAATCGTCGAGCGAGGGCAGGAGCTGGCGAAGCTGCACGAAGCGGGCAACTTCCTCCCGGCATTCCGCGCAGCGCGCCAGGTGGCGCCGGGCACGCCAGCGGGCGATGGGAGCGAGGTCGCCTCCCGCGTGCAACGCCAATGTCTCCCGGTTGGGATGTTTCATCTGCTTACCGCTTTCTTCTCTCCACGTACTTGCGAAACTTGGTGCGCGCATTGGCGATGTGCGAACGCACCGTGGCCTTCGAGCAGTTGAGGTGCCGCGCCACTTCCTCCGCCGGCAAACCCTCCACGTCGCGCAGGATCAGCGCCGCCCGCTCGCGCGGGCTCAAAAGGCGCAGTCCATCTTCCAGATAATCGCGATGCTCACTCCGCAGCAGTTCCTGCTCCGGGCTCTCCGCGACGCTCGGCGGGGCCATCTCAATGTCACAAAACGAGGCGCGTCCGCTGCGCCGCATGAAGTCGATGGCCGTGTTGGTCGCGATTCTCGATAGCCAGTGAGCGGCTTTCTGCTCATCCTTGAGCTGTTCCTGCCGCTGGAGCGCCTTGATGAACGTTTCCTGGGTCAAATCCTGAGCGTCGGCGCGGTTGCGCACAATTCGATAAATCTGCACGAAGATCCGCCGCAAGTGCTCATTAACAAAGCGGTTCTGCCGCTCGAGCAGCTCCAGTCCCGGGTCGATGACTTCGCTCATCTGGCTGTAAACTACAGTCGTCACAGGTTCCTAACAGAGATGACGCCGGAACCCGCCAAACGTGGAAACGAAAAGCGTAGTTAACGCTACATTCATTCTACCAATGGATGGAAGGGCGGCCCTGTGGATGCGGCCACCATGGTGTGGCGAGGGTGATTGCGGGAAGACAGCGGCTTCGCGGGCGGCGCTCGAGTCTGCGCAGGACCTGAAAAAGTCGCCCAGTTCAGGCCGTCCCCTTTACCTTGGCCCCTTTAACTTGTCCCCTTTACCTTGGTAAATGTGACCTGAGTTCCGGGCACGAATTGCGCAGTTCAGGCCGTCCCCCGTTATTCCTTGCACCCAATTAATTATTAATTGGTCGATCTCGGCGCCGTTAGCGCTTTGGGCGATCAACGGCGCCGATGCCGGGTGTGACGCGTGGAGCTCCCCGTTACGGGGGTTAGTTCACCGTGATGGTAAAGGCCTGCGTGCTCTTGCAGCCGGAGGAGTTGGTGTAGGTCGCCGTATACACGTTGGAGCCCGTTGTCAGCGGAATGTCGTCGATCTGGCGCGAGGTGGATTTATATCCGTCGGGGCCGGACCAGCTCCATGATCCGCCGGATATGGGCTGCGGGCCAAGGTCCACGTCCGTGCTTGTGGAGCTCACGGTGGCGCTGGTTTCCTCAGCCCAGGATGAGCCGCCGTTCACGGAGATATACGGGGTGATTGGGGTGGGCGTGCAGCCGCCGCCGGTGCTTGTGCTGAGGCTGTAGGAATTCACCGTGAAGGTTTGAGAACCTTCAGTTTTCGTGATTTCAAAGCCGAAATCTGCCGTGGAGAACGTCTTGCTGTCGAGCTTGCCCTGGTCCGCAAGCCAATTCATTAAATCCAGAAGATTCACACTGCCGCTCGTCGTCTTCGAGGTGCGCAGGAAGGAAACGACGTTGTGGTTCGTGTAGCCCTGAAAGACGTCGTAAGTAACGCCATCGATGGAGACGTTGGTGGCGAAGGGGCAGCCACTGACGCCAAGTTGGTTGCAATTGTACGAGCTGGCGATAGGGCCGTTGTTGTTCCAATCCTCCCAGACCATCACTTCGTCCACGTTACCATTCGTCCAGAGATCGTAGGCTGCGTCGAAAGATGCGCCGCTTGGCACCGAAAAGTTGAACGACGAGGTTACGGAACTGAGGGAACTGAGGTTTACGTTGCCCAAGCCGACTTCCGTGTCGGGGTACGCCTGGACACCGCTGCCGTTGGGGTAATCCGCTACTGACCACCAATTGGTGGAGCTGTTGGCATAGACGCACTGGCCGGATGACGCGCCCCATTCGTCGGTTAACAGGTTATAACCGTTTTCACTGTAGGTTGCGTATCGACTACACGAACCCCATGAGTAGGCCATTGCCGGCATGCAAGTGACTGCGCAGAGGGCGAGCACGCCGACTGCGACTGCGATTGCGCGAAGACGTTTGCACATTGAAACATTCTCCTTTTACCCGTTCTGGTTTCTGCAGGAGCATCACCGCCCCGAGAAAACTGCGGGGAGTTTACCATGAAAATCTAACAAGTGTCAATGTTCTTGTTAGGACATTTCTATTTGGCGTTGACATTGTTCTTGTTAGGACATTTCTATTTGGCGTTGACATGTTCTTGTTAGGACATTTCTATTTGGCGTAGACATGTTCTTGGCGTAAGGGGCGTAAAGGGGACAGACGCATAGCTGTCCCAACGTTAGTTGAATAGACTCAGTTGATTGGACGGGTCGTCGAGGGGAAGTTCTTGTTCGGATGCGTCGATTGCATGCAAAATGGGCATTTTTTCGAAAGCTGTGACGCTCAGGATCTGTAGAATTCTGTAGAGGCTGGCTCGCACCCCCAGGCGCTTCTTGAGAATTGCGACGAGCAGGTAGACGCTCATGGCGATCCAGATCTGGGTCTTGACGGCGTTCTCGGAGGTTCCGTAAAAACGTTTGATGCGCAGGTGCTGCTTGACCCATTTGAAGAAGAGTTCCACGGCCCAGCGACTACGATACAGTTCCGCAATGGTCAAAGCAGGCACAGCGAAGTTATTCGTCAGGAAAGCGAGTTGCCGCTGGTGTTCTCCGTCAAAGTAGTGAACGCGGCGGGCGGGAGCAGGATAGTCATGAGAAGAGTCTTGTCCCGTCAGAATGATTGTCTGATCAGAGCGGAGGCCGGTCGTTTTGTCCACAGCGTGGGAGTAGCGTCGACGGTAGCGCATGTTCTCCCTGGCCCGCACCACAAAGAAGGATGCGGCCAGGGTAAAGCGGTACAGCCGGGCGAAATGGATGTAGCCTCGATCCATGATGTAGAAGGCGCCTGGTTCGAGCACGATCTCATCGAGCACCGTCACGTCGTGAACACGGGCGGGCGTGATGTGAATGAAGCTGGGGATGCTGCCTCGCACATCCAGCAGCGTATGCATCTTGACGGCGGCTTTGCTGCGTTCCCAAGGAGCCCAGGGAAACAGAGACAGGCAGAGATCAATCGTGGTAGAGTCCAGCGCGTAGACGGTTTCTTCTAGTTCGACGCCGAATTCATCGTGAGCATACAACGACCGCGCCTCGGAAATCAGCAATTGTGCCAAGTCCGCGTAGATGCGCCAATCGCGCTGCTGGTTAGCGTTCGCCAGATTGTTACGCGAGACCTTGCCTCGGAAACCCATGTGATACAGCCGCGGCTGCATCGCCCGCAGACACGCCTCGATGTCGCGAAGGCTTTCCCGGTAAGTCACCTGTGCGAAGGCCAGGGACAAAAACTGATCCAGACACGAGAAACTCTGAACCCTATAATCTCCGCGATAGCGCTCGACGCATCGCCGAAACTCCGGCAGCGGCAAGAAGTCCATCAACTGCGAAAAAACGCTTCGTCCGGCATTCATCGCCCTCCATTGTGTTAGAGAACCGCAGCCGCCGTCCAAATCGATCTTGATTCATGCCGATGCTAATCTACTGCAAAGGCAGAGTTTGCCGCAACCAGCCATATCAATGTTGGGACAGCCATG